>NZ_JBCGVL010000003.1:0-474867 GCF_047310725.1 Bacteroides sp. 90-K9/2
AAACTATTTTTTCTAATTATTTTTGAATACATTTGCTAAAGTGCTGATGCATAACGATGTTGTAGAACATATTTTTTTGATAGGATTAGAAGGGCGTAGAAATAGACGAGGAAATGAGAGTAATACCAGATGCATTAGGAAAGCCTTAGAAGAGCTATGTTTTACGAGTGCTAAAGCTATGCTTTAGCACTCGTAAAGCACCGCTTTAGCATTGCCAAATCACCGCATTGTTAATAACAAGCGGGGACAGTAGGGACACTTTTTCGAGGCACCATCACACACACGCGTACATATATATGCTCCCTGACTAGCTACATTGATAAACATTCCGCATTGGGTCAGAAGTCAGGAGGGGTACATATCTTCCTTCACCTCATGGCAGCCACCAGCTACCATACCTATGTACAGACCAATTCTGCTCTCTACTTGTCAAAGAAGAAATTCTCATCAACATTCATACGATAACTAATGTCTACAGGAAGAAGGAACGGCAGAATATGCGTGACATGGGCAGTAGAAGTGTCCGCTCCGGCTTTACAGATAAGCCCTATTCCGTTAACGTCGATGTTTGCAGAACACCTGTGGATATTATTCCTCAAAATAAAGATCACTCTATTTGCGGACATTTACAGGACTTCCGTGGTTCATAAGACGCTCACCAGTTCAGCCAGTCAGCTTCGGAGAAAAAAACAATGAGATATTGCGGTTCACTACCCGGTAACACTCATTCTTCACCGCCATCCCCTTCTTCCCCCATCGTTTCATTATTTTCTACCTTATTATACGCGCGCATGTGTGTGTGTGAGAATATTATGCGGTGTCCCCACTGTCCCCTTTGTACCTGTTCCACTATTCATGACTTTATTTTTGCAAGGGTGGCTCCTGCGTGCGTTGGTATTTGGAAAACTCCCTCTCGCATTTACCAACCAGTTTCATTCCATCCGGCAGCGGAATACCATTGTAATGTTCGATAAAAATTATTCATTGCAGAACTATGCGTTCCATTAGGAATGTATGTAGAAAGTCCTTCTGCTTTTTCCATAGAAAACATATTCTTGGTTATTCCCGAATAATTTTTTGAGGTAGTCTTAGAATATATAACAGTCTCAACGAAGGATTGACGCCATAACTGATAATCTGTATTATCTTTTCCTCCCGTCAAAGTCTGAATTAAATTATCAAAATCATAATTGGCATGATTATTAAAATCATAAAGCAATATACCATTACGATCTACCACGCTTTCATCTTTGATATACTTAGGAATAATAGTTTTAGTAACCATAGCGAAATTGTCTAAAGCAGTACTATTAATCACAGAAATAGCAACTCCACCTGTCCAGTTAGCATCACTCCATGGTATTTCACCTGTATAATATCTTTCATAATAATCAAAATAAGCATTTGCGATATTAATGGGTAAATTATTTTCAGTAAACATTTCCGGAACAACCGCACTATAAGGTGCTCCAGGCCCTGGTATTTCAGTAGGTGAACCAATAAAATATTCTGCACAATCGCGTAACTCATAAGCTACTTCAACAGCCTGCATAGAACACGAATCAAATAAGATAAATTTCAGAGGTTTAGGAAAAGAAGACAATAACACTTCATGAAAATCCGGGATATTCATTTGGGTTAGACGATAATATCCGATTGAGCGAGAGTTTGCATCTTTAGTAGCCGGCACCCATGAAGAACTATGAGATAGAAAAACAAAGCCATAACTATCTGCAGGGAAGTAACTAACTGTTTGAGAAATAACAGCAGACATCACATTCTTATCTAAAGGATTTTGCTCAGCATAAGTAAAAAGGGTATCTGCCACTACTTCACCATTCTGATTTTTTAATGAAATAAGATGGGGAACATCATCAACCATTTCGCTATAAACCACTAAGTTGCATTTGGAATAGTCAACCTCTTCCATCCCCTTTTTCATGTCTCTAAAATTATTTTTAAAGAGAGTAGACAGTTCGTTGTTCCCATTATCACCTACAATATATATCAACACAGTACGCCCCACCTGTTCACGTGGTTGAGGTGTAATAGGACCTTCTTCATCATCGTGACAAGCTGCCACCAACATTGCAACACAGAACAAAAGGGATAATATTTTAATCTTTCTCATAATATTTTTTATTAATGACGAGGCAAAGATAAAAAAATAAGAGATGCAAAACTGCATCTCTTATTATATTAACAATTCAACTATTGCTTATTACTCTTCCGGTTTCGTAAAATGGAATTTATCGGAATCAATCCGCGACACCGTCATTCTATTATTCTTCTTGTATTTATTCAGAATCTTCGTTGCTTCTTTCTCTAATTTCTTCTTGTTTTCCGAGAAGTAAATCATACATGTACTATTCTGCTGCAACTGATTATCCTCCAGATAATTCTTCAACTGATAACTATATAACTCACGGTGAGACAAGAAACCTTCCTTGCTGACCTTCGCACTATCTAATATCTGAATGTCCGTGAAATAGACTACTGTATCCGTAAATGAAGCAGAAATTCCAAAAGCATAAACTGGTTTAGAGTGGTCTTTTTTCAAGGAAAAAGCGGAGCACATGGTAAACACAAGTGCAATTGCAAATAGTATTTTTACGTATTTCATATCATATAATTTTTAACCTTGCAAAGGTAACAAAAAAGAGGAGATTACCTCTATTTATCTCAAATAAATAGCATTTCTTAGTCATAGACCCATAACAGGAGTGGTTTCTTCTCCGCTTTGAGCAACCCGTCAACTTTCCTCATCACTTCATCAGATATTACAGGACACCCCTGACTGATTCCTAACGGAAGATGCAAAGGATATACCTCTGTTTCCGGCAATGGAGTATAAGAATGCAACACGATATACCGCTTGAAAGCATTATTATTCGTCGCTTCCAATCCATGTAATTTATAATGAATATTGATTCCCCACTTGCTATACGACCGGATACCCACCTTGTATTTCCCCAACGAAGAGCAATAGCTACCTTCCACATTGCTGAATACAGGCTTGGACACAGTGCTATTTTTCCCATATCCATGAGCACAGAGACTGGCATATTTCACGGAATCTCCCTTGAAGTCCCATACAAAGAAACGCCTCTTACCAGAATGAATACTGAAATCTACCAGAAAGCAATAATTCGTATTATATCCGTTCTTATCACAATAAGCCTTTCCCGCCTGTGCTTTCTCCCGCAAACGCTGCTCTACTTTAGCAGGCACCGAATCAGAAGAGGATGCCGCACATTTTGCATATGCCACCATCCCAGCTCCCAAAGCAATAAGAACCAATGATATTAAAACTGACCTTTTCATTAAACTCGCATAGTATAAGATTGAATTATAGAATGGGGCTTATGTAAAAAGTCGCATAAGTACATTCTTCTATATGAAAAGTGCGACTTATGCGACTCAAATTCTTTTTTCTTTCAGAAACTGATATTCCTTACTTATCCCAAGTAAGATTTGAGCAATTTACTACGATTACTTTGTCTAAGTCTTCTAATTGCTTTTTCTTTAATCTGACGAACGCGCTCACGTGTGAGGCCAAATTTATCGCCGATTTCTTCCAATGTCATTTCTTGCTGTCCGATACCGAAAAACATCTGAATGATTTCTTTTTCTCTATCGGTTAACGTAGAAAGAGCTCTATCAATTTCCCTCGCAAGAGACTCATTAACCAGAGAGCGGTCCGCCATTGGCGAATCATCGTTAACCAACACATCCAACAGGCTGTTGTCCTCCCCTTCCACAAAAGGCGCATCCACCGAAATATGACGGCCGGATACCTTCAGCGTATCAGAGATTTTATCAACCGGAATTTCCAGTTCGTCTGCCAACTCCTCGGGAGACGGGCGCCGCTCGTTTTCCTGTTCAAACTTCGAGAAGGCTTTGCTGATCTTATTCAGCGAACCTACCTGATTCAACGGGAGACGAACAATACGCGACTGCTCTGCCAATGCTTGCAGAATAGACTGGCGAATCCACCATACAGCGTAGCTAATGAACTTAAATCCACGTGTTTCATCAAATTTCTCGGCAGCCTTAATCAGTCCTAAATTGCCTTCATTAATCAAGTCAGGCAAACTCAAACCTTGGTTTTGGTACTGTTTAGCCACAGATACGACGAAACGAAGATTGGCACGTGTCAATTTTTCCAATGCTACACGGTCACCCTTACGAATGCGTTGAGCGAGTTCCACTTCTTCCTCGACAGTAATCAGGTCTTCACGGCCGATTTCCTGCAAATACTTATCAAGAGAAGCGCTCTCTCTGTTAGTGATACTTTTGGTAATCTTTAGTTGTCTCATTCTTTAAAAACAGATTTGGAGTGCAAAGTTACGACAAATAATTTGTTAACATACAAAATTAAGTAACTTTTACACTATATTTTTCATCTAATAAAACAAAAAGAGATGCCGACAAGTTGATTGGCGGCATCCTTTTTCTATTTCATTAGCTTATCCTGTGATCTTCTTACCTTATTTTATATATTACTCTTGAGTCAGATCGACAGCGAAATATCCGCGTTTACCTGATGGGAATACACCAGTCAGGAACAATACCTGATTCGGAGACTTAACAGCAGCTTTCATCACTTCTTCCAGATCGCTGACTTTGCGCATCGGCTGGTCATTAGCTTTCAGGATAATGAAGCCTTTACGAACTCCCGCATCCGACATCTTACCGGAGGAAACTCCTGTCACTTGCAGACCGTAGCCCAGATTCAATTGCTTCTTCAAGTCATCCGGCAACTCTTTGAAAGCAGCTCCCAGGATTTCCATACCTGCATCCTTCACAATCTTGGTAGTACCTTGCTCGTTCTTCAACGTTACTTCAACGGTCTTTTCCTTCTTATCGCGCATCAGTTTCACTTTCACCTTATCACCCGGACGATGTTTAGCAAGTGCTTCCTGCAAGTCAGCCATATTGGACACTTTCTTATTATCCACACCGATAATTACGTCATCGACTTTGATATCAGCTCCTGCAGCAGAACCATTCTCTACGATTTCAGAGACCCATACTCCTTCTACAACACCCAGTTCTTTAGCTTTATCTGCCAGAGTCTTACCGGATTTGTCAATCGGTTGACGGTCGTCCATCAAACTGCTACCGATAGAGCCACCACGAATACCGAGCAATGCACGTTGTACTGTTCCGTATTGTTTCAGGTCGGCAATTACTTTCGTCATAATGCTGGTCGGGATAGCAAAACCGTATCCTGCATAAGCACCTGTCGGAGAAGAAAGCACTGAATTGATACCAACCAATTCACCTTTGGCATTTACCAGTGCACCACCACTGTTACCCTGGTTGATGGCAGCATCCGTCTGGATGAATGATTCTATACCACCATTATATACTCCCAGAGAACGGGCTTTTGCACTTACGATACCGGCAGTTACAGTAGAGTTCAAATTGAACGGGTTACCTACTGCCAATACCCACTCTCCTACTTTCAACGCTTCGGAGTCTCCCACCGGAATAGTCGGAAAATCATCACCCTCAATTTTCACCAGCGCAAGGTCGGTGCTAGGGTCAGTACCAATCACGCGTCCTTTAAATTCACGGTTATCATTCAGTTTCACACTGATTTCATCCGCACCTTCAATCACGTGATTGTTCGTTACGATATATCCATCCTTCGAGATGATTACTCCCGAACCAAAACCTACACGAGGTTGAGACTGTACCTGACGTTGCTGTCCGCGTCCATCACCAAAAAAGAAATCGAAAATGTCCGGCGCTTGCTGAACAGTTCTTGTTTTAGCTTCTTGAGTAGACCTTATATGTACGACAGCATGAAGCGAATTCTCAGCAGCCTGGGTCAAATCAACAGGTTGGGCGTTCACAGCATCAAAAGCAGCCAATTTTACATTGGGATTCTGCTTGAACATCTCATTGAAAGACGTCTCTTTGGCAGCTTCGTTAGATTGCAACAGTTTGTAAGTTGTCAATCCTGCAACTCCTGAGCTAAGAAGAACGATTGCTCCTACTCCCAGAATGTTCTTTGTTGTTTGTTTCATGATTTATAATTCTTTAAAATGTTAATATTCGACATTGTTTTAACTTTTACGACGTTAAAATAATAACAAATATCGTTCACTTATTCTACTTGTCACTCTTTTTTGTCCACTTTTAACAGAGAATATTTGGAGCTTAACAGCGGTTAACGACAACACCTGACAAATTTACATTCGTTGTATGTCAGATGGCTTTAACACTCTGACATTCATTCAGTAAAGTCAGATTTTCATGACACCGATTCCGGGTAAGTCATTCAGGGTGATCTTTCCTTTCACCACTTCCACCCCTTTAAAACGATCATTAGAGATAAGCAGGTTGCCATCCAGATCGGCAAAATCAACTAATGGCGAGAACTGTGAAGCTGCAGAAATAGCACAGGAAGTCTCTGTCATACAGCCCACCATCACACGCATGCCGAGTGCATGAGCCAATGTCACCATCTTCCATGCTTCACGCATACCGGTACACTTCATCAGCTTTATATTGATTCCCGTGAAAGCACCTTTCAAAGCGGCTACATCTCCCAAACGCTGCAAGGATTCATCCGCAAATATCGGTAGCGGGCTCTGTTGCGTTATCCAGGCAATATCCTCTAGCTTCTCCTTAGGCATGGGCTGTTCTATCATCACAACGCCTTTTTCTTTCAACCAATGAATCATATCGAGCGCATATTGGCGGTCTGTCCATCCTTGATTGGCATCTATTGCTATCGGAAGGTCTGTTACCGAACGAATGGTTTCAATCATCTCCTTATCATTGTCCCGTCCCAGTTTCACCTTTAATATATTAAACTGATCGGCACACTCTTTTGTTTTCGCCCGTACCACATCCGGTGTATCGATACCTATCGTAAAGGTAGTGGAAGGTGTCTTTTCTTTGTTCAATCCCCATATCTTATACCAGGGAGCGCCCAACAGTTTCCCTACCAGATCATGAAGGGCGATATCTACCGCAGCTTTCGCTGCCGTATCCTTTGGTGAGAGGCTGTCAACGTATGACAAAATGTCATCTAGCTGAAAAGGATCACTAAACTGTTCCAGATTCACTTTCCCCAGGAAATTCATCACAGACTCTACTGTTTCTCCCAAATAAGGAGGCATAGAGGCTTCTCCGTACCCCGTCACGCCTTCATATTCTATTTCTACCTGCACATCGGGAGTTGTTGTACGCGAATAAGTGGCAACTGTAAACACGTGCCTCAACTTCAGTTCATAAGGAAAAAAAGTCATTTTCATCTTCCCTCCCAAACCGAGCTTATTTATATGAATGGTAGAAAGCGACGATTCTCCGGCTAATGCCTGACGGACTACTAACCCCGAACCAAAAGCAGCCAAAGCTGCCGTTTTCAAAAAATCTCTCCTGTTCTGCATTCTTTTATTTATAAAAGGGGTTCTTATTTGTGGTATTCATTCCTTTCTCCTTATTTATATAAGGTAAGAAACGGACAGCAAAAAGTAAACGCTTCGTGTTGAATTCATCATAGTTTTGATCCGCAGGATTCATGCTGCTGACGTGCACATCTCCCAACGCGTGGATAAACTGCTTGTTTCCGAGGTAAATGCCGACGTGAGAAATACTTTCTTTACGTTCCGCAGTCGCTTTCCGGCCGAAAAACACCAGATCCCCCCGTTTGACATTAGAGAAGTCAGGGGCAATATCGATATGTTCGCCCACATAGGCCTGCTGAGAGGCATCTCTAGGGATAATAATGTCATGCATAAAAAGTACGGTTCGTACCAGTCCGCTACAATCCACTCCCTTGGAAGAGGTTCCTGCCCAAAGATAAGGAATTCCTATCATTGAGTAAGCGGTTTCAATGATGCTTTCAACATCTTGTTTCAGTGAAGCACGCCATTTTGTTTCCGGTTGGGAAATGGATTTCGAAAGATATGCTTTCCGACCGTCGGGATAAGATACTTGATAGAAATGTCCTTTGTTCCCCTCCCACTTCAAACGATTGCCCGCAACAACATCGGATACGGGTTGGGAACTCTCATCCGGCTTTTCATACGCAAATCCGTAGTGCGAGGTAACCACTATCTTTTCCGCCCGGTTCCATTCATCATACCGTTCTTTCGACATGGGGGTAATCACCATCCGGTGCACCCATCCGGTATAATCATCCGGTGTTTGTATCTCGTACCAACCGTTATACTGAAGTACCTTGACCGGCATTCCCAACAATGCCTGCGTACTCATACCGGAAGTAAATTTGCCTTCCTCGCGCAAATTGCAAACTGAAATATGTACTACCCCATAAGCCGAATCGGCAGGCATGGGGCGTATTTCCTGTGCTTTCAGGCTAGCTGCCGTCATCGCCAGGAAACAATAGAAAAGGAGGATATTCTTCTTCATTAAAATCCATTTTAATGATAGCAAAGTTAGAAATTATTTCTATTTGTGACACTTTCTTTGGCTAAAACAAAATAAATGACGTATTTTTGCAGCCTAAAGCAGTTGGCCGGTCTGTCGCGTGCATGTTTCGTGCAGGAGGAAAGTCCGGGCAACATAGAGCATCCTACTTCCTAACAGAAAGCTGTCCGCGAGGGTAGAGTAACGTAGAAGAAAATAACCGCCGCTCCTTTCGGGGAGAGGTAAGGGTGAGAAGGTGGGGTAAGAGCCCACCAGTCGCATGGCGACATGCGGGCTGTACGTCTTAGGAGTTGTAAGGTCATGTAAACCGGCGTTATGAGAGTTGCTCGCTCCATGTCGGAGGGTAGACCGCTAAAGTGTCGTGGTGACACGCCACTCAGATAAATGACAGGCACCTGATATAATTAAAGATTAATAATCGGAAATTATATGGGGTACAGAACTCGGCTTATAGGCTGACTGCTTTTTCTTTTAATTATCCATTTAATTACAAATGACTAATGGATGAGGATCGACTGTTCGAGCAAGGCTGTTGTAATCAGTAATTAGTTGCTTGCAATTAGTAATCAGCGAAGAACCATGAAGAAGAAAATCACCGATATATGGAAGTTTCTTACGTATGACATCTGGCGCATTACGGAAGACGAAGTGACCCGGACCAAGTTCTCACTCTACAATATTATAAAGACCGTCTATCTTTGCATCAACCGGTTTACCAAAGACCAAATGGCCAATAAGGCTTCTGCACTGACATATAGCACATTGCTTGCCATTGTACCGATACTTGCCATTCTGTTTGCCGTAGCACGCGGTTTCGGATTTGACAACCTGATGGAACATCAGTTCCGCAACGGCTTCGGAGGGAATATAGAAACAACGGAGGCCATTCTCTCATTTGTCAATTCCTATCTTTCACAGACTAAAGGAGGTATTTTCATTGGAGTCGGTTTGGTGATGTTGTTATGGACGGTTATCAATCTGGTCAGTAATATTGAAATCACCTTCAACCGTATCTGGGAAGTGAAAAAAGCACGATCCATGTATCGCAAGATTACGGACTATTTCTCCATGTTCCTGCTGATGCCGATTCTGATCGTGGTATCCGGAGGACTTTCCCTGTTTATGAGCACCATTCTCAAACAGATGGATGATTTCGTTCTGCTCGCTCCTGTCATGAAATTCATGATACGGCTTATTCCTTTCGTCCTGACATGGCTGATGTTCACCGGACTGTATATCTTTATGCCGAATACGAAAGTGAAATTCAAGCATGCACTCATTGCAGGTATTCTGGCAGGGTCCGCTTATCAGGCTTTTCAGTTTCTGTACATCAACAGCCAGTTGTGGGTGTCAAAGTACAATGCCATTTATGGTAGTTTTGCCGCACTCCCCCTATTTCTGCTTTGGTTGCAGATATCCTGGACAATCTGTTTGTTTGGAGCCGAACTGACGTATGCCGGACAAAATATCCGCAGCTTCAGCTTTGACCAGGACACCCGTAACATCAGCAGACGATACCGGGATTTTATATCCATCCTGATTATGTCACTCATAGCCAAACGATTCGAAAAGAACAAACCGCCCTATACGGCTGCAGAAATATCGGAAGAACACCAGATTCCTATCCGGCTGACAAACCAGGTACTTTATCAGTTACAGGAAATAGAATTGATTCACGAGGTGGTTACCGACGAAAAAAGTGAAGAAATCGGTTACCAGCCTTCAATGGATATCAATCAATTAAATGTGGCTGTCCTGCTAGACCGTTTGGACACATACGGCTCCGAGAATTTCAAAATTGACAAAGATGAAGAATTCAACGACGAATGGAAGGTGCTGACCGAATCCAGAGAAGAATACTATAAAAAAGCAAGTAAAGTATTACTGAAGGATTTGTAGGAAGGCCAAAACTTAAATCGCGAAAAAGAACTTAACACAATTAGATTAGAAAAAATGAAAAAGCTACTGCTAAGTGCATTTGTCATCTGTCTAGCAGGGACAAGCATTGCACAAGAATCTCCTTTATGGATGCGCCACTGCGCTCTTTCGCCAGACGGAACCACCATTGCATTCACCTACAAAGGAGACATCTACACGGTACCGTCAACCGGCGGACGTGCCACACAAATCACTACCAATCCGGCTTTTGATACGGAACCGGTGTGGAGTCCCGACAGCAAACAGATTGCCTTTGCATCGGACCGAATGGGAAGTCTCGACGTTTTCGTCGTATCCAGTGAAGGAGGAACGCCCCAGCGACTGACCACTCATTCGGGCAGTGAGAAACCCGTTGCCTACAAAGATAGCAAACACATTTTATTCACAGCCAACATTGCTCCCTCTGCCGAAGATGCCGGATTTCCTTCCGGTCAGTTCCAGCAAGTATACGAAGTGCCCGTGACGGGAGGACGCCCCACTATGTTCTCATCCATGCCAATGGAATGCATCTCTATCAATAAGGAGGGAGTGATGCTCTATCAAGACAAGAAAGGATACGAAGACTATTGGCGTAAACATCAGGTATCCCCTATTGCCCGCGACATCTGGACATACACTCCCGGAAAAGCCCCTATTTATCAAAAACAAACAACCTTCGGAGGTGAAGACCGTGAACCGGTATGGAGTCCTGATGGTCAATCATTCTATTATTTAAGTGAAGAGAAAGGGTCCTTCAATATATTCCAACGTACTCCCGGAGCCACTACTTCCCGACAAATCACTTTCCACACAAAGCATCCCGTACGCTTTCTAAGCATTTCAACTACAGGCACGCTTTGTTATGGTTATGACGGTGAGATTTATACACTTGTTCCGGGCAAACAACCCCAAAAGGTGAACATTAGTATCCTGGCAGACAAGAATGACAAAGATATTATCCGCCAAATCAAATCCAACGGAGCTACCGATATCGCTGTGTCTCCCAAAGGAAAAGAAGTTGCATTCATTATGCGCGGTGATGTTTACGTAACCTCCATTGACTACAAAACAACCAAACAAATCACCAACACACCCGATCAGGAACGTAACATCAGTTTCGCACCCGACGGACGCACACTCGTCTATTCTTCAGAACGCGATGGATTGTGGCAGCTTTACACTTCCACCATCGTACGCAAAGAGGAGAAACAATTCACCTATGCCACAGAATTGAAAGAAGAACGTTTGACAAACTCCAAAGTGGCTTCTTTCCAACCACAATTCAGTCCTGACGGTAAAGAGGTTGCTTTCCTCGAAAACCGTACCGCTATCCGTGTCATCAATCTGAAAAGCAAGGCTGTACGCACAGTGATGGATGCCAAATATCAATATTCTTATGCCGACGGTGACCAATGGTTCCAATGGAGCCCTGACAGCAAATGGATTCTATCAGACTTCATCGGCATAGGAGGCTGGAACAATAAAGACGTCGTTTTGCTGAAAGCCGACGGAAAAGGCGAAATGGTCAATCTTACCGAAAGCGGATACAGCGACAGCAACGCCAAATGGGTGTTGGGTGGAAAAGCGATGATATGGAACAGTGACCGTGCCGGATACCGTAGCCATGGTAGCTGGGGAAGTGAAGACGACACCTATATTATGTTTTTCGACGTCGATGCCTACAACCGCTTCCTGATGAGCAAAGAAGACATTGCCTTACTTGAAGAAGCGGAAAAGGCAGAGAAAGCAGAAAAAGAAAAAGCCAAGAAAGAAAAGGCAGAGAAGAAAGAAGATACTAAAGACAGTAAGAAGAAAACTACCCAAAATGAGAATGCGAAAAAAGACAGTACAGAGGTAAAACCTCTTACATTCGATTTGGAAAATCGTTTTGACCGTATCGTTCGTCTAACTGTAAATTCTTCCCGCCTGGGTGACGCTGTCATGAGTCCGAAGGGTGATATTCTTTATTACCTGGCAGCTTTTGAAGGAGACTACGACCTTTGGGAGCATAAACTGAAAGAAAACACAACTAAAATATTATTAAAAGGAGTTGGCGGCGGCTCACTCATACCGGATAAAGAAGGAAAGAATATCTTTATGTGCACAGGCGGCCGATTGAAGAAAATAGAGATTGCCGGTAGCAAAATTACACCGATAGAATTTGAAGCATTCTTCGATTACCGCCCTTATGATGAACGTGCATACATCTTCGACCACGTTTGCCAGCAAGTAAATGACAAATTCTATATTGCCGACCTGCATGGAGTAGACTGGAAAGGATATAAAAAAGCATACGAACGCTTCTTGCCCCACATCAGTAACAATTATGACTTCACAGAAATGTTGAGTGAATTGCTCGGCGAACTGAACGGCTCCCATACCGGAGCCCGGTTTGCAGCAGGAGGCAGCGCAATGCCTACCGCTACTCTGGGAGTCTTTTACGATGAGTCATACAACGGTGCCGGGTTAAAGATCAAGGAAATCATGAAGCAAAGTCCTTTCACCCAGAAAAAGACAGAAGTGAAGGCAGGTTGCATCATTGAAAAAGTAGACGGCACAACGGTTGAAGCCGGTGCTGATTACTTCCCGTTATTTGAAGGCAAAGTCGGACGCAAAGTAGTACTTACCGTATACGATCCTTCCACTAAAAAACGTTTTGAAGAAACAGTAAAGGCCATCAGCTATGGCACTCAAAGCGAGCTGCTTTACAAACGTTGGGTAGAGCGTTGCGCCAAGAAAGTTGAAGAGCTTTCCGGCGGACGCATTGCTTATGTACATATTAAAGGTATGGACAGCCCCAGCTTCCGCAAGATCTATTCCGAACTGCTCGGCCGTTATCGTAATAAAGAAGCCGTAGTGGTAGATACCCGCCATAATGGTGGTGGATGGCTGCACGATGATGTGGTCACCTTACTTAGCGGAAAGGAATATCAACGTTTCGTGCCACGCGGACAATATATCGGCAGCGATCCATTCAACAAATGGCTGAAAGCCTCATGCATGCTAACTTGTGAAGACAATTACAGCAATGCACATGGCACTCCTTACGTATATAAGACTCTAGGCATTGGCAAACTGATAGGCGCCCCGGTGGCAGGAACGATGACAGCCGTGTGGTGGGAGCGCCAGATAGATCCGTCTATTGTATTCGGTATCCCACAGGTAGGTTGCATGGATATGCAAGGCAACTATCTCGAAAATCAGACCTTGCAACCTGATATTCTAGTCTATAACGAACCGGCAGCCAGCCTGAAAGGAGAAGACGCGCAACTGAAAGCAGCAGTAGACTACCTATTAAAAGATTTGTCAAAAAAGAAATAAATACTGCATTATTGATGCCGCTTTTCCGGCGGCATCAATAATAAGTTAATTATCAACACCTTAGAAAAGCCATTATTGGTTTTAAAGAAACAGGTCGTTCCTTTAAAAGGAAAGCATCGTTGGTTTTAAAGGAAAGGGACGTTCCTTTTAAACCAACAATGCTTTCTGTTATATGCTTATCCTAAAAGCCTAAGAATATAATTATTTTTCAATCAATAACGATTGTATGAAATCACCTTTTCTTTCGGCTTCCTCATCTTCTTACGTTTTTCCTTTGCCGGATAGCCAATGACAATATCCAGCAATAAACGTTTCGAAGCAGGAATACCGGCAAGTTGTTTCATCTCTTTTTCATCGAACCAACCCAGAATACAAGAGCCCAATCCTTCGGCTTCAGCAGCCAGAGAAATATGAGCAGCCGCTATTCCAATGTCGATCAACGGGAAATGCTTGCCTTTAACCTTTCCACCAAGCAGGGAAGTGATATTAGCAGATTCTTCTACAACCAGAATATGCACGGGAGCATCTTTGGCAAACTTATTCATTCCCAAGCCAGCAGCAGCTTTCCCGGCTTTTTGAGCCAGTTCCTTGTCTGTGATGACCACAAACCTCCAAGGTTGTGCGTTGCAGGCCGAAGGCGCCAAACGTGCAGCTTCAAGCACCCGTTCCAACTTTTCCGGCTCCACCGGACGTTCCTTATCATACGAACGGTCACTTTGACGAGCCTGCACCAATTGAAGAAAATCAGTATATGCCATTTCCAATCCTCCGGTCACTTATTTATATTTCCTTATTTATATTGAATCATCCGGCTGATATACTTGCCGATAATATCAAATTCGATATTTACCACACTGCCAATCTCAAATGTATGGAAGTTCGTATGCTCGTAAGTATAAGGAATGATAGCCACCTGGAAAGTATCATCCGTCGGATTACATACCGTCAGGCTAACGCCGTTCACAGTCACCGAACCCTTATCCACAGTGATATATCCGCGTTTCGCCATCTCCTTGTCAAACGCATACCGGAATGTAAAATACCAACTGCCTTCCGCATCCTTAATATCAATACAAGTGGCAGTCTGGTCCACATGCCCCTGAACGATATGTCCATCCAGCCGACCGTTCATCATCATGCTACGTTCAACGTTCACCTTATCCCCCACTTTCAACAAACCGAGGTTAGAACGCTCCAACGTTTCTTTCATGGCAGTCACCGTATACGTATCATCCGTCAGAGTCACCACCGTCAGGCATACACCATTGTGAGAAATACTCTGGTCAATTTTCAACTCATTCACAAACGAACACTTAAATGTAAAGTGTATATTCTCCTGGTCTTTCACCAGTGCTACCAAAGTAGCATATTCTTCTACGATTCCAGAAAACATAATTTTATTTACTATTTTACGATTTACTATTTACTATTTTGATTTACTATTTACTATTTTACGATTGAAAATACTCTTTTAATGCAAGGGTCAAAGATACGAATTAGAAAGGAGCTTAAAAAATAAGAGCAAAAAAAAATAGGGCTTTTCACAAAGCCCCATTTTTCAGTTTTCAATAGGTATTAGTTTTTTTTTAAGGTAAAAAGATTGTTTTCAGGATAACGGTGCAAATATAGGCGGTTTTACCGATACTATCCAAATTATAAAACATGTCATATAACATCTTTTTGAAAATTCTTTGGATTTATTATCATTTGAAGCAAAAACTCCTGTAACTTGTCCATTACAGGAGACAAATATAAGATAATTTTTTAAGGAGCCCTAATTTCTGTTTAAAAATCGGCAGAAAATTACTTTTCCGGGTAATTTTCATCCGTTTTTCCACGATGTTTTAACACTTTGGCATCAATGAAGAAAACAATCTCCTCGGCAATGTTGGTAATATGATCTCCCGAGCGTTCCAGTTTACGGAACACACTGACTAAATCTACGCAAGTATGTACAGCTTCCGGATGTTCGATAATATAGTCTGAAAGAATCCCTGTTGCATCCGCATTGATTTCATCCAGCAAATTATCCTTGGCAAACACTCCTGCCGCCAAATCATTACTCTCTTCATTCAAGGCACGTTTCGCCAGTTCCAGCATCGACAACACCTCTGCCTGCATTTCTGCCAGGCGAAGACGAGACAACAGTTCCGCATCTAATACCGGTTCTTTGCAACGAAGTACAAAACGGGCGATCCCTTCCGCAAAGTCACCTAAACGTTCCAAGTTCGTATTGATTTTCAACATAGCCAACACAAAACGAAGATCAATCGCCACCGGATTATACAATGCGATAATATCTTCCACATCACTATCTATCTTCAATTCGAAAGCATTCACTCTGCGTTCGCGAACCATCACCTGTTGAGCCAACTCCTTGTCAAGGGTCAACACAGCCTCTCCGGCACGGTCAAGCTGGTTGTACACCAAGGTCCACATTTCATCAATTTCCTTCTTCAATAGGATGAGTTCCGATTCTATAAACTTTACCATAGTCTATTATATATAAATGATTAATATTCTGCTAATTAGATTTCAGAGATAAATTTTAAGCACGGATTACACGGATGACGCTGTTGCTTTAAACAAGCATATTTCTAAAAACCGTGAAATCCGTGTAATCCGTGCCTAATTCATTACCCGAAACGTCCCGTTATGTAATTCTGGGTAGCCTCCTTCTCCGGATTGGTGAATATCTTTTTCGTCTGATCGAATTCCACCATTTCTCCCATATAGAAAAACGCCGTCTTATCACTGACACGGGCTGCCTGCTGCATATTATGCGTAACGATTACAATCGTATAATCCTTCTTCAGTTCATGAATCAACTCCTCCACTTTCGCCGTAGAAATAGGATCGAGCGCAGAGGCAGGTTCATCCATCAGCAATACCGAAGGAGAGACAGCCATCGCACGGGCAATACAAAGACGCTGCTGCTGTCCGCCGGACAGTGCATAAGCCGATTCCTTCAACTTATCTTTCACCTCCTCCCAAAGAGCCGCTCCTTTCAACGTTTCCTCTACACGCTGGCGGATGAAAGCATTATCTTTTATTCCGTTCACACGAAGTCCGTAAGCCACATTCTCGAATATGCTTTTCGGGAAAGGATTGGGACGTTGGAACACCATTCCCACATTCTTGCGGAGTTCGTCCACTTCCACGCCTTTCGCATAGATATTATGTCCGTCGATACAGATTTCTCCCTCCAGACGGGTAGCAGGAATCAAATCATTCATCCGGTTGAAAAGCCGGAGGAAAGTAGACTTGCCGCAACCGGACGGTCCGATAAAAGCAACAACCGATTTTTCCTCAATCTGCATGCTGATGCCCTTCAATGCATGAAAGTCCCCATACCAGAAGTTCACATCACGCGTATCAATTTTCACTGTATCCATATACTAATTTAGTTCGTTTTTACTCTTTTCTCAAAATACTTTCTCAAGGCATTAGCCAGCAGATTCACCAACAGGATCATCATAATCAATACCAATGCCGTGCCATAAGCCAGCGGCAGTTGTGCCTCCATATCCGTTCCACTGGTGGAAATTACATACAAATGGTAAGGCAAGGCCATACACTGATCCAGAATGCCGGTAGGCAGTTGCGGCAGGAAGTATGCGGCACAAGTAAACAGAATCGGCGCCGTCTCTCCCGAAACACGTCCCAATGCGAGAATCAACCCTGTTATAATGTTCGGCATACCCATCGGCAGAATGACGCGTCCTATCGTCTGCAACTTCGTCGCTCCCAATGCCCGGCTACCTTCACGCATACTGTCAGGAATGGCTTTCAAGGCTTCCTCCGTTGTCCGGATAACCAAAGGTACGCAAAGCAAACCTAATGTCAAAGAGCCTGCCAGAATACTATCACCGAACCCCATATAATTGACAAACAGCGCCATACCGAACAATCCGAATACGATGGAAGGAATACCGCTCAAGTTATTGGTCATCACCCGGATAAAGCGTACCAACCTGCCTTTCGGCGCATACTCATTCATATAAATACCACTCATCACCCCTATCGGAAATGCAAACAGCGCACTTCCCACCATCAGATAGAAGGTACCTACAATAGCCGGCCAGATACCGCCACCCGTCATTCCGTCCGTAGGAGCCGAAGTGATGAAATCCCAACTGATAGTACCGATTCCCTTATAGATGATAAATCCCAGAATCGCAAACAATATCAATACAATGCAAAGACTCAACAACCGGAAAATTCCGAAAGCAAATTTCTGCGAACGGTGTTTAGCTTTATTATTACTCCGTATTTCCATCTTATTTACTACGTTTTAATCCTTTAGAAGAAATATATTCCACACTAAAGTTGATAATCAATGTAATGAAGAACAGTACGACACCCAACAGGAACAATGCCTGATAGTGCGGACCACCTGCAGGAGCCTCTCCCAGTTCGGCGGCAATCGTAGCCGGAATGGTACGCAAAGGCTCAAGAATAGTTGTCGGAATCACGGCCGCATTACCCGTCACCATCAATACCGCCATCGTCTCCCCGATAGCACGTCCGATGCCAAGTACCACACCGGATGTAATACCCGAAATAGAATAAGGAATCACTACCTTATATATAGTCTGCCATTGAGAAGCCCCCAATGCCAGGCTCGCTTCCCGCATTGCACGCGGACAGTTGCGCATCGCATCCTCCGTCACCGTTATGATGGTAGGCAATGCCATAATAGCCAGTACGATACTCCCTGCCAGGCCGCTCTCTCCTACTGGAAGATTAAAAAACTTCTGAATCAACGGAACAATGACAATCAACCCGAAAAAGCCATAGACCACCGAAGGAATACCGCTCAACAGTTCGATAATCGGTTTCAGCCAGTTCCGCACTTTCGGGTTTGCCACTTCAGACATATAGATAGAAACCGAAAGCCCGAACGGCAAAGCAAAAAGAATAGCGAACAGACTCACCCACAACGTACCGGTAATCAACGGCAGAAAGCCGAATTGAGCTGCCGGAGTGGCCGTAGGAAACCATTCGGCACCCGCAAATACATCTTTCACGGAAATGGTGTTATCTTCTATGAAATGCACCGCGTCCGGATGAACAATAAACTTCTGCGGAACAAAAGCTACGATACCCGGTGTTTTCTCTACCAGTTCCGTAATCTTGTCGCCTGCATATTCATAAGCAGGTCCCAGCTCCTCTTCCGTATAATACTGCGTTATATCCTCCAAACGAAAAACCCGGATAGGGAGATCTTCCCCACCGAGCTCCTTCCAGTTTGTGATCTCCTCATCAAAAACATTTTTTATCTGTGCAGGGCTCAACACACTAACTTTGTTGCTCTTATTCAGCGCCAACACATATCCCTCTTCAATCACCTTACTCTTGAACAGCCCGAAAGCTTCCGTGAAAAGGAAGAGTACAATCAGCAGAATAGTAATACTTGTCACGAAACCGCTACAAGTCAACATTCCTTCCACAATCCTTTCAAATACCTTTTTCATACCTACTATGATTTCTGATGCAAAGAAAGCGTCTCTTTATTAAGGAGGTGTGACTAATGTTTGAAGGAAATGTTTCAATCGTATTACATTTGTGTTACAGGCAATATTTCCATTCCGGATGAAATGGAAATGTAATATCCGATTGCTTAATTTGCAAAGTCAATAAAAAGAAGAAATATGAAAGTGAGAAGAAACTTATTAATCGCCCTTTCCTTACTCTCGCTCGGTGCCAACGCGCAACGTATAAAAGGTAGCGACACGGTACTACCTGTCGCACAACAGACAGCAGAGCGGTTTATGAACCAGCATCCGGATGCCCGTGTCACAGTAACCGGTGGCGGAACCGGTGTGGGTATCTCCGCCTTAATGGATCATACAACGGACATTGCGATGGCCTCCCGCCCGATCAAGTTCAGCGAGAAGATGAAAATTAAAGCGGCAGGAGAAGAAGTAAACGAAGTGATTGTTGCCTACGACGCCCTCGCCGTGGTGGTGCATCCCTCCAATCCGGTGAAACAGCTGACCCGCCAACAACTGGAGGATATTTTCCGGGGGAAGATAACCAACTGGAAACAGGTAGGCGGAGACAACCGAAAAATAGTGGTCTACTCGCGTGAAACATCGTCCGGTACTTACGAATTTTTCAAAGAGAGCGTATTGAAAAATAAAAACTACATGGCAAGCAGCCTTTCCATGCCGGCAACGGGCGCCATTATCCAGTCTGTCAGCCAGACCCAAGGAGCCATCGGATATGTCGGACTTGCCTACGTATCTCCCCGTGTCAAAACGCTTTCCGTATCTTATGACGGAAGCCACTACGCCACCCCTACGGTAGAGAATGCCACCAACAAGACCTACCCTATCGTCCGCCCGCTTTACTACTATTATAATGTAAAAAATAAGGAACAAGTTAGTCCCCTGATTCAGTTTATTCTTTCATCCGACGGACAAGACATTATAAAAAAGAGCGGTTATATTCCGGTTAAATAAAAAAAATGTCCTACTTTTGTAGCCTAAATACAGATAACATTAACCGTTATGACAGATATTAAAAACGAAGAAGCAGGCGAAAAGAAAAGCTTGAACTTTATTGAACAGGCAGTAGAGAAAGACTTGAAAGAAGGTAAAAATGGTGGAAAAGTGCAGACGCGTTTCCCGCCCGAGCCCAACGGCTACCTTCACATCGGCCATGCCAAAGCTATTTGCCTTGATTTCGGCATCGCAGAAAAACACGGCGGTGTATGTAACCTTCGTTTCGACGACACAAACCCTACCAAGGAAGATGTGGAATATGTAGAAGCTATCAAAGAAGATATCCAATGGTTAGGCTACCAGTGGGGAAATGAATATTATGCTTCTGACTACTTCCAGCAATTATGGGATTTCGCGATCCGCCTGATACAGGAGGGAAAAGCATATATCGACGAACAAAGTTCCGAACTGATCGCACAGCAGAAAGGCACGCCTACCCAACCGGGTGTGGAAAGCCCTTACCGGAACCGTCCTATCGAAGAGAGCCTCGAACTTTTTAAGAAAATGAATAGCGGCGAGATCGAAGAAGGCGCCATGGTGCTCCGTGCCAAGATTGACATGGCTAATCCGAATATGCACTTCCGCGATCCGATTATTTACCGTGTAGTGAAACACCCGCACCACCGTACGGGTACTACCTGGAAAGCTTATCCGATGTATGACTTCGCCCACGGACAGAGTGACTTCTTCGAAGGAGTGACTCATTCTCTGTGTACACTTGAATTTGTGGTACACCGTCCGCTTTACGACCTCTTCATCGATTGGTTGAAAGAAGGAAAAGACCTGAACGACAACCGTCCCCGTCAGACTGAATTCAACAAACTGAATCTAAGCTATACCCTGATGAGCAAACGTAACCTGCTCACACTGGTGAAAGAAGGATTGGTAAACGGATGGGACGACCCCCGTATGCCGACTATCTGCGGTTTCCGCCGTCGCGGTTATTCACCGGAGTCCATTCATAAGTTTATCGATAAAATCGGTTATACCACTTACGATGCCCTGAACGACATCGCCCTGTTGGAAAGCTCTGTCCGGGATGATTTGAACAGCCGTGCTACCCGTATATCTGCCGTTATCAACCCGGTAAAACTGATTATCACCAACTATCCGGAAGGACAGGTTGAGGAACTGGAAGCAATCAACAATCCGGAAGATCCGGAAGCAGGAAGTCACCTGATCGAGTTCAGCCGCGAGTTGTGGATGGAACGCGAAGACTTCATGGAAGATGCTCCCAAGAAATATTTCCGCATGACACCGGGACAGGAAGTACGTCTCAAAAATGCTTATATCGTGAAATGTACCGGTTGCAAGAAAGACGAAAACGGTGTAATCACAGAAGTATATTGCGAATATGACGCAAATACCCGCAGTGGTATGCCGGATGCTAACCGCAAGGTGAAAGGTACGCTCCACTGGGTAAGCTGCAACCACTGCCTGCAAGCAGAAGTACGTTTGTACGACCGCCTGTGGAAAGTGGAAAATCCACGCGACGAACTGGCTGCCATCCGCGAAGCAAAAAATTGTGAAGCACTGGAAGCCATGAAGGAAATCATTAATCCGGACTCATTGAAAATTCTGCCCAACTGCTACATAGAGAAGTTCGCAGCTACCCTGCCTCCACTCTCCTACCTGCAGTTCCAACGGATCGGTTACTTTAATATCGATAAAGAATCAACCCCGGAAAAACTAATCTTCAACCGCACAGTAGGGTTGAAAGACACATGGGGGAAGATTAATAAATAACTAAGCTTTCAAGCTTAACTTTACAATGGGGCTGTGTCAAAAGGATCATCATCAAAACTTTTGCAACAGCCCCATCTTAGCAATTAAAAATCTAAAATAAAATGGGTAGGAAAAATTCACCATCAGCAAAAAAGGAACTAGTCACACTAATCACAAACTACGAAGAAGCAAAAGCAGAAAACCGACAACTTTATCTGGATGCTGACCAATTGGCTGACATCGCTGACTGGTATGCCTCCGAACGAAAATTCAAAGAAGCACAAGAAGCAATCACTTACGGGCTTAAAATACATCCGGGAAATACAGATTTGCTTATAGAACAAGCCTATCTTTACCTGGACACCCAAAAGCTACAAAAAGCAAAGAAAGTGGCAGATTCAATTACCGAAGAATTTGACTCCGAAGTGAAACTGCTGAAAGCCGAACTATTGCTGAATGGAGGAAAACTGGAAGAAGCCCAATGGCTGTTAAGCACAATAGCGGATGCCGACGAACTGGAAACAATCATTGATGTTGTCTTTCTCTATCTGGACATGGGATATCCGGAAGCAGCCAAAGAATGGCTCGACAAAGGGAAATCCCGCTATGCCGAAGATGAAGAATATATGGCTCTCACAGCCGATTATCTGGCATCGACCCATCAGGTAGAACCGGCCATCACCTATTACAACAAACTCATTGACAAATCCCCGTTCAACCCGTCCTACTGGATGGGGCTGGTGAAATGTTACTTTGTTCAGGAACAAATAGACAAAGCCATCGAAGCCTGTGATTTTGCATTGGCAGCCGACGATCAGTACGGAGAAGCTTACGCCTACAAGGCACATTGTTTCTTCTATCTGAACAATTCGGATGAAGCCATCGAGAATTACCAAAAGGCGATTGAGTTCAAATCCATTCCCCCCGAACTGGGTTATATGTTTATGGGAATATCCTATGGCAATAAAGAAGAATGGCAGAAAGCCGATGACTATTACGACAAAGTAATCGCACGTTTTGAAGAAAACGGAGACAAACAGTCTATTTTATTGATAGACACTTATACCAGCAAAGCTTTCGCCCTGTCACATCTGGCAAGGTATGAAGAAGCGCATGAGTTATGCGAAAAAGCCAAAGAGATAAACCCGAATGAGGGATTGATTTATCTGACAGAGGGGAAACTATACCTCGCAGAGGAACTGGAAGACGAAGCTGCCATCTCTTTCGAAAAAGCGATAGAGACGAACCCTAACATAGAAATGTGGTATATGATTGCCTCTGCTTATTCGGAAAGTGACTATCTGTTCGAAGCGAAAGAATACTTTGAAAAAGCATACCAGATGAATCCGAAATACGAAGATGTGACGGAGAAATTGAGTGTTCTTTGCCTTATGCACGGCGAAATCGACAACTTCTTTAAATATAATAAGGAATGCGAGCATCCATTGGAAGAAGACATGATTCTGGATCTGTTGAACAGTCCCGAACATAGAGAAGAAGACGAAAGAACTCTCAAAGAAGTATGGGAACGCATGAAAAAAGAGAATAAGAAAAAACCGAAAGGAAAAAAATAAATCAATTTATAAATTCTATCCTCAAAAAACATGGAATCAGTAGCAGAACTTCTTAAATGGGTATTAGAAAACTTGAACTATTGGGTAGTCACCATTTTTATGGCTATCGAAAGCTCTTTTATTCCCTTCCCCTCGGAAGCCATAGTGCCACCTGCCGCATGGAAAGCAATGGCTGACGACAGTATGAATATCTTTCTCGTCATCCTATTTGCAACCATAGGAGCCGATATCGGTGCATTAGTAAATTATTACCTCGCCCGTTGGCTGGGTCGCCCTATCATTTATAAATTTGCTAACAGTCGTTTAGGGCACATGTGCCTTATTGATGAAGAAAAAATACATCATGCGGAAGAATATTTCAGAAAGCACGGTGCAGCTTCCACTTTCTTTGGCCGCCTCATTCCGGCTGTACGCCAACTTATCAGTATTCCCGCAGGATTAGCCGGCATGAAAATAGGTTCTTTCCTGCTTTATACAACTCTCGGCGCTGCTATATGGAACAGTATATTAGCTTTGCTCGGATACCTGATTTACCGTTTTACAGACCTCAAAACGACTAATGATGTCTATGTAATGGCAACCGAATACAGTCACGAAATTGGCTATGTCATCATAGCAGTGGTGGTAATGGTAATCGGTTTTCTGGCTTATAAAGGGCTGAAAAAGAAAAAATAAGTATTAAGTATTAAGTATTAAGTATTAGGTATTAACCGTAGCTGGTATTTTGCTCTAATTGTTGTTTACACAATTAATCAAACAGCCATGGTAATACTTAATACCTAATACTTGATACTTGGTACTTAGAAATTAAACTGGACTCCTACTCCCAATATCTCTTTAAATTGCACACGAGCACCTTTTGTACCATCCTTTTGCACGATTTTCACATCATCGTCATACATCAGGTTAGTAGTAAGTGTGGTTGAGAACCATTTATTGATAATCATATTTATTTGTACTTCCCAGTTCACATCTATGTTCAGCGGCTTATGCAGATAATCGGAATATAGATCCAAACGTGAATATACTGTCATATTCTTTAAGAATTCATATTTAGCTTCTCCTTTCAAGTTAGCACCGAAGCTGGATAATAGATGTTTGCCCGGATCAACTCCATAAGCTCCTTCGTCAGAGAGACGGTCATTGAGTACAAATGTTCCGCGCCACGCAGCCGGAGACAATACAACGGTAAATATCTTACCCGGATCATACGTAAAGCCCAAACCGGTAGTCAAATAGGCAGGAGCCATAAATTCGGAGATAGCAATGTCTTTATTAACAGAGTAGTCATATCCCGGAGAAAACTGTGTCTGGAAAGTGGCGAACGCACTGGCATACCAGTTTTTGGCAATAGAATAGCCATAATTCGTATTCAAATAGATTTTATCATTCGCTTTCCGGGTTCCGTCATCACCAGTCTTATTTAATCCATAAGCCAGTTCAATACGGTTATTCCACAGATGTTTTCCTTTCTTATAGTTAATCTGATAAGTGCCCTGCAAGTCAAAGGCAACAGAGTTATCACCTCCGGCAGCCCAATTAGTGAGGCTCACTTGCGTTAGTTTCAGTCCGGCAAATCCTTCTTTTGTCCAGGGAGAAGTTTGTGTACTATCGGCAGTTTGGGCCGATAAAGTTCCAGCGCCCATACATAACAGGGCGATGAATAGAGTTTTCATTTTGTTCATGATAGTTGAGGTTTAGTGTAGAAAAAACACAACCTAACAAGAACGGAGCTATGGCAGTTTACCAAGCCTTTTTACCAGTTCCCATTAGGTCAAAAAGTTGAAATAAGTATTAGGTGTTAAGTATTAAGTATTAGTCGTAGCCGCTGATTTGCCGCGGTTAATACTTAATACTTAATACTTTATTATTGTATCGCAGCTAAGGCTTTGTCATAATCAGGCTCCTGAGTGATTTCAGGAACAAGTTCCGTATATGCAATCTTGCCATCTTTGCCAATCACAACTACGGCACGAGCCAAAAGTCCTGCTAACGGCCCATCTGCCATACGCACTCCGTAACTTTCGTCGAAATCAGAGAAACGGAAATCAGACAATGGAATTACATTTTCAATACCTTCTGTCGTACAGAAACGGCCGTGTGCAAAAGGAAGATCCTTAGAAATAGCCAATACTACCGTATCTTTCAGTCCGGCAGCCATCTTATTAAACTTACGTACAGAAGTTGCACATACGCTGGTATCCAGACTGGGGAAAATATTTAAAATCACATTTTTACCATTTAAATCTTTCAGAGAGAAAGAAGATAAATCTGTTTTTACCAGCTCGAAGTCAGGAGCTACCTTACCTACTTGTATAAATTCACCGATCAGTTTCACCGGTTGTCCTTTGAAATTTGTTGTTGCCATAATGCATGTATATTTAAAATTTACTTTATATAGGAAACAACTATTCCCCCAAATATGTTCACGGAAAACCTTTTCTAAATTCAATTTGTTATTCACCAACGAAATCACTTTAGTGTTCAATTTAAAATATAAAATGTATGGAAACTGTATTCAATGAGATTCAACATTCAGTAAAAAATTGGTGGACTTCTCTTCTTTTGGGAATCGTGTATATCATTGTAGCCCTTTGGCTCATGTTCTCACCCGTAAGCACCTATGTAGCTCTAAGCATCATTTTCAGTGTATCGATGCTGATAAGCGGTATTCTGGAAATCATCTTCGCTCTTAGCAACCGGAAAGGCGTCCCGAGCTGGGGATGGTATATCGTAGGAGGACTGATCGACCTCGTTCTGGGTATTTACCTGATTGCCTATCCGATGGTCAGTATGGAAGTTATTCCTTTCATTATCGCCTTCTGGCTTATGTTCCGCGGCTTCTCCTCCACCGGCTATTCCATCGACCTGAAACGTTACGGAACCCGCGACTGGGGCTGGTACATGGCTTTCGGTATTCTTGCCATCCTGTGCTCTCTTTTAATATTATGGCAACCCGCCATAGGAGCGCTCTACGCAGTGTATATGATTTCTTTTGCTTTCCTCATCATCGGACTTTTCCGTGTCATGCTTTCATTTGAACTAAAGAATCTACATAAAAGAAAATAAAAAGCTTTCGGCACTTACTTTGGGATTTTGTTTATCTTTGTAGGCAATTTACATCAATCAATTAATTAAAAAGGAAGAAAATTATGGCAATGCATACATGGTTTGAGTGCAAGATCCGTTATGAAAAAGTAATGGAAAACGGAATGCAGAAGAAAGTAACTGAACCTTATCTTGTTGACGCACTCAGTTTTACAGAAGCAGAAGCACGGATTATTGAAGAAATGACTCCGTTTATCTCCGGAGAATTTACCGTTTCGGATATTAAACGTGCCAACTATAGCGAACTTTTCCCCAGCGACGAAGAAAGTGCCGACCGCTGGTTCAAATGCAAACTTATTTTCATCACTCTGGATGAAAAAAGCGGTGCTGAAAAAAAGACTTCCACTCAAGTATTGGTACAAGCTGCCGACTTGCGTGACGCAGTCAAGAAGCTGGATGAAGGGATGAAAGGAACCATGGCTGATTATCAGATCGGTATGGTATCCGAAACTCCGCTCATGGATGTATATCCTTACAGCGCCGAACCGAATGACAAACCGGAGTTTGATCCGTCAAAAGCATAAGTAACAATGAGTATTGCTGACAATTTAAAGCAAGTGCTGGCCGAACTCCCGCAAGGAGTCCGGCTGGTTGCTGTCTCAAAATTCCATCCCAATGAAGCGATAGAAGAAGCATATCAGGCGGGACAGCGTATTTTTGGAGAAAGCAAAGTGCAGGAAATGACAGCTAAATACGAAAGTTTGCCCAAAGACATTGAATGGCATTTCATCGGACACCTGCAGACGAACAAAATCAAATACATGATACCATACGTAGCGATGATTCATGGAATTGATAGTTATAAACTGCTGGTCGAAGTCAACAAACAAGCTGTCAAAGCGGGACGTACAGTGAACTGCCTGTTGCAGATTCACGTTGCGCAGGAAGAAACCAAATTTGGTTTCAGTCCCGAAGAATGCAAGGAGATGTTGAATGCCGGAGAATGGAAAGAGCTGACTCATGTACGCATCTGCGGATTAATGGGGATGGCCAGCAACACCGATTGTATTGAACAAATCAATCGGGAATTTTGTTTACTAAATAGGCTCTTTAACGAGATAAAAACAACTTGGTTCATCCACTCCGATACTTTCTGTGAGCTATCAATGGGAATGTCACATGACTACCACGAAGCCATTGCCGCAGGAAGTACGCTGGTACGAGTAGGAAGCAAGATTTTCGGAGAACGAATTTACTGATTAAGTGTTAAAAAAAACATATTGCTATGACCGATTTAAAAACTACTTTCGCTGGGCTTTCCCTTAGAAACCCTATCATCATTAGTAGCTCGGGGCTGACCAACAGTGCCGGCAAAAACAAAAAATTGGCAGAAGATGGTGCCGGTGCAATTGTTCTGAAATCACTGTTTGAGGAACAAATCATGCTGGAAGCAGACCAACTGAAAGATCCGGCTTTCTATCCGGAAGCCAGTGACTATCTGGAAGAATACATCCGTGAACACAAGCTATCCGAATACCTGACTTTAATAAAAGAAAGCAAGAAGGTATGCCCCATTCCTATCATTGCCAGCATCAACTGCTACACTGATTCCGAATGGATTGACTTTGCAAAGATGATTGAAGAAGCCGGTGCCGATGCATTGGAAATCAATATCCTTGCCCTGCAATCGGAAGTGCAATATACATACGGTTCATTCGAACAACGCCACATTGATATTCTCCGCCACATCAAAAAAACAGTCAAGATACCTGTAATCATGAAACTGGGTGATAACCTGACAAATCCTGTGGCATTAATCGATCAGTTGTATGCCAACGGTGCAGCAGCAGTTGTTCTCTTCAACCGTTTCTATCAACCGGACATCAACATCGAAAAGATGGAGCATATTTCAGGAGAAGTATTCAGCAATGCTTCCGACCTTGCCACTCCGCTCCGTTGGATCGGAATTGCGTCTGCAGTAGTAGACAAAATCGACTATGCAGCTTCCGGTGGTGTTGCCAACGCAGAATCAGTAGTAAAAGCTATCCTTGCCGGTGCTTCAGCCGTAGAAGTTTGCAGCGCAGTCTATCTGAATACAAATGCATTCATCGGAGAAGCCAACCGCTTCCTCTCTGCATGGATGGAACGCAAAGGATTCAAAAATATAGCTCAATTCAAAGGCAAACTGAATATTAAGGATGTTCAGGGTGTTAATACATTCGAACGTACACAGTTCCTGAAATATTTCGGAAAGAAAGAATAAGAAAGAAAAGCAAGAAGTAAAAATCAGGCACGGATTACACGGATTACGCGGTTTAAGATAATTGGAGAAACCGTGAAATCCGTGTAATCCGTGCCAAATTTATTTTTTCATCATTACAGCAAGTTACTTGCCAACTCACTCAATTCACTTCGTTCACCTTTCAGCAAATTGACGTGTGCAAAGATATTCTGGTCTTTCATACGATCAATCATGTATACCAGACCATTGGACTGACTATCCAGATAAGGTTGGTCAATCTGTTGGATATCTCCCGTAAATACCATCTTCGTACCTTCACCTGCACGGGTGATGATTGTCTTTATTTCATTCGGAGTCAGATTCTGCGCTTCGTCGATGATGCAATACATTTCGCTCAAACTACGACCACGGATAAATGCCAAAGCTTCAATCACCAGCTGCTCGCTTTTCTGCATATCTTCTATGCGCTTCACTTCGGTAGAGTTTGCAGCAAACTGACGTTTTATCACGTTCAGGTTATCAAATAACGGCTGCATATAAGGAGCCACTTTCTCCTGCGCGTCTCCCGGAAGGAAACCGATATCCTTATTGGAAAGCGCCACAACAGGACGTGCCAGCAAAATCTGTTTGTAATCCGTCAGTTTGCCCAAAGCAGCAGCCAAAGCCAGCAATGTCTTCCCCGTTCCTGCTTTTCCAGTCAGAGCCACCAGTTTAATTTCCGGGTCATTCAGAATCTCAAAAGCAAAACTCTGTTCCGCATTCCGTGGTTCGATTCCATAATTCTTGCCTTTCATCACACGAATAATAGAATGGGTAAAAGGATTGTAGCGTGCAAGCACACTATTCCGGTCACTCTTCAATATAAAACATTCATTGGGGTGAATCAAATCCTTAAAGTCGAATTCACTCAAGTCAATGCCCTCCTTTGAAGAATAAATACGGTCGATCAATGCCGGATCTACATTTTCAAAGATCTCATTGGACTTCTCGAACACATCTACGTTATACACCTTATCCGTAATATAATCCTCGCAAAGCAAACCGATGGAACGAGCTTTCATACGCAGATTCACATCTTTGGTCACCAAAATAGTCATCATTTCCGGATCCTCTTCGGTCAGGTATTCGGTTGCCGCCAAAATCAAATGGTCGGGTTTCTTTATAGGAAACGATTCCCACACTTTGGTAGCCGGTACATTGCTCGTCACCACAAACAGACGTCCCAATCCTTCGCCAAGCTTCACTCCGTCGGAGAAAAGCTCGTCGCTTGTCAGCACATCCAATTCGCGCACGAACTCACGAGCATTGAAATTTATCTGCTCGTTTCCTTTTTTGAACTTATCCAGTTCTTCGAGTACAACAAGAGGGAGGTAAATATCATTTTCCTGAAAATTCTTCAAGCAATTGTAGTCGTGAAGAATAACATTCGTGTCTAGCACAAAATTTTTCTTAGTTCCCATGATTTCTTAGATTTAAATGTTGATATTTGCAATCTCATTCGCCAATCCCCCATTTATAGTCAGATTGACGGTTCTAAAGATAAACAAATTAGCGGGCAATAAAGATTGCCCGACGTTAAATATTATAAAACATGGACTATCAGAACACTTTAAAGTACTTATATGAGAGTGCGCCAATGTTTCAACAAATAGGAAGCAAAGCATATAAGCCGGGTTTAGAGACCACACATCAATTGGACGAACATTTCGGGCATCCTCATCAACAATTCAAAACGATACATATCGCCGGAACCAATGGAAAAGGTTCCTGCTCGCATACTATCGCAGCCGTATTACAATGCGCCGGTTACCGGGTAGGGCTATTCACCTCCCCCCATTTAATCGACTTCCGCGAACGTATCCGTATCAACGGTGAGATGATACCGGAAGAGTATGTAGTCAATTTCGTAGAAGAGCATCGCTCCTTCTTCGAGCCGCTGCACCCTTCATTCTTCGAACTGACCACCGCTATGGCATTCCGTTATTTTGCCGACCAGAAAGTAGATGTAGCAGTTATCGAAGTAGGCATGGGCGGAAGATTGGACTGTACGAATATCATCCATCCGGATTTGTGCGTTATCACCAACATAGGCCTCGACCACACCCAATATCTGGGTGACACGCTGACGAAGATTGCCAAAGAGAAAGCCGGAATTATCAAAGAAGGAGTTCCGGTCATTATCGGCAGAGCCCAAGGGGCGGTGAAACGTGTATTTACCATGAAAGCCAAAGAAAAGAATGCGCCCATCGAATATGCCCGTGAAAATACCCGGTACTGGGACATGGAAATAGTTCCTTATTCGAAGTTGCAAGAAATAAGACCGGTGATGGACAACGCAATTCAGAGCATGCGCGAAATGATCGAAGCAATGGACGAACAGTCAGAAGAAGAGGCAAATCAGATGCGGCAAGCATTACTCATGTTAGACCTGCCAGACAGTCTACGTGCGCTAGACCAGATACTCGACAAAAGAAAAGATGCTATCAAAATCCACAATGAGATGTTTCCTTTAGGACTTTTCACCGAGTTGAGCGGAGCTTACCAATTCGAAAATATGTTCACCATCCTAAAAGCCCTTGCGACACTGAACCGTCTGAACTACAACATCAGATCCCAGGACTATCGCGAAGGTCTTGCAAACGTATGTCAGCTCACCGGTCTGATGGGGCGTTGGCAGAAAGTGCACAGCTATCCGGATATTATCTGTGACACGGGACATAATGTGGATGGAATCGAATATATCCATGTACAGCTCAATGTCATTCACAAAACCTTCGATCAGGAGATCCATTTTGTATTCGGCATGGTCAATGACAAAGACATCCGGGGGGTTCTGCGAGCATTGCCGAAATATGCCACCTATTATTTTACCAAAGCAAGCGTCAAACGCGCACTTCCGGAAAATGAACTGCTGGCATTGGCAGAAGAAGCCGGATTGAAAGGTACCACCTACCCCACTGTTGTAGAAGCTGTACAGGCGGCAAAAAAGAACTGCCCCCCCAAAGATCTGATCTTTGTAGGAGGCAGCAGTTTCATTGTCGCAGATTTGTTAGCGAACCGCGATACACTCAATCTCTACTAACGCATCCTTTGGCAGAGCTTTTACGGCAACCGCCGAACGTGCCGGAAAAGCTCCGTCAAAATACGTGGCATACACACCGTTCATCCCTGCAAACAGGGACATATCCTGAAGAAATACAGTAGTTTTGACAATGTTTCCCATTGTCAATCCTGCTTCTTCAAGAATGTGTTTGACATTCTCCAACGACTGGCGCGCTTGTCCTTCTATGCCTTCCGCCATCTGTCCCGTAGCGGCATCGATAGGCAACTGACCGGACACAAATACCATACCATTGGCTTCTATCGCCTGACTATAAGGGCCGATAGCCCCCGGAGCTTTCTCACTGCAAATTACTTTTTTCATATATATTTCTTTTTTCTGTTTACTGAACTTCAAAGATAAAAATAAATTTCGATTAAGATTGACAAATCTGTTTCTTTTTATTATCTTAGCAGCTGATGAGCAAGCATAATTACGACATATTCATTAGTTACCGTAAGAAATGTTCGGGCGACAAGCCTGAAATGCTACAACTGATGCTGGAAGAATCCGGATTCCGCAAAAGGGTGAGCTTTGACAAAGACAATTTAAACGGTCGGTTTGATGTTGAGTTGATTCGCCGCATTGATGAATGTAAAGACTTCATTATGTTCATGGTGCCGGAGACGTTTACAACGATCCGCCCACTCAATGAAGAAGCGGTTGAGGCAGGCGAAAAAGCAACATGGGACATGGAAGAAGTGGCTTTCTACGAACGGATGGCGTCCTTGACCAATGAAGAGTTTGAAACAGAAATTAAGCAGATCAGCCGTACCGGAGAGATCGATTTTGTCCGGATAGAATTAGGCCGTGCGTTACGTCGCCAAAGTAGAACCCCCAAACAGATAAATATCATTCCGATTGCTCCGCAGGAAAGTGAAAGCTATGATTTCGCTACCCTGCAACTCCCCCCGGACATTAGTGGATTGAAAGACTTTCAAGCTGTATTTTACAGCAACTCACGAGTAGCCCGATTCAAAGATATAAAAGGTGACCTCCTGAAGCAAATGTTGTCAAAGCCTTCTTATGTATCTGCCAAATGGCTTATGATGACTTTCATTGCTCTATTATTAATAGTAGCGGGAAGCAAAACTTATACTTCCATCCAAAGAACGGCAGAACAAAAACTGGAATTCAAGGAGTGTCGCACTTATGACGATTACAGTAGTTTCATAAAGAAACACCCGGACAGTTCTTTGAAATCGACGTGCGACTCTATCCTGCATGAATTCAACGCGCTCCGGAATGACGGACGCGCCTCCGTGAACAACACCGGAAACAGGGATATAAAAGACAGAGAGAAAGAATGGGTAGACGTAAAATGGAATCCTACGATCACACTGCCCCAGCTCCGCTCCCTGGTGGACATGATGAACAATATGCTGCTGATTCCGGCCAAAAACAAAGAATTCATCATGGGAAAAGCTACAGGAAAAGGGTATGACTCACCACAGCACACCGTTGTATTGAGTTCCGATTATTATATGTGTAAATACGAAGTAACACGCTCGCTGTGGTATGCCGTTATGAATGACTCCATTGTTACGGAAAAAGGCATGCTGCCTATGACACATATAACGTGGAATGATGCCGAAGCCTTCACCAAGGAGCTGAACAAGCTCACCGGTTTACCTTTTTCCCTACCTACGGAGGCGCAATGGGAATATGCAGCCACCGGAGGCGAAAGTTATCCTTATGCCGGTTCAGACAACATTCGTGATGTAGCTTACTACGCCTCCAATGCCAATGAACGCTTGCATCCCGTTGGTGAGAAACACGAAAACGGGTTCGACTTATACGACATGTCAGGCAACGCCGCCGAATGGTGTACGGACTGGATGAACCGGTATGAAAATACACGGGTCACAGATCCCCAAGGTCCGGCAGAAAATCCCGGACACCATAAAAAGATTGTGAGAGGAGGCAGCTACCTGGCCAACGAACGTGATATGGACATTCGCCATCGCAGCGTACAGACTTACGATACATCAGAACCACATATCGGATTTCGTGTGATACTTAATCCTATTCAATAACACAATGAATGCAGAATAAAAATGAGCATGAAAACTATTTTCAGAGTATTCATCCTCCTGTTTTTTTCCATCGGAGGGCAAATAAGTGTCAATGCACAGACAACGACACCCTTTGAAATGGTGTTCGACGCCTGTAAGAAAGCATGTGAAGCATTGGACGGCGGCTTTGCCAGTGGTGAGCAACTGCTGGCAGTAAGCAAAACGCTGCGTGATGCAGCCCCTATCCCATTAACCGTCAAACAAACTCAGGGCGATGTCTTGAGCCTGAAAGGACATCTGGTCTTTGATTACGAATTTATTCAAGCCTGCGTTGATAATGAAACAATCTATGAAATCGCGGACAAGTATGCAGCAGAAGCGAGGATGAGAGGTGATAAGGATTCCGCCAACAAAGTAAGATTAGATACCAAAATGGTGGCTGCCGGTCAGACCTGTACTTTCGAGATTCCGAGCTGTTCGGGAACCTCGCAGATAGGCTGTGTGGCAGAGGTGAACCGTTCTTTCAGTTGGAAAATAAAGACAATCGGTTATCAATCGAAAAGTGAACGGGAATACAAATGTAATGACAGCGTCCGGAAAGGGCTTCCTTTCCGAAAAGAAAAGGTTAGCTCGGACGAGCGGTATAAAATCATCGTCTCGATCACCAATAGAAGCAAGAGAGACGGGAGCTTTGCCTTGATCTTATTTTAATCCACTAAAATTTCTATTATATGCGACAATTCATTCTATCTCTATTAGCCTGTCTGTGTCTGACAGCCTATTCACAGACTGCAAGCCAAGCCGACCTACTGGTTGAAGAAGCTCAAAAACTAGAAAGTAAACAAGATTACACAACCGCCATTACCCAACTGAAACAAGCGGACGAATTATATGTCAAAACGGGAAAGACACAGAGTGCGGAACGTGCTACCTGCCTGCACATTTTAGGCCGCTGTTATCTGAATCTGGAGCGTCCCGAAGGACTAACCTATACACAAATGGCAGCAGATATGCGCAAGACCATACTGGGTGAAACAGATATCAAATATATTTCCTCCCTGAACAACATAGGACTCTACTACCTGACTGTTGCAAAAGACTATCATAAAGCAACAGAAATTCACAGCAAGACATGGGAACTGTGCAGTCGCATTCAGCCTCGTCCCGAACAGGCATCCATGTTTCATCTCAATCTCGCCCGCTGCTACATAGCTTTAGGGGAAATGGATAAAGCAAGTGCCATCGTAGAAGAAGAAATAGCCATCAGTAAAAAGATGTATGGCGAAAAGTCCCTTTCAGTAGCCCGTCAACTCCAGCAGATAGGTTCGTTGTACTACCTGTCGGAACGTAAAGACGTAGGGGTAACTTATTATGAACAGGCCTTCAATATCTTTCCTGACGATTCAAAAGAATACGAGCAACTTCTCAATTGGATATCGTCCATCTATCTGGAATTGAACAATCAGCCGAAAGTATTGGAATATATGAAATTGGCAGAAGCTCACAATAAAAAAGAACTGGAAAAGCCTTGCGACGAGCCCGGTTGCCTGACCGAGCGCGCCCAGTATTTTGCCAGTATAGGTGACAACGACAAGGCAAGGGCACATTTTCTGGATGCTTTAAAGAAATGCGATGTGAATACCCATAAGGAGATCGTTTTTAAGGTACGCCACTACTATGCGCAATTTCTCTCCGGAATACAAGATCACGCATCCGCCGGCGAATACTACGAACTGGCAGCAGACATCCTTCGCAACAATCCTGCCGAACAGGCTAAATTTGCATTGGAGTCTTATCTGGGCGGACTCAATTATAGCATTGCTGCCAAGTATGAGGCCTCCAATCGTATGCTCAACCAGGCACTGTCGGTTTATGCACAGATGTTGCCGGACAGACTGGACAAATATGTAGACACCTCCATTGCATTATGCCGTAATTATGGATTTACCAAGGAGTATGGAAAAGCCCTCGAAATACTTGCAAAAGCCGAAAAACAGCTTCCGACGGGTGATAAGTCAGACAAGATGGGGGAAATTCTCCGTTCCAGAGGAAGTATCTTATACCGACAGAAACAATATGCAGAATCGGCAGCAAACTACCAACAGGCTGCAGACATTTACAAAGTTCTTCCCGGTAGTGATGTAAAATATCAGGATGCACTTAGCAGTCTGAATCGTTGCCACACCATGATGGGCAATGAGACAGCCGCCAGACAGACAGAACAAGATGCGGAACGTCAGCGAATGGCGGTTTTAAACAGGCTATTAAAAGAGAGTCTTGAACAACTGGATGCTTATCGCCTGCAATGGGGAGAAGACGGGTTGATGTATGTCTCCGCATTAGGGACTATCGCCGATATCTATTATACCCAAGGACAGACCGACAAGGCATTAGCCTATATGGAACCTTTCCTCTCCGGCGAAACAACCGCACTGCGTAATCTTTTCCGTCTCTCGAAAGCCGATGAACGCCTGGCATTCTGGAAGGATATCCGTTCCTCACTGGACAGTATTCCCCTCCGTGCAGCCAATATCGCCGCAACAGGTACGCCTGAACAAAAACAACGTTTTGCCCGGTTAGGTTACGATGCATTATTGTTTTCGAAAGGTATTATGCTTAATTCGTCTATTGAACTGGAGTCTCTGATCCGCGCTTCGGGAGATAAGTCTCTGCTCGACCAATACAACAAAGCTGCCCTTATGGCGGAACAAATTTTATCCATGCAAAGTGAACTCCCGAATGCAACCAATCAGACGGAAGCACAGAAAAATATCATCCGCCAAAAAGAGGAGTATGAACAGTTGCAACTGAACCTGATGCGAAAGTCTACTGATTTCGGCGACTATACCCGTTATCTTTCCGTCAAATGGCAAGACGTACAAAAGCATCTGCATGGAAACTCCATCGCCATAGAATTTGCTCTCATAGACGATGAATTACTAGCTCCGGACAAACATCTGGCCGCTTTCGTACTTCGTCCGGGCGACGCGTCTCCCACCGCAATCAAGTTAATGAGTCAGAAATTGCTATTGAAAGAGATGCAATCGCCTACGGCTTTCACCGCAACCGAAAACGGGGCACATTTCTGGAAAGCGCTGGATGAATATATCAGCAAAGCGGATACCATTTATTTTTCACCTGACGGGATACTTCACCAGTTGCCTGTAGAATATCTTCCGTATGGAGCGGGTAACCTGCCGTTAGCATTCCGGAAAGCCGTCTATCGTTTATCGTCAACAAAAGAAATCGCACTCGACAGAGTTTCGCTGAACTACTCATCAGCCGCACTTTTCGGAGGATTGGACTACGAAATGGCTTCAACCAAAGTCCGCAATATTGTTTCTACAGATCATAACTCCGGGAAATTCCGTAACGGACAGAATGGGTATCATGAGTTACCATATACGCTCAATGAAGTAAATAACGTAAATTCCCTGCTGAAAGAAAAGAAGATTAAAACCAATCTATTCATAGGTGAAAACGGAACGGAAAAGCAGTTCCGGGCACTCGACGGCAAAGCTGTTTCGTTAATTCACATAGCTACTCACGGAGACTATAAAGAATTGAAGCGACGTGAAGCCGATGATGCGATGAAGCATTGCTTCCTGATTATGTCCGGCGCCAATGCCACGGAAGAGAATAACGACGGACTGCTCCGTGCAGATGAAATCAGTGCACTAAACCTCCGCGGTTGTCGTATGGTTGTTCTTTCTGCCTGCAACACCGGTCAAGGTACTCTTGGTGCGGATGGTCTTTTCGGTCTTCAACGAGGCTTCAAGAATGCAGGAGTACAAACCATCCTCATGACACTTTCAGCTGTTGACGACCAGGCCTCCATGCTTCTCATGACTAAATTCTATGAGAACATCATTTCAGGGTTATCCGAACGACAGGCTCTTATCAAAGCACAACAGTACCTTCGTGAGAACGGATATGCAGACAGTAAATATTGGGCACCATTTATCTTGTTGGATGCAGGCAGAGCGCCTATTCCTCATCCTTCGAGATCTTGAACCCTAGTTTCATAATCAGTTTCAAGGTTTCCACCGAAGAATTTCTGTCGTACACCTTTTCTTCTTCAGATAATTCTTCATACGGAACCAGGCACGGATGCTGCTTCAGCACATCATCCCGCTTTTTTCCATACGTCCAACCTTGTTCTATTCTGGTTTTCGACCAGACTTCATGAACATTCTTAGCCATCTCTTCTACCAGGTATTCCAACTCCTTCGGGAGTTGGATATGTCCTGTATCCACCGGATTGGGAATATACTCTTTCATTTTATGATTCATTATTTATATATTAGCAGAACAATTTTCAGTTCTTTTTCAATCTAAAACTTAGCTCAACCACACACTGATCATAAGGGATGGTTTCCGGATATTTACTTCTTAAAACATCATTATCGACGATGCATTTATGCTTCTTCTGCTGAAAATCTTTATCTCCGTCACACGTTACAAATCCTTGCAGTTCCATACATGCATTCCAACGCAAATGTTCGCACTTACTCAAATTATCAAATAATGTACTGGAAACAACATCACAAACCTTAGAATAGTTCAATGTATGGGCTTCACGCTGCGTCAGTTCAACCATTTCTTTCAACCTTTCCTTATTATCTTTGCCATCCTCTCCCATGGCCCCGGCTAAAAACTTTTTGGTATCGATATGCCATACGTTAGCCCTATCCTGCTCTTCCTGATAAGCCAATTTAATTTGTGCATCCAAGCTATGCTTGTCCCGCAATGCCTCTCTACGCGCATTCCATTCTTCTTCCGCTGTTTGCTTCAGACTTTCCTTCGCTTTCTTCTTCTCTTCAATTTCCTTCTCATTCGTTCCAGGCATTGCGTCAATCATAATTTTCTGATATGCATAATAAAATTCCTTTGCCAATACTTCAAGCACATCTGTCGATACCACATCGTATGAGAATATTTCTTCCTGCGCTCCAAAAGTTATGATTACATTCCGGGTATTGCCATAAATATTAAAATACTCTTTTATTTGCTTCAGCTGAATGGTGTTGCAACTTCCATTGACGCGCAGATAAATCCTAAAGTCATTGAAACAATCCTTCCTATATCGATAGGCATATTCGTAGAGATCAATCGCCAATGCCATCCCTTCATTATCATTTCCTATAGCAATTACAACATAGTTTAGATCATGAATGATTTCAGAGAGTTTTTCCCAGAAACGTTCGGAATGGATAGACATTTCTTCACACCATTCCAACTCATTTTTCCTCTCCTTCAAGGCAGGTGCTTTCATTAAAAAATCACCTTTCAATTCATCCATATGTTCATCAACCACATATATTTTTCGAGGATTCCTATTGCCATTTGCATCGATCAATGCCCCAAACTCATATAGAAAACGAAATGCGTCACGCCCGGTTTCTCCAAAACCAATAATCATCGACGTAAAAGGTTTCTTTACACAAGCCTTCGAAGTATCGACATCTGCAAAATTCACGGGATGATTCCTTACATTCTTTTTTAATTGCAATACAGCAAGATTAGACGAGTCGATGATATGAATCTGATGTTTCAACCCATCACATATTTCCAACTTCTGGTTCTGGTTGTTCTTACGCGCATGGCAATAAATCTGAACCTGATTATGGACTCTGTCTTCTTTACATTTCGCTATTTCCTTAAAAACAGACACCGCCTCCAGATTCAGCTCTTCATTGGGAGACAAAAAATAGAAAGTTGCCTGCGGGTACTTCTTGATTAGGTTTCCCAATCTCCTCAATCCGAGATATTTGTATAAATCAAATTCCGATTTGACTTTATCTATAACCCGGCCTGTAATTCCAAATTTAGAGTTAACCAGTATGCCGTCAAGCTCTTCTATCTTTTCTATGAATTTTTCAGTTCCGTCATGAGACGAATTAAAGAAATGACTGAATGTGAACCGACCATGAGAACTGCTTTCATTAGCAGAAAGCAACCTCACAAAAATGAATCTGCAATTCTCCCATCCTTCTTCATTCTTCCCCTTTGGCTCTGCCGCTTTTTTTCTTATACTGTCAGCCAGCAATATCGCATTATCATTGACACCCCAGAAAATAAACAGCCGGCATTTCTTCTTACTTGGAAGATTCGCCACACATAACCGCACCCATGAGATGAATCTGAATCCTAACAGTTTGATGATAAAAACCGCACTCACTATAACGGCCAGGAAATGTATCACAGAAAATATCGTCATGTAGAAAGGATCATGATGCAGTTCTTTAGGAACCTCCAAAAGATCGGAATGCGAAGCGAACATTTCCATAGAAGACAGAGCAGACCTAAATGCCAATGCTATCGAATTACTGTCACTCCCTCCCTCATTGAAAGCGTACCAATATATCAGGAAACCTGCAATAAATACTGTACCTGCAATCCATTTCAGGTTATCTACCAAGAATTTCCGTTTCTTAAAAAGCAGGTATACTAAACCTATCCCGATAATGATTAACAAAAGGGTAGAATACCCCCATTGATTTAAAAAACAAGGGTCTGTCGCGTGCTGTGCATTGCATTCACCAGTTTGAGAGATTATTGTGCTTAACATATACATATTCGATAGATTGATTATTTATTCTACAAATTTATACAAAATATTGAATAACAAATAGGTTAGTGACAAAAAACTCCGGCTTGTCAACTTCCACATCACAATTTCACTCCATCCCAATGCATCACTGCCACCCACTCTGTCGGCTGACAAGTTCCGCAAGAACGGTGCGGAACCGTAGCGACCACCAAGTCACAATGGGAAGACAGTACGATTCTTAACTCCTTCAGCAACATATCCATTTGAATGATTAAATGAAGATATTTCGTCATACACCGGATCACCCGTACATACTGATAAATGCACATATCCTCTCCCCGCCTTATCTCCCCTAATGTTTTAGGAGAGATAGCTAATTCGCTTATGAAAAAATTGTTACTAAAAATACGATCCGTATCCATTAAAGCCAATACCAAATTGCTTAAGAACTCATAAGGTTCCTGTTTTTCTTTTGCCATGTCACTCGATGATTAATAAATTATAATATTTCATTTTTTATTTGCTTTATCAAGTACTATCCACATAGGGAAGCAACCCTATTTTTAATATCCCGACCTTTGTTCCCGTTATCTGATAATCAGGTAGCGCAATCCTACAAAAACAATTTTATATGAAAGTCTTAGAAGAAATCAAAGTCTCAGTTTACAAAAACGTGTATTCAAAAAAGCCCCAAGTCATGTCTTTCCTTGAGGTCATCATCATGTGTATTCATCCTGTTTATGCAACGATCATCAACTCTATCCGCCGATATCATGCGGAAGGAGACCATGCCGCCGCACAGAAATTGAAGAGTCAACTCCCCTGCTTCACTCCGGCGGGCACATTTGACGGAGCGCATGCCATCAAACATTTTCTGCTCCCCAGCCATATTGTCGGGCTTGATTACGACCATGTAGCCAATCGTCTGGAAGTTATTCAACGATGCGCGGCAGATCCTCATACGGTGGCAGCAATAGAAAGTCCGACCGACGGTGTGAAAGTCTTCGCCTATGTGGAAGGTATCGAAGGCCGCCATCGTGAGGGGCAACAACTGGTGAGCCGTTATTACAACCAGTTGCTCGGATTGGAAAGCGATCCGGCGTGTAAAGATGAAAGCCGCCTCTGTTATTTCAGCTATTCCCCCAACGGTTATATTGCCAGTCTTTATCAGGCATTTGTTCTGGAACCGCCTGTAAAAGAAGAACCGGAAAATGTATCTGAAGAAGAAATCTCCCAATTTATTTCGTCCTATATTTTCTTTCATCCGCTAACAGCCGGTCAACGCCATTCCAACGTCTTCAAACTTGCCTGTGAAGCCTGCCGTCGGCACTATCCCCAAGAAAGCATATTACGCGAACTTACCGCATTTTTCGAACACACGGATTTTCGTCCCGAAGAGCTAACGAGTGTTTTATTGTCTGGATACAAACAAGTTAATGAACATACACCCACTTCCACCCCAGCCAACGGGCCTTCCTTTCAAAAGGACATAAGGACAAAAAGACCTTATGGTACTACAGAAAATTCCGATGCCGACGACGAAGCCTATTGGTTGGGAGAGGAATTCCGGAAAGGAACTCCTTTATTTCCCCGAAGTTTGTACAATAATCTTCCCGATTTACTGAATGACTGTATCATTGAAGACGGAAGCGAACGCGAACAAGATGTCGCTCTCCTTTCCGATCTCACAGCCTTGAGCGCAGCACTTCCGCAGACTTTCGGAATTTATAATCATAAGAAATACTCCACGCATATATTCAGTGTCATACTTTCGCCTGCCGCCAGTGGTAAAAGCATCGCCCAAACCGGACGATACCTGTTGGAAGAAATACATTCAGAAATTCTTTCCACCAGTGAATCCATGATGAAAAACTACCAGACTGTACATAATAACTGGCAATCAGAATGTCAAAAACAGAAAAAGAAAGGAGATGCATGCTCCGAAGAACCGCAAAGACCTCCTTTCAAGATGTTATTCATTCCTGCCACCACCAGTTATACCCGCATGCAAATGCAGATGCAGGACAACGGTCCACAGGGAAGCATCATTTTCGACACGGAAGCACAAACGCTATCCACAGCCAATCATCTGGATTGTGGCAATTTCGACGATATGCTCCGCAAGGCTTTTGAGCACGAAAATATAGAGTCTTCCTACAAAGCCAACGGCCTCATTCCAATCTATATACGCCATCCCAAATTGGCTTTGCTGCTGACGGGTACTCCCGGACAAATAGACGGCCTGTTGAGCAGCTACGAAAACGGATTGCCCAGCCGCACCCTGATTTACACTTTCCGCGAAGCCCCGCACTGGAAAGAGATGGGCGACGACTGCATCTCGCTGGAAGATTCTTTCAAACCGATCGCGCATCGTGTTTCTGAATTATATAACTTCTGCCTGGCTCATCCGGTTCTTTTTCATTTCAACCGCCTGCAATGGAACCGTCTGAATGAGATTTTCTCACGTATGCTGTCCGAGGTGGCATTGGAAGGCAACGATGACCTCCAAGCCGTAGTGAAACGCTATGCTTTTCTGGTGATGCGCATCAGCATGATCCAGACCCGTATCCGGCAATTTGAGGCATCCGATCTTTCTTCCGAGATTTATTGCACGGATGCTGATTTTGAGCGTTCTCTTCAAATCGTTCTATGTTGTTACGAGCATAGCCGTTTGTTGCACTCATCCATGCCGTCTCCTTCGGTCCGTCCACTGAAGAATCCGGACACTATTCGTAATTTCGTTCAAGAGTTGCCCGACAGTTTCACGACAGATGAAGCGATTCAGATTGGCGCAAAATATGATTTCAACCATCGTAAGGTAACACGTCTGCTAAAATCGCTTAATGGAGTAAAGATCAATAAGATATCCCATGGTTCTTACACCAAGATGAATGAGCAATAGTCACATCTGTCCTTTTTGTCCTTTTGTCCTTTTGAAGAGTCCGGAAAAACATCGGGAGATTTGAAAAAAACATCGCAATGATTGAAATCAAACATTGGGAAGTTTCGATACAAATCTCCCGGTGTTTTTTCTTTTTATCTGTACGCCTGTGTGCGTCACTATGCGCCATGCCGCTTTCCCGATGTAGTACTTTTGTCATGTAATCGATTACAAGGCAATTAAAAATTAATGATTTAAAATTAAAAGTTATGGCACAGAATTACACTCTCATGGCTCGTAAGAACCTGTTGAAACCTAATGAAACTCCGAAGTACTATGCAGTGGCGCGTAGCGGTCGTAAAGTGACGGTCAAAGAAGTTTGTAAACGTATCACTGAACGTTCTTCTTATTCCAAAGGTGAACTGGAAGGTTGTATCGGTGAGTTTTTGCTCGAAATCGTCAATGTACTGGAGGAAGGAAATATCGTCCAGATGGGGGATTTGGGTAATTTCCGTATGAGTATCAAGACCGGTACTCCTACCGATACGGCAAAGGAATTCAAGGCATCGTGCATCAATAAGGGCAAAGTGCTCTTCTATCCGGGTAGTGATCTCCGCAAGTTGTGTAAGACGTTGGATTATACATTATATAAGAGTGATTCTTCCACTGATTCGGATAAAGATCCGCTTCCTGATGATGGCGGTGATGATAATCAGGGAGGTTCCGGCAGCGGGGAAGCTCCGGATCCGGCAGCTTAATCCGTCAGTTACGGGTTGGTTATTGAGTTTATGATGTATCAGTAGTATTTATTCTTTAATTCAAATTTATATGAAAAAGCAACTTTGGAAAAACATTCTCCAGTTTATCGTGACTATCGCGACTTCAATCATTTCAGCTATCGGTGTAACGTCCTGCGTGGGGCATTAATCTCCTGCTGACCGATATGGAAAATTCAGAAGAAAGCTATCTCCCACGTGAGATTAAGTTGTTGGTGATTCATTGCAGCGCAACGCGCTGCAATGTTTCCTTCACCGTAGAACAGCTTCGACAATGTCACCTGCAACGAGGTTTCAAAGATATAGGGTATCATTTTTACATCACCCGTAACGGGGAACTTCATCATTGTCGCCCGGTATCGGAGCCCGGTGCGCATGTGCGAGGTTTCAACCGGCATAGTATTGGAATTTGCTATGAAGGTGGTTTGGATGAAGAAGGTCGTCCGGCGGATACGAGAACACAGGCGCAGCGCTTCGCGCTACTTGACTTGTTGACGATTCTCAAACATCAGTATCCGGATGCGCAAATCCTGGGACATTATCAGCTTAGTGCTTCGATTCATAAAGCTTGTCCTTGTTTTGACAGTCAAAAGGAGTATATGGATATATAAAAAGAACTACGGGAGCTGGCGAAAGTGCAGTCTCCCGTAATTCTTTTTTATGTTTATATCATTTATAGTTCTCCCGGCTTTCCCAAGTAATAGGTAATAAGCCGTACTTCTCTCACAGAAAATGCCTTTGTCTTCGGATGAAAGTCCGTAGATAGTATCTCATTCATCAGCGGCTTGCATCTCCGCATCCACCTCCGGAGTTTATTGACCGAAGCACGAATTGTCAAATCCGGAAAATACATCTGGGCCAACTCTTGTTTATTATAACATTTCACTACAAAATCTGAATGTTCCATCGTTTCCTTATTACTGTTTTCTATGCTATAAAGTTACAAATATTTCAACATATAAACAAAGAAATCTGATATTATTATCCAGTATTATGAGAATAAAAAGAAATATCAACGATCTTCACAGACAGTTGATATAGTGGGAAATTCACATCGGCTTTAACCTCCGATGTCAGGGCGTAGATCAGAAATGCACCGTCGTGCTATTTCCAATCCACAATGTAGGAGAATCATGCTTTTTACAGCATGAAGCTAGGGACCTACATTTTTTCATCTCACATGCGAAACACTCACGTGTTTATTACATCTCAACATTTTATTTTATACCATTTCTTATTGCCATATCATTTAAATCTAAATTTTTCACATCTTCATACATAATTATAAAACGACATTGTAATCTTCCAACACGACACACTCTATATACAGTTAGCAATCAACCATAACTGATAAAAGCATATATATATGAGTACATTAAATTAGCTCTCATTTCTTGTAGTTCTCTCCTCCCTATATACCTTTAAGCTCTCCTTTTGCATGATTTTTATGAAATCATGCAAAAGGATCTTTATAACGTCCCAGTAATTGTTTAGCAAAGTAGTAAAAGAAACAAATATCGTCAATAAAATAACGTCTAAAAAGGCGCTTCGGCTCTCTTAGAAAACGATAAAACCACTCCATTGCCATTTTTTGGAATAAAATAGGAGCACGTTTAATATTACCAGCTTCAAAGTCAATAGTTGCTCCAAGAGCCATAAAAATTTTTATATTGAACATCTGACTACGATATTTAGCTATCCACTTTTCTTGTTTTGGAGCACCAACTCCCACTAATAATACAGTTGCACCGGAAGCATTTACTATATCAATCAATTCCATGCATTCCTTTTCATTCTTCTCAAATCCAAAAGACGGAGAATGAGTACCAACAACAATCTGCCTCCCTACTTTCCTGTTTATATTTTCCATTGCTTTATTAGCAACTCCTTTAGCAGCACCTAATAAAAAGATTCTGCAACCAGGATCATTGGCATGATAATTGTAAAATGCCGGAAAGAAACTTGAACCAGGAATAGCTTCAGGTATCGGATGTTTTAACAGTTTGGATATCCAATACAAAATCCGACTGTCGGACACCACCCAATCCGCTTGCCGATAGCTCTCATAAAATTCCCGATCATGTTGGAGCTTTACCAAGTGGTCAATATTGGGAGTATAAAGAACTCCCTCATTCAACTCACACAAAAGTCTACTTTGTGTAAAAGGCTGAATATCAAGATTCAAAAAACAGATTCTATTTTCAGCTATCATTTGCTTTGACTTTAGATCTCTTTCATTTTACTTATCAACACTCGTGAAATTTCATCAGAATCATATCGACCAGCCGTCTTCACGGCTTGCCATCTCATCGCATTTCGTTGTTTATCAGTAAGTTTATAAAAATAAATAACTCTTTCTACCAATTCATGACTATTGCCAGCCTCAAATAAGAAACCTGTTATTCCATCTTTAATATATTCTGGTAAGCATCCAATATTAGAACCAATTACAGGACATCCGCAGGCCATTGCCTCCAATCCGACGAGTCCTAAGCTTTCATAGAGTATGGTTGGAAATATCATGATATCAGCCTGATTAAATAATTCATTTAACTCATGGTGGTTTTTAGGACCGAGATAACTACAACAATCCAACAGGTCAAGTTCTTTGATTTTCTTTTCTAAAAGTTCAGTCTGCGCTCCATATCCAACAAACACTATATTTTTTCCTGCTATTTTTCCTCTCGACTTCAACTCTGAAACTGCATCTATAAGAACATCCCACCCTTTTCCAGTATCTATTCTTGAGACATAAAGAATTGTACCTGTTGAGATTATGTGACTATTCAAACACGTAAACACTTTTTTGTCCACACCACCGGATCCACTTACAAACAATTGTTTAGAAACTATTCCAGGAATCTTATCCAATACAATATTTTTAAAGTATTCTGACGGCACTACTATCAAGCTAGACTTAACAAGCAGCGGAATTGCAATACTTAATAGCTTCTCTGATGTTTTATCAATCGTGACGATATCCCCCCCATGGATATTCATAACCAGTTTAAATTTCCTAAAGCACCTACAAAATCGTAATGCTGGAGCGGAATGTGTTATTTGATGATTATAAATAAAATCATATTTCGTAAAAAGCGTCTTATAGATGATGGTAAAATAAAAAATAATATACTTATATACTTTAACTATAAAGCTATTAGAACGACCTCGAATAAAACAGCAATCGAAAACGATATCATTCGTGTTATGTTCTATACTCTCCTTAAACATCTTTACAAATGTTCCATATGTTTTATCCTTTTCTGAAGGATACATATTTGAGATCAATAAAATTTTCATTGTTTCTTAAACATAGATGCCAATTTTACATAAATCAAAGCGATATAGTAATTAGGTAATTTTAATAATATTCTAAAAGGTAAAGGAAGACTTACAAAATACTTCCTATCCATTTTTTCTACCATTCCACGTGTAAAATAATAATATTCTTTATATCCCAGTCTGCAACACTTCACTAAATCACGCGCATAAATTTCCGCCTTAGAAAAGTTTAATGCATCTACATATTCAATACCCTTATCTTGGAAAAATTGCTCTAAGAGGTTCACAGAGATCATCACTTGTTCTGCAAGTTTAGGAGAATATGTAGCTGTATATGAATTATTATTTGTACAATTATAATGGTATAGTGCATCATTTATACTGCATACTTTTTGAGCATAAAAAGTTAACCTAGGCATCTGTTGATAATCTTCAGCATTATTTATTCCTTCAAGAGATTGAACATCATTATCAATATATAAGCATAGTCGTATAAGTCTTGCCCAAACACTTACTGGCACTTTTTTTCTTAATAACTGCAAAGTCATCTCTTTAGGAGTATTATATATAGGAGAAAACATTGTGGAGAATTTCCCTTTAGGCAGATGAACAATTGTATTGCATGTAACAATGTCAGCATCGTTTTGTCGTTGTGCACTAACAAGTTTTTCTACCATATCCAACTCTACAAAATCATCTGAATCTACCCACATTACAAATTCTCCAGACATCATACTAACAGCCTTATTTCTTATTGCTGACGAACCAACATTTACAGGTTGCCTTACTATTTTAACCTGCTGCATCCTAGCAGGATAATCCTCTAAAGTAGCTTTAAGTATACCAATACTATCATCTGGAGAATTATCATCAATAAATATATATTCTATATGAACATAAGTTTGTTCAAAAAGACTCCGGGCACAACGTTCAATATAGGACTCAACATTATATATCGGTACACCGATAGATACTAATGGATTCATAAATAAATTCTATTACAATGAAAGCCAAGAAGGAGGAAATATTTCAGGAATTTCATCTCCAATCCATTTCTTTGGCTTAATAACTAATTCTTTTTTATTTCCTAACATTGCCCCCCAAAAACTAAATGTGCTGTTGGCTATAATACTAGCCGTACATAAGGACATTAAATACATATCCAAATAACTATTCTCCTTCTTATTCCAATCTATATAATAAGCATTAGGTATATTCAGATTCACCTTAACCCACGGAATATCATCAGAAAACACAAAAAACACAGGTTTTTGGAACTTCTCTTTCATTACACTTATAGCCGACTCATAATATTGAGGCGTACAAGACTGTAAGAATAAGTCTTTACGACAACTATCGCAATAATCTCCTCTTCTCACATGCACTGATACTGAGTTCGTATTTCGTATCAAAGAGAGTATATCATCATTTTTCTTATTTAGAAATCCCTCTCTGAATCTCATTTTATCTACATTATTCTGGAAGTATTCTTTGTTTTGCCAATATCCGTCAAAGTAAACTTTCCAAGGCGAAAGTTGATCCTTCCCTATAAAATATTTTAATCCAAGCCCTCCCAAGGCTCTAATAAAAAAGGCAGAAGCATCACTTATAACAGTATGGGGCGGAAGTTGAATATCAAAAACCTTATCAACCTCAAGCCCATTATGTTTGTTGAGAATATTTCTGTTGTAATATCCATAAATATTTTGATTAGGATAGTTATCTCGAAGATATAAATAAAATAAATATTGAAATATCTGATTTCCGAGTCCAGGAGTAAATAAAACAATTTTCATGAGTGAATTTTATATTTATTATCGAAGCTAATTCCTACAATTACAATACCTGTTCTCCATATTACTTGCAGCTTGCATTTTTGGACTAAATATCAATGCATTCATCAAGGCAAATGGAATCCCCATAAGACCAGAGAACAGAAGATGTCCAGCGAAACATGATGCTGCAAGTATAAAAATATCCATTCCGAAAACAAACTTGGCATATTGACTTTTCTCCCTGTACCTAAAAGCTTTTACAATGAGAGAAAAATAAAATGAATAAACAATAATTAATCCAACGATTCCATAGTTGAGTAACGTATCCGCTTGATCCATTTCTACAGTTCTAGCTCCCCCCATTCCAAATAGTTTAACTACAATATTCCCTTCTTCCCACTCTGCTCTCTCTTCCTCCCAAAAAGTATCACGTGAAGAATAGATGGCATTTACCCCATCTTTATCAAAGAAATACGTCCAACGATCAATTGCACCGCTATACTCAAGCAATGCATAACCACAGTATGATACCACGCATATTATAGAAAGTAAGACGATTAGCTTTATTTTTGACATTTTCAAGAAAGAACGAAAAATGCCATATTTCATGTGTACAAATGGAACTAGAATCAAACTTGTCAAAACAAGAAGTATGCCCGCCTTTGTTGTAACCAATAGAGCCGCTATTAAAAAAAGCAGGTTAATAACCAAAAGAATAATCTTCTTCGTAACATACCTATTATAAATAAAATAATAAGAAACACCATATAGAACAGCTTGCATTCCAGACATCTCATTGTGGGCATACATAAATCCCTTACACCCCCAACCTTCACCATAGGCATAATATCCTACTCCCAACAACCCACTATAAATATTCAACAAAAGTACAATAGAATTTATATAGAATATCACTTGTATATCCTTTTCTTGTATACTTCCCGATTTAAACACAACAACGGCAGCATAATATATAAAAACAACATTTACAAATTTCAATAAATGGTTTATGGTTGGAACTATTTGAGAATCCGTATTAAGAATGACGAGTAATAAAAAAGCAGGAATATAAATTACGGTAAAAAACAGTAATCCTTTGAATCTTGGCGATGAACATAATATTTTAAAAGCAACTGACAAAATAAACGCCTTAAAAATAATGCCAATGGAAGATTCCATTCCCTTATTAAGAAAAAATCCGTTTATAGTATCCACTATAACCAAAAAGAATAATGGCTTCACTAGTAATTTACTGTCACATTTTATACTCATTATTCGTTCAATTCATTTTATTTTCTCTCGAAAAGACAACATCTTTTTCCAACAATATTACACACCCAATCACTCATCTTATCAAAAACAGCATTCAACAGGTATCTCCTTATTAATTCAATATAAAAGTGACTAGAAGCATGATGATGGAATACAACAAAGTTCCAATCAAGTTCTTAAACATTTTTTTGCTCAACAAATTAACGAATTGATGAATATAAGGAGATATAAAGAAAATAATACTAACTATTAGCGCATGACAGCAGAAAGCATTTTACGTAAAACTTTCTTCATCCATTCAGGTAATATTGCTATAAGCTCCGACTTAACATTAAGAGGATATGTCAGAACCGTTTTAAAGAACGACTCCAAATCTTTTTCATCTAAACGCTTATATATTATATCACGCATATCGGGCCTTGGTGTGGGGGCAACCAAGTTTCTCTGGAATTTCATTACATCATTTAATGACACTTCTTCCATATCAAACAGACTCTTAAACATAGGTATAAGTGCCATGACATTAGGAGTGTTTAAAATAAGACAGGATACTCCTTTCTTTGAAAAAAAATCAGGAAGTATCGACTCTATACCCCAAAAATCACCAATTGTTATATCTCCTACACGCTCTGGTCTGCTATACGAACACCGGTAACAACATTCACGATATGTATCACCTTTAAGAAAATGATAATAATAAGGGTCTATGACACAACTTCTCGTTTTTGTTTTTGTTTTCGTATTTATTTTAACATTTAATCCCCAGCCCGAACTTTTATCACGAAAATTAAAATCAATTATCGGCTCTCCATATCTATGCTCGAGCCATTGAATATAACTTTTGAAAAGTTTAATACTAGGAACCCCGTGGCATATCAGATCAATAGTCAACAGATTAGATTTGTCTACATTTCCTAAAAAAGAGTTCAATCCTGCGATTTGACACGGTGTACCACTATATAACACTTTAATCCCTTGACTTAAAAGACAACGAACCTCTGAATAAGTATGCAATGTATCGCTTTGAACATATTTTGAACTTTGAAGCGAAGGGAGATCATCCAAGCTCCTAATAATTTTATGCCCAACATTCCATCCTTTATAATAAGATGCTCCAACACATACTCCATTTTGTTCCAAAAAATATCGTGCCAATGCTGCAAATGCTCCTCCTGATGCACTTTTATAAAGCTCTTTATCATTTTTAGATTTTACAGCAAAAACCTTTTCGGATAATGGGTAAACTTTCAAATTATTTTGCGGACAACGTCTTTGGCATAATCCACAATCCACACACTGACCTAAATCGATAAAAGGCTCAAGAAACCCTTCAGACGAAAATTTCATTGAAATGCAAGACTTCGGACATACTTGTTCACATGTTCTACATCCTGTACAAAATTCTGTTATATTCTCCATTATTCAATAGCTCTATAAAGAAAGTCATCCCCTATTCTTCTGTATCTCGCAAAAATAGCATTCACTTCTTCCCAATTGACAGGATCGTTCCCCATTACACGCCAATCTTCAGAGTTTATTACATGTAGCCGTTCGAGATTAGTTAATTTCAATAAGTCTTCTATACGACCTGAAAAACGATCAGGATAAATACAAATTGGGGTTGTATTGAGATTAAGACTAAATGCCGTAGCATGAAAAGAATCAGTTATCACATAATCTGCAAAAGCAATATAAGATGGAAAATCAAATGGTTCTGGCAAGAAAAGCAATTTTCCGCTTTTAAATATCTGATGGACATTAGCACCAAAACGAATCAACTTCAAACCTTTTTGGCGGGCGAAAGATTCTGCAAAGTCATTAAACCAAGGATGTTTATTCAATTGATAAACCAATACATAATGTTCTTCGGAAGGCTTTCGTATATACCTATGCCAAAAAGCAGCATCTAATTGTAATGTAGGGTCCAAAACATGAACAGATCCTGAAATACCCAACTCCTCTATGATTTTCACGCCACTTTCTTCACGTAGTGAAATAGCAGCATATCTTAATAAATATTTTCGTATTTCTTCTTTTTCAGAATCTTCCAAAGATGTTTTTCCAAAACTGGCTGCGTATGATATCTTTTTAATATTATCCGGGCAAAAAGTCAAAAAATATGATTTCAAAATTCTCCCATACCATCCACTATTCCATGTCTGATCACTGCCGGTACAATAAATATCCGCATCTATCTGTAATTTATCAAAATCATCCTCACAATTTAACACAGGACCTCGAAAAGAAATATTATCATTACGAAACTGTCCAAAAACTTTATCCTGACGCCATAAATAAAAGAAATATAGTATCGATTTTATTGCCTTTTTAGCTAGACTGTCATTCCTGGTTGCCATCTGGACTCTTTTCCACAAACTAACAGAAGAAAGACGTCTATAATCAATAATATTAGTAATCAATCCCAGTCTCTTAAAGATTTCTTGAGTTGCAAATGTTTGAAGAACAGAACCATAATTAGGCACATCATGCAATGTTAAAATTGATATTCTTTTCTGAATCGACATAATAAAAATTTAAGTTCTATCTATAATGTTATATTAAACAATCTCGCCAATTTACACAAAAACAAATCTTTTAAAGTGTACTTCATTGGGTATATTGTTTCCGGTAACGACATTTTTTCAATCACAGAGCTATATGAGTCTATTTTATTAACCTCATTTGCAATGAGATTGAACATATTGTATTTATCCAATACCAAATTTTTTGCTACAGAGACAGCTTCTTTAGATGCTGAAAAGAGATCCTGATCTATTATTTTTTTAATAGCGCTTATCGTTTTTTCATAGTCTCTTATATCAACTTTCAGCATACTATCCTGCTTAAAATAATCGCTAATATTTGGACAACCATAATATATAGGATAACAACCCGCTAAATAAGAATCTGCCAATTTTTCTGTCCAATAATCCATACATTGCCCATTTTCAATAGCCAGCACATATTTATATTTAGACATCACTTCCAATTTGTCATCAACAGGATTATAACCATTGCCATATACATCAATAAAATCAATATGATTCTTTAATATTTTATTAGCAAAATTTACTCTATCTCGATGTCCCTTAGTAAACTTTTTATTTGACGTTATGAAACATACTTTATTTAATCGAGATTCTTTCGCTTCATAGTGTTTAAAATCCTGATAGGACATAAATGTATCAAGATCATCTTTAAAGACATTAGCTCCTATTTTACAACCTGCCATCCAAGCAAGAGTAGGCATTAATCTTCGCATAAGGCCTTTGTTAATCATCTTAGGCTGGCATCCAAAAACATAACCAAATTGTTCTCGAAACGCTTTAGGATATCGTTTCACATACGGCGGCTCTCCCAAAAAGCACAATCTTTTTTCTTTTGGACACAATGTTGGTAATTCTTTTTCAAGTCCCCATACAACAAGATAATCATATTCTTTAGGTTCTTCAAAATAAAATTCACAATTTCCCCATATACACCGCTTAGAATCAGGGAATTGACGCCAAATAGGAATAGAAAATGGTCCGGGAATATAAATTTTTATCATAATAATATTATAACTGTTTCTTTTGCTTAAAAACAAATTAATTCTGAAAGTTTATTGTTATTGTTTCATTATTGTATAAATCATTTCTCACTTATATTCTCTATTTATCTTGCAATAAAAATATTTTACCATATTTTTCACATATTCCTTTTCTATCATTTCCATTACAAAGAACCAAACACAAAATATGAAAACTATTAAAACGATAATTATTGTAATACAAATACTTAATGTGCTATTCCCCAATAAAAAACGGACTAATACCCCTAAAGCAACGGAAAACAAAAACGTTATATATGGTCTTTTTACATATCCATTAAAAAATGTTCTGATATTTAATCGACATATTTTTCTTGCAAAATATACAGTTTTTAGTTCATATATTATTCCCCATACAAAGAATGAAACAACAATATATGCCATAGGAGAATATCCCATATAAAATAATAAAATTAATAGAAGCAAGGGAAACATGTTGATTAATGAACTGTAGAAGCTGTTTCCTTTTATTTTTCCTGTAGCACCAATACTTGTCTCTAAAGGAAGTAGTAAGCACTCATTCAAAGTTCTAAGAATCCCAACTAATGTCATGAGGTAAGCCCACTGTGGTACATTTACTAACCACCATACTAACAATTTATCAAGACATACCAATGCAGGAGCAGCAAAAAAAGCGAATATCAAAAAAGAATATTTACAACTATACATTGAAACCTGAAGCATATTTTCTCTATTATTCTCCCCTTCAGATTTTACAATAACAGGATTAACAGCTTTAATCATATTATTCGAGAATGCTTGTAACTGAGATATCACTTGACTTGCTATTGATATTGCTGCATTAATGACTGCTCCAAAATAATGGTTCATTAATAAACCCGCACCATAATTTCCTACCATACTTGTAAACTGTGTGGATAGTTTCCATGATGCAAAAGATGCCATCTGTTTCATCTTTTTCTTCGAAAAATATGTTACTGGCTTAAAAACACATTCAGGATAATGCTTATGGCAATATATTTGCATAGCCATCATAACAGCAATAGATAATGCCGCCATTAAAATACCGTATACAATCAATTTATCTCCAGATACAAATGTTGTAATATAAACCGCGATTGTTAGCTTTCCAAAAGAATCTATTATACCCACTATTGAATAGTATAACATATTTTCATGAGAATTAATTACAGCATCATATGGCACAGATAATACTGTAATTACTACACTAAACACCATAGAATAATAAACCACTTTTGCTGCATACAGCCTTTCAATAGGAATATTTATTATCTTATCAAAAAATAGATATGAAAAGGCACAAAGCAATATACACGCACAAACAGCAATAATAAAATGCAACATCACACTTACATTAAACACCTGTTTCTTATCTTCAAAATTACCAGATCCTTCTGAATAACTCATAAATCGTTGAGTAGTAGCCGCCATAGACGCAGACAAAAAGCCAAGCATATTAACTGCCCCACCAATCACTCCAAAGATACCATAATCCACGACTCCTAATGATTTCAGAACTAAGCGAGTGGTATAAAGTGTAAAAAATATAGTAATACACATCTTTCCATAAAGAAAAAATGTATTTTTAACTATTTTATTGGGATTACGGCTCATATTCTAATTGTAAAATTCACTCATCGATCAACAATGTCTAAAAATAGCAAGATTTATTAACATTGGATTTCTTTCATTATTAGTAATATAATTCGATATGGAAAGTAAAACTAGATTTCTGACAATCATAACATAATATGCTTCATAAACGCAAAGCCAAATAATTCATAATTTGTCCAATCCGGCTCTCATAATAATATTTGTAATTGGTTTGTAATTTCTTCTCTGGCAAACGATTTTGTTCATCATAAATAAGCTTTTCATGTTCCAATGTTTCCTCAACAGTAAATCTAAAGCCAATAATCTTAGCAGGATTACCAACCACAATACTATATGGTGGAATATTTTGGTCTCGTACAACTGTCCCTGCACCAATTACAGCACCACGACCAATATGTGCACCTGATAACAACATAACACCAGCACCAATCCAGACATCCTCCTCTACTATAATATCTTTCTCTAATAAATTACTGTTCCCAGCTTTACCAAATACTTCCCCTATTTTCGATTGATGTTGACCTGTTATAGCAGTTAACCCTTCAGCAACAATAGAATTTTCTTTTATTACCAATTTACCACCAGTAATATACAAAACACTACGGTAATCAATATATGCATAATCATGCAAAAAAATATTCTCTCTTTTACCCAAAAGAGTAGGAGGCAAATAATGTGAGTTTACTCCACATTTCCCCAAACAATCATTACGTGTCGAAAAATATTCATAATTAAGGATTCTCAACCCTCTAATGATTGCATTCCATTTTCCTATAATTTTTTTAAGCATAGACTTACAATCTTTTCTTCTTAAATCTTTCAGAATACTCCGATTCGGTCATTAAAATTACTTTAGCAGGAATTTTATATCTATCAAGTTTACCATTACAAAACTGCACTATTTGCTTTTTTGCCTCTGAAGGCTTCAATGGCTCCTTAAAAAGAACTTTTGCAACTACTATCATTCCTGTAATAAAGTTTTTTTCACCATAAACAATACAATCTACTAAATTCGGTATTTGAAATAATACTGACTCTACTTCAGAAGGCAAAACTTTCTCTCCACCAACATTGATTAACTCTTTGCTACGTCCAACTATTTTTATATAACCATCACTTGCTTCTTCTACCAAATCTCCTGTCTTAAACCATCCATCCTCGGTAAATCGTTCCATTGATGAATTTAGATATCCCATGACTTGAGTTTTACTACGAATCCATAGTTCACCTTTGACTATTTTTATTTCAGTATTTGGATCATCTATTTTTAAAAATGTACTATCAGATGATCTACTTGTAGTTTGACTAATACCTGTTTCACTCGTCCCAAAAGTTTGAAGAAACTTAACACGAGGAAAAGCTGTTTTTAATTTTAATAGTAAACTATCGGGCATTGGCTCCGTCCCGTAGGTAATCATCCGTAGAGAACTCATATTATAGCCTGAATTTGATTCACTTATCAACATTAAATTTAGGAATGTTGGGGATGCCGGAAGAATGTTAACCTTATATTTTTCTATCAATTCCGCGACATGTTCCGGTTCTCGATGTTCAGGGAAGACCATTGTTACACCCATCGAAAGACAATTTAACAAAGAGTTAAGTCCACCGATATGATCAAACATTAAAAAAATCAAAAATACAATGTTCTTGCCACGTTTCCCTTTATATGAGTCAACCAAATTATCGAGATTGTGAATCATCGCTTTTGGCGCTCCTGTAGAACCGCTACTAAAAAGAATAAGACCTGAATGATGATACTCCTGAAGCCTTATCACAAGAGGATGATCTTCGGTTTTCTCTGTTGTTTTATATATATTGAGCTTATCATCTATTTCAATACGATAATCACTATTTGCGACACGAATTCGGTCGACTATCTCTTGATTAATCTTTGTAGTAATTGGCACAATGATATTTCGATTCTCATACAATGCAAAAAAAAGCGCAATAGACTGAAAACTATAATCCGAAATTATTGAAACAATTTCCCCTCGATTGATTTGTTTACTGATTATTATATAATAATCCTCAATTTGTTCCACAAGTGCTTCATAAGTATATTCCTTTCCCTTGAAAATAATAGCATTCTTACTACCATCTTCTTTCATCTTTTCAAACAACCAATTCATAACAAACTCTTTTTTACAATTAAAATACGCCACCTAAATAAATTATTTGCCCTGTTATAAATTCACTCTCAGGACGAATAAAGAAATCTATGACATTTTTAACATCCTCAAATTTCCCAAGTCGCTTGATACATTGACGACTTTTCAGTTCTTCAATTTTATTGTCTGGAACATTTTTGATTAAATCAGTATCAATAGGAGTAGGACCAATAGTGTTAACAGTTACGCCACTTTCACCAATTTCACCAGCAAGCACTCTAGTCAACTGTTCTATTGCAGCCTTTGATGAAGAATAAACCAATTCTCCTTGTAAATTAAGTGCAACAGCTACTGTTGAATAATTTACGATACGACCATTTTTCTGTCTTATCATGAACTTTGCACACTCACGGGACATTAAAAATGTACCCATAAAATTTGTATTAAATACCCTCTCTGCAGTAGTCTTTGGAGTCAACAGAATATGATTCATTGAGGCTATTCCAGCATTATTAATCAGTATATCAATTCGTTTTTGTTCTTTGTAAACATTACGAACAAAAGCTATCACAGCAGTTTCATCAGAAACATCAAGACGGGTATGATGATAATTTTCATGGTTGATTTCACATTCACGACGACTACACCCATATACAACGTCGCCTTCGTTTAAATATTTCTCTGCCAGGAAATATCCAATTCCTTTCCTAGTTCCGGTAATAATTATAACTCGATTCATTATTCTTCCAAGCCCAATTGACGAGCAATAAAGTTACACAATGATCCAATTGTTCGAAAAGGGCTTATACGACCAGACATTGCTGTTTCGGAAGTCAGTGAAATTTCTATATCTTCATCTAGGAAAGCCGTTTCAATATCCACAACGATATTTACAAGTCCCATAGAATCGAGAATACGAGCACTACCAATAAGAGGTGTATCTTTATCCAAGTCTTTTATTACCAAACCATTTGTAGCGCAATACTCTTGAATGACATTGATTACAATGTAGTTAATTTGATTTTTATCCATATTTTTTTGAATTTATATTATAATAAAATATCCCATTAATCCAATACTATTCATCATGTTCTATAACTTACTAACATTTAACAGACTATCTTCCTCTAATATTATGTAATACAAACAAAACATTTTACAAACGTTTGCTAATATGCATTTTTCTCTCCTATAATCACATTCGCTATAGTCTTATAAATAATATATAAATCAAGCAATATTGTCCAATGCTCCATATACCAGATATCAGCCTTCACACGTTCCTCCATTTGTGAAAGTTCTCTCGTTTCACCACGGAAACCATGCGTTTGAGCCCAGCCGGTTACCCCAGGTTTAATAAAGTGTCTTACCATATATTTATCAATCAAACGGGCATAAGTCTCCGTATGAGCCAACATATGAGGTCGAGGACCTACTATCGACATTTCACCTTTAAAAACATTGATAAACTGTGGAAGTTCGTCAATATTGGAACGTCGAAGAAAATCTCCAAAACGGGTTTTCCGGGGATCATCAGCCGTAGCCTGTATGCTATCAGCCTCATCGTTCACCTTCATGGAACGGAATTTGTAACACAAAAAATCAACGCCATTCAAACCGGTACGCATTTGTTTAAAGAATACAGGACCGGGAGAAGTCAACTTTATGATACTCCCCACAATGAGGTAAACAATAGGAAAAACTGTAACTAGAAAAATACCGGAAAAAACAATATCGAATAGCCGTTTTAAGATACGGTTCTCTACCATAGCAAGAGGCTCATAACGCAGATTCAAAATCGGCATATTACCAACCATACTGTGCCAGATACGACGGGGAAACCCCTTGCAAACATTAGGAACACCATGAAAATAAAGCAGATGGTTCTCACAATAATTCATTATAGAGAAATTATAGCGGCCCTCCTCCATAGACAAAGAACAAAAAATATGCTTAACTCCCGTTTGTCCGGACATAAAATCAGAGAAACCATCAGGACTACCCAAATAAGGACAGTGGGAGGAAAAAGCATCATTAGGTCTAATATCGAAATAACCGATTACCTCATAAATAGAAGATGCCAAAGAACTCTCCATCTCCTCATATAGCATCTGCATATTATTACCTCCCCCAATAAATACGGCATAACGTTTATGTTTACCCTTCGCACAATAGACTATCAGCAGATGACGAATAATAATGCGATAAATACTTAAAACAGCAAAGAGTATAAAAAAATAAGTGACAAAAAAAAGAGGAGAAAAAATAGAGATTCCACTAAAAGTCATGATACATGCCCAAAAGATGGAAAAGGCTATAATATTCTTTAAAACACACAATACAAGCTGATCTGCACGAATTTCCCTACTATTCCAAACTTTCCCACGAGATGCTGAACAAGCTAAATAACAGAGACTAAGAGAAGTCATCATAAAAGAGACAGTACAGGAAAAAGGAAAATACATAAAAGCCTTTTTCCAGAAGAAAAGGAGTTGGAACAAACACAGATTCAGAATGAGCAAGTCTCCCAAAACCGCAATAGACTCTACAACTTTATTTATCTGGTTAGTTGATGCCATTTCACTTAACTAATTAGATGTATTAAGCCCGGAGTTCTTTAAACTTATTCAAGAAATCTTTTCCGAATAAATTCCAGGATATAACAACACAAACAGCCAGGAAAATAAATGCCAGAACATATATCTTCTTACTGGTTCCCGAAGGTTTCAACGGTACTACAGCAGGCTCTACAACAGCAAAGACAGGCTTCTCCTCCTGGACTTTGGCTCTTGCAACCTGAAGTTGACTTGCAACCTGACTATACACCTGGTAAGAAAGACTCATATCATTTTGTAAACGTTCCTGCTCGGCACGAACACTCTGCAAAATGATATTGTCATGAGAGTCCAAATAATCTGCATATTTCTGCTGTGCGGCATAATATTCCTGCTGACGTTCCTTGAAGAGTTTCTCCAGATAGGCGCAATCTTCTTTCGCTTTGGAAGTACGATAGTCAATAATGTGTTCCTGCAACTTCTTCACTACCGAATCGGCAACAACTGCAGCCACTCTGGGGTTCTGAAAAGTGACAGCAACGGAAGTCATGGATGTCTTCTTATCTACAGAAGCAACAATCATTTTCTTGAGAGTCTCAATTTTTTTTAACTCATTCTTTGATAATTCGATTGTACCTTGACTTACTTTATCATAAGATCCTGATTCATCCTCTTTAGTAAATAATGACTTTATTCCATCAATTACCATACTAGGAAACCCGATTACATAACTCCACCAGGGAGAAGATTCTTCATCCAGATAAGCATCCAATGTCATCGTTTCATCTTTAGCCACCGGTATGTTCATTGTGGAAAGTTCCAGCCGGAAAGGTGTAGAAGATACGATATCAGCAGATAAAGAAGCATTCAAGGCATCAGTGCCATCACCCATAGTAACTCCACTTCCTAAAAAAGAAGCTGCCAAACCAGATAGACCACCACCTTTATTGTTCCCCATCTCTGGAGAAAGGGTCACTTCAACTGTATACTCTTTAGGAATGCTTATTGCTATAATAACACCAATTACCAAACCAATGCCAGCTGCCTTATAGATTTTCTTACGAATGCTTATAACCTTACGAAAAAGATCTATCATCTCAATCTCCTCATCATTGTGAATATCCTGTTGTTGTCTTATTTCTTTTTCAGACGTATGTTCCATCAGAGTAGCCATAAAAGGAATTCGTTATTTCTTTATTAAGTTAGCAATAGAGGCAACCATCATTCCCAAAGTACTGAAGGTAGTAGCATAACCTAAGATATTTCCAATATTAGTCTTTTTCTTAGCTTTACTAGGCACAATTATCTCACAACCCGGTTCAATCTGTTTCTTACCACTACCTTTCACTTTGGTCACCTGACCATTCATATAAACTATAAATTTCTTACTCTTCTTCGCATTTTCAGAATAACCACCAGCTTGATCCAGATAATAGTCTATATTCTTACCTTCCATATAAGAAACTGTATTCGGAACCATTACGGCACCATTGATCGTTACTGTATTATTATTTTTCGGAATAGAAATCACATCACCTTCACGCAAGACAATATCTGATGTACTTCCAGGATTCGCTAATGCTTTCTCCAAATCAATACCGACTGTAAAATGGTCCTCTACGCGAACACCCAAAGAGTCCATCATAGCTTCACCCAACTGTCTGCTCATCAAGCGGATCACATCACCCATGCGTTTCTTTTCGCTTGCATTGGCTACACGAGTCAATTTTGCACCACGTAAGTAGGCATAATTCGTTGCACCTCCCGCTTTATTGATTAAGTCCGAAAGACGTTCTTCACGACTAGTCATAGCATAAGAGCCTCCGAACAGAATTTCACCTTCAACAACCACATTCTGTTGAGCCTGATAACCCGGACTACGACGTACATAAACTTCATCATAAGGTTGAAGGACAAAGCCGGGAGTTCCATCTACAATAAAACCTTCTTTCAGGGAGAATGTATATATCTGGCCGATAGTATCGTTGTCTACTGTACTACGAGGATTCTTAATTCTACGAGATACATCTACACGGACTACAGAAGCGGCTTCACGCAATCCACCTGCCTGAATAATCAAGTCTTCAAGGGTCATGTTATCAGCATAAGGATAAGAATCCGGTTTGGCTACTTCACCGTGGATTACGACGTTGCCTCTGTCTTCCAGGTCATGAATACTAGGAATATAAAGGATGTCGTTTTTCATCAGGATGATGTTTTGGGAAGCACCGTCCATGATAGCTTTAATGTCTACTGGAACAACTTCGGTAGTCAAGTCCTCACGCTGGCGGTAGAGAACGGCACGGTTCAAGAAGGCATCACCGGTCAGGCCTTGAGCTTCGTTTACCAGTTCACGGACTGTATTCAGTTTTCCATTCAACTGGTAGATGCCGGGACGATAAACGGCTCCACGGATTTCTAGTTTATTGATGAAGCGGTTAAGGATGGCTTCGGCGGTCACAACATCACCGTTTCGCATTTTATAGACACTATAGTCAAGGTCTTTGACTGTGTTTACTTCATATTCCTGTCCGTTCTGACGTACGACACGTAAGGAACGGGTATAGGCGTCGGCTTCAAAGCCACCGGCATAGCTGATAAGAGTGGATAGACTCTCATCCTTTTTCATTTCGAAACGCATGGGACGTTTCACTTTTCCGTCGATCTTAACCAATACGTCATAGGCGGGGACTATTACTACATCCCCTTCCTGAAGACGAATGTCATCCTGAATGTTTCCTTTCATGATAAATTGGTAGACATCGATTGTGGCGATATTTTTACCATTACGTACCAGCTGCACATTACGAAGGCTTCCTATGTCACTGACTCCACCCGCGCGGTAAAGCGCATGGAAGACTGTGGCAAAAGAAGAGAGGGAGTAAGTGCCCGGTTGGACAACCTCACCCATTACATTGATCTGGATAGTACGTATGCTGCCCAAAGTCAGACGGATGTCAGAGGTGGGATCATTCGTATTATTAAGACCATTATATATCTTGTTTAATGTTTTTTTGAGATAGCCGTTGGCTTCAGCAATGGTTAGTCCGTTCAGGTTGACAGGACCTATTTTCTGAATGTTGATCGTGCCGTCAGGAGAAATATGCTGGCGGATAGTGTTCTGGCTGGCTCCCCAGATGTCGATAATCACTTCATCACCGGGACCCAGACGATAGCTTAAAGGAGTGGCGATGTTGACGCTGGGTTCAAAAGTCAGATTACGGGTGTTGAAGATGTTTCGTCCGAAAACCTGGTTGCCACGTGCGAGGTCTTGAGTACTTGGGTGGTCTTCCAGCATATCGGAAGTGTTTTCTTTCATTTCCTCACGCAGGCGTGATTCATTGACATCGGTACCTGTTGCATTGGAAGCGTTGACATTGTTTTGCTGCTCATATAGTTGCTTCACACGCGTTGCCTGTTCTTTGGTCACGCCTTTGCGTGCCAGTTCGGAGGCTAGTTGTTTCTGTTCTTTACCCTGGCGGATGCCGTCCTTGACATATTCAAGAACTTGAGAGTCGCTCATGTTTTGAGCCATTAAGGGAGAACAAACTCCCAACAGCAGAATGAATAGAAATACGTTAAAGTTTTTTAGTATCGTCATTGGTAATCTTTGTAGGTTCTACATAACCGATTGGCATATCGACACAAGCACAGCCAAGCATATTTAAACGAACGGCAATCTTACTCTTTCCGGCTACAGTCACAAGTTCGCCGACAAGCCCGCTCAAAGGACCTTTTATGACACGAACTTTCTCACCACGCGCCAGTGGAGTATCATTCATACAGACTGCTTCTTCGGAATAATCGAGCATAAAACGGAAACGTGCCATCTGCTCGTCAGGAATAACGGCAGGAGTACTCTCTCCACGCATCACCATATAACGGCTGACCGTAGAAAATGAAAGAACTTCCATACGTTCTTTTGGATTGACATGTACAAAAACCATCATTGGGAGTAAGACTGTATTAACCATCTTACGACGGTCGCTCCATTGATGAATTTGCTGCTGAACGGGAACAAAAGAATCAATTCCCATTTTAGATAAACGTTCGGCAACTTTCTTCTCATGATGCATTCGAACAAGTGCTACATACCAACGTTTTGAGTGTGCTACGCCTTCCCCTGTCCCACTACTAGGCCCGGCATTTGCTGATTTCGGTTTCGTTAAAATCATATTTTTTTACCCCATGTTATTCCGTTACTTCTTAGGTAACGGAAATATATTCGCTACAAAGATAGGTAAAAATATTAATAGCAAACAAACAAAAAACTTCTTTTTTTCCTTTTTCTCTAAAATATGCAACATGAATCTATCTGAACATGAAGGATAACATCTTCATGCTCAAAGACTTTTTATTACCTAAATTCAAGAATGCTTTATATTGAATGTTAGGTACCTGCTTTTATATTCCCTCATAATCGATTTTTTATCTTTTTTCACAACGATGTGTATTCTAAATGTGTGTTGTCCGTTACCTAAGAAGTAACACTAGCATTAAGTCCCTAATCCATAATGCTTTAATAATACTAATCAGAACATTTTAAAATTACAAACGTAAGAATAATTCAATTTATTCACCTTTGTTCTTTCTTCCAATTCGAAACCCTTTAAATATATCTGTGTTGTTTTAATAGATTTGTGTCCTAGTGATTCGCTAATCATTTCGATAGGTACACCTCTGTACTTGGCAGTCGTAGCCCAAGAATGACGAAGCGTATACGACGTGACGGGCGAATGTAGCCTTAATTTTCTGGACAGGCTTTTCAACTCATTATTAAAACGTCTCAAAGCTGACTGATACTCACGATAGGCTCCTTCTTCATTCCGCTTGTACGCTCCGCTTAATATCCGGAAAAGATAATCAGGATAATCGGAACTCCGGGCATCTGATTTATTATACAGTCCCCCAATTGCATTCTGCGCTGACTCTAACACTTCTATGCTCATAGGAGTACCGGTCTTGATGCGATTGTACTTTAAAAGTCCCCGCTCCAAATTGGACTTTTCCAAATGGGCTAAATCAGAAAAAGGCATTCCACAAAACTGAAATAACAGATTGGCAATGGCTTGCGTCCGGCGAAGCTTTTCCGATTGAGGATCTTTGTTTAATAGCATGTGAAGTTCGCCGATCGGGATGGCTTTCTTCTGACGTGTGTCTACCCCGGTAAAAACATCCCGGAACAAACCATGCACATAAGGAGCTTGATGCATATCGACACCACGATTGTAGATACTACGCAGCATACGCATATACGTAGAAATCGTATTGGGCTTCAAACGGGAAGCCATCAGGTAGTTGCTATACCTCTTTAGAGTTTCACGGTTTATCTTACTAAACGTGATGAATTGAGTTCCACAAAACTGCGAAAAAGAACGAATAGCGTGTTTATACACATGGGCCGTAGAATAACGACCCTCTTGTCGCAAACAATCAATGTAATTGTTTGCACAAATAGTAAATCGATTTTTTTCCATAAATTATAACTTATCTCATACGTGTTATTAAAAACGTGCGGAATATAGTAAGATTATAGATAAAATGAACCACAATTTTTAATTTACTCACTATTTTAGATGGATTTTCAATTTATTTCTAAAAAAAATAAGTGAAGACATGCAGTATTTTCAATAACCGTGCATTTAACTTATAACAGAGGAAAAAAGAGAAATCAAACCATAATATCATTAAAACCTACAACCTGAGCTTAACAAGTGAAGTGGGGAAAATAAAAAAGAGAGAGAGTTTTTTATACAACGTCCCCAAAAACGAGGAATCCCTGCCAATTTTCGAGTTGGCAGGGATTTATTTTTACGATTCAAAGGTTTTGAAGTTACTGCATTTATTGCTCATTCATAAAAGATCAACAATTTAGTTTACTTTTTCAATAACTCATCAATTGAATTTATAAACGTCAATGCATAAGGATAAAGTTCGTCCACTGTTTTCTGATTATGATTGATGAAATCCTCATAATCTCCAGAAGAACGTTTATTAAAAATTAAGGTATAGAATTTACCCATTCCAACAGATAATTGTCCAGTAAGAACAAAATGCTTTCCCAACATTTGACGTACTCCTTCATGTGATTTGACAACAATCTTATTTGCCACTAACAATGCACTTGCAGCATAAAAACAAGCATAATACATTCTATTAATCGCAGTATTCCAATATCCTCTCTCACAATGATCTGCTATTTCGTTCAAAGTACGCCTTGCATTTTCCATCCGATATCGCACAATAGCATTTCTTTCTTCATCTGTCATAACAACGCGATTCCCTCCTTCATTACATTTTCATAAAAAGGAGTCACTACTTTCCCCCATATCTTTTTAGGCAAAATGAATGGATTGATTAAAATACCAGTTTCCAGCTCTATTTTATAAAGAGGATCAGTAATATTCAACTCATCTTCTGTCGAAAGTTCTTCCTTATCCACCAATATCAACAAATCAATATCCGAATCAGGCCGCGCGTCTCCTCTTGCTTCCGAGCCATAGAGTTTCACCTCTACAATTGGTGTCATACCTTGCAAGGCTTTCTGTATTGCTTTTATGATTTTCGTACGTTTCATACCTTCCCTCTTACATTATATATACAAAAAAAATCTATCAATACTCAAAAGATTACGACCGTAATGATTACCACCGTAATCTTTCAAGTAAATGCAAATATAAACATTCCGATTCACATTACAATGCGATAGCCCGATAAAACAAAACAAGAATAAGGAGTTAAAAATCCCCCATACCACAGATCGTTGTAGCATGGGGGATTTCATAATTTACTTGCAGTATTTTGTAATCAGCTCATCGACATTCGGATCACCCAATTCTTTCGCTTTCTTAAAGTTGCCGCAAGCTTCATCTGTCTTCTTCAGCTGTATCTGGCAAAGTCCCAATAAACGGTAAGCCTCACCATATTTGGGATCAGTCTTCAATATATTATTCAAAATCTGAATGGCTTCTTCATACCGTCCTACACGGAGGTTTACAACTGCATGCTCTGCCTGATAGGTGAGGTCTGTCGGATTCATCTCGATGGCCTTGGCAATATCGTCTAAAGCGCGTTGAAACTGACGGGCTTTCAAAGCTGCCTGTTCGCGATAATAATAGAACACGTCGTTCACTTCTCCTTTGACTGCCGTATGGTAAGCATCATAATCGAGCATTGCATTTCGCGCCTGACCGGCATTCATATTCATCTGCGCACGCTCCAACAAGTATGGAGCAAAGTCGGCCGTAATCGGTTGCGGGCAACGGGCAATACAGCTATCCATTAAGGCTACCACTTCTTTCGGATCCCCTTTCAACAGTTCCTTCGTTTTGGCAGCACTAAAGAAAGTGGCCGGAGAAGCAATATTGCTGGCATTTACCTTTTCATAAGCAGCCAAAGCACCGGCATAGTCTTGTTGGGCAAACAGTATATCGCCTTCCATTTGAGTGTAAATTGGCAGCGGATCAATAGCGATTGCCTGACGGACATTCTTCAAAGCGGTGTCATACGTCCAGTCTTTGTAAGTTTTCTCCGGCTTCGATAATTGATAAGCATACATCAGCTTACCTATATTATAATATACATCATCTTTCTTCTGGGCTACTTTCAGAGCCTGATTAAAGTCGGCAACGGCTTTATCATACCAGGTCTGGTCGTCTTTACCTTTAGATGCATAATAATTGGCACGACGGAGATAACCATCTGCATTGGCAGGGAACTGGCGGATGAAATCGTCCAACAGCTTTTCATAGTCCTCGCCCGAGAGGCTCGAAGAGGCCATAAACAGATATACTAATGCCTGATCTTCCGTTTCGGGTAAACCTTTCCGAATACCAATGCTTTTCAAGGCAGCGTCTCCCAAAGAAAGGGCACTGATTTTCTGCGACATGGCAAAAGCAGCTCCCGCCGCATAGCAAGTAGTCACCGTATCGATACCGGATGATTTCTGCGCAATACCAAATACCTGACCTTCCGCATTCATCACCGGGCAGCTCACCATCTTATCTTTCATCTGCATACTCAATGTATAATAATGGTATTCGCCGGCTACTTTGGAAACATCTTTCACCTTACCATTGACACAAGCAATGCTTTTCTGCGTAGAATAAGGAAGCATCCACGCTTCGGCTCCTGCCACCGGGGCTGTTTTGGCAATGATCAGCGCAGGCACTTTCTTCTCGGTGATAGCCACACGGAACTTAATAACATCATACATGTCATTCGCTCCAAGTATCAGGCTGACCGGCATCTGTTTGCCTTCGGAAGTAATCACCACCGCACGTTCGGCTCCTTTAAAAAGAGTATAATCTGATAAAGCCAATCCGTCTTCGGACACAAAGAATCCGTTTCCCGTATTCAGCATTTTATCATTCTTGTCATAAGTCACTATTGAGAAGACTGCACGTTTTGCCTTCTCTACCCATTTTGGGGTTTGTGCCATGCTTCCTTGTACCAGGAAGAAAAGCAGCAAAGGTAGAATTAAAATCTTCTTCATATCAGTCATTGTTTCTTTGTTTCACAGCTTCGTAAATCAGGATACCGGCAGCTACAGAGACATTCAGGGATTCGATGGTGCCCAGCATCGGAATTTTCACCCATTCATCACAGAGGGCAAGGTTTTCATAAGAAACTCCTGTATCTTCCGCTCCCATTATGATGCAGAGAGGACCTGTATAATCAGCTTTGGTATAGTCATAATCCCCTTTTTCGGTAGCAGCCACAATGCGGAAACCACTGTCTTTCAGATATTGCAGAGTCGAACGGAGGTTCTGTTCACGGCATACAGGAAGAGTATGTAGCGCTCCTGCCGACGTTTTCACGGCATCAGCATTGACTGACGCACTGCCCCGAACAGGAATAATCACGGCATCGACAGCTGCACATTCGCAGGTACGTGCAATTGCCCCGAAATTGCGTACATCGGTCACTCCGTCGAGCATAACAAAAAACGGATTTTTTCCTTGCTCAAACAAGAAAGGAACAAGATCCTCCGCTTTCTGATAAGTCACAGAAGAAATGAAAGCGATCACTCCCTGATGATTTTTACGGGTAATACGGTTGATACGTTCTACCGGAACACGCTGAACAGGTATCAGCGTACCTTTCAAAGCTGCAAAAAGCTCCTTGGAAAGATCACTTTGAATATCTTTCTTCACGAGGATCTTATCTATCTCTTTTCCAGCCTGAATGGCTTCTATCACGGCACGAACGCCGAAAATCATTTCACTTTTATCTAACATCTGGTTGATTTACTATTTTACTATTTACTATTCACTATTTATCAGTTGCGGGCAAGCAGGGATTTGGCATTGCTAAGGGCAGCTTCGGTGAGAGTGGCGCCGCTAAGCATGTGAGCTATTTCCTCTACCCGTTCTTCGTCAGTGAGACGGCGGATATGGCTGTTGGTTTCCGTATCGCTGTCTTTTTTGTATACCTTATAATGAGCACGCCCACGGGCAGCAATCTGTGGCAGGTGGGTAATACTGATTACCTGACGGTTGCGGTCGCCCATTTCCTGCATCATGTCCGCCATACGGTCGGCTATTTCACCGGAGACTCCGGTATCTATTTCATCAAATACGATGGTCGGCAGCTTGACGGCTCCGGCAATCATTGCCTTGATGGAAAGCATGACACGGGCAATTTCACCTCCTGAAGCTACGGAAGAGATATTCTGCAAAGTGCCGTTCTTATTGGCGGAAAACAGGAAGTTGACTGTATCTTCTCCTTGCAATCCCGGCTCTTTTTTCAGTCCCATTTCGATCAGGAAACGAACATTCGGCATTCCTAATGGAATCAACCGGGCGGCCAGTTGTTTTTCTACTTCACGCGCAGCTTTCGCACGGGCCTTGGTCAACACTTCCGCCTGTTGTTTCACTTGTTTATATTGTTCCTCTTTACGAGCAGTCAGTTCGGCGATACGCTCATCATAGGAAGTGATGTCCGACAATTTGCTGCGGTATTCATCCGTTAGCGCTATCAATTCGCCAAGGGTTTGTGCCCGATGTTTCTGCTGTAAGGAATAAATCAGATTCAACCGTTCATTCACTTCGTCCAGACGGACCGGATTGAATTCAACGGAGTCACTTTGTAAAGAGACTTCGTGCGAAATATCTTTCAGTTCGATATAAGCACTCTCCATACGTTCGGTAAGTTCCTTGGCCGGCTGATATACTCTTTGCAGATTATTCAGCGTATTCAGGCTATCTTTCAGGTAAGAAAGCAATCCGCCTTCATCCGAAGCAAACGACTGTTCCACCCGGTAAAGTCCGGCTTTTATCTCTTCTGCATGACTTAATGTTTCAGCTTCCTGCTCCAGTTCTTCCTGCTCACCTTCCACCAAACAGGCTTCTTCGAGCTGTTCGAGTTGGAAGCGGATATAATCTTCATCGGAGCGGCTTTTCTCTGCCAGCGACACTAATTCAGCCAGTTCGCGGTCTGTCCGTTTCCATTCATCATAATACAGATGGTATTTCTCCAATGCTGCATCATTATGTGCCAGAATATCAAGCACATTCAACTGGAATCCTTCTTTATTGAGCAATAAATTCTGATGTTGCGAATGTACATCTATCAACTGTTCGCCCAGCTCTTTCACTTGTGACAGCGAAGCAGGAGTATCGTTGATGAATGCCCTGCTCTTACCGGAAGCTTGTACCTCACGACGCAAAATGCACTCTTCATCATATTCCAGCTCGTTTTCTTCGAAAAACGGACGCATACCATAGGCAGATAGATCGAAACGTGCCTCTATGATACATTTGGAAGCTCCGTGGCGAATCGCTTTCACATCGGCACGCTGTCCTAGCAGGAGTCCGATAGCTCCCAGAATAATTGATTTTCCGGCTCCCGTTTCACCTGTTATAACGGAAAAGCCTGTTTCAAAACTGATATCCAGTTTTTCTATCAATGCATAATTCTGAATGTATAGTGAACGTAACACCTTATATTTAATTAAAAATTGAGAATTGAAAATTAAAAATTCGAAGATAGGGTGGCTACCAGACGGTCGATGATGTCCTGGGCTACTTCTATTTTCGGTTTCAGGGGATAGTCTGTACGACCTTTCCTGTCGATGATACTTATTTTATTGGTATCATGGCGGAAACCGGCGCCAGCGTCATTCAACGAGTTGAGCACGATAAAGTCGAAATTTTTGCGTTCGAGCTTTCCTTCGGCATTCTGCTGCTCATTATTGGTTTCGAGGGCAAAGCCAACCAATAACTGATTTTTCCTTTTTAGTGCTCCTAAATTGGCAGCGATGTCTTGTGTTGCCTGAAGATGGAGGGTTAGTTCCTCTTCTTTCTCCCGCTTAATCTTCTTGTCGGCCACTGTTTCCGGACGATAGTCGGCTACTGCCGCGCAAAGAATACCTGCATCAGCATCTGGAAAATAGATCTGTGAAGCCGCATACATTTCTTCTGCTGATTCCACATCTACACGCCGAATACGGGAATGTTGCGTTTTGAGCTGCACAGGACCTGTTATCAATGTCACCTGCGCCCCGCGACGGGCACATTCTTCTGCTAATGCGAATCCCATCTTTCCGGAAGAATAATTGCCTATGAAACGCACCGGGTCAATCTTTTCATAAGTCGGTCCGGCTGTAATCATCACTTTCTTTCCGGATAGTTCGTCACTCGAAGCGAAGAATTCATCCAATACCCGGATAATGTTTTCCGGCTCTTCCATACGTCCCTTTCCCACCAAGTGGCTGGCTAACTCTCCTGTTCCCGGCTCGATAATGTGATTACCGTAGGAACGCAATATATCCAGATTTTTCTGGGTGGCGGGATGGGCAAACATATCGAGATCCATTGCCGGAGCAACAAACACGGGAGCTTTTGCCGAAAGATAAGTTGTTATGAGCATATTGTCGGCTATTCCATTTGCCATTTTGCCGATAGTAGAGGCGGTGGCAGGTGCAATCAGTACAGCATCCGCCCACAGTCCGAGATCGACGTGGCTATTCCACGTTCCGTCACGCTGAGCAAAAAACTCACTAATGACCGGTTTGCTGGTCAAAGCCGAAAGAGTGATGGGAGTAATAAATTCTTTTCCCGCCGGAGTAATGACAACTTGCACTTCCGCTCCTTGTTTTATCAGTCCGCGAATGATATAGCACGCCTTATACGCGGCAATACTGCCGGTAATTCCAAGAATTATTTTTTTTCCTTTTAGCATTATTTTGTAATCAAATTACTCATTTCACGCAAACGGATTTTTGTCAATGCCGCCTTAGTGTTCAGCGTGAAATCACTATTCAAAATCCAACTGTAATATCCAGGATCTTTCTTCAAAACCTCGGCTACAGACATTCCTTTATATTTTCCGAAGTTGAATACTTCCACTCCATTATCATCGTACACCATGCGTCCGGCAAAGTCTACATTCTTGCTGAAACTTGAATAATCTGCCAGGAACGCAATATCATTCTGAAGATCGGAGTAACGGTCGAGCTGTGCTTTCAGCACTTCGTAAGTGGCCCGTGTATCTGCTTCGGCAGTGTGTGCATCTTCCAGATTCTTGTCGCAATAGAATTTATAGGCAGCAGACAGGGTGCGTTGTTCCATTTTGTGGAAGATCACCTGTACGTCTACAAATTTGCGTTTCGTCATATCAATGTCCACTCCGGCACGAAGGAACTCTTCGGCAAGGACAGGAATATCAAAACGATTGGAATTAAATCCTGCCAAATCGCAACCTTCAATGTCCCTGGCTATGTTTTTCGCCACTTCTTTGAAAGTTGGACAATCGGCTACGTCGGCATCATAAATGCCATGTATAGCAGAAGATGCTTCCGGGATATGCATTTCAGGGTTGATACGTAATGTTTTTGCTTCTTCATTTCCATTCGGATATACTTTCAGATAGCAGATTTCAACAATTCGGTCTGTGTTGATATTGGTTCCGGTTGTTTCTAAATCAAAAAAAACAATGGGATTTTTCAGGTTTAATTTCATTTCTATTTTTTATTGGGTCACTACAGAGGACGCAGAGGACACAGAGGGTTATTTAACAAATATTCAAATTTATCCTCTGTGTCCTCTGCGTCCTCTGTGGTGAATTAACATTAATCATTTAGCATCATCGGCATCAGCAGCATCAGCAGGTCTTCGTTTTCTTCCTGCTCTACCGGGATGATTACTCCGGCACGTGAAGGATCTGCCAGTTCGATGACCACTTCGTCTGCTGAAATGTTGTTCAGGATGTCAATGAGGAATGTCGATTTGAAACCGATGCTCATTGCTGCACCTGCATACTGGCAAACTTGTGTTTCTTCAGCAGAAGTAGAGAAGTCAATATCTTGTGCGGAAATCACAATCTGGTTTTCCTGCATACGAAGTTTTATCAAGCTACTTGCCTGCGACGAGAAGATAGACACACGACGCAAAGCTCCTACCAACTGCTGGCGGTCTACGGTGACTTTGTGCGGGTTGTTCTGCGGAATTACCGAGTTGTAGTTCGGGTAACGTCCTTCAATCAGACGACAAACCATCCGGTAGCTTTCGAGCATGAATACAGCGTTGCGTTCATCGAATTCGATCGTCACTGTGCCTTGTTCTTTCGGCAAAAGATTTTTAAGCAACGTAGCCGGTTTCTTCGGAAGGATGAAAGCTGCACGCTCGTTACCTTTGGCTGCCAATGTCTTGCAGCGCACCAGTTTATGACCGTCTGAAGCAACCATTGTAATATCTTCTGTAGTAATATCGAAATAAATACCGTTCATCACCGGACGAAGTTCGTCATCGGCAGTAGCAAACACCGAACGGTTGATACCTCCCAGAAGTACACTTGCTTCCATCTCTACACGGACTGCATTATCACCCAATGTAGCCGATTGCGGAAATTCATCCGCATTCTGCCCCATCAGGCTGTATTTTCCGTTCTGGTACTGCACTGTTATTTCATAATTATCCGGATTGATTTCGAATGTGAGTGGTTGTTCCGGGATTTCTTTCAGTGCATCAAGCAATGTTTTCGCTACTACGGCAAAACGCCCGTTCGTATCGCTTTCATTCACTTCTACGGTAGTCACCATCGTTGTTTCACTGTCGGATACAGTCACAGACAATGTTCCGTCTTCCAATTCGAAGAGGAAACAATCGAGAATTGGCAGCGCATTTTTTGAATTAATCACACGGCTGATGGCCTGTAAATGGCTGGAAAGAGCAGTACTTGAAACGATAAATTTCATATATTTTCGTGTATTTAAGTTTTAAATGTTCTATCGCACAAAGTTACGAAAAAAGATTTGGGCTGCCCAATAAAACAAAAGAAAAAAACAGGCATTGTGTGAGGGATATTACTAAAAAATTGTAACTTCGCCGCAGAATTTAAAATTATCGCAATGGAATTTACAGGAAAAATCATCGCTATCCTCCCCCCGAGAGGCGGAGTTTCAAAAACTAGCGGCAACGAGTGGAAATCACAAGAGTACGTTATTGAAAACCATGATCAATATCCGCGCAAAATGTGTTTCGACGTATTTGGTGCAGACAAAATCGAGCAATTCAACATTCAAATGGGTGAAGAACTGACCGTATCATTCGACGTTGACGCCCGCCAATGGAATGACCGTTGGTTCAACAGTATCCGCGCATGGAAAGTAGAGCGCGTCAGTGCAGGTGCTCCAATGGCTTCTGGTTCTCCCGTTCCTCCCCCGGCTCCATCGGCTATGCCCGAATTTACTCCGGGTGATGCAAAAGACGATCTGCCATTCTAAACTGAAAGTCATTCATCCGACGCATAAGCATAAAAACTCTCGACGGGATAATCCTATCGGGAGTTTTTTTATAATTGAAGATATTTTTATTCATACAGATAATCCGCTCCAAAACCATAGAGATAAACAATTGTATATAAACCGTAATTTTTATTCTGATTTATATTTCAAAATAATATTGGGATATACTACTCCGTCCGTACAGGCAAACTGGACAAAGAGTGTAAAATTACGGAAGAAGCCGGCATTATGCAGAAAGAAATCCGGTATGAAACGGACATAATTTTCCGATTGCCGGAATACGTGGTCGAAATCTGCCATCAACATAAAATGGTACGAATCAGACAAGTGATCCATACCCGTCTGATAAGCTATTGCACCATTGAGCACTTCACCTTTATCCAATTGACGAATATAATGCGACAGACTGTTCTCATCCGGAGCAAGCAACAAGCGTCCACCATAAAATGCCGCATACATATCCAAAGTCGGCTCTACGAAACCGGTCAGTTGTTTAAACAAGGTTGTTTGAGGCAACCGATAGACCAAGTATGCCTTATTTACAGTATAACAAAAAGTAATTCGGGGAGTTTTTCTTCCTTCATCTGCCGGAGCAGTATTGACAAGGGTACGAAGCATTCTTTCAGCCTCCGTCACATCTGCCACAGACAGGCTCAAGACTGCCGCCGCATCCTGATCCTGTAACGTATCTTCACGCAGAAAGAGACAGGCAACCAAGTCCTGTCCGGCATTTTCCATCAGATAGCGAGAAAATTCTTTATCTCTATTCTGCACTTCGCTCGTGCGAACCGTCTCATTCTGCTCCTGCGCATTTCCATAAGAAAGCAAAGATGTCCAGTCCGCAATCCCCTGTCTGCTAAAATAGAAAGCAGTAGAAGGCAGTGTCTCACCCGGGAAGCCTTTGACTGATTGCTGTTGGCGAAGCTGGTTTATAAATGCAAAGCAAGTATCCGCATCGTGAGTAATGCCGGAGAAATAGATAAAATCATCTTTCATCTTCATATCAAATTCCGTCCATCCCATCATCCCTTTCATACGGGTATAGATTGTGGCGGCCGCTGCACTTTTTTTCGGAGCACGCACCCCTGTAAAGGTAGGATCATCCGCCAACGATTTGCCACTCTTATATGCATCAATAACGTTTTCAATCAGTTTTTTTTGAAAACTTAATGCCATAAAGTCAGACGTCAGATAGCAGGCAAGAAAATCACCATCCGCCATCGGGTAAATGATTATTTCCTCTCCTTTGTAAGCAAATGTTTTCGGCGGATAAAGCGAAGATATATATTTACGCACAAACTTGTTTACCAACTCCTTATCCCCATTTCCCAATCTGCAATAAAGTATCTGGTTCCGTTCGTTATCCGGTTCATGGAAACTAATCAGCATCTGATTCATTTGCCGGCTCAAACCATGAGGAGTATCTTCCGAGAGGGCATAAAGGCTTTGTTTCAGATAAGAAAAAAGTTTGGACACATAAAGATATTGCTGATTTTTACTACAAGTCAGATCATCGACCTCCGCTACAAATTCGAGCACATCATCAGTAACAAACACGGCTGAAGTGGTGGACGGAACCAGTTCATAAAGATTAAAATCCTTCTGCCCTTCGGCCGCCGACAGTCTAAAAAAAGAGTACAATGCGAAACCTGAGCACAAAAGTACAACAGAAGACGTGATCGCTATTTTCACTATCGTACGAAGTTTCATAATATTCGCTGTTTATCGGCTAAGTGCAAAAATAATAATTTCTACAAAGAAAACAAAACTTTTGCTAAAAATTTCACCGATAATCAAAGATAGATATCCAATCCGTCGAATGCCAGGTGAATATTTTCCGGAAGGCTCTTTTCAACCTCCGCATGTAAGCCCATATCATGACTCATGTGTATAAAGTACGTCTTCTTTGCTTGAATGCGCCGCGCCACTGCCAATGCTTCTTCCAGATTCTGATGGGTAGGATGCGAGGCAATCCGAAGTGCATTCACTACCAAAACATCTATTCCCGCCAATTGTTCATAAGATTCTTCGGGCATGGTCAACATATCAGTGATATAACCTAATTGCCCGATACGATATCCCAAAATAGGCAATCGCCCATGCATCACACGTAAAGGAAGCACCTCCGTGTGGTTAACAGAAAAGGCCTGCCCCACAGAAATTTCCTGCAAAGGAATGTCGGGAACGCCCGGATAACGATGGTCGACAAAGCAATAGGGCATACGCAAACGCAAGCCTTGCGCCACATAATTTTCCGCATAAATAGGCACTGAACCAAACCGGCAAAACGGACGTAAATCGTCCAACCCGCCCACATGGTCATAATGTTCATGCGTAATGAGCACACCATCTATCTTCTCAAAAGGAAGATGCAATACCTGTGTCCGGAAATCCGGACCGCAATCTATCAAAATCCGCGCATCATCTGTCTCGACAATAGCAGATGCACGCAATCGGTTATCTTTCGGATCGGCAGAAGTACAAACCGGACATGTACAGCCGATTTGGGGTACTCCCGTCGATGTTCCACTTCCAATGATTCTTACTTTCACTTGTTTAATTGAGAATTGAAAATTGAGAATTAAAAAATAATAGTTGAGAATGAGAATTTTGGAATTGAGAACGAAAAAAAGAAAGGTTATAGAGTATTTCTACACCTGAACACTTTTCATTATTCATATAGCTATTCTTCATTCTCAATTTTTACTTCTCAATTTATTAAGTTAACTTCCGGGTGGATATCAATGCCGAACTTCTCACGAACAGAGGTTCGAACTGCATCTGAAAGCGCAAGGATATCGCTACCTTTTGCTCCACCAAGATTCACTAATACCAGTGCTTGTTTATCATGCACGGCAGCCGGACCTAAAGCCTTACCTTTCCAGCCGCATTGATCGATCATCCATCCTGCCGGGATTTTCACCCGACCGTCTGACAGCTCATAGTATGGTATCCGGGGATATTCCTGCTGCAAGGCTTCCAGTTTTTCTTTCGGCACAATGGGATTCATAAAGAAGCTGCCGGCATTACCCATTACTTTCGGGTCGGGCAACTTGCTCTCACGAATCTCAATTATCACTTTCCGTACAACAGAAAGCGTCAATGCCGGATATTTTTCAAGCTCCTGACGAATGGTTCCATAATCTAACGTATAATATTCTTTTTTCCTAAGCCGGAAACGGACATAGGTGACAAAAGCCGACTTGTTTTCCGGACGTTTAAAAATACTGTTACGGTAGGTATACCCACACTCTTCCACCGAATAAACGCGTTCTTCAGCTTGAATGTTCACTGTTTCCACTGCTGTTATCAGATCTTTCACTTCAACGCCATAAGCTCCAATGTTTTGTACCGCACTCGCTCCCACTTCACCGGGAATGAGCGACAGATTCTCCGTTCCATACCATCCATGTTCTACGCAATATGCAACGAAGTCGTCCCATACTACCCCCGCTCCCACTCGTACCGATACAGAGTATTCATCTTCTTCCGTCACTTCGATTCCTTCAATGCGGGAATGGAGTATCAATCCGTCGTAATCTTTGGTAAACAGCAGGTTACTGCCGCCACCAATATGCAAAAAAGGTGTCACAACGGCACCTTGCACAATCAGCTTCTTCAATTCTTCAACCGAAGAATATTCTAAAAAACGAGCGGCACTGACATCGATGCCGAATGTATTGTAGGGCAAAAGAGAATACATATATTTCTAGTTATAAGTTATACTGTTATAGTGCGTCGTAACCCGTATCAGATACTTGTATCTTCAAACTTATACAATTCCCATTCTCCGGCTTTCCGGCGGAAATAAAGGATATTGGAAAAACCATTGCCGATACCTTTCAACGCCAGAATTTTCGTGGGCGAATCATCGCCATTCCGCTGTCCGTAATTAATATTAGAAAGGCGGTCGACAGGAAGTACCGGTTTGAAGGCAAACCACTGATTAAGATCGAGGGTTGTCTCCAAAATGGAGAAATCATCGTCCGGATCGCTGGTTACAAAAGCTAACGGCTCCCTCACACGCTGACTCTGAAAAAGACTATCCGTTGCAAAATGTCCGAAAAACTCAACAAAGTTCTCATTATCACTTTGCTCAATGGGCCGCAGGTTGATTGCCTCCAGCATCCATGCACCTTTGATACGTTCAAAATAGTATCTTTTCACCATTCGCGTTTTCACGAACATCCACTCTACCTGCACAGAAGTGAGGGAGGTATCTCCTACTAAATCCATGTCTTCTTCTCTATCAAACAGCAGAGTATAATAATGCTGCTTGGTAAACAAGTCATCATGCTTCCAGTTGCGTTCCTCGATGTTTGATTTCTTATCTCCATTGTAGTAGGGCAATGGAAATTTCACACGCTGACGCTGTAACACTTCATCGGAAGCAAAATTGTAAATAAAATCATCGAAAGATTCATCTGCCTGTATAGGCTGCGGATCTTCCGGCGATTTATCATGGTGGCTAGAATCGGCTATCTGCCGGATTGAATCCACCTCTTTAGTAATAGATGCGAAAGGGTCAATATTTGTTTTCTTGTTTCCACAAGAGCTCAATATACCGAGCAGTATGACCCCTGCAATTAGTTTTTTCATTATTTCAGTTTCTCTCTTAACTTTTCAAGCATATCTACCGTCATGCTTTCCAAATTGTAGGCCGGCTTCCATCCCCACTCTTCACGAGCGCAGGTATCGTCCAGGCTATCGGGCCAGCTATCGGCTATACGCTGTTTCAGAGGATCTATATCATAGATCATCTCAAACTGCGGCACATGCTTCTTGATAGCCTGATATATCATTTCCGGGTCGAAACTCATGGAAGCGATATTGAAAGCATTGCGGTGTATCAATCTTGCCGGATCGGCTTCCATCAGCGTAATTGCTGCGTTCAGCGCATCCGGCATGTACATCATATCCATTAAAGTGCCTTGCTTAATGGGGCACACAAACTTTTCTCCTTTCACTGCCGAGTAGTAAATATCGACAGCATAATCAGTCGTACCTCCTCCCGGAGGGGTCACATTCGAAATAATGCCCGGGAAACGGACAGCACGGGTATCGACACCGTATTTATTAAAATAGTAATCACTCAATAACTCTGTCGTTACTTTGGTGACTCCATACATGGTACGCGGACGCTGAATGGTGTCCTGCGGTGTTTTCGTGTGAGGCGTACTAGCTCCAAACGAACCGATAGAACTCGGAGTAAACACTGCGCACCCTTGTTCACGTGCCACTTCCAGCACATTCCACAATCCGTCGATGCCTATTTTCCAAGCCAACTTGGGTTTCGACTCGGCAACTACGGACAACAGAGCAGCCAAATTATAAATCGTATCAATGTGATACTCTTTTACCACAGATGCAATTGCATCGCCATCCGTTACATCAGCAATTGCCGACGGTCCCGACTCCTTTAATTCCCCTTTAGGTTCTGCACCCGGAATATAACCTGCTACTACATTTGCATTTCCGTAACGTTTCCGTAGCTCCATCGTTAGCTCCGACCCTATCTGTCCGGTAGCTCCAATAATCAAAATGTGTTCCATTTTTTCTTCTGACTTAGAATATCAAGCTTAAATAGTGCGCAAAGTAAGCACTTTTTTTTCAGATTTTAATCAAAAAGACATTGTTATTCCAAGAAAAATTGTGTCCTTTGCAATATAACTTAATCACCCAAACACTATGTACGGTAAAATGCAAGAATATCTCCGCCAAACATTGGCTGAAATCAAGGAAGCCGGACTTTATAAAGAAGAACGACTGATTGAAAGTGCGCAGCAAGCTGCCATCACTGTAAAAGGTAAGGAAGTATTAAACTTCTGCGCAAACAACTATCTAGGATTGTCCAATCATCCCCGATTAATCAAGGCTTCACAGGAAATGATGAATAACCGTGGATACGGAATGTCGTCTGTCCGTTTCATTTGTGGAACACAAGATATACACAAAGAACTGGAAGCTGCTATCTCGGACTATTTCCAGACTGAAGACACGATTCTGTATGCTGCCTGCTTCGATGCTAACGGCGGTGTATTCGAACCGCTTTTCTCCGAAGAGGATGCCATTATCTCGGATTCGCTAAACCACGCTTCTATCATTGACGGGGTACGTCTTTGCAAAGCGAAACGTTACCGTTATGCCAATGCTGACATGAAAGACCTGGAAAGATGTCTGCAAGAAGCGCAGGCACAACGCTTCCGTATTATTGTTACGGACGGTGTGTTCTCAATGGACGGCAATGTAGCTCCGATGGATCAGATTTGTGATCTTGCCGAGAAATACGATGCGTTGGTAATGGTGGACGAATCTCACTCTGCCGGTGTGGTAGGTGCCACTGGTCATGGCGTAAGCGAGTTGTATAAGACTCACGGACGTGTAGATATTTACACAGGAACGTTGGGTAAGGCTTTCGGCGGTGCACTGGGAGGATTTACCACCGGACGCAAAGAAATCATTGATTTACTCCGTCAACGCAGCCGCCCGTATTTGTTCTCCAATTCATTGGCTCCGGGTATCATCGGTGCAAGTCTTGAAGTTTTCAAGATGCTGAAAGAGAGCAATGCACTGCATGACAAGTTGGTTGAAAATGTAAACTACTTCCGTGATAAGATGACGGCTGCCGGATTTGATATTAAACCGACACAAAGTGCTATTTGTGCGGTAATGCTGTATGATGCGAAACTGTCTCAAATTTATGCTGCACGCATGCAGGAAGAAGGGATCTATGTGACAGGTTTCTACTATCCGGTAGTGCCGAAAGATCAGGCCCGCATCCGTGTACAGATTTCTGCAGGACACGAAAAAGCACATCTTGACAAGTGTATCGCTGCCTTTATCAAGGTAGGTAAAGAGCTTAACGTATTGAAAACGGAATAACTCCGAAGCAAGGTTTCCTTGCAGAATCCATTTTTAGGCACGGATTACACGGATTACGCTGTTGCTTTATGCAAGCATATTTCTAAAAACCGTGAAATCCGTGTAATCCGTGCCTAAAAAATCTCTTTTATTAAATGAATTTTGAACCGCTGCTTAACTATAAAAAGATTATGGAAGAATTAACCCTCACTACTCCTACCCTGCTTTTCTCGGCAGTTTCATTGATTTTACTAGCTTATACCAACCGTTTCTTATCGTATGCCCAACTTGTGCGCCAACTACGTGACCGCTACGTGGAAAACCCTTCGGATATCACTGAAGCTCAAATCGAGAATTTACGGAAACGGTTGAATCTGACCCGTACAATGCAAGGACTGGGTATTGCAAGCCTTTTTCTCTGCGTAGTCAGTATGTTTCTTATTTATATCGGACTGCAATTATTTTCCGCTTACGTATTCGGACTGGCACTGATTCTGTTGATAGCTTCTCTAGGCGTATCTTTCCGCGAAATACAGATTTCCACCCGTTCACTGGAGATTTACCTGGGAACAATGGAGAAAGGGAAAAACAAGAAATAATACGGTTGGCATTCCCTTCCATTAGTTTTTATCAAGACACTACCCGGCAAGGAAGGATGACCGTAAAGCGACTTCCCTTGCCTACTTCGGATTTGAGTTCAATCCTTCCACCCAACTTTTCTATAATCACCTGACAAATAGAAAGTCCCAATCCTGCTCCCTGTGAGAATTCGTTCTGTTTGTAAAAACGGCTAAAAATCATCCGTTGTTCTTCACGTGGAATACCCTTTCCGGTATCTTCTACATAAATCCGCACGTTACCTTCATCCGGCAGATAAATATACCCTAATTTGATATACCCGGTTTCCGTAAACTTACTGGCGTTATTCAAGAAGTTTGTTAGAACTTGTATCAAACGCTCCCTATCCACATTAATCTCCAAAGGTATATTATCCACTTCTTTCAGGAATTCCAGACGTGGAGCAATCAATACCTGGTGAGTCATATAAATGTCATCAATCAGCTCTCTCACCCTACATTTCTTGAATGAGAAAGACATATAGCCTGATTCGATACGGGAAAGCTCCAGAATATCGTTAATCAGTTTGAGCAGCAACTCGCTGTTCTTGTTAATGGTACCGATGTATTCTTCGCGTTCTACGGAACTCAACCCATCTTCCAATGCCAGAATATTGGCAAAACCAACAATCGAATTAAGCGGAGTACGTATCTCATGGCTCATATTTGCCAGGAAGGATTGTTTCAATTCTGCCTTTTCAGCGAGCAAGCGCGCAGCTTCCAGTTCCTCTTCACGATCCTTTATATCTTGTATGTTGAGCAGCAAACCTGCTGTTTTATATTCGCCACCCGGTAGCTGTTTAGTAGTATAACGGAACTCCCACCACTGATATCCTTTACCGTCGAAGTTACAAAGCTCCCGTACTACTTTCTTTTGGGCTGTTTTCAGATTTTGCCAGTTGAACTTCACTCCTTCCCAATGATCGGGATGAATAAAGCTCATGAATTCCTTAAACGAAAGTTGTCTAGGATTCAGCCCTTGCGACGACCAGAATGCATCTTCAAAAACAAAACAACCGTTATCCAATCTCCAAGCATACGTCATTCCACCCTCAATAGCTAATGACAATGTTTCTTTTTCATCAGCCAATGCTATAAGCGCCTGTTTTTTTCTCGTCTGTTCCCGAAGGTATAACCACCAAAGCGAAGCAAAAAGAAATGTCAGGAAAAGAATTAGTGAAGCGACTAAAGTTCCCCAAAGAAATGGATACTTGTCTCTGAACGGAATATTAATAATGCTATATTTTGCAGGAATACTTTCCTTGCCCAATCCAATTTGTTTCATTGTATTCCAGTCTACGACATACTCTTTCCGACTTTCAACAATGGGTATATCCGAGGGGCTTGTACCATGTAATATGCGAACGGCAGTTTTCACTTCTTCTTCTACCTGAATAGGTAGCGAAGTGATGTATCCACCCAACAACTTCTCACCAAACCCAAAGGCTTCATTAATGGCTGTCAGACTGGGACTACCGCAGATGCTTCCAATATTAATAGTGGTGTAATCACGTTTCAACTGAATATAACATTGGTCGCGATAGCTCCTGTTTAAAACCCACATAAAAGTGGCATCCGAATGATTTCTGGCATTACGCAAAGGAATAGCCATGAAGCGGGTATAACCTTCTTCCTGCACCAAACGTATCTGTTCTTCCGGAGAAAGTTCAGGATTATCTATGAATCCGGTCACTTTACATCCTTTAAACTGCTCCTTTGCATCTCTTCTGATTTGTTTGTCGATATAGGTAGTGTCGAGCATGGTAAACAAACGGACGTGCTCACCGAAGAGCTCTTTTGCCACACTGATATTCTCATTAAAGGCTATCTTGTCATGAAAACCTGTCACGTTGGGATGATGTTTCAACAATCCCCAATTCGGATAATTGACACCACCAAAAACCACAGGCACTTCTTTCGCCAACTGAATTCCACATTTCATCAATGAATAAGTGGCTTGGTCTTCATTCACCAGAATCACTTCCGGTCGCCAGTCTCTCGAAACGGAATCAACCAGAAAGCGCATCCGTTCCAGTTCCGGTTCCTCCCAATAAGATTCACAGTCTAAATAAACGGTACGAATATCAGCATCAATTTTCTCTTTTTCAAATTGCTCCGCTATCATCCGGTTAAATTCCGGATAAGCTGCATAAGTTTCCTCATAAGAGTGGACAACTAAAATACGTCGTTCCTCTTTTTGAGAACAACTACTCACCCCTAAAAGGAGCAATAAAGATAAAAGGAGCAATCTTATAATTCCTCTGTTCAAACCATTCATTTATAATAACCGGGATTAATTTCTCTCTGACTCGTAATACAAAGGTAGTTTATTTTCGAACATAAGCCAAATAAGTGAAAAAAAAGAAGCTGCCCGAACTGGAATTCAGGCAGCTTCTATAATATATTAAAGAACTATTTTCAGAGTAGCATCATTAACGCTGTCCCAATTGTGAGTCTACAAAGAAAATTCCGGTATCACCGGCTTTCTTGATCTTGTCAACAATGCCTTGTGCTGTAGCTTCTTCTTCTACTTGTTCACGAACAAATCCCCACAAGAAATCCTGTGTCGCTTTATCCTTTTCAGCAGCAGCTACGTCTACCAGCTTGTCTACCAATTGAGAAACATGACATTCATGTTTGTAAACGTGTTCGAATACTTCCAAAGGAGTACCCCATCCGTTAGGAACAACATCTATTTTATCAACTTTAGCAGCTCCTCCACGCTTGATAATATAATCTGCCATGGCATAAGCATGTCCCATTTCTTCTTGAGATTGCTTTTTCATCCAATGAGCAAATCCACTGAAACCTTCTCTCTCGAAATAGAAAGACATTGCTAAATACAGGTTAGCAGACCATATTTCAGCAGTAATCTGTTCGTTAATTGCATTCTGTAATTTTTCTGAAATCATAATCGTATTTTTTATTAAGTTGTTAATGTAGTTTCTTTTTGAACTCATTACAAAAATAACAAGCTTTCAGTTAAAATTGTTCCACGCACCCTACATTTTTAAACTACATTCACACTTTGATTGTATCGGTTCACTTTTTACTTACACCAGTTCGTCAGAGGTATATCCTTTCGGCAGTTCACGGCAGTTATATCCGGAAGCCATTATTTCACCATAAGCACCGGCAGAGCGAAGGGCTATCAAGTCACCACGCTTCACTTTGTTCAGGTCAATCGCTTTTCCGAAAACATCCGACGATTCACAGATCGGTCCTACCACGTCGTATGCTTCCAATGGTTCTTCGGAAGTAATATTTTCCATTTTATGGAATGCCTGATACAGAGCCGGACGGATAAGATCGGTCATGCCAGCATCCAAGATGGCAAATTTCTTCCGAGCACCTTGTTTTACATACAGAACTTTAGAAATTAAGGAACCGCACTGTCCTACAACAGCACGCCCCAATTCAAAATGTAACGTCTGATAAGGACGCAATTTCAGTTGCCCGGCATAGGTAGCAAAATAGTCTTTGAAGTTCGGGATAGCCTGACGGTTGGGATGTCCATAGTCAATACCCAAACCACCTCCTACGTTAATATGTTCTACCAGAATTCTGCGAGCTTCCAATTTATCCTGTAATTCATTAACACGATTACAGAGAGCTACAAAATCGCCCATATCCAGAATCTGCGAACCAATGTGGAAATGAAGGCCGATAAACTTTACGTTTTTCATCTCCTGTGCCACATCTATCACCTTGTCCATATCCTGCATACTGATACCGAATTTGTTTTCTGCCAAACCGGTAGTGATATTTGCGTGAGTATGTGCGCCTACATCCGGATTGATACGGAAAGCAACATTAGCCACCTTATTTTGAGCAGCAGCCAATTCATTGATTACTTCCAGTTCGGGAATAGACTCTACATTGAAACAGAAGATGCCGTACTCCAGCCCGAGGTTGATTTCCCAGTCCGCTTTACCTACTCCTGCAAAAACGACTTTATTGGCCGGGAATCCTGCACGGATAGCGGCGCGGATTTCTCCACCGCTCACACAGTCGGCCCCCATTCCGCTCTCACGGATGATAGTAAGTACTTTCGGATTGGCATTTGCTTTGACAGCGTAATGCACTGAATAATTAGGATATTTGGCAACCTCATGGTTAATAGCCGACAATGTATCACGCAGCACTTTGGTATCGTAATAATAGAAAGGTGTCTGCAAAGTGCGGAATTTATCGATTGGAAATATTCCCTTCATAATTCGAAAAACTTGTTTAGTTGGTTAAAAAAGAGCGCTTTTATCAGTTCGGTAAAAGCGCTCGTGTTATTTATGGAATTACTTGCCGTTGAAAAGCATATCGCTCAACGATTGTAAAGCTACTTTCTTATCGCACTCCCGAATGAGGAAGGAGATATTATAGTTACTTCCCCCAAACGAAATCATTCGCACCGGTATATCGCGCATCGCATCGAGTGCTTTTGCTTCAAAACCGACATTTTCCCATTCAAGGTCACCTACAACACAGATGATACACATTCCTTTATCAACGGTTACTGTTCCGTATTTCTTCAGGTCATCCAGAATCTCATTAAGATGTTTCGTGTTATCTATCGTAACAGATACACCGACCTCTGACGTACAGATCATATCGATGGATGTCTGATAACTTTCGAAGATTTCGAACACCTTACGCAAGAAACCGTGAGCCAATAACATGCGGCTGGATTTGATCTTGATAGCAGTAATGTTATCTTTTGCAGCTACTGCCTTGATCTTACCTTTTTCCGTATCGTTGGAGATTAGTGTACCCGGAGCTTCCGGATCCATTGTGTTCAACAGACGGACAGGGATATTGGCATATTTAGCCGGCTGGATACAAGTAGGGTGCAGAATTTTTGCACCGAAGTAAGCCAACTCGGCTGCTTCCTCAAAATGAAGCTGACGCACCGGAGCGGTCTTGTCAACAATACGCGGGTCGTTATTGTGCATACCGTCGATATCTGTCCAGATCTGGATTTCGGAAGCGTTCACTGCTGCACCGATCAGAGAAGCGGTGTAGTCGCTACCACCACGTTGCAGGTTGTCTATCTCACCGTAAGCATTGCGGCAGATGAAACCTTGCGTAATGTAGATCTCCGTATCCGGATAAAGATCGAGTTGAGCACGTAACTTATCCTTAATATATACGGGGTCCGGTTCTGCATTCTTATCAGTACGCATGAATTCCAAAGCCGGAAGCAACACGGACTTCACACCACATTCCTGCAGGTAGAAGTTTACCATCGCCGTAGAAATAAGCTCTCCCTGTGCCAAAACCACTTTCTCTTCGAACAAAGTGAAAAGGTCTTTAGTATAGGAGCGGATGTAGTCGAAGTGGGATTTGACAACTTCAAGACCTTTCTGTTTATATTCCTGGGTTGCAAAAAGCTCATCAATATGCTGTTTATATTTTGCTTCCAGCTTATTAATAATCTCGTTGGCACCCTCCGGATTCTTCTTATACAGATAGTCCGAAATTTCCACCAATGTGTTTGTTGTTCCTGACATAGCAGAAAGAACAACAATCTTCTGTTCACCATCGGTAATCAATTTGGCTACTTCCTTCATGCGCTGAGCAGAACCTACGGAAGTTCCTCCAAACTTTAAAACTTTCATTTTCGTTACTGTTTTAGTTATCTATATTTAAATCTATTTCTATTGTTCTCTGTCTGGGCATATATTCATCGGTCACATCTACAATCTGATGGTCGGCACAACGATATACCCTGCCCGGATAATCTTTCAGCAGTTGCAAATTGTGCGTCGTCATCACTACCGATGAGCCGGATTCGCAGATATTGTGCAACAATTCAACGATAGCTTTACCTGTCTCTACATCCAGATTTCCGGTAGGTTCATCCGCCAGGATGATAGCCGGAGAATTGAGTACGGCACGTGCAATCACAATGCGCTGCTGTTCGCCACCGGAAAGTTCGTTCGGAAGTTTATAACCTTTGTTGGACATTCCTACCAGTTGAAGCACTTCTTCAATGCGATCCTGTATCTCCTGTTTGTTTTTCCAGCCTGTGGCACGAAGCACAAATTCCAGGTTATTATATACAGTACGGTCTGTAAGCAACTGAAAATCCTGGAATACAATGCCTAATTTGCGGCGCAGCTGCGGGATATGCTTACGTTTGATAGATCGCATATTATAGCCCAGCACTTCCGCTTCACCGTCAATTACATCCAGTTCGCCATAAAGAGTCTTGAGCAGACTCGTTTTTCCCGAGCCTACTTTTCCGATCAAATAGACAAACTCTCCTTTGTGCAATTCCAGATTTACATCACTTAGCACACAGAGTTCCTGTTGATGGATTTCTACGTTCTTATATTGTATCAACGCCCCGTCATCCATGCCGACTCCCGTTTTAATTTTAATTTCTAATCTTTACTTATTAATGCTTCTTCCATGTACTGCTATGTCTTTCCTGCAGTTCACGTGCAAGATCTTCAATGCGATAGCCTTTTGAAGCAAGCAATACAATCATGTGATAAATGAGGTCGGCTCCTTCGTAGATCAAACGTTCGTCAGTACCGTTCGTTGCTTCGATCACTGTTTCCACAGCTTCCTCACCTACTTTTTGAGCGATCTTATTGATTCCCGACTCAAACAGACTGGTCGTATAAGAACCTTCGGGCATTTCTTCGTGACGCTTGTCTATGAAGTTCTGCAATTCTTTCAGGAACATGACCGGTTCTTCGTTTTTCTCCCCCCAACAAGTATCTGTGCCTGTATGACACACAGGGCCTACCGGTTCTACTTGAATCAGTAATGTATCATTGTCGCAATCGGCCTTTATAGATACAACATGAAGGAAGTTACCGCTTTCTTCACCTTTTGTCCATAAACGATTCTTCGTACGGCTAAAGAATGTTACTTTTCCGGTTTCTACCGTTTTATCATAAGCTTCTTTATTCATGAAACCCAGCATCAAGACCTTACGTGTCTCGTTGTCCTGTATGATAGCCGGAACGAGTCCGTTCATTTTATCGAAATCCAATTCCATTTTTATATAAGTTCTAATTACTATTTCAATTTACAATTACTATCTATCGCCTACGAATGTTTTTTTTACCTGATGGTAATTCCTTCGCCGCAGCCTAAAGGCTAATTTTTGCAGCACAGCAATTACCTGATGGTAATTCCTTCGCCGCAGCCTATAGGCTAATTTTTGCAGCACAGCAATTACCTGATGGTAATTCCTTCGCCGCAAAGATACGATTTTAATTCGGGAATTTTAATTTCTCCGAAGTGAAAAACACTGGCAGCCAATGCAGCATCTGCCTTTCCCTGTAAAAAGACATCACGGAAGTGCTCCTTACAGCCCGCACCTCCCGAAGCTATGATGGGAATGGAGAGCTGATCCGCTAAAGCAGCAAGTGCTTCATTTGCATAACCGGCTTTTACACCATCGTGATTCATGCTTGTGAAGAGTATTTCTCCTGCTCCGCGTTCCTGTGCCTCTTTAGTCCACTCGAACAGGTCTTTATCCGTTTCGATGCGCCCTCCGTTCAGGTAACATTTCCAACCATTTTCGGTCTGTTTAGCATCCACAGCCAACACACAAACCTGTGAGCCGAAATTCTTTGCAATTTCGTCAACCAACCGGGGATTGCGGATAGCGGAAGAATTGATAGAAATCTTATCCGCTCCTGCATTCAGCAGACGGTCTACATCATTTAATTCATTGATTCCACCACCTACGGTAAATGGGATATTGATATTAGCAGCAATCCGTTTTACCAATTCTGTAAAAGTCTTACGTCCTTCATGGCTTGCAGTAATGTCCAGAAAAACAAGTTCGTCTGCTCCCTGTTCACTGTAAGCACGGCCTAACTCCACCGGATCACCGGCTTGGCGCAAGTTGACAAAATTCGTTCCTTTAACGGTTTGTCCGTCTTTTATATCCAGACAAGGTACTATTCTTTTTGCTAACACAATCCTATTTTATTTATTGTTCAACAATTTATAATCTATATTCCTGAAGCTTGATTCTTATCTCCCTTATAATAAAGGCATCTTATTTATTCCGATACGCTCATTATAGAAAGATTCTCAAATCCTGTAAAGTGACATGTCCTTCATATAATGCCTTACCGAAAATAACTCCGGGAACACCGGCCTCATCCAAGGCAACAATATCATCCACCTTGCTCACCCCGCCACTAGCCATCAGATAAAGGTCAGGGAATTTTGCCAGCATCTCTTTATACAAATCAATAGAAGGGCCACTCAACATTCCGTCACAGCTAATATCCGTACAGATTACTTTTCGTATACCTTTATCTATATAATTTTCGAGAAATGGAAAAAGTTCACAGGCACTTTCATCTTTCCAACCATTGACGGCTATCTTATGATCTTTCACATCTGCCCCCAAAATAATCTTCTCACTGCCGTATATTTCCAGCCAATGACAGAATAATTCCGGATCTTTCACCGCAATGCTTCCTCCGGTTACCATCTGCGCACCGCTCTCAAAAGCTATTTTCAAATCTTCATCACTCTTTACTCCTCCACCAAAATCAATAACGAGAGAAGTGCGTGCAGCAATTTGTTCCAACACCCGATAGTTAACAACGTGATGAGAAGCAGCACCGTCCAAGTCTACCACATGAAGCCTGCGAACACCATTCGCTTCAAACTCCTTAGCAACTTCCACCGGATTCTCATTATACACCTTTTTACTATCGTAATCTCCCTGGGAAAGGCGTACGCACTTTCCGTCAATAATATCAATGGCTGGAATAATTTCTATCATCTGTTTATTTACTATTTGACAATTTACTATTTAATTATTTAGCTGCATACGCTTTCGGGTATCTCTAATCTATTTTAGAAACTAAGATATGCATCTTAGAGGTTTAAAAAGTTTGTCAGAATCTTCTCTCCTGTCTTGCCACTTTTCTCCGGATGGAACTGGGTAGCATAAAAGTTATCTTTATGCAGTGCAGCACTGAACGGGTGAATATAGTCAGTTGTAGCAGCAGTAAATTCGCAGGTCGGCACATAGAAGCTATGCACAAAATAGACAAACTCTTCTTCGGTGAACCCTTCAAACAATTTGCTATTCGTTTTCCCAATGGTGTTCCATCCCATGTGCGGCACCTTATCTTCATGTTTCTGCGGGACAAAACGTTTCACGTCCACATCAAAGATATTCAAACAATCGACTTCTCCTTCTTCGGAATGCCGGCACATCAACTGCATGCCAAGACAAATTCCAAATACAGGCTGACGGAGATTCTTAATCAGTTCGTCCAGTCCCGTTACTTTCAAGTGGTTCATGGTAGTTTCCGCCTCTCCCACTCCGGGAAAAATAATTTTATCAGCCGATTGGAGTTCTTCTTTATCAGCAGTAATCACCGCTTCTACCCCCAACCGCTTTAAAGCATAATCCACAGAACGAATATTGCCGGCATTGTATTTTACAACTGCTACTTTCATCAGCTAAATATTACTGTTTTATTTTTATAAGCCAAAACTTTGCGCTCGATGTGCTTCTGCACTGCACGCGAAAGAACGATTTTTTCCAAATCCTTTCCTTTATTTACAAGGTCTTCAATAGCATCTTTATGAGTAATGCGCACTACATCCTGTTCAATAATCGGTCCGGCATCCAGTTCTGTCGTTACATAATGACTAGTTGCACCAATAATTTTCACCCCTCTCTGGAAAGCTGCGTGATAAGGCTTCGCCCCTACAAACGCAGGAAGGAAAGAGTGATGAATATTGATAATCTTATTCGGATAAGCATTAATCATCTGTTCGGAGATCACCTGCATATAGCGTGCCAATACGATAAATGTAATCTTATGTTTGGCAAGCAGCTCCATCTCCTTGCGTTCCTGTTCTTCTTTCGTCTCCTTAGTGATAGGGAACAGATAGAAAGGAATTCCAAAGCGCTCTGCTACGTGCTGCAAATCCGGATGGTTACTTATAATAAGAGGTATCTCTACATTCCACTCTCCTGCCGTATACCGGGCTAGCATATCGAAAAGACAATGTGACAGTTTGGATACAAAAATAGCCATACGCGGTTTAACATCAGAGAAATAAAGACGAAAATCCATTTCATATTTTTGCCCGTAGAGTGTTCTGAAATAATCTTCAATTTTTTCCTGCGGAACCAGAAAATCTTTCAGTTCCCATTCAATACGCATGAAGAAGATGTTCTCTACATGATCTACATACTGATCCAGATAGATAATATTTCCTTTGTTTACCGTAATAAAGTCTGTCACTTCCGCAAGGATTCCCGGTTTGTCGGGACAGTGCAATAACAGTTTGGCTGTTGTCATCATTCTTTTTACTAATTAACGATTCTAGGCGGATTATTTTCCACCTTTCTAATTTTAGTCCGCAAAAATAACGATTTATTGCAAAATTACGAATTATTCAAGCAGAAAGTTGATATAAAAACGGTGATTTCTTACAGATAGAAAGATATCGGGAGTTATTTTCAATGAAAAGAATGACAAACTTTAGGATAGTGACGGTATTCCATCGTGATAGCGTCACTATAATGACCGGATACCGTCACTATCCGATCTGAAGAAAAACGAATATTTTTTTCATTACAAAAGTACTCAAAATGAGACACTAAGCATTTTTCTCGTTTTTTCTTGAAAAAAACTTTTCTCAAAACGCTTGCAGGTTTACAAAAAACAACTACCTTTGCACCCGCAATCGAGAGAGATGCAGATTAATAAATTGAAATTCTGGTGCGTTAGTTCAGTTGGTTAGAATACATGCCTGTCACGCATGGGGTCACGGGTTCGAGTCCCGTACGCACCGCTTCTTTCATTAAGAAGCAAAGAGAATAGAAATGAGTTAATCCAATTAAAATTTGGTGCGTTAGTTCAGTTGGTTAGAATACATGCCTGTCACGCATGGGGTCACGGGTTCGAGTCCCGTACGCACCGCGAAAGCAAATATTAAATTAAAGCAAAGCTCTGAAATTCAAAGATTTCAGAGCTTTGCTTTTTTCTACAATCCAGCTTCAGGCAGTATTCATATGGCTTATTCGTAGAATCTTCTGAACAAAAGATTATTTATTCACAAAATTGAAGTCTAATTCATTATATCGATCTCCAATGATAGGATACTTTCTTAATAAGCATTCTATATTTTCAATATCTTCTTTAGATAACTCTATATTGACAGCTTCTATATTCTCATTCAGGTATTTGATACGTTTCGTACCTGGTATAGGTATAATATTCTCGCTCTGTTTCAATATCCAAGCTAAAGCTAGTTGGGCAGAAGTTATATTTTTATTTTCCGCCATTTCTGCAAATTCAGTAACCAACTTTCGGTTATTCTCCCAATATATGCCATTGTAACGTGGTAGGTGTTTGCGGAAATCATTTTCTCCCAAAGAGTTTACGTTGACAGTATTTGTCAACAGCCCTCTGCCTAACGGTGAAAATGGGACTAAAGTTACTTCTAATTCTTTCGTCAATAGCAAAATCTCCTTTTCTACATCGCGGGTCAATAAAGAATATTCACTTTCAACCGCAACTATGGGATGAACGGCACAAGCCCTTCTCAACGAATCAGAAGAACATTCACTTAATCCCAAGTAGCGTACTTTACCCTCTTTTACTAACTCTGCCATAGCGTCAACAGTTTCTTCGATTGGTATTGTGGGATCAATCCGATGCGCATAATACAAGTCTATAGTTTCAATATTTAATCTTTTCAAGCTGTTCTCTACAGCTTGTTTTACATACTTTGGAGAAGCATCCACATAACTTTCACCACCGGCAAACACACTACCTTGACTATTGCGTAAGCGAAAACCAAATTTTGTTGCAATAAAAATCTGATTTCTTTTTTCTGCTAACACTTTGGATAGCAATTCTTCATTAGCACCATTTCCATACACATCCGCAGTATCCCAAAAATTAATGCCAAGTTCTAAAGCACGATGCAATGTCTTAATGCTTTCTTTTTCATCGGCTACTCCATACGCAGCACTCATTCCCATACAACCCAATCCGATAGCGGATAGGTTTACTTCTGTTTTGCCTAATTTTCTGTACTTCATTATTTATATTTTTTAATCGGTACAAAATTAGGTAATGGAAATATGGCTGATTAACACTATTCAAAGCATCATTTGCACAAATCAAATAATTGTTGTTATCTAATTTCGCTTGGCGATTTTCCTGTGTGCTTACGATAGAATTTACTGAAATAGGCTATATTTTCAAATCCCAAGCTATAAGCAATTTCTGAAATAGAAAAATTACTATGTAATAAATACTGGGTACATTCTTTGATTATTCTTTCCGCAATCATTGTAGAGGTAGTTTTTCCAGTAGTATCTTTTACCACTTTATTTAAATGATTAACGTGTATAGACAAACGGTTTGCATAATCGGCAGGAGTACGCAAACTCAATACTGAATGTGGATAATCAACAGGAAATTGTCTATCCAATAATTCTATAAATAATTCGGTAATACGTTGCGAAGCATTCGGATGTGATTCATTTTTATTCGACTCCTGCATTTTCAAAGCTGTATGTATCAGTAAATGAAGATAGCAGCGTAAGACATCAGATTTTTTTGCATAATCTGATTGATTTTCTTCCTGCATTTGTCTGTATATATCCATGACTTTGGCAACTTGTTCGTCATTCAAGAAGAAAACCTTATCTCCAGTAACTTTGAATAATGGTGTATTAGCCAAAGAGCCGTTCTTGTCTTCTGACTGTACAAATTGCTCATTAAATATACAAAACATTCCTTTCTGTTCTTCACTGATTGATTCCCAAGCATAAGGGACTAAAGGATTAGAAAATAACATAGCAGGACGATTTACTAAAATCCATTTATCTGCATAATATAATTTTCCCACACCAATAATCAATGTGACTTTATAAAAATCTCTGTAACTGAATTGTACTGTCCCAAAATTACATTGTCGGGAAAGAACATTGAAATATGGTTTCTCTTTAGAGTAAGTTGTACCCAGTTGAGGGTCACAACGCTGGATTCTTTTATAGAACTGTGGAATACTTTCGGACATATTTCAAAAAGAAATTCTTAATTGTAACTCCTTGGGTGGATAAAAAGTTCCGATAATAATAAAAGGATTAGTACCTACATTATGGAATTTCTTAGTTGTCCCTAAAAAGAAGTATATATCTTTTTTACACCATTCTGTGAAATATTTCTCTTTTACTTTTTCACATGCAACTTGTTCGTTTTCATTAGCAGCTGCAAGGCAATTCCAATAAAGCATTCCTAATTCCCAGTCTTCAATCATGAGTTTTCGTTCTTTACCATCTTCTGATATAAACTTATATGAGAACTCATAAGGCAATTTTTTAGCTACTTTGAATATTCTTTTAGTTTCTTCTACATCAAATAAACTATGTTGGGCTTGATTGGCATATACAGCATCTAATTTCTGCTTATTCCATTCTCTTGTAGATTCTTCCCAAACAAAATCAATAATTCTTTGAGGTTTAAATACGGCTAATGATGTTCCTATTTGGGGATTTTTAGCTTCTTCAATAAGCTCAGCCATATTATAACGGACATGTTTTAAAACAATAGACTTTCTTTTTGCCCAGCCATTTTTTGTACCAATTTCTCCTACTATTTTTATTTCATTATCTATATTTGCAGGACGAAAACTTTCTTTCCTAAAATCACTTGTGTTTTTAACCAAATCAAGTTCTATCCACTGCCATTTACTATATCTCTTATCATAACTTAATTTACGAAAAGGAATAGGATATATTCTTATCCAAGTGCCATCTTCCAAGAAACCAGCAGTACAAACTAATTCATCGTATTTTTCCGATAGAGTAGGATATGTTTTTACAGCAATTAGAACTCGAGTTGTAGGCATGTTTTATAGATGTTTAAGGGTGTAAGTTATGTCAGGTAGTTGCATTAAATATTTCGCAACTCTTCCTCTATGGCATTGTTTGTGACTTTCTTCAAAGCAAGTTAAAGCTACACGTTTCTCTGTATCAATCAATTCTCGGACATATAAAAGATAATCCCAATTTTCTTTTAGGGTAGATTTTTCATATGACTCAAAAAGAATTTCATAATCTTTTTGTGATTTTAAATCTTGTCTTTGTTCTGATTCTATTCCTAGTTGCGGTATATGGATATATTTTATACCTACTCCTGTACATGCTTTCTCTAATTGACTTTTTGAAAATCCATATTTTTGACTATAGGCATTTTTGCGGACATCACAGAGAATATGTACATCATTCACGAGAAGAATATTAATGTATTTTTCTAAAGAGCGTCCTTCATATCCTATAGTGAATAATTGAGGCTCTGCAAAGGTTCTTTTTTGCTTATCTATTACTGCTAATTCTTCCTCATTTAGCAAATTAATTGCTATTGTACTTTTTGTTGCGTAATAAGGAAAATTGATATAAGTGTAACGAATTAACTCGTTTTGAGATAGACAACCAAATTTTTCTTTTATTTCTTTTATAGCTTGCTGTTCAAACATATCAAGCATCATCAAATAATTATTGGGTTGACAAATTTGTATTCTACGACCATTCTCGCTTTTTATAATACTTAAGTAGCCCAATTTAGCCAATGTCATTATATCCTGATTTGCTTGGAATGAAAAACAACCATAGTAATAAGGAATAAAATCAAATGCTTTTTCCTCTTGTTTCCTTGTAAAAAGAAACAAATATTTCTGAAGCTGTTTGGCAGTCAAATGACCACCAAATGCTTCAATCAATGCTAATAATATTTTTCTTCTGTAATATAACATATTGCAAAAGTAAGAAAACTCTCTGCATTTTCGTGTTAAATATGGCTCTTTTATTTTATTACTCTATAATAAACGCCTATCTTTGCACCAACTCAAACAACCACCGCAACACCATGCAATCTAAAGAATTGCACATGTGGGGTTATTAGTGGGGGAAAGAATTAAGAGCTTGCTAAGATATTGAGTACGTGAAGAATAGAAGAAAGGTTCATCTTCCGTACGCACCGCAAAGGAGAATGAGTAAAATCATTCTCCTTTTTTGTTGATAATAAATGCTTATCCTGTTCCAAGTTCTATATAACAAAGAAAAGAGATTCTCAACGACCTACCTGCCGTTGCTGTTCTGCATTATACCGGTCTCCTATAACAGGAATAGCTGCAACGGCATCCTCCAATTCTTTCCACTCCTCGGGCGAAAGAGCCAAAGACAATGTGTATAGGTTTTCCTCGAGATGTGACAGTTTCGTCGTTCCGGGAATGGGTACGATCCAAGGTGCTTTCTGCAACAGCCAGCCGAGTGCTACTTGCGCCGAGGTCATGCCTCGCGTGCGGCCGAAAGCTTGTAGAACATTCACGATACGGGTATTCATCCGCATCGCTTCCGGCTGAAAACGTGGCAAGGTCTGGCGGTTATCATTGTTCGGATCAAAAACCGTGTATTCATTGATACAACCACCTAGAAAACCGCGATTTAACGGACTATATGGAACAAACCCGATACCCAATTCCCGACAGGTGTCGAGCACTCCGTTTTCTTCCACCAAACGATGCATCAAATGATACTCACTTTGAATCGCTGTGAGCGGACATACAGCATGAGCCTTGCGAATAGTATCGGCACTCACTTCACACATTCCCCAACGCTGCACCTTCCCTTCTTTCATCAGGTCGGCAATAGTCGATGCTACCTCTTCCACCGGAGTATCCGGATCAGCGCGGTGCTGGTAAAACATGGGAAGTGAATCGAGTCGGAGACGACGGAGTGACTCTTCACAATAACGACGGATGGTTTCCGGGCGGCTGTTCTGACGCCCCGTGGCTTTTCCGTTAATTACCTCATGTCCGAATTTAGTCGTTACGTTAATCCGGCCTTTAAATTCGGATAATGCTTCCCCGGCCAGTTCTTCATTTGTTAGCGGTCCATAGATAATAGCGGTGTCGAAAAGCGTAATGCCACGATTTACCGCTTCATGCAACAAGCGGATGCACTGTTTCTTGTCCGGATGTTGACTGCGGTTGTAAGTCATCCCCATCACACCGAAACCGAGTGCCGATACTTCGAAAGCCGCCTTGCCTGTACCCAATACCCGATGCTCTCTAATACGTGCAGACTCATTGTCAGTACGGGATGTTTCGGGTTGCTTCGTTTCAGATGCAAAAACCTTATCCAATCCAGTTGGCACAGCCAATGCTGCTCCCGCCAGTGCCGTCGCCTTGAGAAATCCGCGACGGCTAATATTCATTTTATTGTTCTCTTCCATAAATTTACGTTTTTATATTACTCCTTTCGCCCACTCTCCGGCTTGTTTAACGCTTCCGTTCAACAACTGCCCTTCTCCCCATGTAATTTTTGGATAAAGTTTCTTGAGTTGTTTTACACTATTAGTTATCGAGCTTCCTCCGGAAGTAGCGAATGGAATAACGGTTTTACCGGAGAAATCATATTTCTCAAGGAATGTATTGACCGGACGCGGACATAAATTCCACCATATCGGATAACCAAGGAATACCACGTCGTAATCTTTCAGATCAAGCGCTTCTCCACCCAATTCCGGACGTGAATTTTCAGTCGTCATTTCAATTGAGCTACGGCTACTCTTATTGTTCCAGTCGAGATCTGCTGAGGTATAGGCCGTAACGGGAGTTATCCGGTAAAGTTTGCCGCCAATCGTTTTTGCAATGGCATCGGCAACTTTTTCTGTAGTTCCAGTACAAGAAAAATAGGCAACCAGGATTTTCTTATCGGACTGTACATTAGTATCCGCTGTCTGATTCTGCGCTTTTGATGAGCAGCTAAAGCAAAGGAGACTCATAAATATGAATATAATCTGTTTCATTTTATTTTGATTTTAAATATTTCTTATCACTAATTAGTTTAGACATTATCACGATGGAGTAACACCACAGGCTTCTCATTCTTCTATTACTTTGATAAAATGTGCAGGAACACCACCCACAACCGTATTCGCTTCCACATCTTTTGTCACTACAGCTCCGGCACCAACAACAGCATTATCACCGATAGTCACTCCCTGAAGAATCGTCGCGTTAGAACCTATCCATACATTCTTACCGAGTACGATAGGTGCAGGATAAGTCGTTTTACGGTCTTGCGGAGCCAACCCGTGATTAAGTGTAGCAAAAACCACATTATGCCCGATTTGACAACCGTCACCAATAGTCACACCACCATGATCCTGAAAATGACAGCAGGCATTCATAAACACACCCTCACCAACGGTAATATTCTTACCAAAATCCGTATAAAACGGTGGAAAGACCCGGAGCGACGATGGCACCTGATAACCGAACAACCCGGAGAGTAATCGGCGCACTTCGTCCGGTGTGTGATATGCCGTATTCAGTTGGAAGGTGATACGTCTTGCCTCATTACTCATATCGTCCATCAAACGATGTATTTCTTCTGTATTAAGCGCCTTGCGCGTCTTTACATATTCCTTAAATTCCTCGGTAGTCATAGTATTTCCTTTCAAAAGATAAAACAGGATTAGCAGAAATCATCATTTCGTCTGTTCGAGTTTGTTATACTCGTCATCTGTAACCGGTTCAAGCCACTCATTGGAGGTGTTTTCACCGGAAACTTCAAAAGCCAGATGAGCAAACCAACTGTCGGCAGCAGCCCCGTGCCAGTGTTTCACATTAGCAGGAATATGGATAACCGTACCAGGCAGAATCTCTACCGCCGGTTTACCTTCTTCCTGATACCATCCTCGACCGGCTACACCGATAAGCATCTGTCCGCCACCTTTCGTTGCACGGTGAATATGCCAGTTATTGCGGCAACGTGGTTCAAAAGTAACGTTAGAGATATTCACCTGCTCGCGCGAAACCGGAGCAAGATAACTGTTACCAATAAAATACTGTGCATAGGCTGTATTGGGTTCGCCAATAGGGAAAATCATCTCACGCTGGAAAGCTGTTTTGGCATCCTCACCAACAATATCTTCAGACCATACTCCTTTTGCCAAATTGAACGCTGCCCACGCCTTCGGCCAACCTGCATAGAAACCTATATGAGTGATAATCTCTGCGATCTCCGTGCGGGTGATGCCGTTCTTCTTCGCCGACTGAAGATGATAAACGAGCGAATTGTCCGTGATTCCCATACTGATAAGGGAGGTAATGGTTACTAAACTGCGGTCACGCAGACCGAGTTTGTCAGTGCGGCTCCAAACTTCTCCAAAGAGAACATCGTCATTGAGTTCCGCAAACTTGGGGGCAAACGTTCCTAACTGGTCACGTCCTGCCGTCTGTACTATCTTTTCTTGTGCCATAACATTGAGTGTTAAAATACTAAATACTGAAAATAAAAGGAGTTTGTTCATAATCATTTCGTTTATTGAATGAAGTTATTAATGCAATTTGCGGGGTTAAGCGGCATTTGGTCAGAGAGTACGAGAGTCTTAACCATGTGCAGCGTTCCTTGCTTGTACTTTTGAAAATGCTCCGATGCAATATGAGATTTATAAGCCTCCTGACTCACGTAAGTTTCAAGAATAGTTATCCTGCCGGGATTCTCTTTTTCGCTGACGGCATACATAGTCAGCACTCCCGGTTCAGTACGCAAGGAGACTTCACCCACTTCGGTCGCATATTTCATATATTCTTCAAGATACTCCGGATAAACCTCGATTTTCGATAGCCGTACAATACCGTCAGCCGCCATAGGTAATTTGGCACACATTCCGGGCTGTTGTTTTGTATCCTTTTTCCCTGTCATACAGCATGATAACATAACGAATAAAGACAAAACACTTAGAATTATTTTTCTCATCACCTTCTATCTTTTCATTGTTAAACTTTTGATTGCAAATCTACTGCAATAAAATGAGTGGGCTTGTATATGATTTACTGATATTTGTACCCAAATCCTCGATTCTGTAATAAAGCCATCTATAATTCAAATAAAATGAATTATATTTGCGATAAAGAATATAAAAGAAAGGATTATGGAAGAGGTTATTAAACTTGATGAGGTAGATAAATACAACAAACTTTTCGGACTCGAAACACGACACCCATTGGTAAGTGTTGTCGATCTGTCGAAAGCAACGCAGTGGCCGGAACATTTCAAGATCAACTACGGCGTATATGCTCTTTTTCTGAAAGATACTTATTGCGGAAATATCATGTATGGCCGTCAGAACTATGACTATCAGGACGGCACGATTGTCAGTTTTGCTCCGGGTCAGGTAACGGAAACCAAGATGGTTAAAAATGTCCAGCCAAATGCTCACGGCATCCTGTTTCACCCCGACCTGATTCGTGGCACGGCACTCGGTCAGGAGATCAAGAACTATTCTTTCTTTTCCTACGAAACCCGTGAAGCATTACACCTTTCAGAGGAAGAACGGGAGACCGTGATGGATTGTCTACATAAGATTGAAATAGAACTGAAACACAACATAGACAAGCACAGCCGCCGATTAATTTGTGCCAATATCGGACTACTGCTCGATTATTGCATGCGTTTCTACGAACGGCAGTTCACAACACGCGAAGAAGTGAACAAAGACATCATTGTCCGTTTCGAACGGTTGCTGGATGAGTATTTCGACAACGAGACTCCGCTACGAGAGGGATTACCTACTGTTAAATACTTTGCCGACAAAGTATTTCTATCAGCAAACTATTTCGGAGATATGATTAGCAAACAGACGGGACAGACCGCCTCGGAATATATCCAGAATAAACTGATCGAACGCGCCAAAGAAGCTTTGCTGGCAACAGATAAGACTACAAGTGAAATTGCTTACGGACTAGGATTCCAATATCCGCAACATCTAAGCCGGATGTTCAAACGGATTACGGGTTGTACCCCCAATGAATTCCGCTCACAGAATTAGTCTTTATATAAAAAGGCAAGAATAAAATATGCTACGATTTAAAACGTAATCATAAATGATGACCCTAAAGTAAGCATATTCATATACTCACCACTGTTCCTACTATGCGACGGAAGCAAATCATAGTCGAGAAAAAAACGGATTCCATAATATTCCTTTGCTTTGAACGTCAAGGAAACCCCACTTCCCATGCAGAAACCATTTCTTGCAGAAACCGACCGGTCAGTTAATTCCAATTGTGGATAATGCACGTATCCACCCAGAAGTTTACTGCCTATCAGCCATCGTGAAGACAACGGATATGAAAAATAGCTTCCTCCGCAAAGCGATATCGCATCAAATGTGTTATTTTCTGCCTGTTCTTCATTGACAATAATCAAAGTATTGGAAACAGTGAATCGCCCTCCCACGCCTACATACGGATTAAAGAAACAGGCCCCCTCCACACCGGCCGAACTGCCTGATGAAGTACGGAACTCCATTTGTTCGTCGATATCATAACTGCTCAACGGGATATTCAATCCAAGATACAAACTGACAAATGAAGGCCTATCCATTCTGTCGAACCTATCTTCACCTGCAAACCTATTGATTCCTTTTTCCCTGAATATCAGATCTGCAAAATAATACCCCACTTCCGTCGACAATATTCCGATTCCTGCCCCCGTCAGCACATCACTTAACCAATGCTTGTTGTTTGCCATCCGCATAAGACCGGTTGCAGTAGCCACACTATATGCCCCGACACCTACCCATGGACTTTTATGTCCGTATTCCTTGGTAAACATGGTAGCAGTCATAAATGCCGTAGCCGTATGTCCGGATGGAAAAGAATGTTTGTTTGAGCCATCCGGACGTTCGACGTTTGTCGTTTGCTTCAAAGTATTTACCACACCACCCATCAGCAGTGCGGAAAAAGCGTCGGAAACGAGCATTCTACCCCATGAGCTGCGACTTTGCACTCCGGCTGCTTTCATACCAAGCATCACTGCAGCAGGGGCATATTGCATATAATCATCCAAATGACGATTGAAACGGGGCAGATAGTCGTTACGTAAACCTCGAAAATGATCGTCCTCATTTTTTACAATCAAGCCACCAACCATTAACGGAATGCCGATATACATCATCTGATAGAAACGGGAAGATGAGAATTTATCAAGCCTTCTACTAAAATTGGTTGTTGTAGAGATACGCAAACTATCTCTTCTTTCCGCCATAACATTATCTGCCAAATTTTGAGCAGATAAGAAAGAAAAGCTACAAATGCCAACAATACATATTACAATCATTTTCATTACTCTGTCCATTTATGCCCTGTTCCATGCACATTACCATATCACTCTTTGTTGCTACAAAATTAATTATTTATCAACGGCTCGTTCTCTCTTTTTATAAATTAACAATATTATACTTGGCAATACCAACAGAAGTAATAGCAGACCATACATTCCATTTGAAAACAGTGAAGCCTACATGTCAGACATGACACGTCCGATAAAAGCCAAACTTACAGAATATCTCAAACTCGAAGCCCCCTACAAAATAAAATTTGGAATCATTTTATTGCCCCCCTCTCGGATGCAGAAAAGAAAGCAATATCTGAAATTGACGACGAGATGCTTTCTTATGATTAAAGATAGCAGACACCCGAAGCCGACTATTTCCTAATTCTCTATACTTCATAATACTTATCCTATTTGTATCTATTGTTATTTTATTATTCCAATTTCTTTCAACCAACCTTTTGCTCCACTTGTACTACCTGTAGAGCCAAAACCTTTCAAATGTTCTGAATCCGGAGTAAGTTCTACTATTTTAGCCAAAGTTTCATCTCGGTAAGTGGCTGCATAAGTACAGAATGGTACAATGATTTTTCCCTTCAAATTGTATTCTTTACTTTCCAGAAATGACCATATCGCCATTGGAGCTGTATGCCACCACACCGGACAGCCTACAAAAACAATATCATAATCATCCATATCCTTAACAACATCTTTTAATGGAGGACGAATACCTTTCTCCAATTCCTCTTTCGCCACCTCCGTACAAGGAGTATAATCCGTTGGATAAGGTGTAACGGTTTCAATAGAAAACAAATCGCCACCTGTAAGTGAAGCAATCTCCTCCGCCAAACGTTTTGTAGTACCTCCCCAGCTGAAGTAAGCAACAAGGATTTTCTTTCCACTCACCTGGGTGACCGGTTCATCACTTTGGGCACATGAGTAAGAACTCAATGCCGCTAAACACATCATCATAATCAATACTAATTTTCTCATCTTCAATTTCATTTTAGTTATTACCTTTCGATGATGCAAAGTTACCGGAATATAGAAAGTAACACAATAGACAAATTACTGATATTATAACCATTTTTACTAAGCACACGATATTGCAAATCAGCACACTAACACAAATTACAGAATATCAAACACAAATTACCTTTTATGACATATCCCGTATGGCATTCTCATTGAAAACCTTTATTTTTGTTGTGAAACAAAAGAATATGAATATGGAGAATATAATTAAACTGGAAACTATCCAGGAATATAACAGACTTCTAGGTGCAGAAACCCTGCATCCTCTGGTTAGTGTAACCGATTTCTCTACGCTCCAATCCCTCAAGCACTGTCGAAAGAATTTCGGCTTTTATTGTGTGTTCTATAAAGAACTTGATTGCGGTGTGCTTCAATATGGCCGTAACAAATACGATTACGAAGATGGTACGTTAGTTTTCATTTCTCCGGGACAAATAGCCGGTGTGAATGATGGCGGTGAGACTATAAATCCCAAAGGTCTTGTGCTTATGTTTCACCCCGATTTGTTATATGGTACTCCCCTTGCCCGCAGAATGAAAGACTATACTTTTTTCTCTTATGAATCTAATGAAGCTCTTCACATGTCTGACCGGGAACGCCGGATCATCTTGAACTGTTTTCATGAAATACGGGAAGAATTGGAAAATGCAATCGACAAGCATACCAAACAAATTGTGACTTCCAATATAGAGACCCTGCTCAATCATTGCGTGCGTTTTTACGAACGCCAGTTCGTCACTCGTGAAGTAGTCAACCATGATTTACTAACCGAATTCGAACAGATACTTCAGCAATATTTCAATTCGGACAAACCCTCCGAGATCGGTTTGCCCTCCGTACAATACTGTGCAGAACAAATGCACCTTTCTCCCAATTATTTTGGAGATCTGGTAAAAAAGGAAACCGGAAAGTCCGCACAGGAATATATCCAACTGGCCATAATGGAAAAAGTAAAAGAACTATTGATTGATAGTAACAAAACAATCAGTGAAATAGCATACGAACTCGGTTTTAAATATCCCCATCATTTAAGCAGGATATTTAAGAAAGTCATAGGAACTACTCCCAATGAGTACCGCGCACAAGCCGGATAAAAATCAGTTGCCAGAAGCAAAATTCTTCTGTTTTTAAAACCGATAAGATACTTTTCGCATCAGACTCTTGACAAATGACTTTTTATGTTGTATCTTTGAGAAAAGAAAAAGTATAAAAAGCATGAAATTAGATAGAAATAATCATACATAAATCATAAACAACCCGGTATTTTACAATACCGACTCCTATATGATATGGGGCAATAGTCGAATGATTATTGCCCCATTTTGTTTATAATTCAGCTTAAAATCTCTCGTCTAATTCTAAAACTGCTATCAAATAGTTTATAATAAACTCGAATACCGTTTTACTAAAACTATCAAAAAGTTTATTATAAACAGGATTCGGGTTTATTAAAAACGACGTTTTCTTTTGTCAAAAATAGAGTAAGCAATAATTTTAGCATTCACCACGAAAAAATTTCGGAACAGCTCTACAGGTAATATAAATACACAATAATTCATTTACTTCTTTATTTACACAATCGTTTTCCTCCTCCACATCCCATCTTTCTATTTTTCCAATTCGCTAATTAAATCTAAAACGTTGAATACGACTCACGGCATCTACCATATTTTACATACATTTGCGTCTGACACAGATGTCAAACATTGGGTTTAATTTAAGATGTTTGGTATATGAATGCATATAAAGTGGGGTTAGACATAAGCTCTACTGCCGCTAAGATAAAAATATAAGAGTGTTTACTCGGATTCCTTTATCAAATAAAGGAAGCAAAATATCATCAACCAGTGGCAGAACTTATTATGTTATGAGGAATAGTATAGACATTATTCGACCACAAAATCTTCCGATTTAAAATTACTATAGAAACGTCCTGAAACAGCAGTAAACTTCAATACACAGTAATCGGGATCCGTCACTCCCTCCGGATAGTACATGGTATCTCCCTCCTGCCAGATCATCTCTTTACTGGCACTGTCCGTCAAGACCTCCATCGCGCCGCGTAGCATAACACCTCTAAAAAATCTCGTATCACAGAAGTAGATACATGCATGGTTATTCTCCCGGTATTGTGCCACACGCATAGACGAAGTGTTTGTTGTCAGATAAATCGTTTTTATGCCCTCTCTTTTTCTAGGTTGCAGCATTGCTTTGATGGTAGGAAATCCTTCACCGTCTACCGAACCGATAAAAGCTGTTTTCAGCTTATCAATCATGTTGCCTACTGTTTTTTCCGCGTCTCTCATCATTTTACTTTTTATTATTGGTTTATTATCTGATGCGAAAGTAGAGAAATACCAGAAAAGTAATGCAATAAAAAGAAAGGTAGAAATAGCACTTTTTACGGTTTGTGTGCTTTACGATACAATAATGGAGTTTTTCCCGTATGCTGCCGGAAGCTACGGATAAAATAAGAAACCGTTGAAAAACAGAGTTCAAATGCAATATCAGCTATAGGAAAGTCCGTATAAACAAGCAGCCTTTTAGCCTCTTCCATCACCTTGTTCCGGATATATTGTTTTGCACTGAACCCCATGGTCGAGGTTATCATCTCATTCAGATAATTAGGAGTAATGCAGAGCTTATCCGCATAATATTGAACCGAATGTTGCTCTTTTGCATGTGTAGCAACCAAATTCATGAATTTGCTTACATGATTATTGGAAACTTCCCTGTTTCTGCCCTCTTCCATCGAAGTCATTTTAAGATAAGCACGATCCAACAACATCAGGACTTCATAAAGCAATGCTCTCAAAACGTGTACATCGTCCTGTTGATACGAATCAATCTCCATCTTTATATCATGCAAGGTTTCAAGTATGCGTGTATAAAGTTCATCAGACAAATGTAGTCGCGATGAAAAACTTTCTATCTGAAAAAACGAAAGATGCCGTACAAACAAAGAATCTTTAAAGAGGGAAGACAAAAACTCTTCTTCGAAAATCAGAGCATACCCATTGATGATATGATGAGTATCCCAGTTTCGGATTTCCCCCGGTTTAGAGAAAAGGACGTCACATGGAATTGCTTCATAGGTTTGGTTATCGACTGCAAAAGCTCCCTTACCTTCTGTTATGAAAGTAATATCATAATAGTTGAGAGTGTGGACAGTACTTTTAGCCAGGAACTTCTTCACATACTTCAGTTCTACTACATCGACCAAAAGTTCACTCCCATACTTATGCTTATAAAAAGTATATCGAGGTATTGAGTTTCTCATTCAGAATACAAAAATAGTATTCCTTACCAAATAATCCAAAGACTTTTCAAAATCGATTCGATCGAATAAGCCATGAACCATCTGATAAGGAATACATAGAAAAAATATGTCTAGGTTATATTTCCTATTTAGAACTTCCGGCCAGATACCCCAAACTGGTTACATCTGCCCCCAAGTAATGATTAATGTGCTTCAATGGCACCCTGTACAGAATATCCGGGATTTCCGCCAATAAAGAGAGATACCTTTCCCTTACTGTCAGTTTGCGGGCACTCATATCCTCTTCCTCTTTAAAGTAAAACTGATACTCCATCAGTTGACGGACCAGATTCGCAAATGAAATTGAAGATGCACACAACTCTTCAATCTCCTCTTCACTGATGTAATAAGCAGCACATTTCGTCAGTGTCTTGATAGAATACTGACTTGAATTATAGCATAACACAGCATCACCCGCAGAGAAAAACCGGTTGGTTCTCTCCTCTCCTTCATGAGTGGTATATGTATGCAAAATACCGGAAACAATAATGTACAAGCTCTGCTCCGGCATTGTGGCAGAAGCAATCGTTTCTCCTTTATCCAGATACACCATTTCCATTCGAGCCAACAGCTCTTTCACTTCTCTTTCATCCACCTGATACTCAAAACAGAGTTTCTTCAAATAAGCTTCCATACAAAATAGATTTTAGTTAATATATGTCACTTAAAAACACCTAATTCGACATAGCAGGCATCATTGTGCCTCTCAAATATAATTTCCTTTGGGTATATCGTAAATACCAGATACAAATCAATAATGAAACGACCGTTGAAATGGGTGGAGCAAATCCCATGATAAACAGCGACGAGCTATCTATCTGGCTGAACCAGTATGACAACGGTATACGGAACAGGAAAGTGGCTATCAGACTGTGAATCATCGGGAATAACGAGTTTCCTTGTCCGCTGAAATAAGAATTAATGCAGAACACGAAACTAACCACGATACAGTCGATGCTATACCCTCGCAAATAATCTGCCGCCATTGCCACCACAGCAACATCTTTCGTAAAGAAAGCAGTAAGAGTCTCCGGCAGGAATTGCGAATACACGCAAACCGACACACCGAAAACAAGAGCAATCCCAATCCCCGAAGCCAGACATTTATTCATTCTCTTGATAAGTCCCGCTCCATAGTTCTGTGCAGTCATGGTTGCCACAGCCGATGATATAGCCATCGGAGGCAGCATAGCAAACACGATGATTTTCTCAACAACACCCAAAGAAGCAGATGCAATGACTCCCATCTGATTGACAATGACAGTGATAATCAGAAAAGAAACATTGATTAAAGCATCCTGCAAAGCAATAGGTGCTCCCAACACCAAGATCTTTTTAGACAGATTCCGGTTCAATCGAATATCTTTCCGTGAAAAGTCAAAATGGAATCCGTGCCGATATAAGAACCAGAGCGCTATTCCAAAGCTGACTCCTTGTGCAGTTACAGTAGCGATAGCCGCTCCCGTAGCCCCCCAATGGAAATAACCGACCAATATAAAATCGAGCACTATATTTATCACACATGCCAGCCCAACAAAATAAAGTGGTGTTTTAGAATCACCCAGTCCACGCAAAATACCACATACAACATTATATCCCACTATAAACAGAATACCCAGAGAGCATACCAAAATATAGCTTTTCGTATCTGCCATAGCTTCTACGGGAGTATGCATCAGTTCTGCTATCCGACCATGAAAAAGTACCATGACCAAAGTTAGCACTACACCGGTTATTGAAAACAACCATACGGAAGACCCGATAGTAAAAGCTACTTTCCGATTGTCTTTGGCTCCGGTAGCAATAGCAATCAGCACTGTTGTCCCGGTAGTAATACCCAGAATAATACCTGTTATTGTCTGCATCACCTGACTACCAATAGCTACGGCTGCCACACTTGCCGAATCATCATATTGTCCGACAACGAAAAGGTCAGCCCCGCCATAAAGTGCCTGAAGTACATTAGCAATTAAAAAAGGTACTGCAAACTGCAGCAATACCTTCGGTACGCTTCCTTGTGTCAAATCTAACTCTTTCATAGTTTCTTCGATACTTTTCCTCTTTATCTTATTTTGTTACAACATAAAAAAAGTGCCGGACAAGCGAATGATTTGCACCATTCATCTTATCCAGCACTATAATTATTATTATAGCACCCTCCGATGAGGATTTTTATGCCTGTCCCTATTTCAGGGCTGCAAATATGGGCTTTGTTTTCATAATTACCAAATTTTAACCGGTTTTTATTTTCTTACGGAGATGTAACTAGCTATATATCAACTATTATCAGACGAGGTTTGATCTATAGGATCTCCGTTAGAAAAACGAAAGAAAGCTGCCAACCGATCCGGATTCAGCGTATAACGTGCGCGTTCTTTTAATAAGGGTTCCGCATTCATTACGGCACAAGAATGAGAAACCACGGACATCATCGGCCAATCCTTTAACGAATTTCCTACAACTAAGGTGTGTTCAAAAGATAAAGCCAAAGCCTTACATAACTGAATCACCCCCTCTTTTTTACTTGCTTCAGGATGAATGACTGTTATCAGCGGAGCTTTATGAAAGACCTTGCAGGGATTCTCTTTCAACCGGGTAAGAATAGCTTCTCTCTGTTCTTTATCACGTACCAATATACTATACTTGTAAACCACTCCTTCATAAGTATGAATAGTGACTTTTGCAGATTCTCCATATACCTCCAGATATACTTTCACCGGCAAACACCTGATCTGGCCCGAATAAGATAATAAACCTCCATCTGCAAACACTCCTCCCCTGAATAAATCGAAAAGAGCCTTTCCCAGCTTTTTCTTCACCTGCTCCATCGACAGAGAAGTGGCAAGATATAAGGAAACGGACTGTGCCATATATCGCAAAGCGTTAGCATAACTTTCAGGAACTTTTCCCTGTGAATCAGTCAGTGTTCCATCCACATCGAAGAAAACAGTCGTAATAAGTGGCTTGTCAGGTATTCGCCAGAACGCCCCTTCTCCCATGATTCGATGTAAAGGGTGATTGTTCAGGTTACTAAACGCAATATAACAATCACAAACCTTCCTCTCGCAAGATAGCGGCACAACAGCTCCATCACCTTGATAAAAATTACTAATCTTCACCCGGCTTCGGGGACAAGCATACATATCCCCTTTCCAATCGATAAAACAATTATTCCTTCCTCCTGCGCAAACTTCCCATTGTGCCGGAGCATTCTTCAAGTCATACTCAAAAAGATTATCCAGTTGACTGAAAAACTGAATATCTTCCTGACTTAATGGTGTCCTTAACCCTTGCATAGCATTAATGAATAAATAAATATCCGGCAAAAGAGTATTCCGTAAATCATTGAGTACGGCCTTTGCAGAGGGATTTCCTACCGCTCCGGCACATACCTGTATTCCCGCATGATGGAGTATATGAATCTGATGCGCAAATTTCTCTACCGAAGTCATCTCTGGATGAAAACTGGCCCAGAGCCTTATCTTACTTATCACAGTGGGAGTCACACGAATCTCATCAAGCCAGTGTTTAGCCGGAAAAGAAAGGTTAGTCTGACAGGAAATTCCAGCCACCTGTGGCAATACTGCCAAATGCATCATTCCTTTCCGATAATAACGATGGATCAATGCTTCACCGTAAGGAATAATAAATAACTGCAACGGCTCCCCTTTCCATTGTTCAACAGCTGCTATAAAACGATTCCATGCCTGTTCATCCTGTGTCGTATCTGCCAGATGCGACTTCTTGCCGAAAGGGCAATAAGAACAGGTATAGTTGCAGCTATTCAATTTGCCGCGATAATATATACGCCTGAAGGAAAGTAAAGAGCCTTCGTTTTCCATTTCTATTTCGTTCAATAAGAATAAGTTTCCATCAGTTCTCTTATTTCAGGAGTAATAAACAACTGACCAATATAATCGGAGTATGCCATTCCTTCGGAAGTCAGACAAACACGACCGTTATCCGTATCTTCTATCCATTGCCGTTCAGCTAACTGTCGGAACAACGGCACATTATCCGGTGATTCTCCAAAGCGACGCTTATATTCGGCCTTATCAAGCCCCATATAATACATCAGATTTTTAATGATGAAACGTTGTCGCTGTTCTTCCTGCGAAAGAATAAATCCATTACGAGCCACTGTAAAATCAGTAGTGCCCATATAATCATCTATCTCTCCGGCAATACAACGCTGGCAAACAGTATACCGGGTGGCATAATGCAAATTACCCAGGTAACTGCGTCCGCCGGAGCCACACGACAGCATCACTTCATCCCCACATGAGATTTCCGCATCAGTAGACGGATGATGAATAAAACGTCGCATCGAAGTTTGTAGAAAACCTCTGTCTTTCAACAAATCACAAGCGGCACAATATATCTGAAAACAGACATCGTCGGATTCCCGCTCCGTGATAGCCGTTCCCGGTCGTACATATAGCGGATAGATAAAGAGTTCGTTAGGCTGAAACAGAAGAGCCTGTTCCAATGAATAAAGAAAACTGGCTACAGTTTGTCCTTTGATTCCATAAATCAAATCAATATTAAAAAATGGGAATTGCCTCTTCCGGATAGCCTCCAGCGCCTGATTAATCATGTCTTGCCGGGGACGTCTTTTCAAAGCTGTTAATTCTTCGTCAAGGAAACTCTGTACGCCAATACTCACACGAGCCACTCCTGCTTGCTTCAACAAGTCCAAACGGGCAGGATCGGCATATTCTGGCGATGTTTCTACGGAAGTAAAGGTATGTGAAGGATGCACTCCGAATAAGGCAGCTGTATCCAGTAAATATTCCAGTTGAGGAACAGTGAGAAGCAACGGTGTACCTCCTCCAATGGCGAAACTATCAAATGCCAGTCCGGTAGTGAGTGGAGACAACTGTTGCGCCTGCTTATGAAGAGTTTTCAAATAAGTTGCGATATAATCCGCACGATTTGTTTGTAGAGAAAACAGGTTGCAATATCCACATTTATGGCTACAAAAAGGAATATGGAAATATAGCGATGCTTTCTGTCCTTCCACCTGTTTCAGGTAAGGAACCAGCGAAACTGGGGACGGAAAAGAACGATAAGCAGTTTTATGTGGATAACTATACATATAATCTACATATCGTGGTAGCGGTTGATTCATTTTTTCGTTAAAATAAAGTGTTTGTAAGGGACTGTATAAACCGTTTCGTGAGATATGCAATGATATTCATATCCATCCTCTCCATAGCAAGTGCCATGATCGGAAAGAGCAATCACCAGCGTATTTCCCCGCTTCTGAAAGGCCTGGAACAAACGGGGTAGCTGACTGTCGATATATTGCAGCGCGGCAGCGTGTGATTCCTTATCATCCTTCATTTTACCTTCCACATAATGACAGTTCGGATAATGAATAGCAGAAAAATTGATATACATAAAAATCCGTTTGTCCTCCGGATAGTTTTCGAGTTTCTTCAATGCAAAATCAATTTGTTTTTCAGTACTATCGAGTGCCGTGCATCCAAAAGTCGGCAGCCAATAACTTTTAGTAAAGTAACCGGGAAACACACGCCCCAGTTCATTACGCTTGCTGAAGAAGTTCACCCCTCCTATACAAATCGTTTCATAGCCTACATTGGAAAGACTTTGCACAAAAGTTGCTTCCGTAAACGGATAACTTCCCACAGGCGGAATACGTCCCGTACCAGCTTGCACAGGGAAAAACAACCACTTACGGCTGCGTAGCGAATGAGGTTCCGCCGGAGAAGGCAGAAATCCTGCAAAGATGGCAAAATGAGACGGGTAAGTAAAATTTCCCGGCGCATGTCTTTTTTCCCATTCTCCTCCGTGACTGTTCAGTACCGGTGTTCTTCCCGCCGCTTCTTCCTCCTTGCTGACATCATAACGCAAGGTATCAAAACAAAGCATCAATATATCATGAGTACCCACCACCTGATTCATATCCAGATCCGGATTTTGGGTCTGTTCGCCAGCCGGCAGTTCATCTATTTGCATGGTTATATCTCTTTTTTATGTTTTTTATCTGTTGAATATAAATAGAATTATGAGCAAACATATCCTGATACACATGATCTCCCTGTCCGTTGACTTCTATTATATAAGGTATATCTGTTCCTCTCTCAATCAGGACATCCACTCCGGCATACTGCAAATCCAAGGATTGAACCGCTTCCTGACACTGAAAATAGATTTGTTGCCGCACTACTTCCGGCAAAGACAACTCGTTCCACCAATGTGCCTTATTGTTCAGATGCAGATTGGTTATGCTTCCTTTACTACATCTCACAACGATATAATCAATTTCAGATTCCCGGCACACTACCCGGAGATCATAATTCTCTCCCTGCAACTGCTCTTTAGGAGTCCATTCTTCTAAAATAGCTTCTGTTTGCATCACCGCTTCCGCCAACGGGATCATCTCTTTTTCCGTACTCAAACGGTGGATACGTTTGGTGTTATGAATGACTCCATCCACTTGTTGCAAGGTAGTATAGACTACCCATTTATTCCGGCTGGGTTGATAACGAACAGCCATAATGCCTCCCGCCCCCGAACCGTAACGGGGTTTCAAAAAGCATCCTCTACCGCAACCGGCAAGAAGCTCTCTCAACTCATCAAAAGAATGGGGAGAAGGTAACATCGGAGTCACTCTCAAACCTCTATCCACCAGCACTTGTTTAGTCTCCTTTTTATCAAGAGCACGTAACAAAGCATGGGGAGTATTCAAAAAGCACACGTCATCAGATAGCCTCATCTCGCCCAAACGTTGCAGTGTTTCCTTATATGCCTGATTCAACAGCGCATATTTCAGGAAATCCGTTTCATTGCTTACACAAGGTTCCAGTTTGATAACTGCCTGCCGTAATTGCGGCAAGCAGTTAAAAAGTTCCCCGTAAGTCATAAAACGAACTTCCGTCTGCAAGTGTTTGCCTGCTTCAATAAAGTATTCTATACGTTTGGACAAAGAGTTGCTGACAACGATTATCTGCATCTCCTATTCTGTAATCATCGGGTAATACCACAATTCACCATCATATTCATCCACCTCTTCAGTCTCAGCAATATCTATTTTCATAGGAAGATTCTGCAGCTGTTTCTTCATATCCTTGCTCAAATAATTGTAGCGCATATTGATAAACTTCAAATGAGCGATCTTATCCATATTATCCAGCAATAATTGGGCACCTTCATCTTTGAGAGTACCGGCCGAAACATCCATTGTTTCAAGTTGGGGAAGAATATCCGACTCCATGAACATTTCTACAATCTTATCCTGTTCCTCAGAGTTGACGATCCCCAGATAAGTCAGCTTCGGGAAACGCTCTTTGGAGAACAACGGACGGAATATCTCAATATCAGCTTCAAATCCATAATCTTCCACACCAACATATAGAATCAGTTTTTCCAGATTGGGAAAATCAGAACCAAGAATATCTTCTACCACTTCAGTAGGCAGGCCACCACTGATAATTTCCAGTGACCGCAACTCCGGCCGTGAAGTCTTTCCCAAACGCAGATTATTGGTTCCTTTGATTTTCAGATCCTTCAATTTAGGCATGGCATTGAGCAGCGGACTAATATCAGCTTGTTCAATCCACGAAATCTCCTGTTCTTCCTGCTCAATATCTCCCCAGAACAAGCCTTCTATTTGTGCGAACTTCTCCTTATTTTCAATCATTCCCTGTAATAAGGCAGAACAGTCGCCACCCTCATAATCCCAACAACCGATTGTTATTTGTTTGTATTCAGAGAGATGTTTATCTTTCAATATCTTATCCAGAAGATTCACATTGTTTTCATACTCATCGTAACTCAAAGTATATTTCTTAGCTTCCACTTTCATTTCACGTGCAGTTTCTTCAGCAGTTTCTACATACCCTTTTTTGGTCTTTTCCGCAATCAGTTTGCTGGCTGCTTTTTCAGCTTCTTCAGTCGTTGCGTAGTTTTTCACTTGTGTTTGTCCGTCGGTTCCCAACTTACCATAATTTACAGTAACATCTGTTCCGACTACATCTATACTCCAGAATTTCTGCGATTTAAAATCTTGAAAAACGAATACTCTCTTCATAATACAGTTTTTAATGGTTGATATTTGCACACTCAACACAGAACGCGCATGAACAATACCTGCAAAAATAACCATTTTATGTAATGTACAAAGAAATCTGTTTACTAAACTTTCAGAGTATTCAAAAATACAACCCAAGATATGCAACAAAGGCTGCCTTTTGGGGCAGCCTTCATTATTCTATTTCTGTAATATATCAGTTTAATCTTCAATAGTACATATACTTACACGGTTCCAATCCGGTTCAGTAAACATATCGCCTACACCCTGACCTTCGGCAGTGATACGAGATGCACTGATTTTATACTTGTTGACCAGGATCGTTTTTACAGCTTCTGCACGTGCTGCGGCAATTCTGGCATTCACTTCAACACTACCTTCCGGAGAAGCGTATCCCTTAATAACCACTTTAGAATCAGCATATTTCTTCAGGTAAGAAGCTACACGTTCCACATTAGGAAGTTGTGAAGCGTCAACTGACGATTTACCTTGTCTGAAAGTAATGATAGATTCGGGTACACGGGCGGTTTTCACTACAGTCTCCACCGGAACCACTTTTGTGCGGCATGCTTCAAGTTCTTCCTGCAATCCGTTGATACGTTGGTTTGCATTGCTGATCTCACCATCTTTGTTGTTTACATCTGCACGAAGTGCATTGATTGAAGAGTTCAGTCCGTCAATTTCGGCTTGATTATATACTCTCACTTTGGCAAAATGATGTGTTCCGTTACTTGTCTTAAAGTGATATGTCAATCCGGCTGTCAACTCAAAACCTGCGTTATTAGCATTGAAACGGCTCTTCGTTTCAGGATAAGTACCTTGCATATCATACACAATGGCAGGTTTGATTCCCAATGTCCATGCTTTACTTTCACCCAAGTTGAAATTGAAATTCAATCCCAAACGCGTAGACCAGGAGTTCTGATCGCCATCACCATTCACATAATAATGTAACCAACCCATTCCGGCCACAGCTTCCACTTCAAACAAACGAGGTTCGCCCGTGTAACTTGCAAATAGATTCATCAAATTGACTTTACCCAATACACTGACATCCGAAGCATCGAAAGCCGTTTTACTGGATGTGGTATTGATATATCCCATTCCTTGGAATCCCAAACCGAAGATAGGAGTTAATTGCTTTGAGACTCCCACTCCAAAAGTGGGACGCATACCTTTAAAGAAAGCACTGTGAGTAAGGGGAGTGACTCCACCGGCATTTACTCCGACAGACCAATTATCTGTAAGTTTGGTACCTTCTACAACTGATTGGGCATTTGCTACTGTAAAGCCACCCAATATAAAAGCTAATAAAATAATAGATTTTCTCATATTCATAAGTTTTAAATGTAATGTTTTATCTGCTAAATCATTAGAAATGTATTGTTTGTTCATGTCTAACTTTCTAGTTCATTTTTTAATTCGTTATTCACTTTAAACAACATATCGTATCAAATATTAGTTCGCAAGCCATAAGCCCTATTAACATCTATTATGCTTTCGAAAAATCTAAAATATGGAAACATCAATGCAAACGCCTCATTCCCTGAAGAGAAAGGGATCCCAACATCGCTAACCATTATGCATCTTGTTTCATTATTCTACACTTTCATTCATCCATCAGGCAGGAAATACATAAACCGGACTCTACTAAAATACGAAGAATAGAACATAAACGGAAAGTTATCAGGTTGTTAATGCCATATATCGTTCTGATAAAGAGCGAATATTTTTCTTCCTTTTCAATTGGAATCTTGATTTAATTTCTAACTTTGCCGCCAACATCGGTTTCCGAAATGGCATTATCACCAGACGGAATTAAAAGGGAATCCAGTGAAAATCCGGAACTATCCCCGTAGCTGTAAGTTTTATCTCTCTCATAAAAAAGAGAAATGTTATGGCATTCATTTGCCACTGATTCATGAAACGGATCGGGAAGGCGCCACAACAAAAACAAGTCAGAAGACCTGCCGATAAAATTTCCGTTATTCCAGGCTTTCGGGTGAAAGGCAATAGAACGAATCGTACAGGTCCATTTTATTACAAGTCTCCAGAAATTGTCGTGCATGAATAACTATGTAGGCACTAAATCTATTTTGTTAATTCTTAAAATATAGGTATGATTAGTTCGGAGATATTCATTATCAAAAGAGACGGGAAAAAAGAAGCTTTTTCCCTCGACAAAATCAAGAATGCCATATCCAAGGCATTTTTATCAGTAGGTAGTTTTGCTACGCAAGATGTGATAACCAATGTGTTAAGCCGTGTCAGTATCAGTGACGGAACAAACGTAGAGGAAATCCAAAACCAGGTGGAAGTCGCCTTGATGGCAGAACATTATTACAGCGTGGCCAAAGCGTATATGCTGTATCGTCAAAAACATTTGGAAGACCGTGAAGTCAGAGACAAACTTAAATTCCTCATGGATTATTGCGATGCTTCCAACCCTGCCAGCGGTAGCAAGTACGATGCCAACGCCAATGTGGAAAACAAGAATATCGCCACACTGATAGGAGAACTGCCCAAATCCAATTTCATTCGCCTCAACCGCCGCCTGCTAACAGACCGTTTGAGAGATATGTATGGTAAAGAGGCTTCCGACCGTTATTTGGAACTCCTGAATCATCACTTCATCTACAAAAATGATGAAACCAATCTGGCGAACTACTGTGCCAGTATTACCATGTATCCTTGGCTGATAGCAGGAACAACAGCAGTAGGAGGCAATTCTACCGCCCCGACCAATCTGAAATCCTTCTGCGGAGGATTTATCAACATGGTATTTATCGTATCCAGTATGCTAAGCGGCGCATGTGCCACTCCTGAATTCCTGATGTACATGAACTATTTCATCGGTTTGGAATACGGGCAGGACTATTATAAACACCCAGATAAACTGGCAGACTTATCTCTGAAACAAAGATCGATCGATAAAATCATCACAGACTGTTTCGAGCAAATCGTATATTCCATCAACCAGCCTACGGGTGCCCGCAATTTCCAGGCAGTTTTCTGGAATGTGGCTTATTATGACAAGTATTATTTCAATAGCCTTTTCGAGCACTTTGTTTTCCCCGACGGAAGCAAACCCGACTGGGATTCGCTTAGCTGGTTGCAGAAGCGTTTTATGAAATGGTTTAATAAGGAGCGTACACGCACCGTTCTGACATTCCCTGTAGAGACAATGGCACTCCTGACCAAAGACGGCGATGTACTGGATAAGGAATATGGCGACTTCACCGCTGAAATGTATGCCGAAGGACATTCATTCTTCACCTATATGAGTGATAATGCCGACTCTTTGAGTAGCTGCTGCCGTCTGCGTAATGAAATACAGGACAATGGCTTTAGCTATACATTGGGAGCCGGAGGAGTCTCTACCGGTTCGAAGAGCGTGTTGACCATCAATCTGAACCGTTGTATACAGCATGCTGTAAAATCAGGTATTCTCTACCCTTTCTTCTTAGAAGAAGTAGTAGACTTGGTTCACAAAGTACAGCTTGCCTATAATGAGAACCTGAAATTATTACAGGCAAAGGGTATGTTGCCTTTGTTTGATGCAGGCTATATCAATATGAGCCGCCAATATCTGACTATCGGTGTGAACGGACTGGTGGAAGCAGCCCAATTTATGGGAATCGACATCAACGACAATCCGAAATACGAGGCTTTTGTGCAGGAGATTCTCGGCATGATTGAGAAATACAACAAAAAGTATCGTACCAAAGAAGTTCTTTTCAACTGCGAAATGATTCCTGCCGAAAATGTGGGTGTGAAACACGCGAAATGGGACAAGGAAGCCGGATTCCAGACTTACCGCGAATGTTACAACAGCTATTTCTATATTGTAGAAGACAAATCGCTGAACATTGTCGATAAATTCCGCCTGCACGGGCATCGTTATATCGAGCATCTGACGGGTGGTTCGGCTTTGCACATGAATCTGGAAGAGCATCTTAGTAAAGAGCAATACCGGCAGTTGCTTCGTGTTGCCGCTACCGAAGGTTGCAACTACTTCACATTCAATATTCCGAATACAGTATGTAACAAATGCCATCATATCGACAAACGATATTTGCATGAATGTCCCGAATGTCACAGCGAAAATGTGGATTATCTGACCCGCGTCATCGGATATATGAAACGTATCAGCAATTTCTCCCAAGCACGGCAAAAGGAGGCCGATTTAAGATATTATGCTTCGGTACGCTGATTATGATATTGTTTTTCAGGAGATACCGGATGAGGTAACATTAGCCATCAACCTCTCCAACTGCCCCAACCATTGTAAAGGGTGCCACAGTGCATATCTGATGGAGGACGTAGGAGAACCGTTAACGGAAGAAAGTCTCTCTACCCTGCTCGGTAAATATGGAAAAGCGATCACCTGTGTCTGTTTCATGGGCGGTGATGCTTCACCCGCAGAAGTGGAACAACTAGCTGCTTTTTTACACAAGCAGACCATCACTCCGGTAAAAGTCGGATGGTACTCCGGGAAGAGCAAACTGCCGGAGCACTTTGATGTATCTCATTTCCAATATATAAAGTTGGGACCTTACATCGAGTCTCTGGGAGGATTAAAATCTGAAACGACCAATCAGCGGTTGTACCACATAGAAAATGGAATAATGGAGGATATAACTTATCGTTTTCTCCCCCATCATTCCAAAAAGATTTCTTAATAAGAGAAACGCTCAAACGGAGTATGTCATATTTACCGTTTGAGCGTTCTTTTTTCTAACTACTTCTTTTCATTCGTATTTATGATTTCAGTACCCGCTTCAATCTGTTTAATCCTTCAATCAACCGCTGTCGCGGACACGCAATATTGATACGGATAAACCCTTCACCAGTCTCTCCATACAGACTGCCTTCGTTCACCCAAAGTTTTTCTTTCTTCAACAAGTCTTTTACTATTTCTGCTGACGTTTGATTCAAGACCGAGCAATCCACCCAAACCAGATATGTACCTTCCAACATCATTACGGGAAATTCCGGAAGATATTCATCAAAATAACCTTTTAAATAGATGTAATTCGCAAACAAATAGATTTTAAGTTCTTCCAGCCATTCTTCGCCCTCATTGTAAGCAGCCATCAACGCCTCCACTCCGAAAGGATTCACATCACATACCTCATTTATATTAATCGCTTTATCTATTCTCACCCGTACATTTGCATCTGCAGAAATAATATTGGCTATCTGAAGCCCTGCCAGATTGAAAGCCTTGCTAGGCGAAACAAAGGTTACTGAATTCATAAGAAACTCTTCTGATATAGAAGCGAAAGGAGTATATTCATACCCCAGAAAAACCAATTCACAATGAATTTCATCAGCGATCACAAACACATTATTCCGAATACAAATCTCACCTATCTGCCTTAATTCTTGCTTACTCCATACTCTTCCGACAGGATTATGCGGATTACATAACAACATGAGTTTTACCTTCGGATCGGAAGCTTTTCTCTCCAAATCATCAAAGTCAATCTGATACCCTCTGTTTCTATATACTAAAGGATTGGCAATCATCTCGCACCCGTTATTACGGATAGAGGAGAAAAAGCAGTTATATACAGGCGTCTGTACCATCACTTTATCGCCGGGTACTGTCAGTGCTTTAATTGCAGCAGATATTGCCGGCACAACTCCGGTAGTATAAATAATCCATTCTTTTTCTATCCGCCAGGTATGTCGTCGTGCAAACCAATTGGTTATCGCCTCGTAGTATGCGTCAGGCACGCGTACATATCCGAAAATCCCATGTTCCACCCGCTTCTTCAGTGCCTCCACGACGGGGGGAGCCGTACGGAAATCCATATCAGCCACCCACATCGGCAAGACATCCGCATCTGCGGACGAATCCCATTTATAGGAATTCGTACCTCTGCGTGGAATAATTTCATCGAAATTATACTTCATATTTCAATCAAAACAGGTTAGGTCGTCCCAGAGTTTCAATTCACAATTTCCCGGTGCTTTCATATTTTCATCCAAGATAATAGCTCCGAAACTTTCGGCTACAATACTCCCCGTACGAGGATTTTTCACACTATGAACCGGACTTTTAATCGTTGCTTTTACGCTACTGTGCTCAAAAGCAAGGTCAGCATCCTCCGCCATCGTACAATTTTCCATCACCAGATCATGTGCGTAACAAAGAGGTTGAGTGCCCGAAATCTTACAATTTACCAAACGCAGATTTTTAGAATGCCATCCCAGATATTCTCCGTTCAGTTCCGAATCATAGACAGTTACATTTTCCGTATTCCAAAAAGCATCTTTGGAGTTAATAACTGCATTACGGATTTCTACATTCTTGCAATATTGAAACGAATAGTTTCCATTTTGAGCGTAATTTTGTATATGAATATTCTCGCTGTGTATAAAAAGATAATCTGCTTTATCAATCTGTACGTTCTTCAGTTCTATATTACGACAATACCAAAACGTTTCCAAGGCATTGGGCAACTGCACATTTTCGAGTTTTATCCCATCCATTTCACGAAACATCTTCGGTGCTTCCACCAAAGTATCCGCCATTTGCAGACTTTGAGAATACCACAGGGCGGCACGAGCTCCTTCTGTAAAAAGACAATTCTTCACTGTAAATCCGTTGGTGTGCCAAAAAGGATATTTCCCTTCAAAACGGCAGTTTATCGCTATGATATTACTACATTCTTTCAGTGCCGATTCACCGGCGTGAATCGTTACATCTTCCAACTGAATGTCATGGGTTGCAAATAGAGGGCGTTCACCTCCATATTCTTTATGTCTTATTTGTTGCATCATTTTATTTTTCAATCTGTTATTTCAAAAATTACACATAGTATATCCTATTTATGGTATTGAAATTTATTTCTTCAGATACTCCTTAAAGAAAGCTTCCAGCTTATTAAACGGGATAAGGCTCACACGGTCGTAAAGATCTACGTGTCCGGCACCGGGTACTATATACAGTTCTTTAGGTTCGGCAGCCAATCGATAGGCATCTTCACTAAATTCACGTGAATGGGCATTCTCTCCGGTGATGAAAAGCATGGGGCGGGGTGAAATAGTTTCAATATCTTCGAAAGGATAGAAATTCATAAATTTCACATTGCTTGAGAGCGTAGGGTGTGTAGTGGTCATAGGAGTTGCTCCGCCAGGAGTAAATTCTCCTCTCTGTGTACGGTAGAATTCATAAAACTCCCGCTCAATCGGACTGGACGTTTCTGTCAACTGATGTACAGTACCACTGGTATATTTTGTTTCCCCACCCAAAAATTCAGTATAACGCTGTTCCGCCGCTTCAGCCATTATTTGCTTTCTCTGTTCCAACGTTAATGAGTGATTTAATCCATTACGGTTGGCTGCTCCCATATTATACATACTGATTGTTGCAATGGCCTTGAGACGAGGATCTATTTTCGCTGCACTAATAGCAAAGCTTCCACTCCCACAAATTCCAATTACCCCAATAAGATTCCGGTCGACGAACGGACGCGTACCTAAAAAATCAACCGCAGCGCTAAAGTCCTCCGAATAAACCTCCGGCAAAACAGCATTACGCGGCTCACCTTCACTCTCACCCCAGAAAGACAAATCGATGGATAGTGTAACAAATCCTCTTTCCGCCATTTTCGTTGCATAGAGATTCGCACTCTGCTCCTTAACAGCCCCCATCGGATGTCCTACAATGATTGCAGGATATTTTTCCCCTTCTTTCATACTCTTGGGCAGAAAAAGATTACCTACTACTTTCATCTTATATTGGTTAGAAAAAGAGACTTTTTCTACATTCACCCGATCACTTTTATAAAAATTATCAGCATCTGTCTGTGCAGAAGAAAAACTGGTTCCGAGCATTATCATAAATACAGTTGTTAATAATAAAATCCGTTTCATATCTCTTGTGTTTTAATAATTAATGAATTGATTATCTACTTTCGACATTGCAAAAGTACGATGAAAGAAAGAGACCATTTGTAGACGAATTACTGACATTATAACCCCAATTACAGATTACAGAATATTAAGAAAGAATGTAATTGGATAAATATGAATATAAAAGGTGGAAATGCAATATTGAGATACACGCTTGTATCCCGTCTTTACCCTCTGGTAATATTATGTATGCCGTCAATGACACTTTTCAAAGTTTCCCTCTCTTCGGGAATAGTTGTTTTTTGATAAGCCGGAACAATCAGTCGGCACAATATTCGGTATTGCATTTCTGCTTGAATGCGATAGCAATGGTACATGTCTTTCCAATCAACAAAAGGCAATTTTGCTTGGTTATCTGATTGCATATTCTGAAACATTTTACAGAACAGCCCCACAAAACCTTTGTACTTGCAATAGAGATCCATCGGTAGAAAGAATGTCCCCTCTTTAACAGCAATAGAGACGAATTCCAGCACAGCACTGTGATATTGGCAATATTTCTCATCGCTCAAATCTTCACAGACGAGCGTTTCAATCATCTGCTTTACTTCTGTCTGTTGTTTTTCATGGTTCATGTTTTGGCTGATTAAGTTTTACGAATGTTTGCTACACTACCTTTTTCGAACTATGCACTACCGATTTGCTTTTCTTGTTCTATCCACCAACTTATTCAGTCGGGAGATAAAATCGGCAATCTCTTGCGATGGTTGAAGAATACTGAACGCATCCACCGTAGCGGTGATGTCTTCGTATAGTTCATCCATTTCTGCACGGATAGCGATGCAGTCTCTCGTCTGCAACTGCTCCGCCTTGTCAATCAATACTGCGAGGCTGTTTTTATAACGTACTACTACACTTTCCGCCACATGCAAGGCTTTGGCAGAAGGTATTATTCCAGTTACTTGCTGTGCAAAGCAGATGTACTCTGCATGGCTTAGCCGATTGAGAGCCAGTCTGTGCGTTTTTGCATTAGCCATCGTTGTCTTGAATATTGAATTCAGAATTACAATATAATTTCTAGTGAGAAAACCACCTTACAAGCATTAAACAGGTGTTGCAAGGTGGTTTAAATTTGAGTTTGCCGGGCAAGTTTACCTCTTGCCCGGCGGAGAGGAAAATCCATTACAGGGGATTAGTCGGTATCTTTATTCTTAGTACCTTCTTCAAATATATTGGCGGCAGTAGTATAGGCTGCATCCGAATATACTTCTTCATATTGTATTAAAATATAAACAAGCGGCAAGCCGCTATTAAATTGCTAAATAGTTAATAGGCAAGAATGGCACGAACGTAATGATAAGTAATTGCCTTATAGTCGTTTTCGTTGCTACCGTCATTAAAGTCTACATAATACTGATAAGAACCATTATCTTCCGTGGAAGCCCAATACTTATCAGACGCAATGTTTGTGTTCAGTTTGGCATTGAATCCTTCTTTATCTGCACTCCATACTGTATAAAGTGTTATCAACTCATCCTTGGCAGGCATATACCATCCTTCTCCTTTATTCACACACCATGCTACGGAAGGGTAAATTTCATCGGTGTAACCTCTATCATTCGTTACCTTAGCCGTATTTTCAGCTCCATCAGTATCAGAACGAATCAAGAGATTACCGTTGGCCGCGTATGTACACCAAATCAGAGTACCTGATGGCTCGTCCATCGAAACTATCTTGCCTTTGGTTGCATCGTCAGGGTTTACCCAAAATACTACACCTGTGGCGGTTGCTTTCGTTGCTCCGGCAGGATAGTAATCGCCCACTTTTAAGTTGGTGGCAGGTGGAACAATCTCAGCTTCATTATCTCCAGCCCAGTCAGCATCACAACTTAAAGTGAACGTTGCACTATACTTGTCACTATACGCCCCACTGATGGTTGTAGTATAGTCACGACGGAAAGGAGCGTTCGAGATATCTTTCTTCGCTTCGCTATCCAATGTTGCTTCGATGTTCATAAGTGCATTGTCTTCATTGGATGCAATGATATAATCGGTAGCAATCACCCCGGTGGTAACAGCGTTGCAAGTGAGATCGTGCGTTACTTCCCCGGTGATTGTAGTGGTGGTGTAGCCTTCCACATTCAGCGAATAGCTTTCGGGATATTTCACCGTCAGTTTAGATGGTTTAGCTGTCAGCGTTCCGGTTTGATTGAATTTCACCTGTGCTACGGCATGTTTCAAGGTGACGGCTGTGTACTTTGTGGCATCATCCGTTCCTACCTTGAATTGCGCTACGCCTGCAAAGGCGGCTTTAGTGACTACCTTGCCTGTGGCAATCTTCACTTCACGAAGTTTGGCGGCATCGAATACGCCGTCCGAATAGTCTGCCCAAAAAAGGATGGTGTAGTCTTGTCCGTCTTTCAACGTTACGTTAAAGGTATTTGTGGTCTGCACTACTTGAGTAGCTTGTTCTGCGCCCACAGAGGAGGTTGCTTCGTACACTTCCATGATGTAACGAGTCGGTTTATCCGTTGGCTCCGTTACACCTGTACGGGTCTTTACTCCATCATCCACCCCCAGGGTGAAACTCGTAACCTTGTCTGTCGATTGGTTACCGAGATTGTCTTCTTGGCTGCATCCTGTGAACATGGCTGCCATGCCCAACAGGGCTAATAAGATTTGATTTCTCATACTTCTTTTTCTTCTTTAAAAGTTAATAATTGAATTTATTTTGATGTTTTCATTTCTTTATGTTTGATTGGACGCAACGTATGGTACATCCAACCCACTGAAACCTGCTGGAGACTGCCTCCACTTGTTCAGAATCGAAGCCAAACGCATACCCGTTCTCTGCATCGGAAGTAGCACTCCAATACACAGCTCCCGCCTCAACACCAAACAACTTTCCGCCCACGTAGCGCATGCCTGAAGCAGGAATTTTTAGACCGGAAGTATGAGTTGCTGATTTTGAAGAGTCATCCCAACTCCAACCATTGGAATATTCCGGAATAAACGTTTCACATTCTGCTTTTGTAGGCAGTCTCCAAGTACCCTTCAGGTAATAACGACAAGGATCACCCGTACCGGCTGAAGGAGTATCTGCCGTAGGATCGCCTGCCCAGGATGCATCCCATCCGGTAGCGCTATAACCTTCAGGAGTCACCACAGCAGACAATTCAACATCATTGTTCTTGCCCCTTCCCGTACCGTCGGCATTGGCACTACCGCTCCAACCAACGAGCGAACCAAACTGGAAGTACAAGCCACCATCGGTATCTTTGCCAATCTTAGCGCCATGAGCCCCGTCCGCTACCAAGTTACCAACTGCTACCTTGATGCCATTCACTTCAATGTATTCTGACGCAGTGGGTGTATCGGCTTCTTTTGCATAATGTCCGGTAATATTCGTATTATAATTCGACTGAATCTGTACATCTGCCACTTCAAATTCGGCTTCTGATTCATATTGAAAAGTGAACGTTGTTGTTCCTGCACTTGCAGTGGGTGCAAGCACAAAAATAGCATCTGTCTCTATCTTTGCCGGATTATCCTTTGCACCTTTGGTTTCGGCTACGGTCAGGTTCTCCATCCTTTCGGTGGCTGCCCCTTTGATAGTAGCCCCACTGACATCGAAAGCCGTGTGTTGCTGAAACTTCATACTTAGTGTTCCTGCCGGAAGTGTACCTGTTTCTTTCAATACAATATTTGCCACGGCACGATGAAGCAAAGTACTGTATTCTGTTTTGCCACCTTTGATGGACAATGTGCCATAAAAAGCTTCGGTAGGTTTGACTCCTGATACAAGTGAAATGTTCTTCAAATTGGTGACGATGTAGGCTTCCGCACCGTTCGCTTTCTTATCTGCCCACATCAGGCAATAATAATCTTTATCGTTTGCCAGTGACATAGTGAAAGAACCTGTGGCATTGGTGGCACGGGAAGATGTTACGTTTTCAAATACTTTGGCGGCAGTGGAATAGTCTGCATTTTCGTATATTTCTATCACATAACGGTCTACCGTTACTGTCCCTCTTGTTTTCGGCGCGGCACTACCGTCTGCCATTCTGTAATCCGGGGCTGCATTTACCGTCACTTCTCTTGTGCCGAAGGTCTTGTTTTCTCCCAGTTCTTCGTTGCTGCATGATGCCAGCGTGATAGACAGCATTGCACTTAGTATATAAAATATTCTTTTCATCGTCATTGCTTATTTAGAAATTTACTTCGTAATCGCCACTCCATTCAGTGTCTACCTGCACGCCGCCCACGCCAGCCGTGAGGAAATTACCTGTAACGGTGGTAAGTTGTCCGGCACGATAGCCAATGCGTACACCGTTGATACCGCTGATAGCCTTGCCGTTGGCATCTTTAAAGAGGATGGTTACGGTGACAAACGACTGTTCGCCATTCACCAATACAAAATCTTTTCCTACGGTGGTGGCTTCATCGGTCTGCTCACTCAATGCCGAGGCATAGCCATAGCCACCATCGGAATCGGAAGGTTTCTGGGTACTGACGTTGTAGGCGCAAGGCAGGAAGCCTTCGTAGACGATACTGATTTTCAAGTCTTCGAGTGCAGGGTAATTACGTTCGGCACGTAGTTGATTGTACTTCGCTACATCGGTTGCCACGAGGCGGTATTTCGCCAAAGGCCTGTGCATGGTTATTCCTTCGCTTTGGTCTTTATTACCAACGGTAAGCGTGAGGGCTTTCGTGAAAGCATCCCTTGTGTCGGTGTTGGCACGGTATTCGTCTTTGCCGAGTATCTTAATGCTCTTGGTGTCGGAGGTGATGTAATGATTATCCGTCTGTGTGTTGGTGGTGTAATCTGCCCACAGGCGCACATCGTAGTTGCCCGGTGTAAGTTGCAGGGTAGAAGTATATATACCTTCGGTAGCCGTAGCGGTTACAAATTCCTCTTTGCGCAGCACACGAGTGTCAGTGCCTTTGTTATACACTTCGACGACGGCACGCAGTTTCAAATCGCCGTCTGCCGCACGGCTCTTGTTTTGTGCTGCTACAAAGTCCGGCAAGCGTGGCGACGGGAACGTGAGATTCAGCGTTACAATAGAAAAGCCTACCGCTTCGCTGCCCTTCTTCACGTCGATGATGATTTGCGAAACGCCTTCTTTTACCTCGTAGCGCACCAGTCCGGTAGCGAGGTTGGGGTACGATCCATTGTCGATGGACTTCACCCATTGGCAAAACTCCCCAAAGGTCATTTCGGGCAAATCTATTGCACGGCTGACGGTGGGCACACACGATTCTTCGGTATTGAGTACGGCAAAGATGGTGTAATAACCTGTTTCCATCAACATTCTATCCAATGCCAATGATTGCATCGTGGGATAATAAGTATGCTTTGAAAGCATTTCCGAAGAGTTGAAAAAATAAAGATGCACGTCTTTCAGTGGGGTGTCTCCGATAGCATCGGTGTTGATGCCTACGGTAACGGTGGGGCTGTTCTTCGGTGCGTCTTCAGGAATTTCGTGCGCTGTCTTGTCGCACGATGTTAGAAAGAAAGCTGCTATACAAGCCAGCCCATAAGCGACTTTTTTGAATGTCTGTATCATAATGCTTTTATTTTTCGGTGAGTATTAACTTGATTTCAGTGCGGCGGGCTTTGGCATCATCGGTAGGCTTGGTATCCACACCTTTGCCTTCAGCAGAGATACGTTCTACCGCTATACCTTTATTCATAAGGTAGCGTTTCACCGTTTCGGCACGACGGGCAGAAATGGTTTCGTTCCGTGCTTCTGTTCCCGTTTTGTCCGCCCAGCCAACAAGGGTGATTTGTGTTTCAGGATGTTCGGCAAGGGCTTGGAGCAGTTCCACGGTTGTTTTATACTCGCTTTCCTCAATATATTTGCATTGATTACGGGAGAAGTAGATGGTGGTTTCGTAAACGACCGTTTCCGTCGGCTGGCTTACGGCTTGTTTGGGCTGTACCATTTCTACTTTTGCCTCTGTTTTTGGTTGTGGAGCTTCTTCACGAACAACAGGTCGTTCGGGTTGGGCTACTTCCGTGGGCTGGGGAGCAACGGCAACTACTTCCACAGGCTTCTGTTTCTTGTTCTTGCTGCTTCTGCCCAGTGCAAAAGTGACTTTCACACCTGTGTCCCAAGTGTAATTGGTCTTGTGCTCTGTTTGGGGCATGGCATCAATGCCTTTGCCTGTGAGATAAGTCATTCCGGTATAAAGTCGCAGATTTACCCATGGGCTTATCTGATAACCTACACCCAAATCACCACCTACACCGAAGTGCATTTGTCCATCGCCTTTCAACACTTCGTTCTCGCCTTCGGTAGTCTTAACGGTAGCTTTCGAGGCTACACCATACACGGCAGGTGATAGCAAGAATGACCAACGGCTTTCGGGACAGAACATCTTCACAAAGTCGATGCTCAGATGCAAGCCGAGTTCATAGAGATTGACGGACGAAAAAAGATCGCCATAGCGGTAGCTCTTTGCTCCGGCAAGTGGTGCATAGTAGCGGTTACCATCAGCCAAATAGAGGTCTTTGCAGCAATCGTAAGCACCAAACCCCAGACGGGAGTACCGTAACTCAGCTTCTGTGGATAGGAAGCTATTGATATGATAGCCACCTAATAGACCAAAACCATAACCTATACAGGTTTTGTCTGCTCCGAAGGAACAGAATGCGCCACGACCGAAGGAGACTCCGGCATCGGAACCGATGTACCATTTGGAGATTTTAAATAACTGATTAGTACTTTTTTGAGCCAATATTGACATTGGTAGTACCATACAAAAGAGTGAAAGAAGGAACGCAAATCCGAATTGGATTTGTTTGCCTAATTGAACTGTTCTTTTTATCATTATATATAAATATTAGTTTGTTGATTGTGTGTTATTTATCAAGAAAGAATTCGCTAATTAAGGGATGCCTTAATATGTGATATTTTTGCCATCAAAAACGAAAAAATCCCCCCTGTTTCGTTAATAAGTCAAAGTAATCTATTATATTTGCAAATCAAGAGAATAGAACGTTTTTGTTAATTTTGAAGGGAAATTTTCTTAACAGGTGTAAAATCACATATTAAGGCATCCCTTAATTAGCGACAAGCGTAATCCCCTCAAAATCCTAGTTTTATCTTCTCTTTTCTCTCTTCTTCACATTAAGTAAATTCTTAAACATTTAACTGCAAACAGATGAGCTTTTTAATTCACTTTCGGTTTTAATTAATCAACTATTTATCAATTAAAACCAGTAAAATTATGATTATTGCTTATTTGAGGGTTAGTACAGGTCGCCAGCACCTCGAAAATCAGGAAAGAGAGATCAAAAGTTACGCAAAGTCTAAAAACATCGTTATTGACGAATGGGTAACGGAAACAGTTAGCGGCAAAACAGAACGTAAAAATCGGCTGTTAGGTCCCATAGTTCGTGAACTTGTGAAAGGTGACATACTTATTGTTACTGAACTCTCTCGTCTTTCACGCTCATTACACGAGATTATGGAAATTATGAAATTGTGTATTGATTCAAGCGTCACAGTACATAGCACGAAAGATGGCTATGTTTTTGATGACAGCATTAACAGTAAGGTATTGAGCTTTGCGTTTGGACTTGCCGCCGAGATTGAGCATAAGCTAAACTCGCAACGTACCCGTGAAGCAATGGCACTTCGGAAAGCTCAAGGCAAGCACATGGGGCGTAAAGAAGGCAGCAGTCCGAAAATGGAATATCTAAAAGCCCATAAACTGGAGATTTCAGAAAAATTAAAAGCAGGGGTAAGTATCAAACATATCTATAAAGAATATGGAATTGCCCATGAGACATTCAGGCAATTCAGAAAGAAATATTTGTCAGATACTGATGAAGCATAAAACAACAAACTCACACAATAAAACAAGCATCACCATGGACTTATCAGGCTATTTAAACAACTTCATTAATAAATATAGTTAAATATTTTCCACTAATATCCACCCAATATTTATTACACGCTATTTATATCTATACGCGCAAAACTAGAATGTAAGCAAAAAGTTATTTTTGATTACATATACATATCATGAGCTAAATATATCACTTTGAAATTTTCGAATATTAAGCATAGCTTTGCCACGTGGATTTTAAGGAGCTACCCGTTCCTTTAAAAGGAAGAGGGTGTTCCTCGGTGTCGAACGGGTCGTCCCTTTTAAAGGAACGGCCCGTTGGTTTTAAACCAAAATCAACGGATGTAACCAATTGAATTTCAACTTCTTACAAAATCGTATTTCCGTCCCCGCAAGCCATGGGATTTTATTCAACAAGCGAGACGGAAAATGCTGTTAAAGGCAGCATTCGGTATATCATAAATTTAAACATTAAAAAGACATTCCCATGGTTACAGTTACGTTTGCCATCAAGCCTTATTTGGCTAGGTACATGTATGTTCAGTACGGACAAAGTTTAGAAATTCAATCTCAAAGTAATTCATCTTCAAAACTCCCTATCCCGATTCATCTCACCCACTTCACAATCATCTACCACTTCTTACAACAGTTATCAACCCCTCATCCGCAAGGTGTCTCTTGGAGGGAAAGTGGAAATATCTGCTTCGTTCTCCCCCAACCCAGAAACGGAAAGAACCCGGAAGTATATAACTACTTTGGGCAGGACAGCATCTATATTATAGAAAAGGAGATCGAAGTGGAAATGAGAGTGGCGCTCTATTCGTTTTTGCTGGAAAATAAATTCAAGAATGGGATTATGTATAAAAGATCGATGGAGTTATTCGTTATACATTATAATATGGTGGAGTTGGTAGAAGAGGAAAGCTTGATGAGAGCATTTCAGAGATGGAGGAAAATTACGAAAGAGAATACTAAGTAAGATTTCTCGTTTTTCTCAATAAGAAAAGTCAATGCTTAAAATTCTGATGGCGCCTCAAAACTGATGCACCATCAGATTCTATTTATTCCATTAATAATTTCCTGCTATGCGTTTGACCAAGTTTTAGTATATAATTCCCAATTATTTTCCTAAAAACCTATCACAATATCGCTGCTATTTTTCGTACTTTGTTAAGCTTTTCCATAAACTTGTTATCCCGCTTTGCCATCTGCAAATTATAGCATGTTTGCATCCGAAGCAATGGTTCAGCATCTAAATCTAATACGGCCTCTATGAGCATAGCATACTCTGTACTTAACGGACGCTTTGCATTCAATATCTCATTTAATACTGTATAAGATACTCCCATTTCTTTAGCCAGTTTCTTTTGAGAGATTCCTCTAAATTCTATTTCATCCTTTAGTATTTCTCCTGGATGCGTTGGCTCAAAAGGGCTTAAGTTATTAGCTATCATTTTAGGGTCTATGCCATCTATTTTAATCATAACTTATTATTTATAATGGTTAGACAATTCAATTATATTACAAATGGTAGTTACAATATCACCTTGCATTTCTGCTACTGTAAACTCAATACGATATTGGCTGTTTACTCTAATAGAACAAAGTTCTTTCTTATCACCAGACAACTTCTCAAAGTTTAGACCATTGTATTTGCAAAGAGAGACAATATCCGAAACATTTATCATTATATCTATGCAACGTTTGTATCTACGTACAATATCAGGTTGAAAACGGTGCTTTTTGTCATTCACTTTTCCAAGCTCATATAATTCTTTCAAATACTCTTTACCAAATGTTACTACCATTTCATTTGTTTCTTTAGTTGCAAAGATAATAAATTCACCTCAATATTCGCATATTTGCGAATATTTTCTTTGCAATAAAAAAATAGCATAGCTTTTCTCTATTCCCTTTCAAACTTCACCGTCAGATCTCCCGGCACACTCAAAGCCTTGATACCATCTCCATCAATGCTACCAATCAGAATCAAGTCACTGCTTTGCGACCATTTTTTATAAAAAATGGCCACATTTCCCCAAGGCGCATAAATCGTAATATCCCCGGGAGCAGGCGCACATCCCCGTTTCACTCCCTTATTGAAGGGGAACTGTAATATGGGTAAATTAATCCGTAATTCATATACAAACAGATTTCAAATCCTGCAGTATCTTTGCAGTGTCATAAAGAAATAAGTAAAAACATTATTTAGAAAAACTGTTTGATATGTATTTAGAAAATATTTATTCTCCTGCAGATGTTAAGAAACTGTCGGAAAAAGAACTAAACGAGTTAAGTGGAGAAATCCGTGCAGCACTCCTGCAAAAATTAAGTGAACATGGCGGGCATTTCGGACCTAATTTCGGAATGGTGGAAGCAACGATTGCTTTACATTATGTATTCAATTCGCCCAAAGACAAAATTGTATTTGACGTATCGCACCAGAGTTATGTACACAAGATGCTGACCGGTCGTAAAGATGCGTTCCTTCATCCGGAAAAATACGACAACGTATCAGGTTATACCGAACCGCAAGAAAGTGAACATGACTTCTTCATCATCGGACATACTTCCACTTCTGTCAGTCTGGCCAGCGGATTGGCAAAGGGACGTGACCTTACAGGCGGCAATGAAAATATCATAGCCGTCATAGGGGATGGTTCTTTAAGCGGAGGTGAAGCCTTCGAAGGATTGGATTATGTAGCAGAGCTTGGCACTAACATGATTATTATCGTTAATGACAACCAGATGTCTATTGCCGAGAACCACGGAGGATTGTACAAGAATCTGAAAGAACTACGTGACAGTAACGGTCAGTGCGAATGCAACTTCTTTAAGGCAATGGGACTGGATTATATGTATGTAAATGATGGTAATAACGTACAGGCATTGATTGAAGCTTTCTCTAAAGTGAAAGATATTCAGCATCCGATAGTAGTACACATCAATACATTAAAAGGTAAGGGTTATGCACGTGCCGAGCAAGATAAAGAGACTTACCACTGGCGTACTCCATTCAATGTAGAAACCGGAGAAGCAAAAGTGAGTGATGAAGAAGAAGATTACAGCGAGGTAACCGCCCAATACCTGCTGAAAAAGATGAAGGAGGACCCGCGTGTGGTAACAATCACTTCTGGTACTCCCACCGTTCTGGGATTTACTCCGGACCGCCGTCAGGAAGCAGGCAAGCAATTCGTAGATGTAGGCATTGCCGAGGAACACGCAGTAGCTCTTGCTTCGGGCATCGCAGCCAATGGTGGGAAACCCGTTTACGGAGTATATAGTACATTCATCCAACGCTCCTACGATCAACTTTCACAAGACCTTTGTATCAATAACAATCCGGCTGTTTTGTTGGTCTTCTGGGGTACGTTATCCGGGATGAATGATGTGACTCATCTCTGTTTCTTCGATATTCCGCTTATCAGCAATATTCCTAATATGGTTTATCTGGCTCCAACTTGTAAGGAAGAATATATTGCCATGCTGGAATGGAGTATCCGCCAGAATGAACACCCGGTTGCTATCCGTGTGCCGGCAACAGATGTAATCAGTAGCGGAGAACCGGTAGATTCCGATTACAGCATTCTCAATCGTTACAAAGTTACTCATCGCGGTTCGAAAGTGGCCATTGTGGCTTTGGGTTCATTCTATGGATTAGGACAGTCGGTTGCATCACTTCTGAAAGAAAAAGCCAATGTCGACGCAACACTCATCAATCCGCGTTACATCACCGGTGTAGACAACGAACTGATGGATGAACTGAAAGCAGATCACGAGTTAGTGATAACATTGGAAGACGGTGTATTGGATGGCGGTTTCGGTGAAAAAATTGCCCGCTACTATGGTGCTACAGACATGAAAGTCCTGAATTATGGAGCTAAAAAGGAATTTGTAGATCGTTTTGATTTACAGAAGTTTCTCCGTGCCAATCACTTGACAGATGAGCAGATTGTAGAAGATATCACAGCACTTATCGGTTAAAATCAAACCCATTCACTATATATTCAACAGGTTGATGTATATTGTCGGTTAAGACAATTACATCAACCTATTTCATTTCGATATGAAGTAACAATCCTTTCCGATAATTCAATGGAGTTTGTCCTGCATTCCTTTTGAAAAACTTACAAAAAGCTGCCGCATCACTAAACCCTAACTTGGAAGCAATCTCACCAACCGTAGATTTTGTAGAACTCAACAAGGTACGCGCTTCCATAACCAACAGTTCGTTTATAATACTATTGATGGTCTTGCCTGTTCCAGCACGTACAATACGGGCCAGGTACTGCTCACTGATAGCCAGTTTATCCGCATAAAAGCTCACAAAATGTTCTTCCCTGAAATTCTGGGTAACCAGTGCATGAAACTCCTGTAAAACGTGGTCTTTACGGCTGACCTCTTTTTTAATAATTGTCTTTCGGGAAAGAAAATCAGCTATATCAAGAAATAAAGCATTGCACGCTGCCTGTATGCGCCGGAAAAGAAAATGATGTTCAATATTCAGCAGGCGCATCAACACTTCCAGTTCCTTATGGATGATTTGGGCTTCGTACTCTGTCAACTGTATCGTATATTGTTTATTCTGCCTCATTGTCGCCAATAAGATAGCCGTTATTTGTGTCAAATAAGAATCGTCTGTCCGCATGGATTCGGAAAGGGCAAGAGTAATAAACTGAATATCACGGCTTGAGTAAAGATGCTCCGTGAGATAATTTGCTCCATGAATAAGCAGCATATTCGGCTCTATCGCAATAAACTCTCCATTCAGCAGAATCTCCGAACGACCTTCAAGAACGAATATCATATAAAGTTCCCGATTGAAATAACATTCATTTGCCGGATAACTTCTGTCTTTATATTCACTCCTAAAACAGACTACCTCCTCTTTATAATGAGGAAGTTCCGGATGCTCCTTCAACAGCTGCGTATTATCAAATATACGAGATTTTACCATTTACATCTTCTTTTTATGATGTAAAAATACGATTTGTTTCGGATATGACAAAAAGTGTACGGAATTAGATAATCTATTTCAGAGTAAAAAACGGGACCTTTGCATATCCTTTTCAATGCATGAAAGGAAAATAAATAAAGGAGGTCAAAAAGGTATGGAAATGAAAGATGTTTTCAAGAGGTATTTAGTATTTGTTATCGGACTCTATTTTTTAGCGGCAGGCATTGTATTGATTATACGCTCGGCACTAGGAACTACTCCCATATCGAGCATCAATTATGTATTAAGTTTGAATAGTCCTTTGTCATTGGGTACTTGCACCTTCATCATCAATATGGTTCTTATCCTGGGACAATTCTGGTTAATCCGAAAGAACAGAACCCGGCAGGATATTATTGAAATTCTTCTTCAAATGCCGTTCTCTTTTATCTTTTCGGCATTCATTGATTTTAATATGATGCTGACAAGTGAACTGCATCCCGCCAATTATGGCATGTCAATCGCTTTATTACTTACAGGATGCATGGTGCAATCTATCGGAGTAGTTCTCGAACTTAAACCGAGAGTAGCCATGATGAGTGCAGAAGCATTCGTGAAATATGCATCCCGCCATTATAACAAGGAGTTCGGAAAGTTCAAAGTCTATTTTGATATTACTTTGGTTACCTTGGCCGTAATTCTCTCTCTCTTACTGACGCAAGGTATTCAAGGAGTACGTGAAGGGTCGCTCATTGCAGCCTGCATAACCGGATATATCGTGAGTTTCCTGAATCAAAAGATAATGACGAGAAAGACCCTCCATAAATTATTACCAGTCTGGAAGTAAATCCTGCATATCCACCAAATTTATCGTTTTCTTGACAAGCTTTGTATTTTAGAGAAAGATAAAGATAGGAACAAGATGAAATCAACCAGTGATATCCAATCACAGGTTGAAAAAATATCTTTCAAACACACCCGAAAAGTTATTGGCGGGAGTATTGAGGTAGTGTTTTATGATACGACTACTCTATACTTTGAGGCTACTGATGAGGATGATTTGAGAATCCCCAGTTTCTCCAAAGATGGAAAACACAGTTGCCCTCAGATCTTCCTCAGGCTTTTAGTTGCCGCACGAGGAAAACCAATCGGTTATGAAATCTATGAAGGAAATATATTTGAAGGTAACACCCTGATTCCTGTCATAGAGAACCTTGCTAAGAAACATGGCTTCACTCATCCGATAGTGGTGGTAGATGCAGGACTTCTATCAAAGAACAATATAAAATCACTTGAAGAGCAAGGTTATGAATATATCCTTGGCGCACGTATTTTCTGGATAAGATGCAGGAGAGGCTGAATAAGCGGATGCAGGGGGATGATGAGAGGGAACGAAGAAAGTAATAATGAGAACGAGAGTTTTGCGCTTCTCATTTTTTGTGTTGTATTCTGACCATAAAGGAATTGTGAGTTAGTAATTTCACAGAGATTGATTATTATCCGAAAATATTTCCTACTTTTGGAAACTGATAAATATATTGGTAGAATTCAATATATATGAATCGGATAAGATGTGTTTTACAGATGGAAGTAAAGCAGTCGATTAAATAATAATATGCGATATGAATGTTAATGAATTTATAGCTCAATATAGAAATCACCCCGTATTATTTATAGGGTCTGGTCTTTCATTTAGATATCTTGATAATACATACACTTGGGATGCTCTTTTGAGTAAGGTATGTGAAGATATTTGGGGTAATGACGAGCATTACCTTGATATAAAATCATCTTGCAATGATGCCGGAGTATATCACTTTGATGAAATAGCGAGCAAAATAGAACATGAATTCAATGATATTTTAGCGCAAGATAGAGATGGAAAGTTCAAAGCTGTAAATGATACCTTCTATGAGCACATGCGTAATGGAGTTAATTTGAGTCGTTTCAAGATACACATATCGAATATAATAAGAGCATCCAAACCAAAGAATGGAATAGAACGAGAAATTGCAGAGTTGAAGAAGGTTCGTAAAAATATCGGATCTGTAATCACGACAAATTACGATAGGTTTATTGAAGAAATTTTCGAATTCAATGCTCTTGTTGGTAATGACATCTTATTAAGTAATCCGTATGGGTCTATATATAAAATACATGGATGCATCGATGATGTAGCTAAAATTATAATCACGAAAGAGGATTATGACGAGTTTGACAAAAGGTACGAACTTATTAGAGCTCAACTTTTATCTCTTTTTATTCATAATCCAATAATCTTTTTGGGATATAGTATTAATGATGACAATATAAAGAAAGTATTAAAGACCATATTTTCCTACGTTCAACCTAATACATCTCAAGCAGAATTAATTCGCAGAAATTTCTTGTTAGTAGAATATGAAAAGGATTCTACTAATATTGAAATAGTTGAACATGATATCGACATGAATGGTTCTACAATAAGAATTAACAAGATAAAAACGGATAATTTTATAGCTATTTATACAGCTCTGTCTAATATAACCCTGCCAATTTCAGCAATGGATGTCAGGAAAGTACAAAATGTGGTGAAAGAAATAAATTCAGGTGGTACAATAAAGGTTTTTATCACAGAAGATATTGAGGATATGAGGAATAGTGATAGAATATTGGCGATAGGGTCGCATAAGACAATTCAATATCAATATATGACTATTCCTGAGATAATTCAAAACTATTTTAAGATTATCGATGAATCCAACTCTTCTATTTTGTCACTAATTGATAAACATACAATATCTGATTCTACTTACTTTCCTATATTTGGTTTCTCAACAATTAATAGCAAAATTGAAAGTATAGACAGATTAAAAGCAAATCAAAAGCGCAATCTGACTAAGTACATACAGAGTAAATGTTTGCTCTATAAAAATAATCGTAATTGTACTTGCGATTCTGTTATTAAAGATTCCAGTATTGCTATGTCATATAAGCATAATGCCATTATGTATGCTGTATATGACGATAAAATTCAATTATCAGATTTGGAGAAATATCTAAAGTCTATTAAGACTGAAGAGAAAAAGCAATCAAATTATAGACGTCTTTTATGCCTTTATGACATAAAAAAATATGATAGTTTACCAAAAGTAGAAAAGATAGTCAAAAAGGCTACATCAAAACGAAAATGATGTATTTACAAATAAGGGATAGGATTGAATAAGTAAGCACTTATTGATACAAAATGAACCATTATTATGGAGGAAGACTATTCATGGAGTCAAGAACTTTAGGATTGGGAAAAGCGACAAGAAGATTATGAACGATTAGAGTTGAATACTGATGCCGAGATTAATGATGAATGGAGTGATGGCATTCCTCCTGAGATACAAGAATTAATTGATTGGTATAAAAATGATTGAGTCATGGCAAAAGATATAATGATAATAAACGATAGTGAGTACGCTCAAATATTGCAGCAGGCAGTTTCTGAAATTCAGACCGCTCGAATCACTGTTGCCCGTCAAGTAAACAGTGCGGTTAATTCTGCATATTGGAATATTGGCAAATTACTTTTCGAAAAGAATTTGGAGAGTGGATATGGTAGTGGTGTGGTTAAGCGGCTGTCAGTAGACTTAAAAGAACAATTTCCTGATATGGGACTGTCTCCTCGTAATCTTTGGGACATGAAACGGTTTTATGAAAGATATAATGCTTGCGATTCAAAACTGCGACAAGCTGTCGCAGTTTTACCATGGGGGCATAATCTGCTGCTTTTAAGTAAAGTGGAGAACAGTGATGCTGTTGAGTTCTATGCCCAAGAATGTTTGCAAAAAGGCTGGTCAAGAGATATGTTACTCAATGCAATAAAGATGAGTACCTATGCAACTCGTCAGTCGCAAATCAAGACGAATAATTTTGACGCAGTCTTGCCTATGGCGCAAGCCAATTATGCTAATGAGGTTTTTAGAAGTTCCTATAATCTCGGCTTTCTTGGAATAACAGAGCCTATTAGAGAATTGGAATTAGAGAAGCGGCTGGTTTCTAAAATCAAGTCGTTCATTTTGGAATTAGGCCGGGGATTTTCTTTTATTGGCAATCAATATCGTCTGGAATACAACAATAAAGAATATTTCGTAGATATGCTTTTCTTCCATCGGAGACTTAGGTCGCTTGTTGCGATTGAATTAAAAATCGGTGCATTTCAGGCAGAGTATGTTGGTAAAATGAATCTTTATCTCTCTTTACTCGACCGTTTTGAAAAAGGCGAAAATGAAAACTCATCCATAGGTATCATCCTTTGTGCTGACAAAGACCACTTAGATGTAGAGATTGCGTTGCAAGATGTAAATAAACCTATTGGAGTTGCCGAGTATCAGCTACTGCTACCCAAAGATGAACTTCAGGCATTACTCATTCAAGAGATTAATTCTATAGAAGACGATATTAATTCAGAAAAGGAGTAGCAACATTATATTCAATAGGTTGATGTATATTGTCGGTTAAGACAATAACATCAACCTATTTCATTTCGATATGAAGTATTAAGCTTGAATTTATGTTTTATCTTCGCGGCCCAAATTGTCAGACAGTGTCTAACAAATTTAATTGGTCTTATATATGCGAATTGATTAAGATTCTTTCAAAGAAGCGACTTTTTATTTCATCTATAATTATACTTGTATTTACTTCTTCTGCTTATCTATTTCTTTCAGAAGTTCATCGACAGCCACCTTTAATTGGGTATCCTCTCCCTTAACGACCGTCTCCGGATCATTAGTAACCTTCACATCCGGTTCCAACTGGGTGTTTTCCAAATAACTGCCATCAGGCAAACGATAGCCGACGATAGGAATACCAAAGACGAGTGAAGGATCTTGTAAAGTTTCCCAAGACACGCTCGTCATTGTACCCGGAACAGGCATACCGACAAGTTTTCCTATATTTTGATGTTTATATACCCATGGAGTTCCATGTGCATTCGAATAGTTAGCTTCACATTGCAGCATAATAGACGGCTTGTTCCAACGACGGCTTGGCATGTCACACGCTTCGCGTCCACGGACTACTTGAGTGAAGTATTTCTGACCACTGAACAGTATTTCAATATCTTCATGCAAACGACCACCACCGTTGAACCGGGTATCAATCACAATTCCATCACAGTTGTTATATTTTCCCAGAATATCCGAGTAAACGGTACGGAAACTGTCATCTCCCATGGATTGAATATGAACATATCCCAAACGTCCTTTCGACCATTTCTCAACATCTGCCGCCCGCTGTTTCACCCAACGTTTGTATAACAACCCATTCAGCTGGCCGCTCGTAACCGGCATCACAACTTCTTCCCAACGTTCTTTATTTTGCGGATTGTAGATTGAAATCAAGGTCTTCTTCCCTGCTTTATTATTCAACAGACAAGTGATGTCATGATCGGGAGTTATTTCCTCACCGTTAATCTTTTCAATGATACATCCCGCTTTTACTTTGGTACGCGAATGGTCGAACGGACCTTTCTCGATAATTTCGGCAATCTGCATCCCTTTTCCCTGATAATCCCAGTCGAACAGAAGTCCCAGATTGGAAGTAACATCACCTTTACCTTTGGGAGAATAGCGTCCTCCGGTATGTGAAACATTCAACTCGCCCAACCATTCACTCAACAGTTCTGCAAAGTCATAATTGTTATCAATGTGAGGCAGGAATTTGCGATAAGCATTAGTCATGGCATCCCAGTTTACCCCGTGCATATTGACATTATAAAAACGTTTCTGATGTTGTTTGTACACATGATCAAACATCGCTTCACGTTCAGCTGCCAAATCCATTTTCATTTCAGCCTGATAACTGATTGATTTCAAAGCATCCGACTTGGCATCCATCTTTTGCATATTGCGGCTTCCCAATAAGAAGATATCTCCTTTTTTATCCAGCATCAGCGATGCCCACCCGGTATTGAGTTTATGCAGACGTTTTGTCTCTTTCTCACGGAGATTCATTTTCCAAAGGTCATATCCATCTTCGAAAGCAGAGAAATAGTAGAGATCCTCTCCATCTTTGGATAGTATGGCACTGCCTAAGTCAGAAGAGTTGGGAGTCAGACGTACGATACGGTCTTCAATGCCGTTAAGCTCGACTACTATATCTTTCTGGTCTGCTTTTTCCTCATCCGCCTTCTCCTTATCACCGTCTTTCTTCTTGTTATCATCTTTCTCCTTTGCTTTCTTTTGTTCCTTTTCAAGTTCCTTGAGCAATTCGAAATCTTCCTTGCTCAAACGGTAACGATCATAAGCATCCTGATTGAGGAATACCAACATAACATCCTGTTGCGATCCCCAAGAAGCATGTGCACGCATACCATAACGTTCGGTCTGGAAAAGAATGGCATTTCCATCGAGTACCCAATGCGGAGAACCGCTGATATATCCACTATTAGTCAGATTGGTTATCGCTCCTCCCTGTGCACTGACAATACCTATATCCGAATAAGGATCATGACGATTGCCGATAAATTCAAGAGTAAACCATTTACCATCCGGTGACCATTCGTAGTCAAATCCACCTCCGGTGTTATACCATGTAGAACCGTCCGTCACCTGACGCACTTTCTTCGTTTTCAAATCGAGTACCATCAAACGATTGCGGTCTTCGATAAAAGCCAGCTCTTTACCATCCGGCGAATATTGCGGATAAGCACGTTCTACCGTTTTGGACGGTAATAAAACTTCCTCCTCAATAAGAGTGGCATTAGGGAAATTAGGGTCTTCCTTACGGCTTATTTTTGCTGTGTAAAGTTGCCAATTACCGGTGCGTTCACTGGCATAAACCAGCGTTCGGTTGTCCGGAGCAAAAGAGACAGAAGCTTCTTTCGCGGGAGTATTTGTAATTTGCTTGGTTGTAGCATAGTCAGTTGAAGTTACAAAAACGTCACCACGCACAATAAAAGCAACCTGTTTGCCATCCGGAGATACGGAAGCGGAAGTGGCTCCCTGTGAGAATTTAAGTGCAGCAACCTGCTCTTCATCGTCACGGACAAGTTCTACTTTTACTTTTTCCGGACGGGCACCGGGTTTCTGGGTATAAAGCTCACCGTCATAGGCGTAACACAAAGTTCCTTTATCGCTGACAGACAAGAAACGTACCGGATGAGTCTTAAAAGTAGTGACAGCCTTTACTTCTTGTGGAGTATTCAATGAGAAAGTATACACATTAAAAGAACCTCCATTACGTTCACTCAAAAAATAGACTGTATTACCATCAGGTGCATATACAGGATTACGGTCCTCCCCTCCCCGGTTTGTCAGGTTCGTATGTTTTCCGGTTTGGGTATTGTATAACCAAATATCTCTCGTAATGGATGAAGTGTGATGTTTTCTCCATTCATCCTCAAAACCTTTGCGGTCCTGATAAAGAAAGTTCTTTCCTGCTTTATCAAAACAAACGAGTTCGGCGGGAGTTGCCAGCACTTGTTCAGTACGCCCTCCGTCTACAGAAACTTTGTATAATTCTGTCATTGCTCCCGTAGGAAACAAAGCACTGTTTGCAGGATCTTGTATGGAAGCGGAGAAAAGGACATACTTTCCATCCGGTGTAAAAGCCGAGGGAATTTCCGATGCGGAATGGTAAGTCAGTCTCCGGGCGACACCTCCGTCGGCAGGCATGATGAACAGGTCGAAATTTCCATTCCGGTCACTGGCAAATGCGATTTGTTTTCCGTCGGGAGACCAGACGGGATTGGCTTCATAAGAGGCTTGTGTGGTAAGTTGAACGGCAGTTCCTCCTTGTGCGGGAACTTTATAAATATCTCCTTTATAACAGAAGACAATCTCGGTCCCATCCGGTGAAATACGTGCATCACGCATCCACAAAGGAGTAATTGCATAGCTGGATAATGCTGATAATACCAGTGCTAACGAAGTTATTAGTTTCTTCATATCAATTTATTATATATTTATTCTGAAAAATCAGTTTGAATTAGTTTTCCCGTGTAATTATAGAATGCTCTGTCACCAAAATCTTTGAAAAAGAAAGCGTATTTATCCACTCCCGTACAATGACAAACGCCAATTTGCCGGGGAAGGTATTCCTGCAAATAATCTGCAATGATCTGATATTTTTGTTTTTCCGCATTATGAATGTGAAAACCTCCGAGAAGTAACTTGCAGGAAGATTCAGGAAATGCGGTCCGAACGGTACGCAAGATATTGGTGATCCCCCGGTGAGAACAGGCGCTCAACACAGAAACTCCTTCCGGTTCCACTAACACCATTGCCAATTCATCCTGAAAGGTATCCGGTATTTTGCAACCATCTTCTTTCTGAACCCAGAAGCGTTCAAAATGGGTATCCTCCTGATTGATAATATCAATAGATGGAAAAAGAAAGACTCCGGGAAGCAGTTCGGTCTGCTCTGTGATAAAGCGGAAACGGGAAAGATCAAGATTTTGCGTATGCTTCATTCCATTCTCGCGTTCATCCTTGAATTTAGGAGAAAAGATTTCACGTTTACAGACAACGGTTGCCTGTGTATTCAATTCCAGAAAATAACGCAGTCCCCCCGTATGGTCACTGTGACCGTGGGATAATATTAAATAATCAACTTTTTGTAAATCAATGTGCAACAGACGGGCATTACGGATAAACAAGTCAGATGCTCCCGTATCGAAAAGAATTCTATTCCCTTGGATCTCAATATAGAGAGAAAGACCATGCTCGGCCTGCAATTTACGTCCATAGACACAATTCTCCACAAGAGTCGTTATTTTATAGCTCATGACATTTAGTTATCAAACAAATAATGTAAAATAAAAAGTTCTGCCACAAAATTATAATAATTCTGTGGCAGAACAAGCAATCTAATCAATTAAAATTCTTGACTTTTCAATCTTTCTGATTGAATCCTTATTTTTATCCTTCAAAAGGTTATACCATTTTTCCCATCTTGTAAGCTTCCTGCATATAGGGAGTATCTTTAATTTCCCCTACCTTCCATGCACCAATTCCATAAACCGTTCCCTTTTCCTGCGGTCCTTCCAGGCAATCGAGGAAACCACGGAAACCATCAATGGTACGTTCCATCATTGCTTTATCGTTTTCCGCAGCCGCAATAATGAAATAAAATTCCTTGTTGGTTATTTCCGTATAGCGTGCACAGCAGCGGTCGATCATAATCTTCATCTGTCCGCACATGGTATAAAAATAGACCGGAGTTGCCATCACAATCACATCTGCAGCAATCATCTTCTCTACAATTTGCGTTGCATCATCCTTCTGCGGACAAGGTTTACCGTACATACTGCAAACACTGCATCCCGTACAAGGATGAACTGTTTTGTCTTTCAGGAAAATCTTCTCCACTTCATTACCTGCTTCGAGAGCACCTTTCATAAATTCATCACATAATAAATCAGAATTACCACCTTTACGTGGACTGGATGAAATTATCAAAACCTTTTTAGCCATAACTTTACTTTATTACTTTTTATTTTCAGAATTCTTTCTGTCAACGATTCACTTTGCAAAAGTAGAGAAATAAAAGCAGATCGAATGTAGATAAATTACAGAGAAAGATACCTAAATTACAGTTTTCATATTTTACTGGTACTTTTTCTCTGTCTCTTGTATATATTTATTCAATAAATAGATCTGAAAGTTTTTTTCACTAATATATAATTCATATCTTTGTTCAGGATACGAACAATATAATACTAATGAAGAAAATACTACTGACCGACTCACATAAAGAAAAGCTGTTTCAAATCCCTCTCTTCCGGGACTTACCTCTGAATATCAAACTTTCTTTGCTTGAAAAGCTGGAATTTGTAGTCTATGCAGCAGAAAAAAAAGAGATCGTTGTAACACAAGGTACTCCATGCAATAAACTATATGTATTATTGGAAGGTAAACTACGCACAGACATTATAGACGGACTTGGAAACGAAGTGATGATTGAATATATTATTGCTCCGCGCACCTTTGCCACTCCGCACCTCTTCACTTCAAACAATACATTGCCCGCCACTTTTACCGCTCTCGAAAACAGTGTGGTGTTGATGGCAACCAAGGAATCGACTTTTAAGGTTATCAGTCAGGATCCACAGGTTCTTCATAATTTTCTTTGCATAGCAGGAAATTGCAATATCTGTACCGTATCCCGCCTGAAACCTCTTTCACGCAAAACCGTGCGGGAAAGATTTATTGTTTATCTATATGAACATAAGAAAAAAGATTCATTGGTGGTAGATATCATGCATACTCAATCCCAACTCGCCGAATACTTAAATGTATCACGTCCCGCCCTATCTAAAGAAATCAATAAGATGATTAAAGAAGGGCTTGTCACTATGGAAGGAAAACGAATAGTGATTTTAGATCAAATAACTTTAGAGAAATATCTGTAATAATCTATTCCATAACAATAAAGATAATTATCAGGGAAGTCTCTAAAACAAAAAATCATCCTTACTACAATATGTATAGTAAGGATGATTTTATAAACTCAAAACTTTTCAAAAATTCTCTCTCTATTTAATTCTTATTATTTCCTTGGATTTACCATTTTACAAACAATATTTTCGGATTGATATTCAATGATACCCAACCCCAGTCCTGCCAGCTTTTATGATTACCTGTTTTCACAATATCCATTGTCTTCGTGCCACGCATAAAAGAATATCCGGCAGAGAGTTTCACATCTTTCATGATTGACCAGTTTATCTGATAATCAACTTCCGAACCTAATGATTTCTTTAAGTCCTGAACTTTAACTGCTGTACTAAAGTAATGGTAATTGAGTTCCATATCCACCTTGTCAGATAGACGGAAACGACCTCCGATACGAGCATCCATCAATCCCGGTGCATAACCGTTCGCAAATGTAGAAGCATAAAAATAATCCATTGCTCCATAGAATTTATGATGGGTTCCATAAAGAGGATCAAAAGCCTTATACTTACCGCCATTTCCTTTATCACCGCTTAAATAATCAAAACTAGCCACGGCTCCCCATGTCTGATTAAAGGTATAGGCGGCTTGTATGCTTCCCATCAAAGCTGAAACTTTCTCCGCAGCTTTATTCTTACCCATCTGATAGTAGAAAGCACCATCCAGATTCCAGTTACTATTCTTATAAGTGAGGTAAGTACCCATTGTTTGTAAATAGCGGGTATGAGAATCATCCGTGGCTTTATCACCCGTTTCCAATCCCAGATTCATAAACAATAAAGAAGCTCCGAACGGAACATTATCCGCTTTATAATGATACCAGACGGTTTGCATATTCTTATAAGGCTGTCCGGTAGAAGAATCATAGTAAGTACCTCCACTTGTTCTATTGTCATTATTCTGGTTAAAAGCAAGAATCAGATGCACTTCATTATTTTTGTTAGCATATCCCAGCTTCAATGCATCGTGGTAACGACCCGCTACATTCCAATCCAGTCCTCCCAAAATACGTTCATCATCATAAATCAATGACTGACGTCCCAGTTGAGCAAAGAACCCTTCACCAAAGTTCAGTTTCGCCCAAGCCTCATTCAACATAAAACGCCCATTCTTCTCAATCTGCGGGTCTTGTCCCCAAACACCGACATGCTGTGCCGACATCTTTAGTTCCAGATCCGAACGTTTATAATCCATCGAGAGGCGTGCACGGTTATTGATGAAAGATGTAGGAGCTACCCCTTCATCCCGTGGAGTCAATGCACCATTCCGATACTCCGCACGAGGTCTGATTTGCATAGACATCGTAAATTCATTCTCTTTCTCCGTGTTTTGTGTATATGCCATGCTTGGCAACAGCATAAGCAAGAATGACCAATAAAATGTTTTCATTGATATTGAAGTTTTAGTGATTCGATATTTCAATTTAAATTATAAGTATGCACACTGACTCCCTGTGCGGCCGGAAGGTAATTGATTCCATACCAGCACATTTGCAACAGGACAAATGATACTAACAGAATAATCAACGCAGGACGTGCCTTCAATGGCTTGCCTAATCTGAAATGGATATACACCAGATAAGCGAACCAGGTAGCTGCCGCCCAAGTTTCTTTCGGGTCCCAAGCCCAGTAATGCCCCCAGGCTTCTTTTGCCCAGATAGCTCCGGTAAGCATACCTAATGTCATAAATGCCAGACCTACATAGGTGAGGTTGTCACACAAATCCATTTCTTTCCGTTCAATCTCCTTCTTTTTGAACCAAAGCAGATAGACGGCCATCACCGTCGCCGCTCCCAACATAGCATAAGCAAACATATACACAATGACATGAGGGGCAAACCACGGGCTTTGCAAAGCAGGCATCAACGTCTTATTGTGAATCTCCGGTTTGAAGATATTGATACAGATAAAGACCAATGAAAGGATGCAACTGAAACTTAAAATCCATTTATACTTCCAGCGTGCATAGGTTATCAATCCCGCCAACGGAAGGAAGAAAGAATACCACAGCCGTGTCTCTCCCATTGTCCGCATCGGAGGACGTTCTAATGAAATCCACATTCCGATAATGAAGCTGAAGAAAATAGCCAGACCTAAGAAAGTAAATCCATAAGCCCATCCCGGTTTTGTACCTTTCCAGGCAGCAAAAGCTCCCAAAGCCCAACAAACCAGTGCGGCTATTGCAAATAGTATAAAGTATTCCCAACTCATGCTTTGTCCTCCTCTTTCCTCTTTTGTGCGCTGACAAACAGACAGATGGCTCCTGCCATCATCATTATAATTCCTGTGTAAACAACCGGCAACCACGGATCGCGAACCAACTCAAAAACACTGACATCGCTCCATCTTCCCTTTGTTTCATCGTAACTAAGTTGATAAATTTTCCAACCTTCTATCTCCATCGGACGGTTCACTTCAATGGTTCCTTCCGTGATCGTTCCTTCTTGTGTGTAAATCTTCACTTCCGATGCAAATCGCTGCGGTTCCCGTTCCGGCATTACAATACTGGTTAAAGAATCCAGCCGGATTGCCTTATAGGGAAAAAGAAAACTACCACAGCTTACCCATCCCTCTTTGGTTGTTTGATTCTTCTGATTGACTGCTTTCAGATAGACAGCATAAGTCGCTCCCATCGAATAGAATTTTGTAAACTTCAAGGTATCTTCGGTAGCCACAGAAGCAGCCATCGGAATAGATTGCTCAATAGTTAGCTGCCAATCCTGCAAGCTGCCATTTGTCACTCCCTCTTCCAACAATACATGTACAGGAGATTTGTCGGGAAGCGTACGGCCGGTTTCATTATCAATCAACATCAGTTTCGGAGGATATTCGTCGATAGTGAAATCCTTCAGTTCGATAGCCAGCGGAAGTTCAATCAGTTGACCTTTATCATCCGTAGCCCGCCATTCGGCACTTCCCATCCGGGTTGTCATTTTCAACCTTTGCATATCGGCATTTCCCAAAGTGGCTGTTATCAGTGCAATAAACAATCCGATATGATTCAGTAGGAAAGAAATCCTGCTGATCTTCAAAGAGAAACCGGTGCGAAGGATTGTCAGCCCCAAGGCGGTGACCATCCAAAAGTAGAGCAAGACAAAAGGCCAGGAAGAAATCATCTGCGAAAATCCCAGCAGATCAGCCGGAGCATGACCGGAAGGAGCCTGCCGGATCAGTCCCATCACTACCGTCATGCCGACCACCCACAATAGAGACGAGACAGCAGCGGAATAATGACTCAACCATCCGAATAAATAGACACGTTTGCGAAGAAGGTGCATGGCTACCAAAGCAATGATATAAACCACTAACACAATCACATTGACCGGACAGGCAAACAGGTCCCAATGTATGGCTCCCACTGTCATTTGCAGCAATAGCCCTATCACCAGTAATCCTGCGCCAATCACCAGCCCTTCTTTATAACTCCATGGTTTGCTCCACATATATAAATTCTCTTATTTCTGTGCCAGACGACCGTTTTCTTTCGCTTTCTCCAACCATGCCGGAACAGTTGTTTTCAGGAATTTCTCCTTAGCCGCTCTTTCAGCATCCATATCCAAGCCGATATATTCCTGTGCTTTTGCCTTTGTTGAAATGTCCGGCATCGGAACATCTCCCGTATATCCGTTCTTTGCCAATACTTTAGACACAGCCAGACGGGCTTGCATGGCACGATCCAATCCATGAGAAAGAATTCTCTGAATTTCCTGCGGTGCATGGAAAGAACCTCCGTGTGAAGCTACTCCGAAATCCCAACGCCATTGTGCCTGACGAATCAGTGCGAGCACATCTTTCATCTGTGTTTCTGTGGCACCCTTGTCCCAGGCAAATTTAGCTTCGATATGTGCTTTTGCCAATTCCTGTTCCAGACGGTTACGGATTTCATTCGCTTTACGCTGGCGTTCGTACACATTATTACGCAAAGTCTCTTCACTTTCACGGTGACAAACCTGACAGGTGCGGTCAATCATAGCCAACGGGCTTTGGATATGGTGATCGCTGAATTTCACACCACCTTCACTCTTATACGGCATGTGGCAATCGGCACAAGAGACACCTCTCTGTCCGTGGATACCCATCTGACAAATCTCATAGTCAGGATGCTGCGCTTTCAGAATCGGAGTACGGCTCAATTTATGAATATAATCATAGAAACCGGCCTCATCATAATAAGCCTCCATATCTTCTACCGTAAAACCTTTGTCCCAAGGGAAAGTCAGGTATTTGCCATCCCCTTTGAAATAATATTCCACATGACATTGTGCACATACCAATGAACGCATCTCCTGCGGAGTAGCTTTAGTGATGTCTTTACCCTGACGTTGGAAAGCCTCTATCAAAGCGGGACGACTGATATGAAGATTCATTGTTTCGGGATCATGGCAATCGGAGCATCCGATAGGATTCACAATTTCAGCGCCCATAGCCCCCCATTTATTGTTATAGAAAGAATCGACACCCAATGCCTCCATCATACGGGGAACATCCGGACTCTTACAAGTCCAACAGGTAGACGGTTGAGGACCTTCGGTCGGGCTCATGGGCGAACCGGTACGCAAAGATGCCGTAATATCCTCAATGGCATGCATGTGTCCCCGTGGAGTGGAATAATCTTTTGAGAAAGCATATCCCGCCCATAGAATCACCATTTCAGGACGTTTTTCCAAAGCATCTACAGCAATATTCCCATTAAATTCACTCTCAAAGTCAGTCTTTGCAGTCTCCGTCCAAGTCTGGTATTCACGGGGAAAGTCATCCTTAAACAGTTCATTCCGTGCTTCAATCCCTTTGATAACGTTTTTACGGTTATTGAAAATGCTGGCAACTTCCGCCCTCCGTTCCATCAACGCAGAAACGCATAATCCCAAAACAAATACAACGACCATTGAACCTCCGAACAACAGCCATCCTTGCCATGATTTTAATTTCTTTTCCATTGTATATCGGTTTTATTATTTTATTACGTATTTCATTTCTTATTTATCTTTCTGATTCACCATCTTCCGGAGCCATTCGGGAACAGGCGATTCCGGAAGAGGAACAATCGCTCCCGGAGTAGCGGACAGAGAATTCTTTCCACCATGAGGAACATCACGATGGCAATCCCAGCAAGCCTTCCCCTCTCCTACTTGTGACATCATATAATCGATCTTCCCCGTCTTCACAAATTCCGTATTGAGTTGTGTATGACAACGGATACAATTATCCATAATCACTTCGGAACTGGCTTCATGAGCCTGAATGACCTGCGGCTCACTTTTGGTAAGAAATGCAGCCACGTGTTTCATACCGTCCATACCTTTAAAGGTCCATTTCTTCACAGCATTTTCATGCGGCACATGACAATCATTGCAGGTGGCATTCCGGGCATGCGAACTATGAAACCAAGTTGCATAGTAAGGAGTCATAATGTGGCAATTCACGCACGCAGCCGGGTCATCCCCAAGATAGGTATGCGCCCGGAGCATATACATAAACAGTGCTCCTCCACCCACAATAACACCGCCAATGATGACAGCCGCTACCTTCCATTTATAAGAAGGAAAGAGTCGATTTATTATTGGAAACTTCATCATATGAAAAAGTATTTTTCACAAAAGTAAAGGATTGGAAACAAAAAAGGTGTAATAGATATTACACCTTTCAAAAGAAAAAATACTCATTACAAAAAAACAGTCTATCTATCGTCCTATGGATAGTAGACATTCCTTCCTTATGTATTGCAATCTATCTTATTCATCATGGTGATGGTCTTCGTCTTCCACCTCATTACTCAATTTAATATTGCGCGCGATATAAGATTCGTTACCTGCGGCATCCGTGCAATAAACCATCAAATGATAATCTCCTGCAGTAGCATTGGCCGGTATTACAATATCGTGATGATGAATATGGGCGGTTTTCTGTCCGGACACATCGTAGGATCTGTTGAAACTAAAATCTACTGTTTCCTGTGCAGCCCTGCTATTACCTCCGTGTGAATGGTGGTCGAAATTACTATGAATTTCAATCTTATAGGATTTCAGCATGACATCATCCGACAAATCCATTTCAAAATGAACCCCATGTTCGTTTCCGATCTCCAAAGCCTGACCTTCTTCCGGTTCGTGAAGTTCAATCAGAGGTTTGGTCGTATCGCTGGAGTCATCATTATCACAAGAGGAAAACATGAAAGTAACTGTTGCCAAAAGGCTAATCATTGGGAGATAGAATTTATTTTTCATTTCAGTAATTTTTTAAATGGAACTTTGATTAATATCTGGAAGTTACGTCCCGGTTCGGGGATCTCAACTTTCCTGTAAAAACTAAGATGATTGTAATATCGGGTATTGAATATATTCCGGGCGGTCAGGGTGATTTCAATCTCGTTGTTTCCACCTATCGGAATATTCAATGAACCACCCAGATGAAAGAGGTTTGCTCCGGCTGTACGGTCTTCGTTACGGTCCACTCTATTTTGCCGGGCAATGCTCTGCCATTCTGCATACAACATATACCGATTCTTTTGCCAGGTTAATGTATTGCGCATGACAGGAGGTGGCGAGAAACTCAATGGAATATGTTCATCACAATTATAGGTGTAAACGTATTCAGCGGAAATCCGATAATTGAAGTTGCGCAGAAAATCAACATCTACGGTAGCTTCAGTTCCTGCAAATAGCGCTTCCGCTCCGGTATAGCGATAGATTTGTCCGGCATGAGGCAATACAGACCACTCTCCGGTAGGACGCAGAAAGATGTAATTGCTGAACCAACTGACAAATGGAGAGACGGAGAAAGAAATTCCCCGGTACTTCAGATGATAAGAAGCATCCAGTTGCCAGCCTTGTTCGGACTTTAGGTTTGCATCTCCCTGTTCATGGCGGAAAGTGCCGTGATGTACACCGTTGGCAGCCAACTCATTCGCACCGGGCAGGCGGAAACTACGCCCGATATTCACCTTTACCAGATGCTTGTCGGAGGGAGTCCATACCAGTCCCAGAGAAAGAGAATAATCACCGTAGTGCTTATTCACAGAGTGACTGTTCCACTTGTAGAAGTCTATCTGTTCCGGATCATAGCCCTGTTTCCGAAGATAATCGGCAAGGTAAGCATCTTCATGCGAAGAGATATTCATATATCCGTAGTCATATCGCACTCCTCCGCTGACTGAAAACACATTGTTAGGTCTGTATGTCGTAAGCCAAAGCATTCCGGTAGTGGAACGGCGATATTCAGGCAGTAAAAACGAATAGCCGGAAATGTCGTTCCGTTGATGTTGTCCATCCCACCCCAATGTATGTTCCCACGAAGAAGAACCAATAAAACGAGCTTTCACCGAAGCACTGAAAGTGTTCAGATTAAAAGCAAGTTCCTTGTCGGGGTCTTTCTCCGGTGCGGGTTGCGAACCATAGTGAGTATGGAAAGCACTCCACTCTTCACGGTGATTGTTCTGGAAACCTAAATCGCCTGACAAGATCAGTTTCTCCCATGCATATTGCTGGTGGGTAGTCACTTTCAGGTGATTCACTTTACTGAATGGCAATTCAATATTACGGCTGTCTCCATCATCTTCCACACGTGACGCATCGGGTATGCCGTGTGCTCCCGGAAAGAATCCCGTCTTTTGATATACATTACTCACAGCATAATTCGCTTTATAGGCTCTTCGTTGATATTGGGTAAAAAGCCCGATATTGCGTTCAATACCTGCTGTATTCTTGAGTTTACGCCCATATATGGGAATTCTTTGTGTCAGGTAGACAATAGAATCCGTCGGAATACGATAGTCGCCGAAATGTTGTTCCGAATAACGAATATGGGAGTACCAGGCATTCTTCCTGATTCCCAGCATCAGTGACCCTCCGATGGTTCCATTGACTGATTTACCCAGCAGTGTGACATCTCCGAACACACGATTATCAGCAGGAACAGCCGGTGGAACAACATCAATCACTCCTCCCATTGCATCACTGCCATAGAGCAGTGAGGAGGGCCCTTTCAATACATTGACTGCTCCGATATTGAAAGCATCCAGTTCTAGTCCGTGATCGGCTCCCCATTGTTGTCCTTCCTGTTTGATTCCGTTTTCCAATACAGCAATCCGGTTGAATCCCATTCCGCGAATCATCGGTTTGGAGAAGCCCGAACCAATATCCATTGCCTGTACTCCGGGAATGTTCTCCATCGCCTGCATGAAGTTTCCTGTAAAATGTTTGCGCAAAAAATCCTGATCGGCTACATCAACCGTAAGGGCAGACTTTTTTACTTGACGTTGCTGGTACGTTTCGGTTACCACAACATCAGGCAAAAGCATGCTCTTGATTGAATCGGATTTCTGTGCATGGACGGATAAGGTTACAAATAACCCTATTACGCCCGAAATAATTCCGATACGCATCAATTACAATCTTTTATTTAATGTGTAAAATGAATGTGAGGATAGATTGAAAGCCAATCTATCTCCATTGAAAATATGAGTATGTAATCATGCGAACGGAGGTCCGCGTAAATGATGCGAATAAGTTGGTTTGCAAACAACCTTATCCTGGTAAATAATCGGCTCGTAGGGCACGAGCGTCAGTATAGTATGATATTCTATTAATTGAGGTTCCGTGAAAAGAGAAAGAGAGTATTTACATATCGCACAATCATCGGAAGAATTATGGGAATGCTTTGCATGGGAACACGACTTTTCATCCTCACTTCCATGATAGTGAAAGGTCTTCACTACAAAGAAAGGAATGAATGTCATGAATAACATCCATGCTATATATACCCTTATATTTTTCTTTTGATACATTCTCTCTCTATTGTTATATAGAATAGCGGGACAAATATACCGATATGAAAAAGAACCAGCAAATAATCGCTCTTAATATGTGTTATCAGTAATATTGCAGATTTTATTGTCTCATACTTCCCAACATTTCCATCCCTTATTAGCACAAATGTACACCACATATGTCCGCACATTATAATTGGGAAACTTTTTCTTAGTGTCTTCACCGTATCTTTTCACCTGTTCCACGTGCTCGGGAAGAGGCTCGGAAAGTGCAAGCATCTTTTCAGCTTCCCTCATACGATAGTATTTAAATTCGACCACACGATCATCCATATAGTAATCCGTACCGGGAATACCGGTCATTTCAAAGTCTGATCGGCCTGCTGAATTATTCTGTTCGATGGCAAAGGTATAACAACTACTTAAATAACGCGATACCAGTTCGTAGAAAGAACACCGGATAAAGTTTTCATTGATCTTATCAAAAACTTGTGCTGGAAATTGTCCCAAATATTGTTCGAAATAATTCTGAACGAGTGGTTCCAGGCTTCGATTGGAATCATAGTGCCGATACACAGGGACATAACGTTGTGCATTACCTTCTATTTTGTTCAGTTGATTATAGTAGTCCATGTATACACTACGCATCGTCATATTGGGCAATGTTGTCACAAATTTATCCCTCAACGTTGTCATTCCCAAATAAAACAAACTAATGGGATAAAACTCTTTATCAAAAAACTTTTTCTTATTAAACTTACTGGCAAGATCAGCCACATTATAAGGCAGTTCATCGTCAATTACCAATGCATCCAACATCGCTTTCGCATTATCCAGCGAAAGAGTCAACCGACGAATCCAATGAATGTCAGTACGTAGATTTTCATCTACCAACTCGTCCGGAATACTACCGGCATTGGCTGCAAATTTCTTGAAGAAGTAAGTAAGGATAGTGGCATTGAATAGCCGATCTCCATTGGGACGGAAACGGTAGCCATCGTAGTTGCTTACAATTAGTTGCCAGATTTCGTCAAAACGATCCTGTCCCGTAGAGTATTTATCCAGTACATAACGTAGATATGTTTCTGTTTCTTCGTATGTAAACCCAAGCATATTCAGGAAATTAGGCTCAAGAGTCAATATCTCTGCAATATTATATCCACTGGTCAAATCATCCATAGTGACGGGCAGCACACCTGTACAAAAACAAGTACGGATACTCCCCTCACCAATACCTTTTTTAATTACTTTAAAAAAAGTACGCAGAAAGCTGTCATTAGTAGTAACTTCTTCATAGAGTGGGTCATTATAGGCAGTAAGTAATTGATTGGTGAAATTATCATATTCATCAATCAAAATATAAACTTTAGGCAGTTCGTGAGAGCGGGCGTAGGTAAGCACTTCTTCCAGCATTTTAGATGCATCGCCACGATTGCTAAATTCAAAATCACCAAACAAATCACGATTATGTGCTACCATTACTTCTACCGGACCGCAATTCAGGTCATTAAAATTCTGTGCCAGCCCTTGAATATGGTCTGACATTACCATTGCGGAGAAGTCATAACGGATTATCATATAACGGTTATGTTCTTTTGTCGGATGGTTACCAATCCACGTGTCACCAAACAGTTCTTCAAACCGATGCGCTTTCGTACGGTCATAATAGCAAGCTAGAGTAGAGACTAACAAACTCTTCCCAAAGCGACGGGGACGCAGAAATACAGGAGCCTTATAATCTTCAAGCTTAGTTATATATTGGGTCTTATCTACGTAATAGAAACCACGTTCACGCATTTCTATGAAATCTGCTACTGCATAAGGAATTGTTATTCTTGCCATAATCCTACTGTTTTTTCTATAGACAAACAAAGGTACAAAATTGTTAGCAATAACAAGAAGAAATCTTTGAATTGATTATTATTGCTCTTGTTGCCAGACATAAAACACGGTTCTTCCAGCTCCACGTTTACGAAGAATCCCTTTCTCAATGAAAGTATTCAAATCATCTATTGCTTTCAGCCGGGAAAGTCCGGTCAGGCTACTATATTCCAATCGGGTAATACCACCATTTTTCTTTAGAAATTCCTGTAAAAGCTGCTGGCATTGCTCCATAGAAAATTCCACTTTTTGAGAAGAGTGTCTGGATTTATCCACACGTTCCAACTCTATCTCACGTTTAATCTTCCTTTTGAACTCTTTGGAAGTGCGCAAATGCACGTTATCAAAACAGATTGATTCGGCACGAATCTCCCGTTTAGTCATTACTTTATGCGTACATTTCAAAGAGATGCTGAAATGCCCGAGTTCGCCAAGTTCTACGATATATCCCTCTGCTAACGTTTCGGCTAGTTCATCCAATACAACTCCTACTACCGCATCTATCACGTTATAGTTAAAAGTCTGGGAAGAACGAGATACACGTTCCATGAATTCTTTTTTCGAGTAAGTTCCATTTGGAACGATACGGGCATGCAAAGGCTTTTGTTCTCCGGTACAATCAGGATCCGGTGTTTCATACAAATCATATTGAGCACTCATAAGTATATCTTTTTATTAGTTCATACATTTATTACTTTCACTACGTATATTTAATCGCCTGTTCATTGAACTTTAATCTTCAGTTCATATAAAAATAATCGTCTGACAGCTGTATCTTTTTCGTCTGACAGTTGTCAGACGGAAAGATAACAGTTGTCAGACGAAAGTTCAACAGCTGTCAGACGATTAATCTATCGCATGCAAAGGTATAACTTTATGCGATACGACCTTTAAATCTTAGGAGGAAAAAGACAATTCCTCCCAAGAATTTAATCACCTAACAGTAATTTAGTCACAGCGGCAGTATTCAATGCCCATTCACGAGTATATATCTCGTCCGCTTCCGGAATATCAACTAACTTCAATCCCTGTGCCTGCGCTTTGACAGTCAACAGTTCACCGACAGTTGTTTTCGCTTCCAGTTTATCCAGATACTTTTCGATGGTCTGTGTATCCAAAGAAAGAATCGTCTGTCCACCAAAAGGTATTTCCAGCCAAACGATTTCCCGTTCTTTCACTTTCAGAACTCCGAAAACAAGTCCTTTCTGCAAACTTTGGGAAATACGTACCTGATGTTGCACGCAAGAAGGATCGTAAGCTACTCCTGTTCTTTCCGATATCTTCATTGGATAGGCAGAGTTCATCCAACCTACCACCAAATTAGGAGAGATAGTCCCGTTGCTATATGCATTGCAAGTGAAAGCAACATATTCCGCACCTACACGGTTCAGTTCGTTCAAATCCAGCTCGATATATTCGGCAGTACCTTTCTTATTAGGAATACTTCGGATATCCCCGCTATGTTTAGCACCAATAGCCTGCAAGTTGAAGTAAGAACAAACTTCTGTTGTGGAAGGCAAAGCAATATGACAACTCAAGTCCATATCAAGATGCTGTGCCGGAAGCCCTTTTCCCCACTGCATAAACAACCGCACTTTATCCCCCTCTACCGGAAAACGTGTTCCCTGCAAAGCACAGGAAGTATCCTGAATTGTTTCGCTACGATCGCCGATAGACAACGGGATATGGAACAACATAGGGTCAATATACATACTTTTGTTTTCACTTCCGGCAGCTACACCGGCGAAACGGGCAGCTACGACTTCCTTACACAAATCCTGTACATCCTTCACCATCGCTTTTAGCTGATCCTCCATATACAGCCCCACCAAATAGTGTGGTTCTATCAAAAGAGCATTCCCCCCTAAAGGTTTCACCATTCTCTTACGTCCCGGTTCAAAGTAGCTCTCCGCATACATACCCAAAGTAACGACCAAACGTGCCGGCAACAAATGAACCACTTCTTTAAATGCAGCCAACGTCTCTTCCGCTCCGAACCAAAGCATATTCGCAAATAAAGAACGTGCAAACATACCCGGTCGCTGCTTTAACAAAGCAAATGTCTGTTCCGCATCCGCTTTCAAACGGTTGCGCTCCACTTCTCCCTGCCAAACGGTATATGCCTCACGGTAGAATATATCCATCAATTCCTTCAAATTTCCGAATTCCAGCTTACGGGCATATTCCGCCAGACGCAACGCACGTATCATACGTACCCACATCTCTCTTTTCGGATGCATGATTTCGCAAGCCTTCTCCGGAGCCATTGTCAGGTTGTTCAACCAAAGAGCTACCATTTTACATTCACGACGCGTATATTTCAACTTCAACTCCTCACGCTTCGCTTGGGCTGCCGAACGACTTTTATCCAAAACTCCACATATATGTGTGTTGTTTCTACCTGTTTTACGGATAATAGTCTTAGGTTCTATGATTTGCAGGAATCCGGTTTTCTTATACCACAGATAACGCAATATATCATTCGGAGTAGAGAAATAGATTTGCGCTTCCTGCGCTCTATCCTGCTCCACCAATGTATCTATCACCAACATCAATGTCTCCTTCATTTTGATTCCGACTGCCGGCAACGGAAGTTCGCCAAGCATCATTTTCAAGCTATCCGCTTGTGTGGCATCAAGAGCTGTACGCGATTCAAGCAAGTCACAGAAAAAAGCATTCAGCTCCTTGTCCTGCCAAAGTTCCAGCACTTTCAGTTTACTTCCCTGTCCGAAGTATTCCGTAGTAGCCGTTTGGAATGGAGTTCCGCAGAACGGACAACCATTGTATCGTTCCATAGGGAATGTATTATCAGGGATCACGTGTCCGCAAGGTAGTTTAACGCCTTTGGGGGTATTAAACAGGTTAGCGATCCATGTAACCAGATGATCCAAACGCGTTTCTCCGGTAGGTACATCCCACCCTTTCACCAATGGAGCCCAGTTTAGCGTCACACCCAATACCTCTTTCATCACCTGAAGAATCATCATCTGTTGAGCCGGATATAACTGATTAACGGCATGCAGCAGTTCTTCGGACAAGCTATATCCTACTTTACGGAGTTGGGCTACCAATGCAATGGTAGTCGAAGTCAACTCTTCCTGCTTTTTCTCTCCTTCTATCAAAGGCAAATAGATTGCATTCTGCCTGATAGACACTTTCAACAAATCTTTATTCATAACTTTGTTTTTTTAAGTAAGGTAATCGGAAGACTGTGAATCAATGGAGCATTCCTGCGGTTTTGAAGTAAGTCTTCCTTGACCTTAGTTGATAAAAAGAGGTAGAACAGGCCGGATTCGAACCAGCGTTATCCACCGTTAAGAAGTAAGCCCCGGTTGACCTCATTTCAGATAATCCCGAAGCTGCTGTCCTACCTCTATATATTTTTTTGTGGAGCAGGTCGGAGTCGAACCGACGACGGTCACGGGATAGGAGTAAATCTTAATTGACCTTTTTCATCAGGATAATCTCAAGATTAAAGATGATGCTCTACCCACTGAGCTACTGCCCCTTTGCGAAACAGGAAAACGGATAATCGTATGAGTGATTTCCATACCTTAAATGAGTTGTTGAAGTAACCCGTACTTGACCTGTTTTCTTGTTTCTTCGACAAAGATAGATGCAGTGGTGCGCAGCCTTTTTGCGCAGCTAAAACTTTTTTGCTCTTTTGAAGAAAAAAATAAATTCCAATACCTGCATCGTTTAAATAGAAATCAGCGATTTGCCTTACGATTCTTTACTTCTTCTACAAGTTTTGTAAAGGACTTCTCCTTTTTACGTTTCTCATGTTCGGAAGCAGAAAAGTGCCACGCTTCCCGGCGAAGTTTCAGATAGCTTGCATAAACTTTATAGTCTAACACACCGCTATTGACTGCTTCTAAAACAGCACAACCCGGTTCGTTGATATGCTTACAATCTTTGAAACGGCACGATTCTGCATAGTCAGAGATTTCAAGTACTTCGGCCAGTGAATCCGGATTGTCGATAACCAAGCCAAATTCACGCACACCCGGAGTATCGATTAAAACACCCGAATCATTCATCAATACCATTTCCCGACGGGTTGATGTATGCCGGCCTTTTCCTGTGGACAGGCTTATATCGGAGGTAAGTAACACAGATTTTTCACAGAGTGCATTTACCAGAGAACTTTTCCCGACACCCGAAGAACCGACAAACACAACAGTTTCTCCTTCTGATATGGATTCCCGCAGCCGGAGAATCGTTTGGGGTTGATGAATACTCGTAAAAAATACGGGTATCTGATTGGAGATATGCTTTATTTGTTCTTCAACACTCTGCCTGTCAAAATCTAAATCGGATTTATTAAGTACCAATACAGGCTTGATATTTTCTTCCAATACCTGAACCATAATACGTTCTACTCTGCGGACATTGAAATTATCGTCAAGGCTCTGCACAATAAATGCTTTATCGACGTAAGAAGCAATGGCCTGCTTATCGGCAACTGTACCGCTTTTCTTGCGATACAATGTCCGCTCACGAGGCAGCATATCGACAATAATCCCTTTATTCTCATCAAATGGTTGAAAAAGCACCCAATCACCCGTACAGGGTAATTCAGCATCAGATTTCCCATACATCATGTTTCCCGTGAGTTCACACTGAAACAATCCGTTTTCGGAAACGACCTCGTAGCAGGTACGGTGTACTATGGATATACGTCCATGAAGAAGAGTGCTGTAGAGTGATTCTTGTTTTAGTCGGCTTAGTTTATCATTCCAGCCATACCAGTTTAAATTAACGTCGAATTTGTGAATTGTTTGATTTTCGTTATTCATGATCTTAATGTATACAGCGCACACGTTACAAAGCACCACGATGCTTTTAGCACCCTTGTACGCAAGTTAAAAATTGAAATTATAAAGACATAAAGAATACTCCCGAAAGGAATCATCCGAGAGCAAACGAAAGGACAATCTGTATCAGCAACACAGATTGTTTACTAAACCAAATCCGATTTATTATTTCTTGTCATGCGACAAAGATAGACTATTTTTATTTAATGGCAAAACGAGCCGTCATTTCATACCGTAGCTTGATAACCCGGTACTGCTCGGTAGCTGCCGCCCCCATGCTTACATTGCTCTGCGCCTCGAAAGGAAGATAACGGCTTATGTTATTATCGGCAGGCTCGATGATACGAATCACTTCACCCAACTGCTGCCCCATCGCTTCCACCAGATAAGATGCTTTCTCACGGGCAGCCTTCAGTGCTTCAATCTTACCCTGTTTCCGATACATTGGCAAATCCTTATGTTTGAGTTCTCCGATGCGCATGGACTCAATTCCCCACGTATTGACCGAACGAATAATAGAGTTAATCTGCTCAAAATCCGTAAGCCGGATATCCAATTGCTTACCTATCAGAAATTCCTTTCCTCTCTGGCGCCAATAATCTCCTATTTCCTGTGTGCGGATAGCATCATCCGTTATTCCTATTTTGCGCAAACTTTTACGCAAATCTTTCTCTATCATTGCCAATGGCACTTTCGTCCGGAAATCTTCTTCTTTTTTTGATTTACCGGTGTATTCTTCTTGCCAATACTCCTTAATCTGAATCAGAAAATGAATCTCATCCGGAACGACTTCTATTTCAGAAGAACCGGTCACTTCAACGTATCGTCCATCACTTTCCTGTGCATTCACAACGATACTCCAAGCAAACAAAATAAAAGCGAATAAACATACCTTTTTCATATCTTCAATCTTAATAGTACAACCTCTTTTACAGAATGCGAATGATCATTTCACAAAGCTATTAAAAAAAACTGTAAAACCGATTTTATCCCAAGAAATCAATCAGGCTTTTTCGATCTATCAAAATAGTATCGCCATTCTTTACCTTACACTTGGAAGATGTTTTGCCGGAAAGTAAAGAAATATACCCTTTTTCAAACAGCAGCTTCAAGCGGGTACTGGAAAGAGGAAGACATCTTTTTATCAACGAAGATAATTTAAGGTTCAAGTCGAAATCACATTTGACTCGGATACTTATGATCTCACTACTCATATTCAGGATATCTTCTAAAGAGACGGTATTTATCACTTCATATTCAACACTGTCATAATCTAATTGAAGATTATTCCTGCTTGCCACTCCGGCAGAAAAAGCATATTGCCAGGCAACTTCCCTGTCATTCATAGAAAAGCTGTGAAAGAGCTTCTTATCAATCAAGTCGGTTTTTGTTCGTGATAACAGAGTCATATTACAAGTGTTATCACATTTCACACATCTATAAATCAGCCAGACATCAATGTTTTTCTTCTGTGCATTCATCCTGAACTTATCACTGCAATAAAAGCGGTCACTATCACAGTGACTGCATTTCTTAATTAATAAGGGGCAATTCTTCACCCTTATTTCCCATGTAAATGTTGTTTCCATAACTATACAAAAGCGATTATCTTTCTTTGTGAATCAATTATATTTCTCCGCAAAGTTGGAGATTAGCCATTTGTATAATTCACAAGATGTCACAAGACGCCCTGAAATTTATCTGTCAAGCTCATCCATCATCTTTATAATCTGTTCTTTCAACTTATCCAGAAATTGAGTCCTGCTTTTCTTTCTATTCCTGATTTCCAAGAATATACGATAAAAGTCACCTATCTCGATATTAAACAGTGTTTCGCAACAAAAAGCAATGTCTTTCAAACTCGTATTTCCATTATTAAAGCATTTACCTGCATACAAAGCGTAGATAAACTCAACCAAAGCCACTTTACTGTCCGTCCATTGCAACAGCTTACTGTCTACAATGAAAGTAAATTTAAGATGAAGTTTCTCTGTCAGCTGCTCTATTTCCTCCGATACATATTCTATCAAACGATTATTCGCCAGAATTTCTGCAACACTCGAATCATGCAAGGTGGTAAAAGAAATATCTCTATCCAGTAGATGGCAATGTATATCAGAAAGAATATCATAATTCTCCCGAATAAAATAGTGGTTATCAAACTCTGTCCGACCGGCACGATAATATTCATAAAAGCTATTATTCGAAAATGTTTTTTGCAGGTTCTCCAATTCAATCTTCAGATATCTGCATTGGGAGGACAGAGATTTGCCGATACGATTCTTTTCAATCTGATACAAACGGACATAAAACATCAACAGACCGGAAATCTGCGGTTTCGATACTTTAAAGAAAAGAATCTCTTCTTCAGCATTTCGAAACTGATATCCGGCAACTGCTGTTTTCAGCGAAGTCAGTGAAACCTGTAGGACACCAATGATCTGCCTGATTCTATCCAAAGGATCAACCGACTGTAGCTCGATCCTTTTTATTTCTTCTTCTATGTTCAGCTTACTATTTCTTACGAAATTTTCCATTCATTCTCAACGCATCCACCACTCCCGTCTGATTACTATGAACCGGACTGAAAGCTTGAATAGCTAAATTGCATCAGTCTTGAAAAACGATGCAGTGAATAATAAAAATGATAAAATGAAAAACCTGTTCAAGTATAGAACTACTCAAACGAAAGAAATTAGCCTGTGGTTTATGAGGCTAATAGTAAGCTATAACAAATTTAAGAATTGTGCCCAAAATCATTGCTTTTAGAATTCAGATGCAAATATAATAGTTTTTTCAGGATGGCATGAAGTTTATATGAAATTTTGAAATAAGCTCACCAGAAGTATAGAAAAATAGTATCTTTGCCTTCGGCTTTTCACAGATACTGTGAGAAAGTGATTCTTTTAATCATATAAATAAAAAAGACTATGATCAGATTAAATGTTTTTGTTCGTGTAAACGAATCCAACCGCGAAGAAGCGATAAAAGCGGCAAAAGAACTGACTGCCTGTTCTTTAAAAGAAGAAGGATGCATTGCTTATGATACTTTCGAAAGCAGCACGCGTCCTGACGTTTTCATGATTTGCGAAACTTGGCAGAATGCCGAAGTATTGGCAGCACACGAAAAATCTCCTCATTTCGCTCAATATGTAGGTATCATTCAGAAATTGGCTGAAATGAAATTAGAGAAATTCGAATTCTAAATGAATTACGAAGGTGTGTCATAATGAATAATAAAACGCAGATTAACGCAAATTATCGCAGAAATAATTTTATAAGTCGTCGATTAATACATCAATACAATTGAAATAATCTGCGATAATCTGCGTTTTGACACACTCTCATTAAATCAATCCGGTATTCCTTATCTTTCCGAGTAAAATTAGTCGAGTTTCTTATGGATAAATGTTCCTTCAATCCAATAAGTTGCGTGATTCGATTCAAATTTCAACAAGACATAGCCGGGATCAACGGGGCCACCGGGAAAATGATCGATAAACCAGTCCTGCCAAAGTTCCTGCTTCATCTTTTCGTCGGTTACAACTTCCACTTTCCCCGTTAACGCCACGCTGTCTCCTTTATCCTGAAAGCATAATCCTGCTTTCGGATTCGATAAGAAGTCTATTGTTTTTAGTGAATCTGCCCCGGTAGACATCCAGATAGTGGCAATTCCTTCTGCCAGGATTTTACTCATCGGTACAGGACGGGGATAACCTTCTTTATTCACAGAAGCAAGGGTAACTACTTCACATCTTTGCAACAATTCTGCTGCTTTCTCTTTCATTGTTTTTGTGGTCATAAACTGATTGGTTTTTATTAACCTTGCAAAGGTAACGGCATATCTTCCCATTCTATTGTAAAAAAGCGACTTTTACCAATCTATCTCTGTGGCTCGATATAAGTAAGTGTGGTTTCTTGCGGAACTGTAAGGGAAAGAAAAGACGCAGGAGTATTGCCGGACATCGACTTAATCTCTTTTGAAAAATGCGCTAAATCATAATATCCTGCATCAACCGCCGTAGTCAACAGGTTGGCTGATGTCGTGGTTCTCAATAATTCCACAGCATTCTTAAATTTGACAATACGGCTGTATTCTTTAGGAGTAAATCCGGTATAATGCTTGAACTTCCTCTCAAAATGACGCTGACACAAACAGACGTCATCCATCAAGCTGCGAACTGAACGTTTTCCTCCGGAATGATTAATCATGTTCACTGCCATAGCGACGTGCGAATCAGCAGGCTGATAATGGCGCGCCAAATATGCCAGCAAATATTCCTCCACTACTCGTATTCGATCTGCCACATGCTTCTGCTCACCTAATTTTTCAATAAAAGTGTCATCAAAAACAGCCTTCATCTCATTAACACTGATTCTGCTATTCACAAACTCGTGCAAAGGCAGGTTTGTAAAGCAAGACAGACCACAAGGTAAAAAACGAACGCCAAACATATGAACGGATTCAGCATAAGTGACAAGTTCGGAGTACTTCGTCATGGGTCCTACGAAATAGGAACGATAAGGTTGCATAATCAGACTTCCTTCTTCAACAGCATTAGCCACCTCTCCCAGCGTAAATATAAAATCGGTACAACCATCCGGCAGAATATGGATGCGCATACCATATTCCGGATTGCCCTTAAATTCCCAATAGTTATCAATGTAGGGAACAAGTAAATGAGAAGGCTGATATTCTGTATACATGGATATATTTTACAGACAAATATAAAGAGAATAAATTCTAATTCATACATTTGTATTCCAAAACAATAAAATAAAATGAGGAATTTTGCAGCTATAGACTTTGAAACAGCCAACGGCAAACGTACCAGTGTATGCAGTGTGGGAGTTGTCATTGTAAGGGAAGGGAAAATAACGAATAAAATCTATCGCCTGATCCGTCCCCGCCCTAATTATTATACTCAATGGACAACAGCTGTCCATGGCTTAACTTATGACGACACGATGGAAGCTGATGAATTTCCGGAAGTATGGGCGGAAATCAAACCGTTGATAGACGGTCTGCCACTTGTAGCGCACAACAGTCCTTTTGACGAAGGTTGCCTTCGGGCAGTTCACGAACTGTGGGAGATGACTTACCCTAATTACAAGTTTCACTGCACATGCCGCGCTTCGAGAAAGGTATTCGGAAAAGAATTACCCAATCATCAATTACATACGGTAGCTGCCCGGTGCGGATATGACTTAACGAACCATCATCACGCATTAGCAGACGCCGAAGCTTGTGCACAAATAGCTTTACTTATTATTCCCGAACCCCAAAAAGCAAAAAAAGCGAAGAAAACCGACAAAGATACACATGTGAGAGATTTATTTGCTTCACTCATTCCTCAACCGATGAAAAAAAACAAATAAAAAACACTACAACTACTATTTCAATCAATAATAGCCGTAGTGTTTTATGATAAAATACTAATTATATATTTCTACTTATAGAATAGATTTTGCAATACCCATTTCCAATCCACGAAGTTCTGCCAATCCGCGAAGACGGCCCAGACAAGAATATCCCGGATTGGTTTTCTTCTTCAAGTCATCAATCATCTGATGACCGTGGTCAGGACGCATAGCGATAGAGCATTTGCGACGTTGTTGCAAAAGAATAAGAGCTTTCATTACACTGTACATATCTACATTCCCTTCCAGATGATTGGCTTCGTAAAAGTTTCCTTCTTCGTCACGCTGCGTACTACGCAAATGTACGAAGTTGACACGGTCGCCGAAACGTTCCATCATACCGGCAAGGTCATTGTCAGCACGTACACCGAAAGAGCCTGTACACAAGCAAAGGCCGTTAGATTCATTAGGTACGGCTTCAATCAATTTTCTGAAATCTTCTTCCGTACTCAAAATGCGTGGCAAGCCCAAGATAGTATAAGGAGGATCGTCCGGATGAATCACTAGTTTTACTCCTACTTCATCGGCAACAGGAGCTATTTCTTTCAAGAAGAAAATCAAGTTGGAACGAAGCTTCTCGGCATCGATATCATTATAACGGTCCAATGCCTCCTGGAATTGTTCTACAGTAAAGCTTTCTTCCGATCCCGGAAGTCCGGCAATCATGTTACGAACCAACAATTTCTTGTCGTCTTCGCTCATTTGCTCGAAACGGGCTTTCGCTTTGGCAATTTCTTCCGGAGTGTAATCTTTTTCAGCATTCGGACGTTTCAAGATGAAAAGGTCGAAAGCTACAAAAGCTGCCTTTTCAAAACGGAGTGCTTTAGAGCCATCCGGCATTGTATAGGCAAGGTCTGTACGGGTCCAGTCCAATACAGGCATGAAGTTATAAGTAACTACCATTACGCCACACTTCGCCAGATTACGGATGCTTTCCTTATAGTTTTCAATATATTTCATGAAGTCACCCGTCTGCGTCTTGATATGTTCGTGTACAGGTACACTTTCTACCACAGACCATGTCAGACCCACTTCCTCAATCATTTGCTTACGCTTCATGATCTCTTCTACTGTCCACACTTCACCATTTGGAATGTGATGAAGAGCATTTACTATACCTGTAGCGCCTGCCTGCTTAATATCCCACAAGCTAACCGGGTCGTTAGGACCATACCAGCGCCAAGTTTGTTCACATAAATACATATTATTAAATTAAAAATTAAAAGTTAAAAATTAAAAGCTGAAAGCCAAGAGTTGATAGCCAGTATGCAGACACTGCACAGCTAATTTTCAATTTATTAAATTGAGAATGCATCAAATCCACCGTCGATAACAGCTACTGTACCTGTTACGAAGTTAGAAGCATCGCTAATCAAATAATGGATTGTTCCATAAAGGTCTTCCGGTTCACCGAAACGGTTGAATGGAGTATGAGCGAGAATGGTCTTTGAACGGTCAGTCAGAGAACCATCCGGATTAGTCAATAGCGTACGGTTCTGATCGGTCAGGAAGAATCCCGGAGCGATGGCATTTACACGCAGACCGTTACCGAATTTCAAAGCCAGTTCACCGGCCATATATTTAGTAAAGTTGGCAATGGCTGCTTTTGCCGCACCATAACCTACCACACGGGTCAATGGACGAAGAGCCGATTCTGAACAGAAGTTTACAATAGAACCTTTCTTCTGTTCCACCATAATTTCTGCAAATACCATTGTAGGCAATACTGTACCGAAAAGGTTCAGATCCACCACTTTCTTGAATGCATCAATCTGCAAATCGAAGAAAGTCTTATCCGGAGCGATAGTTGCACCTGCCATGTTACCTCCGGCAGCGTTCAATAATACATCAATACGGCCATAAGCCTTCATGATTTCTATCTTGTTACCTTCCAGCACTTCCTTATCCATCACATCCGTGTAAAGGAACATGGCTTCATTTCCTTCGGCTTTGATACTGTCTACCAATGCTTTTCCTGCCTCTTCACTCCTGTCGAGCACAACCACTTTTGCACCTTCCTTTGCGAGATACGCAGCAATACCCTTACCTAAAATACCAGCTCCACCGGTAATAACAACTACTTTGCCTTTTACGTTAAATAATTCATTCATGGTTCTTACAAATTTATATGTTTATAATTTATTGTTCAGATAATATTTCAGATTCTCTTTAAGGAGAATATCGATAGGCATCAAATTCACCTTTTCACTGTTCTGTTTGAATAACAGATGATTGCACAATGATTTAACACCCTCATATCCCTGACGCTCCGGACGCTGTGCAATCAATGCGGTTATCACACCTTCGGAAAGTAACTGTGTATTTCTCCCGATAAGGTCATAACCAACCAGTTTGACAGACTGCATTCCTCTCGCTTTCAGATAATTCCCTAAGATATAGCAAGTTGAATTAAAAATAACAGCCCCATTTATGTTTGGATTAGCTTCAAAGATTTCATCCAGCTTCATGAAGTTATACACTGAATCATTTATTTTCAGTTCCACTTCGTGCAGATTTCCATTGAATCCTGTTTGCGTGAGATAATGGCAAAAACCTTCCCGCCTGTTCTTTCCCTGATTTGAGTCATTCTTCCCACTATGAATAATTCGCGCCATCAATATATCGGAAGACGAAGAAAGCCGGTCCATCAATAATCTGGCAGCAATCACTCCGGCATCATAAGACTCCGTTCCGAAATAAGCCAGTTGATGTTGCCCTCCAATGTTGGAGTCAACATATACATAAGGTATTTCATTCCTGTCAAGTTCCTGCGAAAGCCGGATAACAGAATCCGTAAACAGAGTCGCAATCAGTACCCCATCCACTTTCTCATGCAGCAGATTGCGGATGATATCATCAAAAGTCTTGTTATTATATTGATCGAAAAAGAGTTTGGTAATGGTGATGTTATACGATTCCATTTCCGACGCCGCTTTATCTATGCCTTCGGAAATAGCTTCCCAATACTCTCCCTGAACAAAAGAAGGAGTAACTGCAAGGAGATGATATTGCTTTTTGGAGGCTGCCAATGAACGTGCCATTAGATTGGGCTGGTAATGTACCATTTCCAGAATCGCTTGTACCTTTTTCCTGTTTTCTTCAGATACCCTTCCACGATTATGGATGACACGATCTACCGTGCCAACAGAGACACCTGCCATCTTGGCAATGTCTACAATCCGAATATTTGAAAACTCTTTATCCATCTATTGATAAGTATCTTGTTTTTCATCGGCAAAAGTAAAATGAATTATTGAATTAAGCAATAGTGTGTGCGCACACACATAATGCACAATAAAGAATATATTATTAATAATCAACAATTTAACTACAACATCCAGGAAGTATACATGTTGTTAAACATAAGAAAAAGTAAAGATAGTATAGAGAAAAAAGCACTTATCAGATGAGAAATCAGAAAAAAGTAGCTTTTTATTCTTGAAGGAAGTGAAAATAATGGGGAATATACACCAATATGTGTTCGAGCACACATTATTCAGATAATGACTGATGAGGCTAGAAATAAAAGATTATACATATATAAAACAAAACAGGTAACCGATTCTATTTAAAACGATTACCCGTTTTGGAGGGCTTATTTCCCCCACTTATCTTTTGCTTTTCCGGCCACTTTATCGGCTTCTTCCGCTACTTTATCAGCAATTTCCGCACCGGTTTCTACTGCTTTAAGTCCAAGATCCACTGCTTTTCTTTCAGCATGAGCAGCAGCTATTTCAGCATCACGACCTATGCGATGGATAGCATTATAAATTTCACTTTCTAATTGTTTTGCTTTTGCTGTACGTGAAAGACGATAAGCTACTGCGCCGAGGATTGACCCAATTCCAAGTCCAATCCAGAAATTCCCATGTCTACATTCCATAATTAAGTTCTGTTTTTAGGATTAAAAATAAATTATATATCTATTTAGATTTCGAGAATAAGGAAGCAATCCACAATACAAGGATAGCTCCTACGGTGGAAGTTATCAAACTTCCGATCAGCCCTGAAGCTGCCAGTCCGAAAAGGGCAAATACCCAACCGCCCAGTACACCTCCAAGAATACCAAGTAATAAGTTTATAACAAGACCAAAACCTCCGCCGCGCATTATTTTACCTGCGAGGAATCCAGCCACAATACCAATAATGATATACCAAATAAAGCTCATATAATCCTCCTTTTTTATTTAACAACAGTGGGTATGAAGAATAGTTCAATAACACAAAACCGAATTAACGACTATTTACAATCCTTAGTCTTAGAGAAACGGGAAGTTTACGTACCTTTGCAGCCAATTTTTCAGGAACACTTCAAAAGTAAATAGGTATTATGGTACAGAATCAGGAACAACCCGTAGGAAAAATTACATTTTCCATTTTAATCGCATTGAGTCTTTCGCATTGCCTCAACGATCTCTTACAGTCGGTGCTATCAGCATCTTATCCTTTATTCAAAGATGATTTAGGACTTAGTTTCGCGCAAATCGGACTTATCACACTAGTTTATCAACTTTCCGCTTCAGTTTTTCAACCGATTACCGGAATTTTCTTTGATAAGCATCCCGTCGCATGGTCATTGCCTATCGGAATGAGCTTTACACTGATTGGTTTGATAAACTTAGCATTCTCTGATAATCTATACTGGATATTAGCCTCCGTATTCTTAATCGGAATTGGCTCTTCCGTACTGCATCCGGAAGCCTCCCGTATCACGTTCCTTGCTTCCGGCGGAAAACGTGGACTGGCACAATCACTCTTTCAGGTAGGTGGTAACTTCGGAGGTTCATTAGGTCCTTTGTTGGTTGCCCTGTTGGTGGCTCCTTATGGCAGGCAACATCTCATCGTTTTTGCATTTGTGGCCTTAGCTGCTATCGGAGTGATGTACCCCATTTGCAAATGGTATAAATCATATCTAAACCGGATGAAAGCACAGACTGTCAGTATCAGAAAACCTGTTCATCTTCCTTTGCCTATGGATAAAACGGCCCTTTCAATCGCGATATTGCTGATCCTGATTTTCTCCAAATATATCTATATGGCGAGTCTCACGAGTTATTATACTTTCTACTTGATTCATAAATTCAATGTAAGCGTACAAGATTCGCAGCTATATTTATTTATCTTCCTGGTAGCTACTGCTATCGGAACATTAATCGGCGGACCGGTAGGTGACCGAATTGGACGTAAATACGTGATTTGGGCTTCTATTTTAGGAGCTGCCCCATTCAGTTTACTAATGCCACATGCCAATCTGCTGTGGACTATTATCCTTAGCTTCTGTGTGGGATTGATGCTTTCTTCCGCTTTTCCTGCCATATTGCTTTATGCACAGGAGTTGCTTCCTACCAAACTTGGATTGATATCCGGTTTGTTCTTTGGATTTGCTTTCGGAGTGGCCGGTGTAGCATCTGCCGTACTTGGCAATTTAGCGGATAAAACGAGCATTGAATATGTATATAACATCTGTGCTTATATGCCGCTACTGGGATTAGTCACGTTCTTTTTGCCTAATTTGAAGAAGAAAAAGATTGGATAGAAATCTATATAAATAAAATCGCCCTGCTATAATGATTATAGTGGGGCGATTTATATTATTTATAATCTGAACTCGTCTTCACATTTTTAGCTTCAATATCTACTTGATTGCCCTTCATAGATACGTTTCACAGAAGTGACATTGGGATATGTTTTATTATATATTTTCGTTACATCTTCTACTAACCAACAATACAGTGGGCCAAGAGCGCGAGTAGCATCATCTTCTGATGGAGTTTTTTCCGGAGAGGTGAAATAAAGCACATGGTCTATATCATTATAATTCACATAAATAAAAGAAGTAAATGTCTTTTCATCCGTTTGCCTTATCTCTCTGGTAAAAGAAGCAGTAATAATGTTAGATATATCATCCTTTGAAGGAATTACAGTAAGCGTACCACTATCTTTTGTATCATAAATAAATTTAATTCCGCCAGTTACATGCATATCCGAGCTTGCAATAACTTGATTTTCTAAATCTACTTTCTCATCACCCTCAAGTCCTTCGACTTTTACACTTACTTTCTTTGTAGTAAACGATTTCGTACCTTTGATTATCTTTACATCAATTTTAGCAGTCAGTCCATTCGCATCTTTCACTACAAGAAATGTTGTTCCCAATTGAACGGGAGCTATCATCACATAACCATATTCTTCCTGAATCTTAGCTTTTGCTATCTCTTCATCACCAGTTTCTACAGTATAAGGAGCTACCCCACCTGTCATTCCTACAGCAGCACCATCAGTTATCTCCATTACTATATCACTAATAGGTTGATCTGGGAAATAAATATCATCTATTTCATAAAGAAAGAAACGTTCATCATCATTATCACAGGATACTAATCCTAAGCCAATGAACAACAATAAAAATAAAAGTCTAGTTTTCATACTTTAATTTGTTAATTTGTGAGTGTGAGTAATAATTATCCTACAAAAATACTAATATTCACCATACGGTATTCCAATAAGTCACTATATTATTTATTCTAATTATTAACGAAGTCTTCCTTTAGCCTCATGTTCTAAAGTTTTGGGATTACGACGAGTATCCCAAAGGGCGATAATAAAAACACGATCACTCATAACTGCATACACAAGTTTGCATAGTCTATCAACAGGAATAGAGCGTAATTCCATCTCTTCAAAATCCTCCAGCAAAGGCTCTACTTTTCCAAGAAATGGAAACTCACATAAATTCCGAATAACATGTACAACTTGTTGTCTGAAAAGGCGAGCCTCTTTCATCGAAAACTGGGTTTCAATATAACAAAGGATGACCTCTAAGTCATCCAATGCCTCGTAATCCCATACTATTTCCATCGTTCCGTACGCTTCAACATCTCATCCTGCGAAGCATATTCTCCTTGTTTATAGCGTACTAAAGCACTTTCTGCACGTTTCTTTATACATTCTATTTCATCTTTGCAGGGAGATTCCGCTTCCTGCTCTTTACGCGCAACACGCGATTTGCGACGCAAAGCTTTTAAGGCTTTTAAAGCTTCAGCCGTCAGATCATCATCAGCAATAATAGCAGCCACCTCTTTAAGAAGTGAAGCCCTAAGTTCCATTGTAGACATATTAATTATCTCCTTTCTTTATTATACAAAGTTACAATAAAACAGTTACATAACCTACGAAACTCTATTCTATTAACATACTTAACAGAAGAAAGAAAACGACCGGTATGCATCGTCACGACGTATACCGGTCTACAAGTTAAGGTCAAAGTCAAAAAATTAAGAGAGCTATTTTATATATTAGGGTTAGCGTTTATTTCTTTCTGGGGGATAGCATACAAATAATAGGTGCTATTTACTGTAAACGGTTTACCGTTCGGGAAGTTAAGGAACCAATGTCCCAAAGGATTTCGTTTTTCAAAGCTACCCCCCTCCTGCCAGCAGTCGACTTCCGTCTTCTGCATTTCATCAGATAAAGCAGTACGTACTACAGAACCCTGTGTACGAAGTATATCTGTAATGCCGAATCCCTCTCCCCAAAGTTCGCGGCGACGTTCCATCAGAATCTCATCAAGAACTTCTTCCTGTGATTTCCCTGTCACATCATAATCTCCCACTCCACGGGCATTACGCAACGTATTCAATGGAATGACAGCCTGACTCAAAGCTACTCCATCACGAACTTTCGCCTCCGCTTCTATCAAATACATTTCAGAAGCACGCATCAAGACCAGATCAGCTGTGTCGTCTGCACGCATGTGGAATTTCTTATATCCCAGATACCCTTCACGCATCCACTGAAACAAAGGCAGACGAATGTCACCTTCGGTAAAGGTATCTTTTAGATGAGGATCGGCCATAAAACTACTATAAGCTCCGACGTATGTTGCATCCAGATAATAAAAGTTGTAGCTGGCATCCGACTGGGAAGGTATTTGAGGGAATCCCCATATCCATTCTTTATTGGAAATATTATTAAAGCCTTCATACTCGGCCGTAGTTGTCATCAACGCATATCCTGTACGTGCAGCTTCAGCTGCTTTCGCTGCTTCTTCCCACTGCCCTGTCAACAGATAAGCACGAGCCAAGAGGCCATCCACTACGGCAACATTCGGTTTGAATTTCTGATTATCACCACTCCGGACATAGTTCTTCAAATAATCCTGTGCCAGATTCAGATCATCAAAAATACGCTGATAGACCTGTGCCACCGTTGATTTTCCTTTCGGAACTGTCGAACTATTACTCGGTTCGGTATATATAGGAACGCACGGAGCATCTTTATCTTTCAAGTAAGTAAATTGATAATGCTGTACCAAGTGTAAATAACAGAAAGCACGTAATGCCAATGCCTGTCCCTGCGCTTGCCGTAGTTCCTCCGAATCTCCCTGGATGGAAATGGCAGTATTACAGTTATCGATCGTTTTATATATCAGATACCAAGCAAACTCTGTTCTATTGTTTGAAGGCAACGCTATATCGTTAAACTGATACGAAGAGTTGAAACCGTATTTCGGACGGGAAACAACATCACTTGCCATCATGTCGTCCAGACACTGAAGTGCCCGATAACCGATATTGGCATAGGTACTTGAATAATCAAACAGATTATACCAGGCACCATTCACAAGTGCCTCCACATTTTCGGGCACAGGTACTTTTTCTGAACTTACCGCATCCGTTGGGTCCGTATCCAAAAAACTGCTGCTACAACTCGTTGCCAGGAAAAGTCCGGCAACTGCGGCAAGAATGGATTTAATTTTTATTTTTCTCATAATTTAGTCTGAATTTAGAAAGAAACGTTGATACCTCCGGAGATCGTTCGCATAGCCGGATAGCGGTAATAAGTGATACCGGTAATTCCCTGTTCAGGGTCTAGTCCCTGATTCCGGTGAATGGTAAACAGATTATCTCCTTGTACATATACCTGCACACTGCTCAATGCCAACTTACTAATCCATTGTTTGGGTAAGTTATAGGAAAGAGTCAGGTTTTTCAATCGCATATACGAATTATTCTGCAAGAAACGGGTAGAAGCCGAGTTCCAGTTATTAGTGGTAGTACTCAAAGCAGGAACATCTGTATTACGATTGTCGGGAGTCCATCTTTTTAGAATCTCCGTCGACCAGTCGCGTCCTTCCAGACTTCCATTATGCAAAATCATTGTAATATCACGATTGTAGATATATCCACCGATACTATAAGCAAAGATGGCAGAAAGATCAAATCCTTTCCAGGAAAGAGAGGTATTGAATCCACCATACACCTTCGGAAGAGACGATTTATTGACGTAATAATAGTCAGCCGAACCGTAATCATTTGTTGTGACACGTTTTCCGGTCGGATTGTGATTTTCATCTTCTTCATCCATATACCACAACGGATCTCCGTTCTCCGGATCTACTCCCGCCCACTCTATCATATAGAAATCATAAACAGAACGGCCTACCTGCAACTTGTTCACACCACTTTGCGGCATATCTTTCAAAGGAAGATCCGTCACCTTATTCTTATAATGTGTCAGATTCATCCCCAGTTTCCATACCCAACCATTCTGATTGATAATCGTTCCGTTCAACACCATTTCTATACCTGTATTCTTCAAGGCTCCTACATTCTCGTCAATAGAACCATATCCCAGGGAAGGAGCTATCGGACGTGAGTAAAGCAAATCTTTCGAACGACGGGTAAAGAAGTCAAACGAACCGGAAAAACGGTTATTGAACAGGGAGAAGTCGATACCTACATTAAAGTTGAGGTTCGTTTCCCATTTCAGGTTCGGGGTCGCCATACGATCGGACACTAACGCATTTTCTCCCAGATTGGAAACAATGGTATAAAGTCCTTTACTCGCATAATACGTACCCAGGTTATCGTTTCCTTGTGCACCATAGCTCATTTTCAAAGTTAAGGCAGACAACCAGTCGGAAGTGCTTGCCATAAACTCTTCCCGGTCGATACGCCAGGAAGTACCCAGCGACCAGAAATTTCCCCAGCGGGTTTCAGGCGCAAAACGTGAAGAACCGTCGCGACGATAAGATGCCGAGAAGAAATATTTATTCTGATAATCATATAACGCTTGAGTCAGATAACCCACCAATGCATAGTCGATACGATATCCCGAACCTCCGGTCAGCTGTGAGCCGACTACCAATTCCGGCATATCAGGTTGCGCCATCTTAGAACGCGATGCTGTCAGTTCATCGTAACGGTAAGAATAGGCTTCCACACCGGCAAGGACATTAAAATGATGTTCACCGATTGTCTTGTCATACGTAGCGATATTATTCCACGTCCAGGAGAAAGTACGGGTATTCATCCGGCTGACGCCGCCTCCGTTTTCTTTAGCCGGACCTAACTTCGGGTTCGTATAATCCAACGTATTATAATTGATCAAGTCGAAGTTGAAACTTGTCTTGAATTTCAGTCCTTCAATAATCGTAGCTTCCAGAAAAGTACGGCCGGAAACTTCATCTTTCATTCGTTCCGATTTATCCAAAGGCAAAGTAGCCGGAAGGTTCCAGTTTGCCATCGAACCGGAAGGACGATAGGAACCGAAGTCATAAATACGGTCTCCACTCTCATCCAATTTGTAGCTACCATCCGTATTCATTTCATAAATGGGATAAAATCCCGGCATGGTACGTCCTGCGGTAATCACATTACTGGTTTTGGAGTCGGAAGAAACCGGATAATTCTGCATGGAATGTGCGAAACTCAAGTTGACGCCTCCCTTCAACCAGGAAGTCATCTCGCTGGTGATATTGGAACGAAGATTAAAACGCTGGTAACCGGATTCGAGTGCAATGCCTTTATCATTCAGGTATCCGGCAGAAAAGAAATACTGATTCGCTTTTCCACCTCCGGAAACACTTAGATTTAACTCTGTGCGAAGTGCCTGTTGCTCCATGGCGTCACTCCAGTCAGAATTCCATAACGGACGGGCGCCTGCCACCAGCTTTCCATCTGTACCGACCGGTTGCGCATATTGAGGGCCATAGGGGTTCGGACCACCTCCCATCAATTTCGTTACCAAATCTTTGGATGCTTGTGTCGCGGCAGTTGCCGGAGTATAATCCGCACTCTTGGCGTACTGATTGCGAAGTGCTTCCCAATATAATTCGAAGTATTGGTCGGTACTGACACGATCATAATCGCGTACGGCACGGTTGGAACCTCCTAACGAAGCTTTTACCTTTACTGTTGCTTTGGTATTCTGATCTCCCTGTTTGGTGGTGATAATAATCACACCGTTTGCACCACGGGAACCATACAAAGCAGCAGAGGCCGCATCTTTCAATACTGTCATCGAAGATATGTCATCCGGATTGATAGAGTTCACACTACCATCGAACGGGACACCGTCCACTACATAAAGCGGAGCGCTGGAAGCGTTGATAGATCCGATACCACGAATACGGATTTCCGCATCCGTACCCGGCTGGCCGCTTGCCGCACTCGCCTGTACTCCGGATACCGTACCCTCCAATACACGTGATATGCTGGAAGTCTGTAACTTTTCAATCTCACCTGCTTTCATCGTCGAAGCTGCTCCGGTAAAACTATACTTTTTAGCGGTAGCATAAGCTACTACCATTACTTCTTCCAGTTCCTTACTTTCCGATTCCAACATAACATTAATCACACTCCGGTTATTCACCGGTTGTTCCACCGTTCTCATTCCTACAAAACGGAACACTAAAGTGCCGGTAGCAGGAGCTTCAATCGAATACTTTCCATCCATATCGGTAATGGTGCCGGAAGAGGCTCCTTTCAATTGCACGGAAACACCAGGCAAAGGTTCTCCTTCAGAAGTCACCGTACCCGTCACACGTTTCTCCTGCTGTGCTTCCGCATATACTATATTTCCTGCAAAAAGCAGAAGAGACACGACTAATAAACGTAAATAGATTCTCATAATTTTGTGGCTTAAGATTTATTTGCTTGTTGTAACTAACAGTACATTGAACTTTTTTGTTTAGGAAACGAAACATTTTTTAGAGGATTGCTAGTATAAATCAACGAAAGGTAGTACATTCGTGAAACAAAAAATATCTATACCAACAAAGAACCACATGGGGAAACGGGTTATTCTATATCTTTTTCTGTTATTTTCACTGTCCTTACAGGCACAGACTGAAGAGAAAGTCTCTTTGGGCAACGATAGTACAGAAGTAGATTCCACATCAACCGCCAAGCCAAGTGCTTTTAAAAGAGCGATCAAGAAGTTTATGAACTTCAGTGATTTCGATACGCTCTATATCAGTCCTAACCGTTATAACTATGCGCTGATGGTTACTCATTTCAGTAACTTTGAGTATTATTCTATCACCAGTGAATTGCCGCAGCCACAGAAACTTAGTTTTTCTCCCAACCCGCACAACAAGATAGGATTGTATTTCGGCTGGCGATGGATTTTCCTGGGATGGTCTGTAGATGTGAACGATATTTTCAAAAAAGGCACCCGAAAGAACAAGGGAACAGAGTTCGATCTTAGCTTATACAGTTCCAAATTAGGCGTGGACATCTTCTATCGCCGCACCGGTAATAATTACAAGATACACAAAATCAGAGGATTTTCAGACGATATACCCTCCAACTATTCCGAAGATTTCAGCGGAATAAAGGTAGATATCAAAGGACTGAACCTATATTATATCTTCAATAACCGTAAATTCTCCTACCCTGCCGCATTCAGTCAGTCCACCAATCAACGACGCAATGCAGGTACATTTATTGCAGGTTTTTCCATTTCAAAGCATCATCTCGACTTCGATTATACAGCACTTCCGGGATTTATCCAGGAGGCGATGAATCCTGCCATGAAAGTCAAAGATATTAAATACACCAATGCCAACATCAGTTTCGGCTATGCCTACAATTGGGTCTTTGCCCGCAACTGCCTGGCGTGTCTGTCTCTCACTCCTGCCATTGCCTACAAAGCTTCCGATGTGGACGCAGAAACGAATGAGGCAAAAGCGTGGTACGGTAAATTCAATCTGGATTTTCTGCTTCGCGCAGGGATTGTCTACAACACCGGGAAATATTACATAGGTACTTCCTTTGTTGGAAAAAACTACAATTATCATCGTAACAATTTCTCTGTAGACAATGGATTCGGTACTCTCCAAATATATGCCGGATTCAACTTCAACACCCGCAAAGAATACAGGAAAAAGAAATAATACCACAGAAACTAGAAATCATCAACTTGTTTGCTAATCCAAAGAATCTTTGTACATTTGCCACGTTCTAACGAGCAAAAGTAAAAAATCAATGAAGCAACAACGCCACATACAGACCACACGCACTCTTCTTTCCCGCTTTCGCTACTGGGGAAGAAAGAACTATGCTGCCTTTGCAAGTATGGGACGCGAATTCCAGATCGGTCATCTGCATACCAATGTAGTGGACGTTGCTCTTCGTAAGCAGAATGCTGCACAAACTATCCCTTACCATACATTTATGACACTTCAAGAAATCAAAGACCAAGTGTTGGCGGGTATCGACATATCACCCGACCAAGCTGCTTGGCTAGCCAATATGGCTAACAGCGAGGCGCTTTATGCCGCCGCACATGAGATTACCGTCGCACGTGCTTCGCACGAGTTCGACATGTGTTCCATCATCAACGCCAAGTCCGGCCGATGTCCGGAAAACTGTAAATGGTGTGCACAATCCTCCCACTACCAAACCAAAGCCGAGATTTACGATCTCCTTCCCGCTGAAGAATGTCTTCGACAGGCCCAATACAACGAAGCCCAGGACGTCAACCGATTTTCCCTCGTTACCAGCGGACGAAAACCATCTCCCAAACAGATTACCCAACTTTGCGATACAGTCCACTATATGCGTCGACATTCGTCGATTCAACTTTGTGCTTCTCTGGGACTGCTCAATGAAGAAGAATTGCGTTCCCTGCATGAAGCGGGAATCACCCGTTATCATTGTAATCTGGAAACTGCCCCGTCTTATTTTTCCAAACTCTGCTCTACGCATACGCAAGAACAGAAACTGGCTACTCTCGATGCAGCCCGTCGTGTAGGCATGGATATCTGTTGCGGAGGTATCATCGGCATGGGAGAAACGATGGAACAACGGATTGAATTTGCTTTCACATTGGCAGAACTGAATGTTCAATCCATACCTATCAACCTGCTTAGCCCGATTCTAGGCACTCCACTGGAAAACGAGCAGCCTTTAAGCGAAGAAGAAATACTTAAAACCATCGCACTCTTTCGTTTCATCAATCCGACCGCTTTTCTGCGTTTTGCCGGAGGACGTTCACAACTTTCTTCCGAAGCGATGCACAAGGCATTATATATCGGAATTAACTCGGCTATCGTAGGCGACCTATTGACAACACTCGGCTCCAAAGTATCGGAAGATAAAAAGATGATTCAGGAAGAAGGCTATCATTTTGCCGGTTCCCAATTTGATCGCGAGCACATCTGGCATCCGTACACATCGACTACCGATCCGCTTCCTGTCTACAAAGTGAAACGGGCAGACGGTGTTACCATTACCCTCGAAGACGGACGAACGCTCATTGACGGAATGTCTTCCTGGTGGTGTGCAGTGCATGGATATAATCATCCGGCATTGAATCAGGCGGCAAAAGAACAATTAGATCAAATGTCCCATGTCATGTTCGGGGGATTGACGCACGATCCGGCCATTGAACTAGGGAAACTATTATTGCCTTTGGTTCCTTCCTCCATGCAGAAAATATTTTATGCAGACTCCGGTTCGGTAGCCGTAGAAGTGGCACTGAAAATGGCTGTACAATATTGGTATGCAGCAGGAAAACCGGAAAAGAACAATTTCGTGACCATCCGTTCCGGCTATCACGGTGATACGTGGAATGCCATGTCTGTATGTGATCCGGTGACGGGTATGCACAGTCTTTTCGGTTCAGCATTGCCTGTACGTTATTTTGTTCCGTCCCCCACTTCCCGGTTTGACGGAGAATGGAATCCGGAAGATATACGACCTCTACAAGAGATGATTGAAAAACATTCAAAAGAGTTGGCGGCACTTATCCTGGAACCCGTGGTACAGGGAGCAGGCGGGATGTGGTTTTATCATCCGCAGTACCTGCGTGAAGCTGAAAAGCTTTGCCGGAAACACGATATTCTTCTTATCTTCGATGAAATAGCAACGGGATTCGGACGTACCGGCAAACTTTTTGCGTGGGAACACGCCGGAGTAGAACCGGATATCATGTGCATCGGCAAAGCACTGACCGGAGGATATATGACACTTTCTGCTGTATTGACCAGTAACCGGATAGCAGATACCATCTCCAACCACGCGCCGGGAGCTTTTATGCACGGACCTACATTTATGGGTAATCCACTCGCGTGTGCAGTGGCTTGCGCCTCCGTCCGCCTATTACTCGAATCCGGTTGGCAAGAGAATGTGAAGCGAATCGAAACCCAACTGAAAGAAGAACTGGCACCTGCACGGGAATTTCCGGAAGTGGCTGATGTACGAATACTCGGAGCTATCGGAGTCATTGAGATGAAGCGTCCGGTAAATATGGGCTATATGCAACGACGATTTGTGGAAGAAAAAATCTGGGTACGTCCCTTTGGCAAACTGGTATATCTGATGCCACCTTTCATCATCACTTCGGAACAATTAAGTAAACTGACTTCCGGGTTACTTAAAGTTATCCAAAAAAGATGACAGACAAGAAGAATATTACCGGATTTTCACCCAAGAATCTGTTCCTCGGTGAGCAAAAGGGTGTTCCTCGGTGAGGAACGGGCCTTTCCTCACCGAGGAAGGATGCCTTGGTCGGTGAGAAACTTTCAGCATAGTTCTTCTGATGATAAACATCTTATAGGCAACTAATTACACTTTCAATCATTCATATATCGAATACTGATTACTTAAAATAATAATTCATGACATTAGAGTATATAAACCAGGAACTACAGACCTTGAAAGAGAAAAAGAACTACCGTTCTCTCCCACCGCTAATCCACGAAGGTCGAGATGTTCTGCTGAACGGACAACGAATGTTGAACCTATCTTCTAATGATTATCTCGGACTGGCCAATGACATCTCATTGAGGGAGGAATTCTTAAAGACACTCACTCCCGAAACATTCCTGCCTACCTCCTCTTCTTCCCGGTTATTGACCGGTAATTTTAGTGACTATCAGAAGCTGGAACAACAGCTAGCCACCATGTTCGGAACGGAAAGTGCACTCATATTCAACAGTGGTTATCATGCCAATACAGGAATACTTCCTGCCATTTGCAATACTCATACACTGATTCTTGCTGACAAGCTAGTACATGCAAGCCTGATAGACGGAATTAAATTATCATCAGCTAAATGTATCCGGTATCGTCACAATGATATTTCCCAGTTGCAACGACTGATTGCTGAAAATCATAACGCTTATGAGCAGATTATTATTGTTACCGAAAGTATCTTCAGCATGGATGGCGATGAAGCTGATCTTCGCGCTCTCATTCTGCTCAAAAAGAGTTATTCCAATGTTCTTCTTTATGTAGATGAGGCTCATGCTTTTGGTGTACGAGGGGAAAAGGGATTAGGATGTGCTGAAGAACAGGACTGTATCAACGATATAGACTTTTTGGTAGGAACATTTGGAAAAGCCATTGCTTCGGCAGGAGCTTATATCGTCTGCCGGGAACTCATTCGGGAATATCTTATCAATAAAATGCGTACGTTTATATTCACCACTGCACTTCCTCCTATTAATATTCAATGGACTTCATGGGTGTTAGAACACCTTTCAGCTTTACAACATAAGAGGGCTCACCTGCTACAAATCAGCGAAAAGCTAAAGGTAACCCTTACAGCCAAAGGATATAATTGCCCATCGGTGAGCCATATTGTACCTATGATTATAGGAGCCAGTGAAGATACCATAATGAAAGCAGAAGAACTCCAACGCAAAGGATTCTATGCATTGCCCGTCCGTCCGCCTACCGTACCCGACGGAACCTCACGGATCCGCTTCTCACTGACAGCGGACATCACAGAACATGAAATTGACCAACTCATCAAACTGATAAACGAATGAAACAGCATTTTATCATAAAGAATAATCAGAAGCATCTATTGCTTTTCTTCGCCGGTTGGGGGATGGACGAAACTCCTTTCCTGACCATTCATCCTGTTGACAAGGACTGGATGATTTGCTATGACTACCGTTCATTAACATTTGATGTCGGTTTATTGGAAACCTATTCCCAGATTACACTCATCGCCTGGTCGATGGGAGTCTGGGCAGCTTCTCAACTCATAAAGCAGTATCCACATTTGCCTGTTTCCCAAAGTATCGCCATCAACGGTACCCTCTATCCCATACACGAAACCAAAGGTATTGCTCCCTCTATTTTCGATGGTACACTCCAAGGATTGAACGAACAAACCTTGCAGAAATTTCAAAGAAGAATGTGTGGTTCAATAGCTGACTATAAAGCTTTTCAAACCGTATCCCCCCAGCGTCCGGTTGAAGAACTCAAAGAAGAGCTTGCCACCATACAACAACAGTATTTATCATTGTCTCCCTCTGATTTTAAATGGCAAAAAGCTATCATAGGAAAAGGCGACCGCATTTTCCTCCCGGATAACCAATATTTGGCATGGGAAAACCAAGTGGACTCTCTTGAACAAGTGGAAGCGGCACATTACCAACAGGAGCTTTTTAATACAATACTCATGTAGCCGGATACTGATGTGTTCATTATTGGTTCATATAATAATTTAGGGCAACCGTGAAATCCGTGTAATCCGTGCCTAAAAGATGCTAGCAATTAATTAGTGACGTACAATTACCATCAGGAAATCAGCCTATTAAATAAATATTGATTATGAATAAACAACTAATCGCAGAACGTTTTTCAAAAGCTATCACTACCTATCCGAGGGAAGCAAACGTGCAACGGCAAATAGCAGATAAAATGATCCATTTGCTTACAGAACATATATCTTCTCCCTGCTCGAAGGTGATTGAATTTGGCTGCGGAACCGGTATTTACTCCCGTATGCTGCTCCAAACCCTCCGTCCGGAAGAGTTATTACTCAATGACCTTTGCCCCGATATGAAATATTGCTGCGAAGACTTATTAAAGAAAAAGCAAGTTTCTTTTCTTCCGGGAGATGCCGAGACAATCTCTTTCCCCGCCGAAAGCACACTGATAACTTCCTGTTCGGCCCTGCAATGGTTCGAGTCACCGGAAAACTTCTTCGAAAGGTGTAATACCTTGCTCAATAATCAGGGTTATTTCGCTTTTAGCACTTTCGGAAAAGAAAACATGAAAGAAATACGCGAACTTACCGGCAACGGACTTCCTTATCGTTCACGGGAAGAGCTTGAAGCAGCTTTATCACCCCATTTTGACATACTGTATTCAGAAGAAGAGCTTATCCCGCTTTCGTTCAAAGACCCGATAAAAGTACTATATCACTTGAAGCAAACCGGAGTCAATGGTTTATCAACGCAATCCTCTCCTGCCGGAAAACAAGAGAACGATTTGTGTTCATCAGACGACAATTCAAAAAATAAATCTAAGAACAATCTTCCCCAACAGCAGTGGACTCGTCGTGACTTGCAACTCTTCTGTGAACGTTACACGCAGGAATTTACTCAGGGCACTTCCGTGTCCTTAACATATCACCCTATATATATCATCGCAAAAAAGAAAAAAGTATGAAACAGAATGTATATTTCGTAAGCGGTATCGATACAGATGCCGGAAAGAGTTATGCCACCGGCTTTCTAGCTCGTGAATGGAACAAGAACGGCCATCGCACCATCACCCAGAAATTTATTCAAACGGGAAATGTAGGTCATTCCGAAGATATTGACCTACACCGGCAAATCATGGGAATCCCTTTCACCAAAGAAGACCAAGAGGGACTAACCATGCCGGAAATTTTCTCTTATCCCGCCTCTCCGCATCTTGCTTCCCAACTGGATAACCGTCCTATTGACTTTGATAAAATAAAACGTGCAACTGAAGAATTGAGTGAACGGTATGACTCTGTTTTACTCGAAGGAGCAGGCGGCCTCATGGTTCCTCTCACTACCGAACTTTTGACCATTGATTACATCGCTCAAGAGAAATATCCGCTAATCTTTGTCACTTCGGGCAAACTAGGAAGCATCAATCACACCCTGCTTAGTCTCGAAGCAATACAAAAACGCGGCATTGTACTAGATACCGTATTATATAATTTATATCCTACCGTAGAAGACAAAACGATTCAGAATGATACAATGGAATTTATCCGGACCTGGCTGAAAAAGTATTTTCCAGAAACGAAATTTATACTGGTTCCGGAAATAAAAAAGAATCTATAGAAAAGCAATCACCGACTACTTTCACTCGACAACAATCGTACTCTTTTGTGGATTATGGCTATCATAAGTAACTTTCACCGGATACATATAGCCATAATCCTTTATTTTTTAAACAGTAGTCGAATATTTATCCAAAGCCTTTCTCAATGATCTTTCCGAAATTGGTTTAGTCACATAATCGTTACACCCCATCTCTAAGGCCTGTTCCTTATCAGTCCCGAAAGCATAAGCCGTCAAGGCAATGATAGGAATCTCTTTAGAATAAGAGCGGATAATGTGGGTTGCTTCCAGTCCATCCATACGCGGCATTTTCACATCCATCAGGATTAAGTCCGGTTGGTACTGCTTATACATTTCGACAGCTTCCACTCCGTCTTTAGCCCAAAGCAATGTATATTCCCTGCCAATCAGATTCTTCAATAGGATGAAATTACTCTCCACATCTTCTGCCACCAGAATCTTCTTAATTTGTTGTACACGATTGACAGTATTCCCTTTAGATTCCACCTTTGTCTCTTTGAAGAAATTACCGAGTTCTCCGGTTTCTTCATAAGGAATTGTGAAGTAGAAGGTAGAGCCTTTACCCAATTCGGAAGTCACCCCGATTTCTCCACCGATCTTTTCGATAATCATCTGACAGATAGAGAGTCCTAATCCCGTCCCTTGCGCAAAAGAGTTCAGTTTGACAAAACGCTCGAAGATATGATCCACCTTTTCCGGCTCTATCCCTATTCCTGTATCTTTCACGTACACACGGATATCTTTATCCATTCGCTCAAAACCAAAACGGATCTCTCCTTCATAGGTAAACTTACTTGCATTAGTCAGGAAATTCGTTATCACTTGCATAATGCGGTTCTGGTCTCCCTCAATGAGCAAATCCTCCTCTTCATTGTCCAAAACGAGAGTTACCCCTTCTTTCACACGTTCTTTATGAACTGTATAAATTGTCCGGCAGACCTCTCCCAGATTCATTGGACGCTTGATATATTCGAGTGTTCCGGCCTCTATCTTCGATAAATCCAGAATATCATTAATCAATTGCAACAAAATATCCGAGTTCTGATTGATAATACCCGAATAAAGCTTTTTCTCTTCAGCAGTTTCGGCAGAAGGCAATAATTGGGAGAATCCTACAATAGCATTCAGCGGAGTCCGGATCTCATGGCTCATGTTAGCGAGGAAAGCACTTTTCAATCTGTCGGATTGCTCCGCTTTAATCCTTGCCTTGATCAGTTCCTGCTCAATATTCTGAAGATTAGTAATATCCCACGAAATGCCAATCAGCAACGGTTTACGTCCCTCCATCGGTACAAGCGCTTTCAAAGTCTGCACAATACGCGCTTCTCCATTAGCCGACAGATAAGTTTCCTGCATATCAATACGCTTATGAGTCTGGAGTAATTCCAAATCATCCTTACGGAATTTCTCCGCATCTCCGTGCACCGGAAATATCTCATAATCCGTATGCCCGATAGCTTTAGACGCCGGAATGCCTGAATGATCGGCAAATGCCTTATTCCAATATAAATATCTAAGATCATCTTCCGGGTCCTTCACAAACAGATAGACCGGAATATTATTCAAAATACCATCCAACAACAGATTCAGTTCGCGGAGTTCATCCCGTTTCTTGATAACATCAGTGATATCCTGCGTAAAGAACCAGGTGAGTTCCTGATTATTCTCACGAATCAGGAAAGTTGATACCTGATGTACTCTCTCCTTAGTTTCTCCCTGACGTACATAAGCAGCACGATAAGCAAAGCTACCATCATTATCACGAATATCCTGCAGCTTTTGTTCCCATGCTTCCTTTGTTGTCATAGAGACACGCAAATCATATATTTTTTGTGTACCCAACTCCTGCGTTACACCGTATTCTTCTATAAATTGCTTATTCGCATAAACCAGCGTTCCATCTTCCGCCACAGCAAGAATACTGTCACTCACCTTATCAAGCACACTTTTAAAAACTTCCAGTTGCCTTTGGGTAGCTACCCGTTCCGTTATATCACGACACATAATCAGCACGTATTCCTCATCCAGCGGAAAAATACGGTTCTCGTAATAATGGCGTTCACCATTAAAATCCAGTTCGTGATGTGCAGTTGAAACAGTTCCGGTAGTAACAGCCTGCTGCATATTGGAGTGAACATTCTGATACGCTTTCGGTGGAACCATATCCTGCATGCGCATCCCTTTAAAATCCTTGTTTGATATTCCTACATGGTTGGTTTCTTCATTAGAAACAACTTCAATGCCTACCTCACTCTGATTGAAGACAGTCAGCATATCGGGAAGAGAATCTAGTATCCTAACAGCGTATTTCTCTTTAAAACTAACAGGATGATTGCTACGCTTCTCATCCCTAAGAACAGAAAGCTCTTTTCTAAGCTGCTCATTTTCTTTTTTAAGTGCTTCTAACTGTTCTACTAATGCTTCTTTGCTTTGTTCGATGCTCATGATGTAACGGGGTAAATACGTACTTATCTGCCAAAAGTAAATATTTTTTTGAATAAAAGCACGTATTTACCCTGTTTTTTTCAAAGAATTACTCAATAACCATAATCCGGTCGTTCAATCCCACCTTCATGCCATCTTCCACGAATACTTCTTTCACAACTCCATCCGTCACCGAACGTATCTCATTCTCCATTTTCATCGCCACCAATACACAAAGCGGATCACCCCGCTTCACGAGATCTCCCTTCTTTACATACGTCTTCAAGATAACTCCCGGCATCGGTGCCTGTACCACCTGACGCCCTACGGATTCAGCAGCAGTGCGGGCATTATGTATCTTCTCCATTTCTCCCTGCAATTCAATCTGATAAAGCTCCCCTTTATTCATAATCGTATATGAATTATTGGAAGAAGGAGAAATCTGCACTCCATGCGAGTGATGATCGATGATGATCGAATGAATGGAGTCACCACCCATATTATAATCGACCTCATATATCTTACCATTGACCGCAATCTTCTTGATTGGCCCGTCCTCCAGAATTTCTACCTTATATTCACTGTCCGGCATATCCTGAAGCTTGGCGTAATATGTAGCTAATGTTGTACCCATAACCAATTCCGTTATTTTTTAATTTTCAATTCTCAATTTTTAATTTAATAATTATTAGCAGTCATCTGCAATTTACCGTAATACTTCCAGAGCGATTCGCCCACTACGGGAAGTGTAGTGGCACGGGAAGCCGCTTCTTTCTCCCTCTCGTAGTGTCTCACTGCGGCTGCAATGACAGCCACAGTCGGATCAGTATTCTGACGACGTTTCAGATCTTCCTTATCAAAACGCGTATCGATAAATGTCGTATCGTATTCACCTTTCAGGAAAGCCGCATTCTTCAATACACGTTGATGGAAAGGAATTGTCGTTTTAATTCCCAGAATCTTATACTCTCGTAAAGCACGTGCCATATTGGAAATGGCCGAAGCACGGGTACGTCCCCAACAACAAAGCTTTGCAATCATCGGGTCATAATGCAAAGAGACCTCAAATCCCGCATAAGCGGCACTGTCAAGACGCAGGTTACGGCCTTCGGGAGCTTCACGGACAGTAATCACACCGGGAGAAGGCATGAAGTTATTCTCCGGATCTTCGGCGTAAATACGACATTCGATCGCTGCTCCGCTAAACTGTATATCATCCTGTTTATAAGGCAACGGATTTCCGGCAGCAACAGTAATCATATCCCGTACCAGGTCAACGCCTGTGCACTCCTCCGTCACAGGATGCTCCACCTGCAAACGGGTATTCATCTCAAGGAAGTAGAAATTCTGATCTTTATCCATCATAAACTCCAATGTCCCGGCACTGTAATAACCTATTTTCTTACAGGCTTCCACAGCTACCTTCAACATCTTCTTTCTCGTCTCTTCTTTCACAAAAGGAGAAGGACTTTCTTCTATCACCTTTTGGTTACGACGCTGGATGGAACATTCACGTTCATACAGATGAACGACATTTCCATACTTGTCTCCCATGATCTGAACTTCGATATGATGCGGATTCTCAATATATTTTTCAATATAAACCGCATCATTGCCAAAGGAGGTCCCTGCTTCGGATTGTGACAAACGGAGAGCTGTTTCCACCTCTTCTTCCGTACGTACCAGACGCATCCCCTTGCCTCCACCTCCCGCAAGTGCTTTCAACATAATGGGGTAGCCGACTTCATTAGCGACCTTCTTCACCTCATCAATGCCCTGTACGGGCGTTTCGGTTCCGGGCACAATGGGTAATCCTGCTTCACGCATAATCTTACGGGCTTCCGTCTTGATTCCCATTTTGGAAATAATATCCGCACTCGGTCCGATAAAAATCACTCCCTCTTCTTCACAACGACGGGCAAAATCCGCATTCTCTGACAGGAAACCGTATCCCGGATGAATAGCGGCTCCGGTCTTTTTGGCAATGGACAATATCAATTCCGGCTTCAAGTAAGAGGTATCTTCCGGCGAATTGGAAATGCAATAGGCTTCTTCTGCATAACGGACGTGCAAAGCCCCGCGATCTACATGGGTATAAACAGCCACTGTCGAGATATTCATCACCCGGCAAGTGCGGAAGATACGCATCGCTATCTCACCCCGGTTGGCTACTAATATTTTCTTTATCATAATCTTTTTCTTTTGAGAAATAAAAACTTAAAAGAGCAATCAAATAATATTAGGCACGGATTACGCGGATTACACTGCTTGCAGAATAAAGGTTACCACATAAAGCAACCGTGAAATCCGCGTAATCCGTGCCTAAATTCAATCCATAAACAAGCCTAAAGCGGTAGGTTGGAATGTTTCTTAGGAGGATTCGATTGCCGTTTGTTGGCAAGCATCTCGAAACTTCGAATCAATCTCAAACGGGTTACCGCCGGATCGATCACTTCATCCACATATCCCAGTTCCGCCGCCCGGTAAGGATTGGCAAACTTTCCGCGATAATCATCCTGAAGTTCTTTCCGTTTCTCTTCGGGTTTCTCGGCTTTATCTATTTCCTTACGGAAAAGGATATTCACAGCTCCATCCGGTCCCATCACTGCGATTTCGGCAGTAGGGAAAGCAAGATTTACATCTCCACGGATATGCTTGGAACTCATCACATCGTAAGCACCACCGTATGCTTTGCGGGTAATAACCGTCACTTTCGGAACCGTAGCCTCGCAATAAGCATAAAGCAGTTTTGCCCCGTTACGGATAATTCCACCATATTCCTGATCGACTCCCGGAAGAAATCCCGGCACATCTACCAATGTCAGTAAAGGAATATTAAAAGCATCACAGAAGCGGACAAAACGGGCGGCTTTGACAGACGCATTGATATCCAGTGTACCAGCAAGCACCAATGGCTGATTAGCCACCACTCCCACCGTTTTTCCATTCAGGCGGATATAACCCGTCACAATATTCGCAGCATATTCTGCCTGAAGTTCGAAGAAACTATTATCATCAGCCACCGCTTCTATCATCTCTTTTATATTATATGGCTGATTCGGATTGGCCGGAATCAAATCTGCCAGTTCCGGAGTCAGGCGAGTCGGCGAATCGCTGGTCGCTACAAACGGAGGCTCTTCCATATTATTCCCCGGCAGATAGGAGATCAATTCGCGAATATAATTGATGCACTCAATATCATTCTCCGCAGAAAGATGGGCTACACCGGACTTTGTCATGTGCACGCCTACTCCGCCGAGTTCTTCTTTAGTCACTTCTTCCTGTGTCACGCTTCTCACCACATCCGGTCCTGTAATAAACATATAACCGGAGTTTTTCACCATCAGAATAAAATCGGTCAATGCAGGAGAATAAACCGCACCACCGGCACAAGGTCCCATGATCGCGCTAATCTGTGGAATCACTCCGGATGCCATAGAATTGCGCAGGAATATCTCGGCATATCCGGCCAAAGAACGTACCCCTTCCTGAATTCGCGCGCCTCCCGAATCATTCAATCCGATGATAGGCGCTCCCATCTGCATAGCCATGTCCATCACTTTGCAGATCTTCTTAGCGTGCGTTTCTGAAAGAGCTCCTCCAAATACGGTGAAATCCTGTGCGAATACATAAACCAAGCGCTTGCCAATCATACCATATCCCGTCACCACCCCGTCTCCGGCAAATTTCTGCTTTTCCATACCGAAATCGGTACACCGATGGGTTACCAACTTATCCAGTTCGATAAACGAACCTTTCTCCAATAATAAATCGATGCGTTCACGGGCGGTCAGTTTGCCCACAGAATGTTGTTTTTCAATGCGAGCGTCTCCGCCGCCTTTTTCTGCTTTCCTGTTCAGTTCTTCCAGATTGTTAATAAGCTCTTTCATAGGCTGTAGTTATTAAAATTGTATGTGTGTAAAAATAAATAGTAATAAATGAAATCATTGTCATATTGATTACACAAAGATACTTTTATATAATGAACGCATCGTGTACGGAATTTGTTAGCATTTATGCCTTAAAACATCTTTTTCTATTTATTCAGGAAGCTTTTTTTGCAGGTTGCGACAACAAATGTCCATGCTTTTCTGTTTATCGCTTATCATTTTTAATAAAACCTATACCCTAACAAAATGAGAACAATTAAAATCTTATTAGCAGCCGGTTTCCTGCTCGTGTTCGGTACAAGTATTCATGCACAGGTACAACGGAATGAAACCTATCTACCCAAATTTGCCATCAAGACCAATGCTCTCTATTGGGCCACTACTACACCCAACTTAGGAATCGAAGTGGGACTGGCAAAGAAACTGACTCTCGACATATCCGGTAATTACAATCCGTGGAAGTTTGGTGACGACCGTCAAATCAAGCATTGGCTCGTTCAGCCGGAATTACGCTATTGGCTCTGCGAACGTTTCAACGGAAGTTTCTTCGGTTTGCACGGACATTACGGAGAAATGAATGTCAGCAATCTGAATATATTCGGAATGGGACATGACCGTTACGACGGCAATCTGTACGGAGCCGGCATTTCCTATGGATACCAATGGCTCATAAGCAAGCGCTGGAGTATGGAAGCAACCATCGGCGTGGGATATGCCCGTCTGGAATATGATAAATATGCCCGTGATTGTAAATGTGAAAAGCTGGGACACAACACCCGTAATTATTTCGGCCCGACCAAAGTCGGTCTTAGCTTCATTTATGTCATCAAATAATCGAACTTTCTAAAACTTACAATGATGAAAAGAAAACTTATTTATCTATTTATAGCTCTTGCAGCCACTATTCTGCCGGCTCATGCACAAAAATTCCTGAACGATGCGCTCACTCTCTCAAACGTATCTTTATGGCAACAAGGTAACTCTCTTTATGTCGGCATGACTTTCGACATGAAGAATCTGACAATAGGTTCCGCCCGAAGTTTAAGCCTTATCCCCCTGCTGACAGACGGACAGCATAATGTACCTTTGCAAGAAATCATCGTCAATGGTAAAAGACGCGAAAAAGCATATATCCGCGGTCTGGCAATAACCAAGCAAGAACCAACCGCCATTATCGTTCCTTATAATAAAAGGGAAACTTTTAATTATACGCAGGTGATTCCTTACAAACCCTGGATGGCTAATGCCAGTTTGCAACTTGTAGAGAATTTATGCGGATGCGGCAATTATCAGGAAATGAATGCACAGGAACTGATTACCAATGATGTATCTACCGAAGCCAAACGTTTAAGTGCCATGTCTCCTATCATTGCCTATATCCAGCCAACCGTAGAAGTGGTCAAGAACCGTAGCGAACAATATGAGGCACATCTGGATTTTCCGGTCAACAAATCGGTAATTCAGACCGACTTCATGAACAATCATGCTGAATTGGTGAATATCCATGCCATGTTTGACAAAATACAGAATGACCGGAACCTGACTGTGAAAGGTATCAGAATCGAAGGTTTCGCCTCGCCGGAAGGACCTCTTGCCTTCAATGAACAGCTTTCCAAAAAACGTGCGGAAGCTTTGAAGGATTATCTGGTTAAGAACGAAAAAGTGTCTTCCAAACTATATAAAGTGACTTTCGGTGGAGAAAACTGGGATGGATTAGTAAAAGCACTCCAATCTTCTTCGATGAAGGAGAAGGAAACATTCCTGAACATCATCAAAAATACAACTGACGATGCCAAACGTAAACAGGAAATCATGCGTGTAGGCGGCGGAGCTCCTTACCGTAGTATGCTGAAAGAGATTTATCCGGGATTGCGTAAAGTGAACTGCAAGATTGACTATACCGTTGTCAATTTCGATGTTGAACAAGGGCGTATCATTATCCGGGAAAATCCGAAATATCTTAGTCTGAACGAAATGTATCAGGTGGCCAACAGTTATCCGAAAGGCAGCAAGGATTTTGTGAATGTATTCGATATTGCCGTACGCATGTATCCTACTGACGCTGTAGCCAACCTGAACGCAGGAGCCGTCGCATTATCACAAAAGGATTTGAATGCAGCAGTGAAGTTTATGGAGAAAGCCGATCATAATACTGCCGAGTTTATAAACAATACCGGAGTCTACAATTTCCTTAACGGAGACATCAACCGTGCCATGGCTGCATTTGAGCAAGCAGCAAAGCTAGGTAACGAAGCTGCCCTTGCCAACTTAAAACAATTACAACAAATTTTAAGTGTGAAGATGAAATAAACAGAAAAATCTATTTATTCAACCGACCAAAGTGGGGCGTTCGTTTGTTATATCAATAATAAACGACGTTCCACTTTTTAAATCTGATAATTATGACCTTGATCCTTGCCATTATTCCTGTGTTACTGTTGATTATACTGATGGCATTTTTTAAAATGTCGGGTGACAAAAGTAGTATCATTTCTCTGATCGTGACGATGCTGATTGCTCTTTTCGGCTTCGCTTTCTCGGTAGACAATCTGTTTTACTCCTTTTTATATGGAGCATTAAAAGCGGTCTCTCCTATCTTAATCATTATTCTGATGGCTATTTTCAGTTATAATGTATTGTTGAAAACTGAAAAGATGGAGATTATTAAACAGCAATTCGCTTCTATTTCTACCGATAAAAGTATTCAGGTGTTATTACTGACTTGGGGATTCGGAGGTCTATTGGAAGCTATGGCCGGTTTCGGAACAGCAGTAGCTATTCCGGCGGCAATTCTTATCAGTCTGGGATTCAAGCCTATCTTTTCGGCAACGGTGAGTCTGATTGCCAATAGTGTAGCCACTGCTTTCGGAGCAATCGGAACTCCGGTATTGGTATTGGCCAAAGAAACGAATTTGGACGTATTGCATCTTAGTACGAATGTCGTATTGCAATTATCCGTTTTAATGTTCCTGATTCCGCTGGTTCTACTTTTCCTTACTGACTCCAAACTTAAATCGCTCCCGAAAAATATATTCCTGGCTTTATTGGTAGGCGGAGTTTCTTTAGTCAGTCAATATCTGGCTGCTAAATATATGGGTGCTGAATCTCCGGCCATAATCGGCAGTATTCTTTCTATTATCGTAATCGTTGTTTATGGAAAACTGACTGCATCCAAAGAAGAGAAAGCACGAAAAAGTCATCTGAAAACGAAAGATATATTAAATGCATGGAGCATTTATTTACTGATTCTGTTTCTGATTATCCTGACCAGTCCACTCTTTCCGGGATTGCGTCATACTTTAGAGAACAATTGGATTACGAGAATCAGTCTGCCTATCAATGCGTCCACCGTCAATTATACTATTTCCTGGCTGACTCATGCCGGAGTATTGCTTTTCATCGGTACTTTTATCGGTGGATTGATTCAGGGGGCTAAAGTAAAAGATCTGTTCATCGTTTTTTGGAATACCGTGAAGCAGTTGAAGAAAACATTCATTACGGTTATCTGCCTCGTGGGGTTATCTACTATTATGGATAGTTCCGGAATGATCGCTGTGATTGCCACAGCACTGGCTACGGCTACCGGAAGTTTGTATCCGTTATTTGCTCCGGTTATCGGTTGTCTGGGAACATTTATCACCGGAAGCGATACGTCTTCCAACATCCTCTTCGGAAAGTTGCAAGCAAGTGTGGCAGGACAGATTCATGTTAGTCCGGATTGGCTGTCTGCGGCAAATACAGTAGGCGCTACAGGTGGTAAGATTATCTCCCCGCAAAGTATTGCTATTGCTACTTCTGCCGGAAACCAACAGGGAAAAGAAGGTGAAATACTGAAAGCGGCTATTCCGTATGCATTAGTATATGTAGCGATTACCGGAATTATTGTTTATATTTTCAGTTAATTCCCCCAAAAATAGAAGAAGATAATAGTACCGTTAACAAAGCGAGATAATGCGTGACAATATTTCCGTTTAGCCATTAGATGGCAAAGCATTTAGCTCATTTTGGTACGGTTATGAGTGAAATTATAAATAAGGAATTAGGCACGGATTACACGGATTTCACGGTTTTTAGTGTTATCATTACTGCAAAGTGACCGCGTTAATCCGTGTAATCCGTGCCTAAATATATTCTTTTCTAATCTGGTTTTTAAAGGGTGAATAGACAAATTTTAGCGTTCAGTAACTATCCGAGGGAAGTTTTGCCAAGAGTTTCTGTCAAATTGCTATTTTTTACTCCCTTTATATCCCCTATCTTTGCAACAGAGAAAACAAAAAGAAAGAATAGTATATGAAACTAATGAAAGGTTTATTGAGTGCTTTTGCCGTTGTATTGGCAACCACAGCTTGCGCAGGCAACAGCGGAGAAAATAAAAAGAGTAATGAATCAACTAAGGAGGACAATAAAATGGAAGTAGTAGCATTAAATAAAGCAGATTTTTTAAAGAAAGTATATAATTATGAAGCCAATCCGAACGATTGGGAATTTGAGGGCAGCCGTCCTGCGATCGTAGATTTCTATGCTACCTGGTGTGGTCCATGTAAGGTGATGCACCCGATTCTGGAAGAACTGAGTAAAGAATATAGCGGTAAAGTAGATATCTACCAGATTGATGTGGACAAAGAACAAGATCTGGCAGCGGCATTCGGTATCCGCAGCATCCCTACCCTATTGATGATTCCGATGAAAGAGGAACCTAGAATCATGCAGGGAGCTATGCCCAAAGACCAGCTTAAAAAAGCAATTGATGAATTTCTTCTGAAACAGAATAACGAAGCAAAGCAATAGACTTCGACTTTTTTCTCGCCATGGTGACTACCCTCTATTCGTCTTTTGAAGATGGATAGAGGGCTAGTTCTAATTAGGCTCATTATAGTTTTCTCTGAACACCGTCGTCACCAACAACGTAATAAACCCCATTGTCTATCAATACAGCCCGTCCACGCTTTTTCTTCCGATTCTCCTTATTGTCAACATTGACAGCGATGACTTTACCATTATAAAAGGTTGAAATATCCTTGAAGATAGTGTGCCCCACAAGGATGTGTTTTACCATATAACGATCCAACATCATTTGTAAAGAGTCCTGTACCAACGGTTTATACTTGGAATCTTCTCTCACCAGGCCGCGATACCAGATCGGACCGTCATTGCCATACAGAAAATCAGTCAGTGGAGAAAGCGCTTTACGCTCTTTTTTGCTCATGAAAAGTGCCCGGCTCATTTCCTCATTCACAGTGGGGATATTCAAGTCCTTATCATAGAATAATTTTCCTAATCCGGCATGTACATATAAATCGGTTCCAATGATTTGCATTGTATTACGTGTTGCAAGCCAACGCCCCAATTCGGTATTTGTGCCGAATAATGAAGGATATTCCACTCCCAGTTTTTCTGCCAGCAATTTATATTTATCTTTTGTATAGCGAAGATCGTTGGACAACACCAGAGCCTCATGGTTTCCCAAAAGGAAAGAGACATGACCTCCTGCTTTAGCCGCTTCGTCTTCCAATTTATAGAACAGCCAAAAGATCTGCAGTACATCCTTGCCACGGTCGAAAATATCCCCGATAATCACCAAATGATTGCTACCGAAATTCCATTGATAGTTATCATTAATCACTCCGTTTCCTTGCAACAGACTAATCACACAATCCAGCCGCCCATGAGGATCGGACATCACAAAAACTTTTTCCGGACGGGTATATTGCCACTCCGGTCTTTTTAATGGATGGAGTTTTACATCAAACGGATACCGTCCCTCATGATCCGTCACACGGAAACTGAAATCTTTAGGTAATGTCGCATAAGTCTTATCTGTAATCCGTCCTTTCTTATTAACATTAATAACCCGTGTACTACCGTCTGCCTGATAGAGTATATAGGGTCCGTCACCAGACAATTTCTCTTTTTTCTCTTTCTTCTTATCTCCTGAATGATAAGTTCCGGCCTGAATGCCGGAACTTATTAAAACGAGAACAAGAGTGGAAAGAAATAATCTCAAAAAACGAGTGCTCATATTCTTTTCTTTCTTGAAGTTTATTTTTTAATCGTTACTAATTCTCCTTCGTCATTGATGGCTTTAATATCATCCCCTTCAATAACTACGGCACGAGTTTCTTTTTCAAAAGCCTTGGGATGATTGACACAAATATCATATACTTTTTTATTATAGGTATACTTCACACGACTATTTTCCGTATGACCGATAATAATACGTTTGACATCATATTGAGCCAGAAGTTTATCTACATCCGCTTCCTTTATCGGACTGTACTCACTGCCAGTCTTAACCATTCCGCGATACCACAACGGACCGTTATAACTATCACTATAAAGGAAATCGGCAATCTCCGGATATTGTTTTTTCCGTTCCTCTTTTGAAAGGTAAATGCTCTTGCTCACCAGTTCATTGATTTCGGGAATCGTCTCTTCGCGTTCCATAAACGCCTTACTCAATCCTGCATGAACATAAAGGTTTTCACCTACAATCTGAATGGTGTTTTTAGAACGCAGCCAGTTACCCATCACATTCGTCAGTCCCCACATCTTTCCATAGGTCATGTTCATCGCTCTTTGCGAAAGAGTGTTGTACTTGGCATACGTATATTTCAGATTATCACGCATTATCATTTCTTCGTGATCCCCCAAGATGGTTGTCACTCTGCCACCAACGGCTTTCGCCTCAAATTCCAATTTGTATATGAGCCATAAAATAGGAAGCACGTCTGCCCCACGATCGAAAATATCACCATCAATCACCAAATGGTTACTGCCATATATCCATTCATATTTATCATTAATCACTTCCCCTGTTTTCAGAATAGCGGCAAACAAGTCGAAACGCCCGTGAAGGTCGGATACGGCAAATGTTTTAGCATACTCTGTACGGTCTTCCCATGCCGGACGTTCAAAATTCTCAATCTTATTAATGGGTACCTGAAAAAGGAGTTGATTATCATCCGAATACACATCCAGTTTCAATCCGGCCGGTAATCCGGACTCTTCACGAATGTTCAATGCATTATCTTTAGTCACTTCCAGAATTTTAAGTTTACCGTTTTCATAGAAAAGGTAAGGACCATCATTACGGAAATGAGTGATTTCAGCTATATCCGGTCCCACGGGAGTCAGATCTTCCCCGCACGAATAAAAGGCCGTGATGAACAAACCCAAAAGGAAATAGATGCTATATATCTTTTTCATAATTTCTATACGTTAATGCGTTAATTAATGCAATTCATATTCCGGATTCTGAACCATGTTTTCATTGTACTCCATTTCGTGATTAGGAACAGGAAGAACGATTTTATAATAACTCCAATCAAACTCAACTGCTTCATTGGGAACTTCGCTCAAATAGTCTTCACGTATCACTTTCTTGTTGTTTCTAAGCAGATCAAAGAAACGTTGTCCCTCGCCCCAGAATTCAATGCGACGCTGTTCAAGCACCAGATCCAAATTTATGTCTTCGTCCGCCACAGCATCCAGGTCCTTGCCCGTACGTGCATAAATCGGTTTCAGATACTTGCGCGTATTAGGTATATCATTCTTCTTAACCGCAGCTTCAGCCGCATTCAGATAGAGTTCCGACAAACGGAAAACCGGGATATTGGCATCTTCATACGATTTAGAACCTTGTGCCGGATATTTCAAACAATAAGGTTTACTGCTACTTGCCGTAGAAACCATCTGACTACGGACGTCATCGGAATTATCTTTCATGTAGTCTTTCCAATACTTTTCGGTAGCTATCAGATTATATTTCGTGCTAAGATAACCGATGGATGATTTTCCCGGACTATCAGTTGTCAGATTCACAATTTCGAACAACAGTTCACTATTGAACGGAGTAGCCCATATCTCGGCATATTCATCATTGGTCCACAACTTATAGCCTTGTTTTTCGGCACCTTTGACAGCTTCAGCAGCCACATTATACGCCTCACCGTCATTACCCATGTAGAGGTAAACCCGGCTCAATAATGTCATTGCCGCCCATTTATTGATTTTACCCTCTTTCTTTACCGGACGAAGCAGCTTCACCGCATCTGTCAGGTCGTCTGTGATGGCCTTATAACATTGGGCAGTCGTATTGCGGGAAGGTTTGATATTCTTATCTTCTACCACTTTATCAATAATGGGCACAGCCAATGATGCCCCGTTATCTTTCAGATAAGGATACCCGTAAATACGTGTCATATCGAACAGCAACAAAGCACGTATTGCCAAAGCCTCTCCTTTCAAATCATTATAATACTCCTGCTCTGTCAGTTTCTCCAGTTTCGGAGTTGTAATTTCCCGATCGGGAACAAGCCTTATCTTTTCAATATCCCTGAATAAAATGTTCAGGTTCTTACCAATACCGTAGTACATTCCCCAGAAGCCACTAGGTCCATTCGTCTTATTATACTTGAATGTATAGAAACTGACATTGGTGCTGGAAGACTTATAAGATTTCATGTCATCTCCCCTCAAATCACCATAGCAGAACATATCCGCTCCATAATAACTGGATGACTGCATACTGCTGTATGCACCGTTCAGCACAAATTCAAAATCCCTTAATTCGGTCAATGAACCGTCGGTTTCTATAGCTGTGGAAGATTGCAAATCTAACCAGTCATTTCCGCAACTACTCAATAAGGTTGCAAAGACACCTAAAGCTATATATTTTATCTTTTTCATACTTATTCATTTATAGATTAATGCACTTAGAATTTCACTTCCAAACCGAATGTATAGGTTCTCATCGGAGGAGTATCCCAACTAGGTGATGAACCCGATTCGGGGTCAATATAATCGTATGCCGCCCAAGTTAGCAGGTTATTGCCCGATGCATACAGACGTATATTGTCTATACCCACTTTCCGGGTCCATGTCTTCGGCAGTGTAAAGCCGAAAGTCAGATTCTTCAGACGAACATAATCTCCACTATATAAACGGCGTGTCGTAGCATAGTCTGTCATTGATATAGATCTACCGATCACAAAACGTTCAATGTTAGTTTCATCGCCCTCCTTCTGCCAGCGTTTCCGGTAATAAATAGGAATGTTCAGTGTTCCGTTGCCACCATGTTCCAGTTTGCTTGCCGAGCCGTCATAGTTCCATGCTCCAAAAGAGAAATTCACGTTAAAATTCAGATCAAACCACTTATAAGAGATGCTGTTACCCAGTCCACCGGTGATAGTAGGATCGGCACATTGCAGTATCACTTTTTCCGCACTACGAGGATCTTTAGTAGTTTCTTTGTTCAGGTTTCCATTTTCATCCGTCGTATTCTTATAAAACATCGGTTCGCCGTCTGCCGGGTCGATGCCTGCAAATTCAATCATGTAATAGGTAGAATAGGGCAAACCGACCTTATGAATAGATGTCCCGCTGGTTACTTGTTTCAAATCTCCGTCCAACTTCAGGATTTTATTGGCATTATGTCCCAGATTCAAACTGGTGCTCCAACGAAAATCTTTTGTCTCGATATTAGTTGAACGAATTTCCAATTCATATCCCTTGTTTTGTAATTTACCAATATTGGCAAGATAACTGGAGAAACCTGTTGCAAGAGATAATGGACGGCTGTAAAGCAGGTTTTTCGTTGTACGGACATAATATTCAAATGTAACATTCAGCCTGTTGTCGAAGAATCCCAGGTCGATACCGAAGTTGAAGTTGTAGTTGGTTTCCCAAGTCAGTTCCTTGTTTTCCAGTTGCGACTGCGTGATACCCGGATTGTCATTATAATTACTGGTCAGACTGCTCAATCCCATATATCCATAATAAGAAGACGGCAATGTTCCGTTCACACCGTAAGAAACTCTAAGTTTCAGGTCACTTAACCAGTTCTGAAGAGGTTTCATAAAACTCTCGCTACTCACTCTCCATGCACCGGACAATGACCAGAAATTTCCCCAACGATTCTCTCTTGCCAATCGCGAACTTCCGTCTGTTCTCCAACTCGCTCCCAGATAGTATTTGTTGTCATAGTCATAGTTGGCACGTGTGATATAAGAAACAATACGCGTCGTACTGTTAGAACCTCCCATACTCTGATACACTACACCATTGTTCACTTCCGGTTTATCCCAGCGTGCAAAATTAGAGATAGTAGTTCCCAGCCCATCCGACTCCTTACTGTTGATTTCATAACCAGCCAAAAGGTCCAGATTATGTTTTTTCTTGATCTTTGTCTGATAAGTCAGGATATTAGACCATGTCATATTGGTAATATCATTGTAATCCTTGCTGAAACGTCCGTTATCATCGTCACCGTCACTGGTGCGCGGATCTTTCCATGCACGAGACTTATTCATCACAAAATCATAGCTGAATGTAGACGCAAACTTGATTCCTTTCCAAATATCGAATGATGCATATACAGTATTGAAAGAACGAGTCGCATATTCTCTCTTAAAATTATAAGAATTTGATAACATCGGGTTACGGTCATCCAATTTGATTAATGCACGGTTCCAAGTGCCGTCTTCATTCCATATAGGGTCAGACGGTGTGGCTCCATTACGTGTACCGTAAATTGGAGAAGTATACGATGTACCCTCCGAATAAGTATCCTGATTCACTTTGGAGAACTGTATCTTTGCACCGATATTCATCCATTTAGCCATCTGATAGTCTACATTCAAACGTGCAGAAATACGTTCCAAACCGGAGTTTATCGTAACACCATCCTGCTTCATATAACCAATGGACGTATAGTATTTAATCTTTTCCTGTCCGCCGGAAGCTGAAAACTCGTAATTCTGATGGCTACCATTACGGAACAAATAATCATCCCAGTTCACAAAACCACACCAAGGAATCGGTGCATACTGGTCAATATTCGAATCGGCATAAGCCCATGCTTCATTCTCGGTCATTCCCTGATGAAGTCCTACCTCATCATCGGTCTTACCGCTATAAGTTAAAGCATAATTCCGAAGCCCCTCGTGAATCAGGTTACGACGTTCCTGTCCGCCCATCAATTCGCGGAAAGGCATGGCAAAATTAGAGAAGCCCCAATCCGATTTCAATTTAAAGACCGGTTTACCTGCTTTTCCTTGTTTCGTGGTAATAATGACAACACCATTCGCTGCACGCGAACCATAAAGTGAAGCAGCAGCGGCATCCTTGATAACAGTGATGCTCTCAATATCCGATGTATTCAAGGTAGACATTACATCCAAACCGGAATCACTACCGGATGCACCAATATTACCTGACAATACGGGAATACCATCCACCACATACAGCGGAGAATTGGAGGCATTGAACGACCCCATACCACGGATACGGATGGACGTTGACGAACCCGGTATACCCGAACCGGTATTCACGCTAACACCGGGAGCCGCACCCTCCAACATCTGTTGGAAAGATACATTAGGCACATCTTTCACAGCATCTGTCTTTACGATACTGGCAGAACCTGCATAAGCCGATTTCTTGAAAGTACCATATCCCGTTACAATCACTTCGTCCAACAGGTTATTATCCACTTTCAGGATTATACTCATCGGCTTGCCGGGAGTTGCAACGACTTCCTGTGACGTATAACCGATATAAGAAACCATCAGAGTCACTTTCTTGTCTGTAACTTCCAGATGAAAATTACCGTCCATATCAGTCATCATACCGTTAGTTGTACCTTTCACGATGACATTAGCTCCGATTATCGGCTCTCCACTATCTTCAATTACTTTCCCTGTAATCGTATATTTCTCACGTGCAACAGTTTCCGTCCTAACGGGTTCAGCCTTACGGATGGCAATTACTCCATCATGAACCGTATAAGTCAGTCCGCTATTTCGCAGGCACTTGTTTAGCACTTCAGAAATCAGCTCATTCTTCACATCCAGATTTTCCACTCTGACTTTCTTCGCATCATTTGTGCTGTAGATAAAGGTAAAGTCCGTTTGTTTCTGAATTTCCCAAAGAACCTCATTCAGTGTTACATTTCTGAATTTGGCTGTAACCGTGGTCTGTGCGAATACAGATGCGCGCATCAGCCCTGAAGTCGTAATACAGAGAAAAAGGAACATCATACAAAGACGTTTTCCATATTTCCCAAATCTGGCAACATTACGTAGTTTTTCCATAAAACAGGGATTAATGATTAGTGAATATTTTGATAGTTTTTCCTTCTACTGTGACAGTTACTCTACCCGTTTGCTCCAACAATTTCACCAATGGGGTAATCTCATTATAGCGGTTAACATAGCAACCGAAGCGTAACTCCTTGGTCACCTCATTCTCATAGACTACATCCATATCATACCATCTGGCAAGAGTTTTCATGATGTCATCCAACCGCTGATCTTTGAAATTGATCTTTCCATGTATCCATGAAGTATAAAATGCAGTATCTACATTGCGTACATTGATCTGGTTGCTGCCCGGAGTAATACAAGCCTGTTCCGATGGTTTCAAAATCCGGTTACTTCCATTTTCAGTCTGTACTTTTACAGAACCGCTGACAAGTGTAGTCTGATATTCTTCGTTTGGGTAAGCTGATATATTAAAAGTAGTTCCTAATACTTCTATTTTCATCCCTTTGGTTTGCACGATAAAAGGCTGTCCGGTTTTGCTTACTTCAAAATAGGCCTCTCCTTCCAGTTCTACCAAACGGCAATCCTGTGCAAACTGAACAGGGAACCGGATGGAACTCATGGAATTCAACTGTACTTTACTTCCATCGCTCAACGTCAGCTGATATTCACCACCACGAGGAACATTTACCTTATTATATGCAAGTTTCTCGGATGTCCGGGCGGGAGCCTGCTGATAATTCAATGCTGTAGAATCCACCTGAATGACTGTACCGTCTTTTTCTTTCAATTCCACACCGGAGGTGGACTTCAAATCAATTGCTTCTCCATTATCCAGAATAAGAACGGCTTTCTTACCACCCGGAACAATTTGCTCCGTTGCTTGAGATAACGGCTGGGGTTCATTACCGCTCTTATATATTGCAACAGTAGCAATAGCCACCGGAAAGATGAAAATGGCAGCATATTTACATATATTCAATATCCGGTTTCTGAACCGATGGCGTTGGATTTTTCTTTGCACTCCCTCCCATCCATCCTCTGCATGGAAAGTTTGCCGCTTCTGCATATTCTGCTTTATGTTCTCTTCTTTGCAGATTTCCTGAAAAAGGCGTTCGTTTTCGGGTGATTCATTTCTCCACCGGGTCAATACCGCCTGTTCCTCTTCCCCGATTTCATCAGATAAGTATCTGGCAATGAGTCTTGCAATATAGAAATGTTGGTTTATCATAATTCACATGTTTTAATCGTTGTTTATACTAAAACAGGTGAATTGAAAATCAGGGTGTATTAAAAATGTTTTTTTTAAAAAGAAACTATAAAAAGTAAAAAACCAAGTAATAATAGTCTTTCAAATATACACGTAATTTACGGTAGGCAATCTTTTTCTGGGAGTGTACCGTTTCGCCGGAAATATTCAGTGTTTCAGCAATTTCCGGATTGCTTTTTCCTTCAAGCGCCAGTTGCATAATGCTTTTCATTTGTGGTGGCAGTTTTTCAATGGCCTCCACCAATATCCGGTAACTTTCTTCTGCTATGACCTTGTCTTGAAAAAAAGAATCTTTACTCATTTCCAAAACTTTCTGTGCATACTCGTTCATTACCTTGGTATGCTCCAATTCATTCAAAGATTTATTGCGTACCGACGTATAGAGGAATGATTTAATCTGATGCACAGACATGAAATCATCGCGCAACTGCCACAATTTCACAAAGCACTCCTGAACAATATCAGCCGCTAATGCATCATTTTCGACATACTGATTAGCAAACATACATAGAGATATGTAATATTTGTCGAATATAGAACGAAACTGCGTCTCATCAGTTAACTTAATACTAATATAGTCTGTTGTGCCAATCACGTATTCTTTATTTTGGTTACAAATATACCATTTGAAAATTATGTAACCAAACAAAAATGAAAAATCACAATCTTTGTTTCATTACAAAACCCTCAAAAAAGTCGTCCCGGTAACTATTACCAATAGCAATTTCATACGATTTTATAAATATATCATTATTGTCAAATGATTCGATGTGATCGGTATTGACTATATAGGATTTATTCACCCGCAAAAAAACAGATTTGGGTAATAAATCGAATATAGCTTTCAGACTCATGCGAGTAATGATACGCTGGTCGTTCAGTTGAAGAATGACGTAATCTTTCAATCCCTCAATAAAAAGAATATCGGAGAAATTCACTTTGAAATACCGGCGTTCTGCCTTTACGAAGAAATATTCAGCGGCAACAATCGTTTCGATAGCTTCTTTCTCTTCTTTCAATAATAGAGAATGGTAGGATAACGCTTTATCCACTGCCTTTTGAAAACGTTCCGCTTCGACAGGCTTGATCAGATAGTCGATTGCATCTACTTCATAGCTATCCAACGCATATTCTGTATAAGCTGTGGTGAAAATAACCAGTGTCTTTTTGGAAATCGTACGGGCAAACTCTATTCCTGTAATCCCGGGCATCTGAATATCCAGAAAAACCAGATCGACTGCCTGTTGCTCCATAAAGTCGGAAGCAGTTGCAGCACTGTTAAAACTGCCTATCAACTGGAGGCTATCGAGTTCGTCTATCAATAACTTCATGGCCTCACGTGCCAAGGGTTCATCATCTACAATGATACAATTCATAATGTTATACTTAAAATTACAGAATAGAGATTTTCATCTTCTTTTTGTTCCAACTTATAATGTTCAGGATACAGTAATCCTAACCTACGCTGAATATTGGCAAGTCCGATTCCACCGACTTTACCCTGCCGGACTGCAACAACCGGTTTAGAATTCTCACACCGGAATTCCAGCCGGTGAGCATCCACCTTAAAAAATACATGGACATACGAAGAATGCTCACTATCAAAACTATGTTTCACCGCATTTTCCACAAAAGGAATGAATAATAAAGGCTGAATCCAAATGGAATCCACTTCTCCCTCCTGCCTCAACGTAAACTGGAAATTGTCACGGCGTATCTTTTCCAAATTCAGGTAGTCATTCAGGAAACAGATATCCGAAGCCAACGAAACTCTTTCACGCGAACTGTCATTAATCTGATACCGTAGCAAATCTTCCAGTTTGAAAAGTACTTTGGAAGCTTCTTCCGGACTTTTCTTTATCAGGACATTGGCATTATTCAGCATATTGAAAAGGAAATGCGGATTGATTTGATTCTTGAGAAATGTCAGTTCGGATTGCAAAGTAGTGGACTCGAGTTCGTCAATGCGCAGATTGTAGCGAAGCCAATGGGTAAACAGAGATATTGTCGTGGAACCTGCCGTGAGAAATCCGATAGTGAGCAACCCGGAAATCACATTGATAGCAGTTGTATACGGATCAGGATTACCCGGCAGAATCACCTCGAAAAGCAATCCTTGAGTAACCGAAAGAAAGATAATCACTGCTATATTTGTAGCTAAAGCCGCCAGCACATACCTCCCCCAACGATTCTTCAGCAAAAGACAGGGAACCAATAAATATAAATTGACATATATCACTATGTTCATTGATGCAAAATACACAAAGCATCCTCCCAAACGACGCCAGAGGGAAACACCCTGCAAAGGCTCATACCCAAAAACATTGATGGCAATCAACAAGAGCACCGCCTGTAACAGCAAATGCCTGTATATCCTGTAATGAGGACTCAACAGAAAAGAGGGGACTGTCAACTCTTTTATGCTTTTATCATTCCGGTTTCTGCCCGTCCTGCCTTTATCATCTTCTTTCCATCCCATCATTCGCCTCCTTTCAGTTCCAGTTGTATACTACATTCCGTCAATAATAGCCCGTAACGATTGCCATACAGCAAGTTCAATCTCTGTCTGATTCGTTCTAGCCCTTTATCCGCCGACAGATTGACTTCCGGACAAAGGCAAGTAAACCATATCGTGCCCTGTTCCGCTTTCAGATGGATATTCAAAGAAACAGGAGCCGATACCTGCTGTTCACTTATCTGCTCCACTATATGTTTCACAAAAGGAACGAAAAGCAAGGGCGGAACCAACATCCGGTTCACGTCTCCTTCCGAAGTAAACAAGTAGCTGAACCGGGGCTGAAAATTCTGTTCCAATGTCAGGTAGTTGGTAAGGAAAGTAATTTCACTGCCAAGCAAAACTTTGGCCCTACTGCAATCATAAAGTTGATAACGGAGCAACTGGCTTAATTTCATCAATATCTTCGAGGCTGTTTCCGGATCGTCCTGCGTGAGTTGTCCCGCACGATGCAGTGTCTTGAAAAGGAGTTCGGGACTCACCTGTTCCTTCAACTGCTCCACTTCCGACAGCACATGGGCTTTTTCCATTTGCGAGACACGCTGATGATCTACCATCCACTCTTTCAAAAGCAACGTCACCGCCCCTCCTATCATGCAGAGCGTGGTCAGCAAAAAGGAAGAAATATAATCCATTATCATAGGTAGCGAGAAGTAATATTTCCGCACCTGAAGCTCCGGCCAATTTGAGAAAACAGTATATTCCGTTACCATCTGCATTACGAGTGCGGCTATCATGGCCGCAGAGAGCAGTGACAGATAAGCCAGATAACGTCTTTTCAGCAAATATTGCGGAAATAAGTGAAAAAGATTCAGATAGATCACGGCAAGATAGGCGAGCAGGTACAAAAAGGTAAACACATAAACCCATCCCCCCAATACCTCCCGGTAGTCTATAAAAATAATAAAGACCTGATTTAAGGAAATCACACTTAATATGGCAATAAGCAGCAGATAACGCCCCCATCGAAGCTCCGGGCTTGTGAGAAATCGGTACAATAAGGTGGATTCTTTACTTGCCGTAGCAGTTTCAGTTATCATTCATTTTATATTTAAAAGACGAAGATAGAACTTTTCCAGTTAGAATTCAAGTTTATAACTCACATTTGTCAATACCGTAGAACCATCAGTCGCATCTATTTTCCCGGTTTTCACATTATATTCATGCCCGTAGTGTTCTTTTGCTCCGGTAAAGTTTAGTCCCTTCACGGCAAATTCATGAGATACTTTCCGTTTGTTAATGCGATAACTGACTGTATAATTACCGATAAACATGGGCGAATACTGTTTGGAGAATGCTTTCGTTTCATCATACTGCACTTCCTTGTCCGGATGATTCATCGTTGCTTCCCTATCGAAAGGAGAATAGCGGTCGCCTCCTTGCAGAGTCAGTTTCAGGTTGACACTAAGGATATTCTGCTTGTTGCGTCCCAGCATCCATTCCTTGCCAATCAGTCCGTTGATGACATAATTACGGTTGAACTTCGTGTTATACCATACACCGTCTCCACCGCGGTAACGGGAGTCGAACCAAGAGCCCGAAATCATGTAATAAAGTCCTTTCTCCAAAAAACGTTCAAGGGTGATGTCAATTCCCACATTACGCCCTCTTCCTTTATTGACCAATGCATCTTCTACGTAGAAGTCGGAGCGGTTGAGTACGGAGTACGAACTGTCTGCCATTACAGGTACGTCGTGAAGGAACTGGATATAAGGTTCTATTTTCAGATTCATGCGGTCGGAAATCTTGTAACCGAAGGACAACATGAGGTGCTGTGCCTTAGTAAAATCCAGGTCTTTGTTGACGGACTTATTTTCCGTCCCTTTCATTTTCACGAAATAGACATCCATTTTCTCCATGCGGCTGTACATACCGTAAGCAAGCGCAAAGGTAGCTTTCGGAGCAGTCTGCCATTTCAGTCCCACACGGGGTTCGACAGACCATTTGTTGTTCAACGTCAGCAACTGCCCGTAGATACCGGCATTCAGTGTCCACCGTTCGCCCAATCCTACGGAAGAGCTGTTGTAGGCGGAAATCAGGCTGGTGTTGCCGTTGCCTTGAGATACGGTTTCCAGTGATTGGGCTTCATAAGGAGCAATGGACAGATTCATATCATAAAACATAGCGGTGTAGGTAAATCCTGTCTTATTGGTAAACCGGTTGCTGAATTTACGGTTGAAAGTGGTCGTCAGTATCAGGTTCGTATGTTTCGACTCGAGATCCATATAGGGAGTGGACTCCAAAGCATGATTGAACAAAGATGCCCCTCCGTCCAGTTGCGAATAGGTGGCGGCAACGGTCGTTCTCAATGATGCATCATTATTGAAGAAATAACGGTGGCTGATACCTCCGGCTGCCATATACTGTTTGTCTTTCGATTCGCTACGGTCACCCAGATACTCCCATTTCTCTGTGTCACGTTCCATGTCGCTTTTGAACTTATCTATCAGGCTGGTTCCCCAGACGGAGAATGTTCCGGCTTTCCTTGTCGGGAAGTTCAGCTTGAAGTTCAAGTCCTGATAATCCATTGTCCCTCCGTCAAGATTCAGCAGTCCGGTGGTAGAGTAACGGTAATTGAAAATATAAGATGCCTTATGCTTCTTGCTCAACGGGCCTTCGGAAGCAACATCAATCCCCATGATTCCCACCTGAATCGTGTTTTCATTCTTTTGATTGTTACCGTTGCGCAGCTTCATATCGAACACGCCGGATACGGCATTTCCATATTCAGCCGGAAAAGCTCCGGTGAAGAAATCGGAATTTCCGAGCACTTGCGAACTAAGGGAAGAAAGGATTCCTCCGCCCAACGTAGCGATATCGGCAAAATGATTCGGATTGGGGATTTCAACATCTTCCAGTCTCCATTGCAGCAGATGGGGCGCATTGCCATGAATGGAAATGCCATTGGATGAAACACTGGGTGCCACTCCGGCAAAAGCGGAAACCAGACGTGCAGGGTCGTCAAACCCGCCTGCGTAACGGCTCGCTTCTTCCACGCTCAACATACGCGCCCCGGTGGTAGCCATTTTATTCATCGCTTCCTCTTTGTTTGTCCGTGCCCGGATCACTACTTCATTCAGTTCGTTCACGCTCTCTTTCAGAGGGATTTCCAGATAGACTTCTTTAGCGGAAGTCACCAATATTTCTCTGAAAATGCCGGGTTCATACCCCATGAACGCTGCTTCTACCGTATGTCTTCCGACAGGGACCTGCGGAAGGGTGAAACGTCCGAGACTGTCCGTTGTCGTCCCTACCCCTTCCTTATCTGACAATTTCACAGTCGCATACGGTATAGGATATTTCGAATCTCCGTCTACTACAATCCCGCGAATCGTCTGCACCGGACGTCCTTTACGCTCTGCCGTCTGCCCGAAAGCAGCTACGGACACAAATAAAGCAATTAATAACAATATCCATCCTCCATAACGATACATTTTCCGCGTGAGCTCCTCACTTAAAACTCTTTCTAAGGTTTTAAGTACTACTCCGCATTCATCTACTGATACTCCCAAACGGAGTGCTACTTCTTCCAGCAACATAGTTTTATTCATCTTCATGACTTATTCTGTTTTCTATTTCGACACGAAGATAAAGGATAGGACATCACTTATTTTTCCAATGAGACGAACACAGCTTGTTTGTAGACAAAATACGGGATTAGCAAGACTTTATTGACATGAAGAATAAAAATCAACCAGAAAAGTCATACACCTTTTTCAATCTGAATGTTCTATTTTTAATATGATATAAAAAACTATTGGTTGGAAAAGAATGAGCTACCCAATACAACCGTATCCTAAACGGTTCATTTCCGTATGGATGAGCTAAATATTACATAGTAAAAAAAGATCTATCATACCACCATTCATTTTAATATTATTCTAATTATCAAAGGAATAAGTATGATAGATCTCTTTTTAAAATATATCTATAAATGAAAAGATTTATAGTATATATTATATTATTGTCTAGCCTTTCCGATCCGGTTTCCACACTGGAATCCCTTTTCCCCTTCACAGACTGCAAGAGAGAACAGTTCCGGAAGTCCTTGCAGCAATTATATTTTAAAGTCCTTTCGTTATCACTGGAAGCCCGAAGAATCCTTTCTGCAAAGTCAGTGTCTTTGTTTTGCCTTGCCGGGTCTTATTATAGGTAGAGAGTGATACGTGCAACGTTTCCACAGTTCCATTCTCAAAGGCCACCTGTAGATAGTATTCCTTACGCACACCATCCGACACATAACGCCGCTTACCTACCCGGCGTGTCTTCTTATACGTCTTCTGAAGTTTCTTCTGCACGATAACTTTTTCATCCTGCGTGGAAGCAGGATCCGCCAGACAATAGTTTCCCACCAGAAACAATGCATAGCTGACAGCTCCCACACAAACCACATGGCAAAGCAGATTGAGGGTTTTATCACTTCCTGCCGTCAACCATGTCCACTTTTTATAAAGAGGAAGTGTAAGAATAGCAATCACTAAAGCCACTCCGACAGGTATCCACCAACTGGCCAACGTATCTTCATAAACAACGTAACCGACAGCACACGAAATAATAACTATAAAAAGCATCAGTACACGAAGCACCTTAATAAATACCGATTTCATAACATTGCAGTTTATGCCTGCAAATATACAGAATTAGTCAGATAAAAGAGACAGTCGTGCCATCAAATAGCAAACGGTAGATTCCGCTCCCTGATTCAAATTGATGTTATTTTCTTCCAGTCCGTCATAGCAACCACCGGTAGCAGGATTGTAAACAATCTGATGTAAATGGTTATTGCCCAGAAACCAGTTGAAAGCATCTTTTTGCATACGAAGATATTTTTCGTCCTTAAATACTTGATAAAAGGTCTTCAGAGCAATCACCATGCCCGCCACGTCTACGGGCTGTTCTCCAAATCCATGACTGCTCTTCCCTTTGTGCATCCATCCCTGATTGGAAACCACCTGAATACGATTGCCTACAAATACTTTTTTCAATAAGAATTCGAAAGATTCATGGGCTATTTCTTTATACTCCTCTCTGCCAATAGCCAGATGGGCCAACAACATTGCTTCCGGCAAAATGGCATTATCATAAGTGAGATATGCCTCAAACCATCGCCAATGCACTTCTGCCGTTCGACGATATATCTGCGCCAGTTTATTGGCCAACAGCCAGATGCACGCATCGGTCTGCGCCGAAGGACATTCACGGCTATAATAGTAGAATCCCTTGAGCATAAAAGCAATGCTACGGGGAGACTCTATCCGGTCGAACCGTTGGAAGGTACGCTTGAGAATAGCTTCCGCCTCCTCTTTCCACGGAGCGGGAAAATGCCCGGCACAAGAAATAAAATATCCCAAAGCGCAAACAGCCCGTCCATTACTATCGTCCAGTCCCACTTCCTCATTTTGCAAAGTGAATATTCCATCTTTATCCACGTAATTCAAAAAAGAGCCGTCCGGCTGCTGACAGTAACGGATAAAATTCAAGTAGGTCTTGACATACCGCTCTTTCACTTTTCCCTGTCCCGTAGCAACCACCTGACACATCGCCATTAACGCACGTGCCGTATCATCCAATGTATAGCCGGTGGAACTGTCCGGACGATTTCCTTTCGAAAACTGGATAATTCCCCACTGGCGGCTCATGCGCCGGATATGGTAAGTGTCTATGGGAGGCAGAGAATAAATCAGTTCCTCTTCCCCCCTGCCCGTTTTCTGGAAAAGAGACGCATAGGCAATAGCCACATTTTCCCAAGCTGTAGCCGCTGTCTTCTGCAGACCGACCAGTTTCATCTGAGTCCGCAACTTTTCATCAGCAAGCAGATGATTGGCAGCTTCGGACAACTGCTCCGAATTCTTAAAGTCGAAGATGATACCGGAATCATCACTCAACAATTCCAATGCATGGGGAATAGGGGTAGCTATAATCGGGCATCCGCAGCTTAACGCATAAACAAATGTCCCGCTCACTGCCTGATTCGGGTCACTTGAAGTAAAAAGATACACATCTGTCAACTGCAAATATTCCAATAAGACGGGAAGTTCAAGATATTGATTGATAAAGAGCACATGTTCTTCCAGATGCAACTCCTTTATTTTCGCTTCCAACAGATTACGATATTTCTCTCCTTCTACTTTCAGTACCCCCGGATGCGTTTTGCCGATAATAAGGAATATCACAGAAGGATTCGTCTTCACAATGGCCGGTAAGGCATCCAATGTGGTTTCGATACTTTTGCCGGGACTGAGCAGCCCGAAGGTAGAAAGCACACGCCTGCCCGAAAGCTGATAAAAATCTTTTAATTTGCTCTTATCTCTGAACGATACTAAATGGGTACCGTGAGGAATCACCGTAATTTTATCTCCATCTGCCTGATAATCCCGCAGGAGAATCTCCCGGGAGTTTTGTGTCATGACTACCAGATTCGCACAGGTAGCCATCATTCTTCCCACACTCCGGTAAAGGGCGGGTGAAGGTTGCGCAAGTACTGTATGAAAGACAAGAATCACGGGTTTGAGAAGTTGTTGCAACATTTGCAGAAAAGCTTCTTCCTGCGCTGCATATAATCCGAATTCATGCTGCACCAGCACCATTTTAACTTCAGAATTTTCATTCAACTGTCTGGTTAAAGTAGCATATGCAGAAATATCCGACGTATCAAGAACATACTCGACGTCTTCCGTACAAGTCTGTTTTTCCGTATCGGACTCCACTGCACATATCTTTATGGAGTAAGATTCTCCAAACTTTGAAAGGATAGCCCGGATCAAGTCCTGGGCAAAAGTGGCTATGCCACATTCACGAGGAGGATAAGTAGTAATACATATTATTTTTCTCATTTGATTTGTTTTATTAATTCATCTAACAACTCTGTCAGTTGCACTGACACGCAAGCCACATATTTGTCGGCTGCTCCATAATAGATATAGAGAGTGTCGCCAAACAGGGCTGTGCCCGTTGGAAAACAAACTCTATTGACTACACCGGACAGTTCATATTCTGCCTCGGGAGTGAACAACGGATAAGGCAAACGGGCTATTTCAATAGCCGGATTGTCTATATCCAACAAAGCCGCACAGGCGGAATAAACATAGCCGGAAGGAGTATCATATACACTATGATAAATCAACAGCCAACCGGCCTTTGTCTCTATCGGGGGACATCCGGCTCCGATGTAACTTGATTCATGATCGTGATAAGGCGCCAGCAGGATGCGTTTGGCGAAATTCTGATAGTATCTTTTCCAGAACTCTTTCGTCAGCATATCAAAACGCTCTACCGCCACATACTGGATGTCAGGACGAATACGATGCATAAAATAAAACTTCCCGTTGATTTTCCGGGGAAAGAATACTACGTTCTTATCCATCATATAAAGCGGATGCCCTTTCTCGTTAGTTGCCTCACGTTTATTGCCGGAGCGGAAATATTTACTGATAATGGCCTGCTGGGTACGAAGCTGTTCCCGGAATTGCGGATAGGTTATCTGGGAAGTAATGATGCCTTTCTTCTCAAAATGTCTCAAATCCGAAGAAACGGCGAGAGCACCGACAGCACTGTATCCGTCATAGGCTGTATAAGTGAGATAATAGAGATCCTCTATCTTTACGATCCGGGGATCTTCCACTCCTTGGCACTCATACTCAAACTCGGAAAACAGCAATGGAGCCACATCCCTCTCTACCACCGTCAAAGGACCTTCAAGCCGGCAATAACCGATGGATGAATAGTTTCCTTTTTTGACTGCACGATAAAACATATGCACCGTATTTCCTTCGGCAATCACTGCCGGATTCATCACACCTTCGTTCTCAAACTCAAGCGAAGTTCTTTCCAATATAACACCTTCCCTTTTTACATGTACCATTATGTCCTTGGTATTATACTCATTCCTTTGTCACTCTTACTCTGCTTCTCTCTCTGATAATCAGTCAGTACTTTAATCTTCTTGTCCGACTTTTCTTTCTTTGCTTCTCTTTTTTTCTCTTGACCTTTCATAATTCATTTCTTTTTTAGGATAGTTTATATTCGGGGATAAAATAGACGGGATTTCCTTTTCTGCAAGTTACGGTATTAATTTCCGGTAATACGATAAACTTCTGATTATTATTCTTTTATAACAGTAAAGTACATTTAAGGTAGCAAATGAGTAGCCAACGAATACTTATAAGTACAAAAACATAGCATATAAGATCCAAACAATAAATGCCGTTAAATATCAACACTTTACCAAATTACCATTCCAACCAATAAGCATATTGGAATTTTATTGACAACTCACGATAGGATGAGAATGATAGAATAATAGAAAAGACAGAAAAAACTCATTTTAAACATGGTGACGGTATCCACTTATGATAGTGACGGTATATTCATGGGATAGGGTAACCATCCCGACCGGATAGTGACGCTATCTTTCTGCTTGGAAAAGAGCATAAAAAAAGGCTATCTATCCCAGACAGCCAATCTTTTGTTAACCTTAAATCTAATACTATGAAAAACACATTGCAAAGATACGGACTTTCTGCATATCTCCAAATTTTCAGGCTCAAGTAGCGTATCTTATAACATGGTTTAATAGAAGTAACAGTTTCGTTAACATTTAACATAAATCCATCGGATATTAACGAATATCCGATGGAGTAGATTCAGAGATTACTCATATCGTAATGAACGAGCAGGTTTGCTCATTATTATTTTCATTGTCTGGAAAGCCACTGTCACAAATGAGATAAACAGCATCAGCAATACAGGTACTATAAAGAACCATGCTTTGAGATCGCAGTGCCGCACTGACCCTGTTTGGATGCCAGCAATTAGCCCAATACGACCAGCTGAAACCTATCCTGCAGGAAAAAGTATTCATTCCGTTCTTCACCACCAAATCTGAAGGAACCGGTATCGGGTTAAGTCTCTGCCGACAAATCATCCGTAACCACAACGGTCATCTGTCTATTTTGGAAAGCCGTCCCGGTAAAACAGTTTTTCATATCGACATTTCACTGTAAAACAAACCTTTCACGGTCTTCGAGTGTTTATTATCATATAAACGAATTTTACACGATATGAGTACCAAAGAACAATACTGGAAATATTCCCTCATTGTCATCATCCTGTTTATGGGAGTCATCATCTTCCGCCAAATCACTCCTTTTCTGGGGGGATTGCTGGGAGCACTCACCATCTACATTCTTGTACGCGGACAGATGAATCATCTGGTAGAAAAACGAAAGCTGAAACGAAGCATCAGCGCACTGTTGATTACCGCAGAAACGATTTTCGTCTTTCTTATCCCTTTGGGGTTGACTGTCTGGATGGTGGCAAACAAGTTACAGGATATCAATCTGGATCCACAGACCTATATTGCACCTATTCAACAGGTAGCAGAATTCATCAAAGAGAAAACAGGATACGATGTATTGGGAAAAGATACGCTGTCATTCATCATGTCCATACTTCCCCGTATCGGACAAATTATAATGGAAAGCATCAGCAGCCTTGCCATCAACCTGTTCGTCATGATCTTTGTGCTTTATTTCATGCTGATTGGAGGAAAAAAGATGGAAGCTTATGTCAATGACATTCTGCCATTTAATGAAACCAATACGCAGGAAGTCATTCACGAAATCAATATGATTGTCCGTTCCAATGCTATCGGTATTCCCTTACTGGCTATCATCCAAGGAGGCGTGGCTATGATAGGCTATCTGCTTTTCGGAGCACCCAACATACTGATGCTGGGATTCCTGACCTGCTTTGCAACCATCATTCCGATGGTAGGTACGGCATTGGTATGGTTTCCTGTAGCCGCTTATCTTGCCATCAGCGGAGACTGGTTCAACGCCATCGGGCTTTTTGGCTATGGGGCTATCGTCGTATCGCAATCGGACAACCTTATCCGGTTCATCCTCCAAAAGAAGATGGCGGATACGCATCCGCTTATCACTATTTTCGGAGTAGTCATCGGCCTGCCGATATTCGGGTTTATGGGAGTCATCTTCGGTCCGTTGCTTCTTTCATTATTCTTTCTTTTTGTGGATATGTTCAAGAAAGAATATCTCGACTTGCGAAATAACCTCCCATCGAGATGACGGAACTACCGAAAAATTGTGTACTTTTGCGGCTGTAAAAACGACACTAAAATTTGATGGAAACATTTACATTCAATACTGTCGAACTGATTCTTTTATCGGCGGCAGGTATTCTTTTTATCATTCAGCTCATTTATTATTTCGGCCTGTACAATCGAATACATGTCCATAATAAGGCTGTGGACAAAGAAGAGGCGCATTTCACACGAGAACAGCCTCCACTTTCCGTGATTCTCTGCGCACGCAATGAGGCTGAAAATCTTCGTAAAATTCTACCTGCCATTCTGGAACAGGACTATCCACAATTTGAAGTGATTGTCATCAATGATGCTTCCACAGATGATACCGAGGATATATTGGGAGTGATGGAAGAAAAATATCCTCATCTTTACCATAGTTTTACACCCGAAAGTGCACGCTATATCAGTCATAAGAAACTGGCTCTGACGTTAGGCATCAAAGCCAGCAAACATGACTGGCTGGTATTTACGGAAACAAACTGTATGCCCGCCAGCAACCAATGGCTAAAACTGATGGCACGTAATTTCACTCCACAGACTCAAATTGTGTTGGGATATAGCGGATATGACCGCACAAAAGGATGGTTGCACAAACGTACTGCATTCGACGCTTTATTCCAGTCCTTGCGCTATCTGGGATTCGCGCTAGCCGGAAAACCTTATATCGGTATCGGACGCAACCTGGCTTACCGAAAAGAACTATTCTTTCAACAGAAAGGTTTCTCCAAATACCTGAATCTGCAACGTGGAGAAGATGATTTATTCATTAATGAGCTAGCTACCTCCTCCAACACCCGTGTTGAAACAGACTTCAACGCTACCACACGAATACAGCCCGTATATCGCTACAAAGATTGGAAAGAAGAAAAGGTTAGTTATATGGCTACTGCCAGATTCTACCATGGAATACAGCGTTACCTTCTGGGATTTGAGACACTCTCCCGTTTGTTATTCTATATTACCTGTATAGCAGGTATCGTATTCGGGATTCTTAATTTCCACTGGCTGGTAGCAGGCATCGCATTCCTGATCTGGTTACTGCGCTTTACAATACAAGCTGTCGTTATCAACCGCACGGCCAAAGAAATGGGTGGAGGACGGAAATACTATTTCTCGTTACTTGTTTTCGACCTTATCCAACCTGTACAGTCATTGAAGTTCAAACTCTGCCGTTTCTTCCGGGGAAAAGGGGATTTCATGAGAAGATAAACCGGATTTCGTGAGAAGGCAGACTTATTATTGAATCAATCGCTGCATATAAATAGCATCCGAACCATCGTGATAATAGCATGGCTTTATTCCTGCAGGAATAAAGCCATTTTTCATATATAGTCCGATAGCGGAAGTATTGGTCACTTTCACTTCAAGCGTAATCTTTGCAGCCTTACATTCGCCGGCCGTCTGAATCGTCTGATCCATCAATACCTGCCCCAGTCCTCTTCCTCTATAATCCGGATGAACAGCTATCGAATAGATTCTTAAATAGCGAGTTCCCCCATGAAATAACAGGGAAACATAAGCAATCACCCTATCTCCCTCCATCATCACATAGAAAGTTCCTTTCGAACGACTTATCAGATAGGCAAACTGCTCCTTTGAGAAACTGTCTTCCCGAAAACACTCCCACTCTATTTCCAAAATAGCGGGAATGTCTGCCTGCTGTGCTTTACGGACGACTATCGGCTCCATAATCAATAATGTTTCGTTTCTAACGCTTGTTCAAAGTGATTCAACAAACGGTAATACATTTCATCACCGATAATGGCATCTTCCAGTCCATGATCAATGCTCGGATTATCATTGATTTCAATTACATAAGCCTTATCATCCACCATTTTCAGATCGACTCCATACAACCCTTTTCCTATCAGATTGGCAGCCTTAACAGCTGTATCCAATACCACACGAGGCACCTGATAAATAGGAATCGTATCTACCAATCCACAACGGCTTCTGCCCGAATCATAATGACAGTAAATCTGCCAGTGTCCTTTTGCCATATAATATTTGCAAGCATAGAGCGGTACACCGTTCAATAAACCGACACGCCAGTCAAACTCCGTTGGAGTAAATGCCTGTGCCAGCAAGATAGCCGATTTTTCAAACAGTATCTTCAGACTGGCTTGCAACTCTTCTTCGTTCGACACTTTTTTCATACCAATGGAATAAGAGCCATCCGGTATCTTCAGGATAAAAGGAGCGCCTACCTGTTCGCTTATCTGTTCGAACGAATGATGGTTGGATTGAAAAATCAATGTAGACTTGGGAGCAGGTATCTTTTCTTTCTCAAAAAGTTCTTTCAGATACACTTTATTCGTGCACCGGATGATAGACAGCGGATCGTCAATGACAGCCATTCCGTTTTGTGCAGCCAACTGTGACAAATGGAATGTATAGTGATTGAGCGACGTTGTAGTACGAATAAACAAGGCATCAAATTCGAGCAAACGAATAGCGTCATCTTCGGTAATCATCTCCACATGGATATTCATTTTCCTAGCTACCTCCGTCAATTTGTGCAGAGCGCCTTTATTGCTGGGAGGAAATTTCTCCTGTGGATCGACCAATACAGCCAGACTATAGCGGGAAGCCTTTGCCGACTTCGGTGCACGCCATATTTTCTTGTTAAAGTTATCCAGCGTATTGGCAAAAAAATCCTGCTCTTCATCATTGAGCTGATTCAGGGAAAGAAAATGAATACCCTCAATCTGATTTTTGGGATGAGTATTCAAAGCCACTCTCAACAATGGACAAGGGTAATTCTCGAAAATAAAACGTGCAATCCGTTCCAGACCTTTTTCCCGGCATTTGCCAAAGTAGATATTCAGATACCAGATATCATCCTTGATGTCATTCTTCTGTATCCATTGATAGCAAAGGGCTTGCAGACTACGATCCATCCGCACCCCCGTTCCGGCCTCCATTTTGTTGATGATATCAACATCCGGAATGACTTTCTGTCCTCTCGTTTGGGCTAGCAGCGAACAGTAATACCCTTCAGAGTTATAACTGTAATCATTGCTAAGATTAATAACTAACTTCCGGTCTTTCTCCACCGGCTTGTTTTTCAGATAGTCGGAAACAGTCAGGACACTACTTGTCTCATAATACGGTTTCCAGTCATCCAGATTATCCAACAGAATTAACACATTATTCATAATGGTTAAAAATTAAACCTACAAGAGGATATTAAGTAAATTGGGCGCAAATATAGACATATTATTCACTCCACATCACGCAATGGACCAAATTATTTTTGCAGTAAAAATCAGATAGGAAAAAAGAGGATTATTCGTATCTCATGGAGCTTGCCGGATTGATCTTAGTGATCAGAAATGAAGGACCAATCAGCATCAATACAGATGCAAACAAAGTGCCGAGATTAATCAAAACGAAAAGTAATACATTAAAGGAAACCGGAACAGTATCCACATAGTAAGTCTCCGGATCAAGTTTAAACAGTCCGAACTGTGACTGAAGAATACAGAAAGCCAAACCAATGGCATTGCCCCAAAGCATGCCTTTACCAATCAAAAAGACTGCAAACCAAAGAAAGGTTCTACGAATCGTGAAATTGTTGGCTCCCAATGCTTTTAAAATACCAATCATATTAGTACGTTCGATGATGATTATCAACAGGCCGGAAATCATAGTAAAACCGGCCACCCCTATCATCAGAAACAGGATGACCCATACATTCAAATCCAATAAGTCGAGCCAAGCAAATATCTGCGGATTCAACTGTTCGATATTACGCACATAATACACACCGCCCAGTTTATCCATCCGGTTATCTATATCGGTTGCGATTTCATACGTTATGTCCTCCAGTTTATCGTAATCTTTCACCTGTAACTCTACACCGGTCACCTGCTCCGGTTGCCAGCCGTTCAACCGATTCACCAGATTAAGATCCGTCAATAAAAAGAGATTGTCGTATTCGGAAAAGTTCGTTTGATAAATTCCGGCAATTGTCAGACGCCGGGCACGGATATCGTCCTGTATATAATAGGTGTATATCTTGTCTCCCAGTTTCAACTTCATCTTAGTGGCCAACGCCTTGGAAATAAGCACCTGATTGGAAGAAACAGAATCACTGAAAACAGGTATCTCGCCTTCCACCAAATATTCCTTTATAAAATGAGGGTCAAATTCCGGACCTACGCCTTTTAATACCATTCCCTGAAAAGCATCATCCGTCTTAATCATTCCCGGTTTAGTAGAAAAACGCTGTACATGACTTATTTCCGGATAATCAGCAAGAGCAGTCATCATACTGTCTCCTACCACAATCGGATGAGTTTCGTAAGAACTGACCGCATCCAGATTGGTAATCTGGATATGCGATCCGAACCCTATAACTTTATTTCTCACTTCACTTTTAAACCCGATGACTACCGCCACTGCAATAATCATTACAGCCAAACCAATAGCAATACCCGCCATAGCAATGAGGACCGCAGGACGTGACACCTGCTTTCCGCCATCGCTTTCACGATAGATACGCCGGGCTATGAAAAGTGATAGAGACAATTTGTATAAATACTTAATACCTGATACTTAATACTTAAATTTATTCCGTTCTTCCCGGATACACTTCCAAAGCCTTCTGCAAGACAAAAAGTGCACGGGTTAAATCTTCTTTCTTCAATACGTAAGCAATACGAACCTGATTGATTCCGGAACCCGGGGTGGTATAAAAACCGGAAGCCGGAGCCATGAATACAGTCTGACCTTCATACTCAAAATCAGAAAGACACCACGCACAGAACTTATCGGAGTCATCTACCGGAAGTTTGGCCACTGTATAGAAAGCTCCCATCGGAATGGGTGAATAAACACCGGGAATACGGTTTAAACCGTCAATCAGGCATTTACGACGCTCAACGTATTCATCATACGTCTCACGATAATATTCTTCCGGAGCGTCTAAAGAAGCCTCTGCGGCAATCTGTCCAATCAATGGAGGACTTAGGCGTGCCTGGCAGAACTTCATGACAGCATCACGTATTTCTTTGTTTTTGGTAATCAACGCACCGATGCGGATACCACATTCTGAATAACGTTTGGATACGGAGTCAATCAGTACGACATTATTCTCAATTCCTTCCAGATGGCAGGCAGAGATATAAGGAGATCCTGTATATATAAACTCACGATATACTTCATCGGAGAAAAGAAACAAATCATACTTCTTCACCAAGTCACGAATCTGATTCATTTCACGACGAGTATACAAATAACCGGTCGGATTATTCGGATTACAAATCAGGATTGCTTTGGTACGTTCATTAATCAGTTCTTCAAACTTCTCTACTTTCGGAAGGGAAAAGCCTTCTTCAATGGTCGTAGCAATAGTGCGAATCTTTGCTCCGGCAGAGATGGCAAATGCCATATAGTTAGCGTATGCAGGTTCCGGAACGATAATTTCATCTCCCGGATTCAGACAAGAAAGAAAGGAAAAAAGTACGGCTTCCGAACCTCCCGATGTAATGATTATATCGTCTGCAGTCAGATTGATATTAAACTTTGCATAATATCCCACTAATTTCTCGCGATAACTACGATAACCGGCACTGGGACTATATTCCAGTACTTTACGATCAATATTGCGTATCGCGTCAATCGCGGCCTGAGGAGTGGGCAGATCAGGCTGTCCGATGTTCAGGTGAAACACATGGACTCCGCGTTGCTTGGCAGCATCTGCCAAAGGAGCCAGCTTTCTGATAGGAGATGCAGGCATCTCGTTTCCGCGAATGGATATGGTTGGCATAATTTTATTGACTATTTTACAATTTACTATTTACTATTTAACTTGGAGCTGCAAATGTACGCAATAATTTGAATACAGAGACATAAAAACTTTAAAAACCTTAGCAAGGTTAAAATCGTTATGGTAATTTGAAAAGAAAGCTATACATTTGTCATACAGAAAACTTAAAACAATATCATAATGACCATACACCTTATCTCATTCGCCTCAATCCTTCACAAACAATCCTCGCTAAGAGGCTCGCACGAAGCTATTTTAAGCGAGATTGAAAAATATTATACTGTAAAGCTGGTCGACTATCAAGATATGGACAAGCTTAATAGTGATGATTTCAGAATCATTTTCATCGCTACCGGCGGGGTGGAAAGACTGGTCATACAGCATTTCGAAAACCTTCCCCGCCCTGCCATTTTACTGGCGGACGGCATGCAGAACTCCCTTGCAGCTGCATTGGAAATCTCTACCTGGCTGCGGGGACGCGGAATGAAAAGTGAGATTCTACACGGTGAACTACCAGCCATTATCCTGCGTATCCATACACTTTATAATAATTTCCGGGCACAACGTTCCTTATTCGGCAAACGTATCGGAGTCATCGGAAGTCCTTCTTCCTGGTTAGTGGCCAGTAACGTGGACTACTTGCTGGCTAAGCGCCGTTGGGGAATTGAATATGTAGATATTCCATTGGAACGGATTTATGATCATTTTCAACAAATCACAGATGACCAGGTAGGAGCGTCATGCGCGGCTGTAGCATCTCAAGCTCTTGCCTGTCGCGAAGGGACTCCCGAAGATTTAATCAAATCAATGCGACTATACCGGGCGATAAAAAAGGTATGTCAGGAAGAAAATCTGGAAGCACTGACATTAAGCTGTTTTAAACTGATTGAACAAATCGACACTACCGGATGCGTGGCATTATCTTTATTGAATGATGACGGGATAATAGCAGGTTGTGAAGGAGATCTCCAGTCTGTATTTACGCTATTAGCAGTTAAAGCACTTACGGGTAAAGACGGATTTATGGCAAATCCTTCCATGATCAATACCCGTACTAATGAACTGATATTGGCACATTGCACCGTAGGTCTCAAACAAACGGAGAGATATATTATCCGAAATCATTTTGAAACAGAAAAAGGAATTGCCATACAAGGGTTACTTCCGACGGGGGATGTAACGATCATAAAATGCGGCGGTGAATGTCTGGATGAATATTACTTATCTACAGGAACATTAACTGAAAATACCAATTATATTAATATGTGCCGTACACAAATACGCATCCGCATGAATACTCCAACAGAGTATTTCCTGAGAAATCCGTTGGGAAATCATCATATTATGGTTCATGGAAATTATGAAGATACGTTGAATGAGTTTTTCCAGGCGAATGCTTGTAAGCGGACAGAATAGCACTCTCTATTAATTTCTCAAAGAAGGCACTTTACTGATAAGCAAAACAATTCATCCGCTTATTAAGAAAGTGCTTTTTATACAGGTATATCCATACAAAATAAAATTTACCAAATAAAACCACCATTTATAATAGAAGATATGAAAACTAAATGATACTTTTGTATATCAAAACAATCTCATATCTAATATCATGGAATCTGAAGACGTCATCCGCAAACATTCTATTAGTGTTCTTTTCAGAATAGCTTTATTTATCTTAGTATACATCGGACTCATTGCATTGGGAGTGTTCCTGTTATGGATAGCATACCGGTTTGCCGTCTGGGGATTTCTGCATTTTACAGCCATCTCCAGTTTCAGGCTGATTTTGATATTGATAGGAGCAATGATAGGCGGAATCGGTTTTTCTGTCATGTTCGGTATTTATCTGGTTAAGTTCATATTCTCCAAAACCCAGAATATCAATGCAAATAGAAGACTCGTTACCGAAGCAGAGTGCCCTGCATTGTTCAATGCTATTCGTGAGGTGGCTTCTGCAACCCAATGTCCGATGCCTAAAAAGGTATATTTATCACCGGACGTCAATGCATGTGTCTTTTATGACACAAGTTTCTGGAGTATCTTTTTCCCTGTAAAAAAGAATCTGGAAATTGGCTTGGGATTATTCACTTCCACCAATACTTCGGAACTGAAAGGCATTCTGGCTCATGAATTCGGACATTTCTCACAGAAAAGTATGAAAATAGGTTCCAGCGTTTATATTACGAATACTGTTTTATACAATCTTGCTTTTCAAGAAGACAAGTGGGATCAATGGGTAGATAAATGGTGTATGCTACCGGTTCAGCTTCTTGCCGTTTTCGGAATGTTAACCAGACGGTTCACTAATCTGGTGAGAAAGATTCTACAGAATATGTACAAAGTGGTCAACCGTTCCTATTTCCGTTTGTCCCGGCAGATGGAATATGACGCAGATGCCATCGCATGCAGCTATGTAGGCAACCAGGTTTTTGCATCCGCATTACGAAAAATCGAGGTTTTGGGAACTACTTTTGAAATCACCCGAAACGGACTGACTGACCTTTCCGAAGAGAAAAAGAAAGTCAGCAACATTTTTGAATCGCACCAGATTATCACAGATTTCATTACTTATAAAAATCAAATACCCCTCCGCTCTCAAAGCTTAATGAACAAAGATATTCCATCACAATATCCGGAATCGAGGATTGTTGTTGAAAATGTATGGGATACCCACCCATCATTAAGCAGCAGAATATCACATTTACCGATACAGAGCGGAGAAATATCCGAAAATGACTTATCATCTTCCTGGACTTTATTACCTGACAAGTATAAAGAAGAAATATCCCAAATCATAGAAGCACAAATTGCAGAAAACACACAAACCCCGGAAGATGAAATGAAAATTATCTCCAACGAAGACTTTACGCAATGGTATAAGGAGTATTATCGCAAAAACACAATCCCCGAAGAATATCAGACCTTTCTGCAAAGGGATATAGCTACATTTGACAGAAGTCTGGTTACCATCGAAGAAACAGAAAATCCATTTTCTCTATCCAATAGTGAGATAATAAAAGAATACTCAATAGCCACAGACGATTGGAATACACTATGCAGTGTCTACAACAAAGAATTGGAAATAGAGAGTATTTCTTATCTCGGAGAAAAATGCTCCATTGACAAACTTCCCATGGATAAGCACCGGACATATATACTTTCCTTATTCGAGAAAATAAAACAAATAGACCATGATATTTATAAGTATATATTATACCGCGTAATGGACGATGTTTCATTAAAAGAAAAAGTCAATTCATTGTATAATGCTATTTTCTTTGTGAAAGAATTTAAAGACCAATACGACATTCCTTTAACCGATCAAATCAATGCACTCATTGCAGAATTTAATCGACCTATAAACCGCGATGAAGAAAATATCAAGCAACTCAAAAAGACAGTTAATGCTCTCGAAAAAGATATAAAACAAACGATGAGTATGTGTGATTGGAAAATACTGTCAGAAGTTACTGTACCGGAAACTATCAATCAGTTGAAATCATTCGTTGAAAGTCCCAATGATGAGTCAGAGCTCTCCGAGATTAATATTGAATATGTCAACACAATGATCCAATCTAAAGTTTTCTATTCTTATTTATTAGATAAAGTAGATAAGGATGCGAAAATAAAGCTTGGGAATATCATTGATAATATCGTTCAACAAAAATAAATGTATCATCCTGCTGACATACTGATAAAAATGAATCCTAAAAGCTGGACAATCAGCTTTTAGGATTCATTCCGTATTATCTTTTATCTACTCCGAAAACTAATATTGCAAGTTAATTTCAAATAGAGTTATCTTATTTGCAGTCAGAGCAGTAGCATTCTCCAATGTATAATCAAACATCACCTTTTGTCCGGCCTCATTTATTCCCACAAATTCAAAGATTCTACCAGCCAAAGTCTGTTTAGGAAGAACTCCCCTATATACATCTCCCGCTTTCATTAATGTGATAGTAGATAATGAAGCGGATGCGTCGGTTTTAGTTGTTGCAGTCTGGTTGATTAAATCTACAGATGAACCAGTTAGCACATTAAGCAGAGCAACCGAAGTCAACGTAACACCATCCGGCAAAGCCGGTTTTACTTCAATCCGCGCCATCATATGCCCAAACTGTAAACTGACAGCTCCCTCTCCCGGAAGAGCCTTTTCATTCTTAGCTACTAACAAATCACTCTGTGCGTAACCATTATCCTTTGACTGATCAGACAAAACTGTAAAATCAAAATTTGTGGTCGGATGATCCCCATAAGGATAATAAGCATAAAAATTGATAGGCGAATTATCCAATGGATAAGTGATTGATTTATCCGCGAGCCATTTTCCGTTGCCAGTGTAAGCATACATCACATTCTGGTTCAACACCTCTGATGCTCCGCGTTTTACACCAAAAACTCCTATCTGGTCATCCTCAACGAAAGAAGTGACTTTTCCCTCTGTAACGGTTCGCGTCTTTGATATATTCACATCGAAGTTGACTACCTTAGCAGATGGAACCAATTCATTCTCTGCATCCTGACTACAAGAAGTAAAACTCCCTATAAATGCAGACATTACCAATAGTATATTAAATCTTTTCATATTATTCACTGTTTAATTCTCTTTTACCTTTGTCAAAGATACATGATCCAAATAGAAATTCGAATTGGTAGCCGTTGGATAGAAACCAATGTAGAAATCATCATAATCGGCAACAGAAGCATCCGTGGCGTCAGCATCCGCATAAGAAGCTCTTCCGCTTACTCCCATTCTCGCAAAATTATAAGTGACGGAATATTCCACGTACTCTGATGTTGCAGTTACTTCCTTGTAAGTCGGATATTTACCGCCTACAAGTACAGTCAATAATGGACATTTGCTTGTTGACGTTCTCACAAAGCAATTAATTTTTCCGGTTCCCTTTACTCTGAACTTCAGAATATATTCGCCTAGCTCTGCCTTACTCATTCGATACCCAACAAAAGACTGATACCATCCGGCTGTACCTCCGGTGTGAGACAGATATAACACATTATGATTCAATTGCTCATCTAATTGTATCGTCGAATTCCACCATACAGATGTAGCATTTACCGTTTTGAACCAACTATCCATAGGAATGCCACTATTAGCAGCAAACGGATTATTCCCAGCAGAGGCTTTCAAATCACCCAATAACAGACTGGAGATAGGTCTCACCAAAAAACTAGAGCCATTTCCTTGAATCACATTATCATCTTCTTCCCAGTCCTTAATAGGCTCTTCATCCATACTGATAAATTCAATCTTATCCAAGCTGACTTTAACCACTCCACTATAACGAATTCCACTCTTAATCTCCGATAACCAGCTCGCCAAACTGATCTTTTCTGTTCGTCCCCCCATTCCGGGAAGAACAATTTCGACGTAATATCCATTAGTGGCTGTCGACGGTAAGATACGTCCGGACGCTCCATTTCCCTCACTTTCCTCATACGCAGGAAGCAGGATGTCCTGCACATTTGTTATATCCTGAATACTTCCTGTCAACAGATTAAAATTTGCTTTGGTAGGCAGCCCCGTCAACTTAATGGTAGCATTTACCAAATACTCATCCTTTACTCCATCTCCGGCTTCCAACTCTACATTCAACTCTGCAACTACCGGACGAAGTTCCATCATTGTTTTCTTATTATCCCTATTCAACCCTTTACTATTATTGGCATACACAAAGCTGAAATTATCCGCTACTGTCTGATCCGCAATATTCAAAGGGTATAAGTCATCCTTTAGATTATCTTTATACGGGTAGTAAGCCACTATATCGACTTTACTTCCATCTTCAGGATAATACAGTACTTCATCTGTGGAAACAGGAGAAAAATATCCAACAGGATAAACAGTAGCTTTATGCTTTATATTATGATAGGGCATGATGATCTCCGTTGAATTGGCTTTCAGCATAGAAACACCGATCATCTGATTATTTTCCCATTGTACACCCGACTCATCCACATCAAATGTATACACTGTGCCCTGTATGACTGCGGGAGTTATGATCGCTTCCACTTTCTCATCATCGCTACACCCCGAAAAGATGCCAGCCGACAATATCACTAGAATCGAATAAAACAGATTGTTTTTCATATTGTATCTTATTTTATTATTAATCATTATAAATCTTCTCATAACGTAATATTTGCAGGCTTACCACAGAATGCACCCTGCGGCATTGCCACCGGAATATGTCTGCCGTTCCACTGAAGCACAATCTCTTTCAGCCCTGCATTCATGGCAGCATCTGTCACGGAAATGGTAATTTTCCCGTTAATATCCTCAATCAGTACCGTACAAGGGGCTGAAACTTCCAATCTTACATCACCCTTATCTAATACCTCCCCCGATTGATAGAAGACAGCTTCGATCACTTTGCCGTCTTTAGACTTTACAGCCTGCACTAATGTATCATTACGCAATACTTCAAAGGGTAATTCCGCTTCCGGCATTCCATCACCCGCATATACAACATACCCATAAGTATCATTCACCGGATTTTGTGTATGGTCAATCCATAAACGAAGTATGTCAACTTGCGATGGAAGATCTTTTATGCTTTTATTGGCTGAATTACGTTTTACCCAGTCCGTTTTCAGAGTCTCGCATATAAAAGATGCATTCTTGGTATACTGAGGCAATATGCTATATGCAAACTTACCTTTCTGCACCACCCAGAAAGATGTACCGTCTTTAGGAAAACTTTGCATGCCGGCACCCACCGGCAATATTTTACCATTGCTCCAAACAACAACTTCCGATTCCTTTTCAGGCTGGTCAATGGTAGTCCGGATAGTTCCCTGCATCTGAGGAGTCAGATTCGTTATTCCGGCACCCAAGGCTACCATATAGTCCTTCAACATAAAATAAGACTTGTATGCTTTCACTCCATAAAGTATCTCATTCTTAAGCGGAATATTTTTCTTTCTTTCAGATTCAATCTTATCCGTGGCATCCATTTTCTCAAAGATATATCCGGCAACAGCATTCTCTCCGCCATTTGTCGAAGCAGCCGCATAATTATGTTTACTGCAATATCCTCTCCAGTTAGTAACCGGAATTAATTTTTCCGCTCCCTCACGGGCGGTTACTCCCGGAGTCATAGTTATATCCCACGCTCCAATAGCTTTACGATATTCATTTCCACTTTTCTGAAATAAAGTCATGCCATCCGCAGGGTAAAAATTATACTCATCAGCGGCCGCCACTGCGCTTTCCAGTCCGTCACAACGAACAGATGCCATATTGACAATCATATGATAACGATCATTCTTCTTTATCAGGTCATCATTATTGAAAAACCAACGCGTACCATTATACATCCCGTCGGAATAGCCATTCATACTGATTAACCGTTTGCGGGCATCATGCAGAAAACAACGAAGTTCATTTTTCTGCACTGGCGTGAAAGAATCCGACCAATCTTTAAGCAACTTATCAACAATGGCCAGTGTACGAATATCAACTTTAGCCGGAGTGTAACGGGCCGTAAATCGGTCAATATAAGGAGTTATATTTCCTTTGTAGTAATACCAGTTACTTCCCCGGATAAAATTAAGCAAGGTTTCTATATTCTCATCGGTCAACTTCTTATCCCACGGGGAGTTCTTTAACGCACCTAAAATATTTAACGCATTAATTCCTCCATCAATAGGATATCCCCAGACAAGACACTGCATCCCGTGTCCCCAACCTGCGCCATCCGCCGTACAACCTTCTGTCCAGAAAGCGGTATTATATGTATTCTGTGAAGTATAACTTATCCCTCCCTGGGCTACCTGAACCAGCAGATCGACCATCGGGATAGATCTATACATCATAGCTACCGGCAATAACGGACGATATGCCAGCGCATTACCGCCTACCCACCATACATGGTTACGAAAACGTTCTATCTGTACTACATTTTTATCCGTCTCGTCATTCCGCAGGGGCTGTGTCCACGACTGAAGTGCCAGTGCTTTCAGCATTTCACACATATCAACCAACTGTTGGTCTTTTGTTTTCCCGTTTTCCACCGCATCCATCTGTTTCAGGAAACAATAGTATATATTCACCGCAGCTGTAGGAATAGCAAAACAGGAAGCATGAAAGCGGTTCACCTTATTACTGCGGCTCACCTCAAGATTACCATAATAAAGTATAGACTTCTGAAGTTTACGAAACACATCTTTATCCAATGAAACTCCCATCCGGTCGTTGCGGAACTCTTCCGAAAGTTTCCATAGACGATTCATTGCATCTGTAATAAACAATCCCATCTCTTGTGCATCTTTCCCTTCAATCACCTTTTTTTCCCTGCCTGTCCAATCTGTAAATGTACCATCATCGTTCAGGAATGCAAGAATTTCAGGTACTGATATTTTTATCTTTGTTAAATCATATGCACGATAAGGAACTGTAGCATACTGATTCCGAAATGTCTTGATTGCCTTTTCTTTTTTATCATCTTTCACTTGTTGCGCATCCTTGGAATACCGATACAAATTATCAAACGATAACCGGCGCTCCTCATTCTGAGCCTGAACAGCCAGAGCTCCTATCCAAAGAAGGACAATCGCATATATACAATTCTTTTTCATAACTAATCCTCTATTTACTGATCAATTCACGGGATTTTCTTTCACTAATATCTTAATCTCCTTTACCATGCTCTTTGAGTTCCAAGCATTCGAATTAGAGCCTACGAATGTAGCAGTATATTCACCCGGTTCGTTATACGTATAGGTATAAGACTGTGTTTTCATATTTAAAGACTTGATAGGAGTTCCCATATCCGGTGATACCGCAGTCAGATCTATAGCCTGACTAATCGCCCAGACATCGACATCCGACTTCAAATTGTCTGTTGTAGGCTGAAACAACAACGTAGTATTGCTAGCACTAAAATTAGTCTTTTTCGTAATTGCTTCAAAAGCATAATTAAAACCGAATTGCGATTTCGGATCATTCATTGTTGAGGTAGAACCATCTTTCAGTTTCTTCGACACAACTAAAGAGGTGACATCCACACGAGGATATGTATCCGCATCTGACGCAGCAATAGCATTATAATGGAAAGCCAGATAAAATTTCTTATCTTTATAAGCAGTAAGATCCATTCCGTCAGCAACCGTTTCCCTGCCACTGGCATCTGCACAAAGCGGAACTTTCAGATGCAGCTGTCCGTTTGCTCCGGATAAACATTGCCAGTCCTCCTCTTTTATTGTGGAATAATCTCCATTAAAACTCTCTGAGATGAAAATAGACATTGTCTCTTTATTACGATAAGGTACCCGTGTATACTGCTGCAATATTTCATATGACAATTCAGCCGATTCTATCTCCACCCGCAAACGGTCTTTATTTGCATATTTACTCCCATCCTCACCGGAATAAAAAACAATATAATCCGGATTTCCACTAAAATCAAAGGTAACAGGCTCACCTGCAAATATTTCCTGTATATCATTGGATAAAGTCACGCCAAAATCAACACAATCCACTTCGTCAGCATCACAAGAAGAAAGCCATACGCCTGTCATTATCAGGAAAGAATAAAAATATATCTTTTTCATAATTTCGTTACATTAAAAGTTAAGATCACCAATTCACATTTTGTCCACAGGTCGGATTAGTATTCAGTTCTGCCTGGGGTATAGGATAATAGATATGTTTTTCTGCCAGGTTAATAGCAGGCAATGCTTTCACAGTGGTCAGATCATATCCGATTTTTTTATTCTGACTATCCATAGACTGATCCTTCAACAAATTGATACGGTCAAAGAAATATTGTTTTCCCCAACGGCGAAGCTCCATATGACGAGGCACTTCAAAGCATAGCTCCCTTGTACGTTCTACTTTGATGGAATCGCGGAAAGAACTTTGAGTACAGTCTGTCAATCCGATCTCCGATATTCCCGCTCTTTTACGTACTTCGTTTATCGCATCCACAGCTTCTTTTGTCGGCGAACCAGCCACCTCATTAGCACACTCGGCAATCATCAATAACACATCCGAGTAGCGCATTACAGGAAAGTTGATAGAGGAACTATTCAAAGACCACGGACGAACCGGATCATATTCAGCTCTCCATTTTCCGGGATCACCATCTACATAACTGGCTTTATCACTGTCTGACAACATCACTTTTTTAACTTTACCATCCGTCGTCACATATTTATAATCCGCAAAGTTCCACCATTTACGGGCATCTGCATCTTCGAACATCTTAAAAAACAATTTGGTGCCATGATACCAGGCATATGCTCTCGGTACATCGGGATCAGTAGTCGTTTGCTGGCTAATGCCCATATAAAGTCCCACTTTACCGCTTTCATTGGTCTTATCCAAACCGTTACCATAAAATTCGACCTCGAACATACTTTCACGGTAAGTCAGGTCATACTTATTGGAACACATATTAATAAATAAAGCACGATAACCATTCACCCCGTCCTCGGTCGTCTTATATAGAGTATGCAAACCGCTGTCTCTCACTTTACGCGCCCAGATAAGTGCGTCCTCCCAAGTATCAGCCTCAACTGGATATCCCGCCTGCCACATATATGCACGTGCCAACAATGCCTGCACGGTAGTTTTCGCAATGCGTCCCGGTGCATTCAGTTCATCAGCCGGAAGGCAACCCGGTTCCGCTTCTTCCAAGTCCTTTATAATCTGCCTATAAATTTCCGGCTGGGAAGATTTCTTCAGTTGTTGTTGTGCCAAATCACGAACAACTTCCAGTCGCAAAGGAACCTCTCCCCAATAAGCAACCAGATTCATATAGAATAATGCCCTTAATGCTTTTGCTTCTGCCAGAAACATTGTTTTCTTTCGTGCACCGCCACAATCCGAATCCGTGCGTCCGGTAATAGAAGCAATATAATCATTCGCACGATTAATACCCTCATACAAATGTTGCCAGGTAAGCTGTAAATAGGGATCCGTATTATTATAATTATTGAGTGAAGGCAATGCCTTGCTTTTATTATAATCGGCGCGATATACAGTAAGATCTGTTCCGGCGTCCAACTCTCCCCAGATATTCAGTCCATAAACACCTTCTGCTCCCAAACGGTCATAAATCCCGGCCAAACCTGCCATGCAACTATTCTCATCATGATACAGGTTCTTTTCATCCAGATTGCCATATACCTCCGTATCCAAAAAACTACAAGAGGAAAATGCCAAGGTTACTCCTATAATATATACTATTTTTTTCATCATATTCTGTTTTTATACCTGTTAAACTATAATCCTAACTTCACACCAAATGTAAAAGAAGTCGTTCTCGGATAAGCCGAATAGTCAAATCCACGAGTCATTGCCGAATTCCTGGTTGACACTTCCGGATCATATCCGGTATATTTGGTCCATGTCCACAAATTCTGTCCGCTAAGATACAACCGCAAGGAACTCAATTTAAACTTGCGAATCAGCTTTACAGGAAAATTATAACCTAACTGCACATTTTTCAATCGCAGGAAGGATGCATCTTCTACGACACGACTTGTATTGATGTCGGACAGTCCGCCATCTACCCTCCATAAATAATTCGTATAATTTCCAGCTGCATAAGTTCCGTCACCATTGTCTATACGAGGTGTCCAATGATCTTTTGCAGAAGCAAGCATATTGGTATGGCGGACACCATTCATATTCTCCAGTTTGGCACGATTATAATTGATCACATCATTACCATAAGACCATTGAAAGAATACACTCAAGTCAAAGCCTTTGTATTCGAAATTATTAGTAAAACCACCCGTATGAACCGGCAGCCCGTGACCAATCACTGTCATATCTTCAGGCGTCACCTTTCCGTCTCCATTAATATCTTTCAGTTTCATATCCCCCGGTTGAATGGTATTACGTTCCTTTGTATTGTTGGGTATTCCATCTTTCAGCACAAATACATTGGGAGAAACTTCATTAAAATCCTCATATTGATAAACACCATCATATACATATCCGAACATCTCCGAAAGAGGATGCCCTATACGGGCAATATAAAGATTAGACAACTTGGGAGAATCCAGCCCTGAAACCTGATAATCCTGATCGCCCGACAGTCCGGTAATCTCATTTCTATTGAAGGAGATATTAAAATTTGTTGTCCACTTGAAACGCCCCCTGCCACCTACTAAGTTGACCGTATTGATTGATATTTCCAATCCACGATTGCGCACACTACCTATATTCTGCTGTATTTTATCAAAGCCGATAGACAACGGGACTTCCGCATACAACAACAAGTCCTTTGTTTGTTTATCGTAAATATCTACTACACCGTTAATACGGTTATTAAATAATCCAAAGTCCAATCCTATGTTTGTCTGATAAGTGGTTTCCCACTTCAGGTCTTTGTTCGGCATTTGAGAAATATAAATTGCCGGATTATCTATAGAGTTATTAAAAGCATAATTCTGATCGCCTAAATAAAGCAACTGGGAAGGATAATAATTCTTCGTATTGTTATTACCGGTAGTTCCCCAACCCACTCTGAACTTTAAATTCGACAGCCACTTGCGACTTCCCTGCATGAACGCTTCTTCTGAAACACGCCATCCGAAAGAAGCCGAAGGGAAATATCCCCACTTATGATAAGGAAAACGGGAACTTCCATCCGCACGCATCGTTGCCGTCATCAGATAACGGGATTTCCAGTCATAGTTGAAACGGGCGAAATAAGACATCATACGGTCTTCAAAATTAGTCGAAGTAACCTTGTCAGGTGTTCCATTCGAAATTCCCCAAAAGCCGAGTCCATCCCACGGCACCATCGTCGAACTGGCACCTAATGTAGAGATTGTTTTGCTATTCATCGAGGCTCCGAGCATGGCAGTGATATTATGACTCTTGACTCTCTTTTTATAAGTCAACGTATATTCATTAGACCATCCATCCCACTCCCTAAAACTAAAATTACCATTTGAATGTTTGGCAGAATAACGCGGATCTCCCCAATAGGTATCCGCATTATTAAATGCCTCATTCCGGTCCTGACGCCAAGTATAAGCAAAAGTAGCTTTGAATGCCAGATCCTTTAGAATATCCCATGATAAATAGGCATTCAGATTCAACTGACGGCTGCGCACTTTCTGATACATATTTTCTATTGTTTTCAAAGGATTATACGGATAGTTCGGATTTTCAGCTAACAAAGCGTCCTCCGATTCTTCCGAATCGGCATAAAACACCGGACGATAAGCCAGTACCTGATATAGAAAATACTGCGTACCACCTGCGTCAGAACCCTGTGAAGGCGCCGTACCTTTTGAAATATTATTAGCAAAATTCAAGCTACCGCCGAATTTCACTTTCCTGGTAATCTGCTGGTCTAGTGTCAGACGTGCTTTCAAGCTCTCATAAGAAGAGTTAATGATAATCCCCTGCTGGTTATAATAAGACAAACTGGAACTATATTTCGTATTTTTAGTACCGCCCGTCAATGAGATATGATGACTGGTCATGGGCGCATTACGGAAAACCTGATCTTGCCAGTTGTACGAAGGCACTTTATCATAATCGTTCAAAATACGGTTACGTCCCAACGCTTCATCATAACTATAATATGTTCTATTCATTTCAGAAACAGTCAATACCTCCTCCTGCATGGCAACATAGTCTCTCCCCTGAAGCAGCTCCATGCCCTGCGGTTTCAATTGGTAAGTCACATATCCATCATACGTTACTTTCGGAGCACTTTCCGAACCACGTTTCGTTGTAATAATAATGACTCCGTTTGCCCCACGTGCTCCATAAATAGCCGTAGCAGAAGCATCCTTCAATACATCAATCGATTCAATGTCATTTGAATTCAGTGAAGCCAGATTTCCATCTTCCGTAGCAAAACCGTCAATCACATATAAAGGTGCGCCATCACTGGAGTCCGAAATTGTATTACTACCACGAATCACAATATTAGCCTCGGCTCCGGGTTGCCCGTCAGAGGAAACAACTTGCACACCGGCAACACGTCCACCCAATGCCTGGTCGACGGAAAGTACCTGCGCTTTCGTTAAATCATTCATATCCACCTTTGCCACCGATCCGGTTAAATCACTTTTTTTCACTGTTGCGTACCCTACAGCAACAACTTCATCCAAGGCAACACCATCTTCTTTCAATGTCACATTCAGTACCTTTTGATTTCCTACCGTCACTTCTTTAGTCGCATAGCCTATAAACGAGATGACTAATACTGAAGATGATTTAGGAACAGAAAGTTTGAACCGTCCATCCATATCGGAGATGGTACCGGTCGTTCCTCCTTTCACTTTAATATTCGCCCCTATAATGGGCTCTTTCGATTCATCCATCACCCTTCCACTGATTGCAATCTGTGCAAAGACAACGGTGAAAGAACAAAGCGTCATCAGCAACAGACAGACGCGTCTTGTGATTTGTCGATTCTCCATAATATAATTCAAATTGGTTATTAATCTATTTTTCATTCTTAGTATTCTATTGATTTAATATGCCGGTTTCTCAAGAAAGCAAACGGAAAATTACAGTACTTTCTTGCAAACTACTTGTTTTTCCATCTCCCGCTTACGACTCAAGGCTTCCAGAAAATAATAATCCGCATAATTCAATGGAACATCTACCTCCGCATTATGAGGTATGCTGCCTACTGAATGCATTAAAATAAAATTCCCGTTTTCTCCTACTTTAGCACGGTAGGCAGGAGTGCTTAATGAGGCCAGTATTTTGTCGGCTGTCTTTTTATAACGCGGATTAGGCAAATACATGCTCAGCTCATAAAGAGCTGCAGCAGTGATAGCCGCCGCTGAGACATCCCGTGGCTCATTAGGAATATTCAATGCATCATAGTCCCAATATGGTATCAAGTCGGAAGCCAAATGCTTATTCGTAAATATGAAATCATATATTCTACAAGCCTGCTCCCAATACTCCGGTTTATGTGTATAACGGTAACAAACCGTATAACCATAAATAGCCCATGCCTGCCCTCTTGCCCAGGCAGACTCATCAGCATATCCCTGGGCTGTCTGCCTACTGCGTACAGTACCAGTTTCCGGATCATAGTCTACTACATGATAACAGCTGCCATCAGAGCGGAAATGTTCTTTAAGTGTCCGGTCGGCATGACTGACTGCCATATTATAATAGGTGGAATCACCCGACAAGCGGGTCGCCTCGAAAAGAAGTTCGAGATTCATCATATTGTCTATAATAACGGGACATTTCCATCCTCGTTGTGCCTGCCAGCCCTTATCCGCATCCCAAGACTGTATAATTCCAGCTCCGGACCGGAAACGTGTAGAAAGCGAACGCGCTGTTTGCAACACAACCGACTTATAATCTTTCTGTCCCAAACGCATTCCATTAAGATAACTGCATCCTACCATAAAACCCACATCATGATGCCATGTAAGATACTGCACGGAATCGAGTGATTCCGTATATTTCACAGCCAGTTTCTCCCACTTTTCATCTCCTGTAAGCTGATACAAATACCACATACTGCCAGGGAAGAACCCACTGGTCCAATCATCATAAGAAGCATAAACCACTTGTTGCTTTTCGTCCAAAGTCTTCGGATTCATTATGCAGTCACTTGCTTCTATCCGGTTGGTCATCAAAGAATATTGGGAAACGGCGTTTGATATATTTTCTGTTACCATATCTTCCGTTGCAGCCTTTTTCAAGTTACATCCGGCCATCATAAAGATGGAAATTCCCGCCAAAGTCAAGACTATGCTGTTCATATGCTGTAAAGATTTAAATGAATGATATCGCAAATGTAGGTATTCATAAAAAAGAGGCCGTTAGCTATGCATACAAGAATCATACTCTGTACGTACATCATCCCTGCAAACTGCAAATGTACTTATATTACACATTTTATGTACTCATACAACAGTTGCATATCTGCAAAAAGAACGTATATTTGCATAGCAAATTCTAGAATTCTAATACCTATGACTATCAAGAAACATCTATGTCTCATTTGTTTCCTGCTTATCCATATTATCAAAGGACAAGCACAGGATATCTCTTTCAGACATCTCACAAATAGTGACGGACTCTCTCATAATGCAGTCATGACGATGTATCAGGACGAACGAGGATTCATTTGGATAGGTACACGAAACGGGGCTAATTTATATAACGGGCATGAATTCAAAATATACAAATCCCAGAAAAACAATCCAAACAGTCTGATCTACAACAACATCAGACAGATAACAGGTAATGGCAACGGGGAGATTTATTTCATGACTCCCAAAGGGGTATCTGCTTTCAATATCAGGCTCAATAAATTCACCACACTGATACAAAAAGAAATACGGGCCATGTTTTTCCATAAACAATTATATATCGCTTACAACAACTGTGTCTATAAATACGATGGGAAACAATTTAACACATATTATGAATTACCAGAAAAGCGGACTCAAATTACTTCCCTTCATATAAGTGAAGAACGTGTACTCATTGGTACCGAAACCCAAGGGCTGTTCAGTTTAGAAAAAGGCAACCTGTCACACCTCATTCCCAAAGGGAATATCTCTACAATCTTTCAGGATTCATCCGGACAATACTGGATAGGAAGCTGGGAACATGGACTTTTCACAATGAACGGAACTACAATCAAAAACTTCCGTCATCAGGAAAATGACCTCTCAACTATCAGTTCTAATTTTATCCGTTGCTGTATCGAAGATAAACAGGGGAATATATGGATAGGCACTTTCGACGGATTAAACATGTTTCATCCGGCTACTCAAACATTCACTTATTATTTGAAACACGAAAAAGGGCTTAGCCATTCCTCCATCTGGAGCCTTTTGTGTGACCATCAGGGTAGTATCTGGGCAGGGACCTATTTTGGCGGAGTCAATTATTTCAATCCGGAAAGTCAGATTTACCATCAATATCGGACATCGGACGTAGCAAATGAAGGATTGAGTTCTCCTATCGTAGGATGTATCATAGAGGACGGCCAGAATAACTTATGGATAGGAACTGAAGGCGGAGGACTGAACAAGTACAATTTGACAAGCCATCAATTCGAATGGTATAAACACGACAATAATGCCAACAGCCTTTCGCACAATAATATAAAATCACTCTATTATGACGCTCATCGCGAAGTGTTATGGATAGGTACGCACATGGGAGGACTGAACAAAATGGATTTAAAGACCAAACGGTTCACCCGATACAAATCTAAAGAGGGTGACAAAAATTCACTTCCTTCTAATATTATCAGGGATATTGTTCCTTATAAAGACCAGCTGCTCATTGCAACCAATATAGGGGTTTGCCTATTCCATCCCGAATCGGAAAAAGTGGAACGCCTGTTTCAAGAAGAACCAGACAAGATAACATATGCCGGAGGTCTCTTCATTGATCACCGCAAGACACTATGGATATACGGAGGAGGTGACGGGATATTTACCTACCAGCCAGATAGTCATAAAATGACAAACTATAAGCATAACCATGCTTTGGAACATAGTATCAGCAGTAATAGTATCAACCGAATCTATGAAGACAGCCGCCACCGTATATGGATATGCAGTAATGATAATGGCATTGATCTCTACCGGTATGAAACGGATGATTTCATTAACTTTGATGAAGAAAATAATGAGTTAGCAAGCAACTGTGTGTATGACGTATGTGAGTTGTCTCCGGATAAATTACTGTTCACCACAGATTTAGGTTTTTCAATTCTGGACTACCCTACCCAAAAATTCACGAATTACAATCAAGAGAATGGTGTACCCCTATCCACCCCTAACGAACGTTCTTTATACAGAACCCGCCAAGGAGAAATCTTCATAGGAGGCATTGACGGAATGATCTCTTTTGAGGAAAAAGACATTGATTATGCTCCCGGAGATTACACGATATCTCCATTCCGTCTTTTAGTAAACGGACAGGAAATTAATGCGGGAGACCAAAGCCATATACTGAAAGAAGATTTATGTTCCACCCGAAAGCTCATACTCAAAGCCAACCAGTCCATGTTTAGTATCGAATATGCCATATCCAATTATATTCCGGCCAATAAAGACCAACTGGAATATTTTCTGGATGGATTCTCAAATACATGGACCAGTACACGCGGACAACATACAATTACATATACAAACCTGAATCCCGGTGAATACACACTATACGTACGCCTTAAAAACAACCATGCGCATATACCGGCACATCAATTGAAGATCGTTATTCTTCCGCCGTTCTATAAGACTGTTTGGGCCTATTTATCATATATTCTGATTATTGGCGCAATTCTTTATTTCCTTATACGCACTTACAATAACCGGATCAAATTGCAGGAATCATTAAAGTATGAACAAAAACGTACTGAAGACATCGAACAGCTCAATCAGGCCAAGCTGCGGTTCTTCACTAATATCTCGCATGAATTCCGTACACCGCTCACGCTAATTATCGGGCAAATGGAAATGTTACTGCAAGTCCGTTCGTTTGCACCGACCATCTATACTAAAATTCTCGGAGTATATAAAAGCAGCCTGCAACTGCGTGAGCTGATAACAGAGCTTCTTGACTTCCGAAAACAGGAGCAAGGATATATGACTATCAAAGTAAGCGAACATAACATTGTCGATTTTATTTATGAGAATTATCTACTCTTCCAGGAATATGCCGTACAAAGAAAAATAACGTTCAGATTCCAGAAAACAAACGATATAATAAACGTATGGTACGATGCTAAACAGTTGCAGAAGGTCATGAATAATCTTCTGTCCAATGCCTTTAAATATACGAAAGAGGAAGGAGAGATTTCCGTATCGGTACGGAAGGGCAACCGGGAAGTCATCATTGAAGTTACCGATAATGGAGCAGGTATTTCTCCACAGGATATTGACAAGATATTCAACCGCTTCTATCAAACGGAACAAATGGATTCTCCCATCCATGCCGGAACAGGTATTGGTCTGGCTCTTACCAAAGGTATTATAGAATTGCATCACGGCAGTATCGAAGTATACAGCGAACAAGGAGAAGGAACTACCTTCTGCGTGCATCTCAAAAGTGGTAACGAGCATTTCAGTCCTGAACAAATCAGCAAACATCAGGAAGAACCGCAACAAGCAGTTGAAGAAGGACCTCACTCTCCGGAAACCGTACAACAACTTTTATCGGATCAGGAAGTCATGAATAAAGAGTCTATCGCACAAAGCAGAGAGGTTAAAATTCTGATTGTAGAAGACAATGAATCGCTGCGGGAAATGCTTGTTAAAATATTCGAGGTATTCTATACGGTCGATACAGCGGCTAATGGACAGGAAGGCTGGGAAAAGGTGCAGGCAGGACAGCCCAATATCATACTTAGTGACATTGTTATGCCTGAAATGTCCGGTACGGAGCTTTGTAAACTAGTAAAGAATAACATAGACACATGTCACATTCCAGTAGTATTGCTCACGGCACGTACAGCCATCGAGCACAATCTGGAAGGGTTACGTTTGGGAGCAGATGATTATATTACTAAACCATTCAACATTAATATCCTGCTTTCACGATGCAACAATCTCGTGAATAACCGCCTTATGCTGCAAGAAAAATTCAGCAAACACCCGCAAACGGTTCCACAAATATTGGCAACCAACCCATTAGATAAGGAATTGGTTGATCAGGCCATGCAAGTCATTGAGAAACATATAGATGATGTTGAGTTTAATGTAGATATCCTAGCCCGTGAGACAGGTATAGCGCGTACCAAATTGTTTACCAAGCTAAAAGCTATTACAGGACAGACCCCATACGATTTTATCCTGACCGTACGGCTAAAGCGTGCGGCCATCATGCTCAAGGAAAACCCTGAATTCAACATCTCCGAAATCTCCGACCGTTTAGGATTCTCTTCTCCCAGACAATTCAGCAAATGTTTTAAGGAAAAATATCACATGATACCTCAAGCATACCGGAAAGGGGATAATAAAGAAGAACAGGAAAGCGAAAACGGATAGGCCTGTACGCAGACAACACTATTCATGTACAGATGACACACTTGATTCTCATTAAAACAGACTTTATTTGCAATAATAAAGATAGTCTATAATTTAAGTAAAAAAACATGAGAAAGCAACATTTATATGTCTTATTATGCTTCACTGTATTGGGAAGCACTGTATTTGCGCAGAAAATAGAAAACCTGACAAAGTTGAAACGGCAATCGGAGAATGAGCTATTCCATCATCTGGGACAGGCTCCACGCACACCGGCGTTTGAATCCGAAGGATATTGGGTATGGGGAAGTTCTGTTATAAAAGGAAATGACGGAAAATACCATATGTTTGTTTCCCGTTTTCCGAAATCTCTTCCTTTTCATCCCGGCTGGATGGTAGCTTCAGAAATAGTTCACGCAATATCCGATACCCCCGAAGGACCTTACAAATTCAGTGACATCGCACTACCCGCCCGTGGAGCACAGTATTGGGACGGACGCTCGACACATAATCCGCGTATTCTGGAATACCAGAATAAATATTACCTGATATATATGGGATCTACACATCCTTTCGCCAATCCTACCTATGACCAGTTGACACTGGACAGCCCATGGTGTACTGTCGGACGCTCCAATAAACGCATCGGACTGGCTATTGCCGACAGCCCATATGGTCCTTGGAAACGTTTCGACGAACCTATATTAAAAACAAAACCCAATACTTTCTATAGTTTTCTTGTATCCAACCCTTCTCCTATCATACAGGAAGACGGTTCGGTAATGATGATCTTCAAAGGAAGAACGTATGTCGGAGACGATAAGTTCTCGGACATGGCGCTTGGCATGGCATATGCTCCGTCCATCGAAGGACCTTACACAGTACTCAACAATGGCCAGCCCATCTTTCAAGTGGACGGACAAGGAGAAGCGGAAGACCCGTTCCTTTGGAAAGACAGCAGAGGATACCATGCAATCTTTAAAGACCATGTTGCTAAATTTACCGGAGAAAAAGGCGGAGGTGTAATGGCTCACTCCCCAAATGGTATTCAGTGGACGATAGACAAAGATCCCAAAGCCTACTCACGTACTGTAGAATGGGAAGATGGAAAAGTGGAAATGCAAGGACAACTGGAACGCCCGTTCCTGTTATTCGAAAATGGGAAAGCGACTCATGCTTTCTTTGCAACAATGAATGGTGCCGGCGGATTTGACAATGCAACCCAATCATGGAACATGGTTATCCCGATAAAATAAAGACTCCCCCCTTTCGATACAGTCAACAGATCTGAAAAGAGATGTAACTTAGCACTTGAAGCCATGCAGTAAATTTGCGATGTAGATAAAAACTCTATGTCGCTTTTTTTATCCGGTTTCCATTCCGTTCATAACGAGTTCCCAATGTTCCGTTTTTATGCGGTCAACGTACATTGATCTTATTTTGTACTCTAACGTATGTTCTTAAGTACGCTGCACGCACCTGTTTTTTACCCAGATCAAATACATTTGCCCCCAGCAAAATTACCCACAAAAATAAAAACGTATGAAAAACAACAAAAGCATTAAGTACCTTTTGGGAGGTTTCTTCTGCTTGTTCTTCCTGTTCTCGTGTCAAGACACTGACGAATTGAGCAAAGAAATCAACCTGCTAAAAGACCGTGCAGTCGCTTTGGAGACTGCGACAAAGAGTCTTAACACTTCTCTCGAAAGCCTACAGGCTTTACTGAAAGCTGATATAATCGTAGGAGTCACTTATGTAGGCGACAAGTACCGGATTGAACTAAATGATGGTTCTACTATTGAAGTGGTACAAGCTTCTAAAGTAAATCTATCCATTCCCCTACTCTCTATCAGTAAAGAAGGATTCTGGGTTTTCAGTACAGACAACGGAGTTACATTCAATTCTTTGACTGACGAAAAGGGAAACAAAATTCCGGCTACGGCAGAAAGCGCAGACAAAACCGCTGTTACTCCACTATTAAGAGTCAACTTAGATGGATTCTGGGAAATCAGCACGAATGGGGGCGCCACATATAGCCTCTTGGGTGGTAAGGAATGTACAGCCATAGGAAAAAACGGTGTAAGTGAAGACGGAGTATTCAAAGAAGTTGTTTACGACTCTGAAAAGAAAATACTAACCGTCACCCTGACAGACGGTCAAGTATATAAAATACCTTGTACGGAAAGTTTCTATCTAAGAATACCGGGGACAAGTAAACAACAAGTATTCCCATTGGGTGAAAAACGCGTATATGAAGTAGAACAAAACGAGGTGTCCGCCGTCACTATCCTTGCACCGGATGACTGGCAGGCAGATCTCGAAGAACAGCAACTTACAATTATTGCTCCGTCAAACACATCAGTCGAGAAAGAAGAGAATATTAAAATTATATATACTTCCATACAAGGTTATCTTCGTATGACGACTATTTCCGTAAAATTGCTGACCACCGGTTTTGATGCGAACGCCACCTTGGCATGGAATCGTTTTGCCACCAACTCTCCGGAAAATATTCTGCTCGATTTTTCATATGCAGGTTACAAACACGGTACAGAAGCTCCTCCCGCCGTTCATTTAAAAAGTAATGACTACACCGTTTATAACGTAAAGGACTATGGTGCCAAAGGCGACGGCAAAACGTCAGACCGGGAAGCGTTGTTAAGTATCACCCAATTATTCAAGTATCAGGCCAATGCAAAAGCCATCATTTACTTCCCGGAAGGAGATTATGTGCTGCACACCGCTGCCGATGATGAAAACGGAGTTTCAAAGCCAATTGAGATAAATTTCGGAGGATTTGTACTCAAAGGAGCCGGACGTGATAAAACCATTATCAGAATGGCTGACCGCAATGTAAACGTAGCTAATTCCACTCCTCCTGCCATGATTAATATCAAACATACGGTAGATCTTCAGAATCCGGTCAGACTGACCGGTGATGTTGCTCCCAAAGGAACATTTGTCATCAATGTGGCAGATGCCAGTTCTTTTAGTGCAGGACAATGGGTATGCTTAAGATTGATTGATACCAGCCCATCTCTTATCAACAAGGAACTGACGTCTATTACAGCCGACGGGAATGTGTGGAACAAAACAGCCAACTCACAATGGACTAACCTTACTAATTCCGGTGTACAGGTATATGACTATCATCAGATAGTCAATAAAAAAGGAAATGAAATTACATTTGCAGAACCATTGATGCATGAGGTAGACCCTCAATGGAAATGGGAGCTATGCAAATTCAATTATTACGAGAATATAGGCATAGAAGACCTTACGTTTGCAGGAAACACACAACCCGGATTTCTTCACCATGGTAATAATGGAGGAGATGACAATGACTATAAGCCGATTGGCATGATGCGTCTGGTAAACTCCTGGATACGCCGTGTCGACTTCACTAATATAAGTGAAGCACTTAGCATATCATCATCTGCTAATATTTCAGCATATGACATTGAGATAAACGGCCATCGTGGTCACTCTGCCATTCGCTCGGGAGGATCATCCAGAATATTCATCGGAAAAGTTCACGACCATAGCAACGGATACATCGCCATTGATGAGAACACAACCGGTACTTATCTTGATAATGCCGGACAGTTTCATGGTTGCGGGGTATCCAAGCAAAGTATGGGTACCGTTATCTGGAATGTCACTTGGGGGGAAGACGCATGCTTCGAAGCGCATGCCACACAACCACGGGCTACTTTATTCGATTGCTGCAATGGAGCATTTATCAAATTACATCAGGGCGGTGCCAAAAGTGAGCTACCCAATCATCTGGACGATCTTACCTTATGGAATTTCAACGCAACTAATACAAACAGTGTGTCTCAAGGTTCTTTCACATGGTGGGACGGAAACTGGACTTGTTTCCTACCTCCTACAATCGTAGGATTCCACGGTCCCGCTGCCAGTCAGTTAACTTTCTCAGATAACGAAGTCAAATTAAACGAATCTTACAACACTGCCGTAGAACCTTATTCACTCTATGAGGCACAGCTTCGTAAACGTTTGGGATATGTACCCGCTTGGATTAACTCATTAAAATAAAAACAACTTTAAATAGAATTATTATGAAGAAATTATGGAATCTTCTAATCATGCTGACCGTAGTGTTCGCAGGATGCAACAAGACTGATGATCTTTGGGATGAAGTACACGATTTACAAAAACGTCTGACCAAATTGGAAATTCAGGCCAATAATCTGAACGGAAATATTACGGCTCTCCAAGAGCTTTATAGAAATGGGGCTACCATTACCACGGTGAATGAAGAAAACGGTGCCTATACCATCACTCTTAGCAATGGTAAAATATTGAGAGTTGTTCAGAAGATGGAGGAAACAATCTATCCCATGGTGGGAATTGACAGCGAAGGTTATTGGACCGTACGTTATGGAAATGAAACACCTGAACGCATACTCGTTGGCAACAGTCCGGTAAAAGCAACAGGCGAAGACGGACTTACTCCGGAATTCCGTATCAACGAAGAAACAGGGTATTGGGAAATACGTTATAAAACCAGCGAACAATTTAAGCCGGTTGAAGACTCCAACGGTCATCCGGTAAAAGCAGAGGGAACAACAGACACGGGTTTCTTTAAATCAGTCAATATCAGTGATGACGGGAAATCGTTCCACCTGATCTTGAAAGATGATACGGAAATAACGGTACCCATCGTTGGTTCATTCTCATGTACATTTGAGGAGTCAGTGACAGGAATTCAAAAATTCACTTCTAAAGAAAGTAAGAACTTTAAAATATTGCTGAACGATGTAGATGACATTGCATTAATGGCGTGTCCTGCCGGCTGGAATGCAACATTATCCGAACCTCTTGACAATGAAGCTATCTTAACCGTAACCGCACCCGAAGCTTTGACAACATTGACACGTGCCACGGCATCTAACAGCACGGATATTTCAATTCTGGCTAATTCCGGTAAATTCAGCACAATCCTGAAGTTGCAGGTGGAAGTTATTGCCGAAGAACCGGTTGAACCGGCTATTGACTATCTAAGTATCTATCAGAAAGGGGAAACTCTCTTCACTATCGGAGACGGAGCCGGTGCTATTGAAATTAACAGTACGAATTTCCCCGTATCACAAGAAATAGATTTGAGCGAAACGGACCAGACACTGGAAAAAACAATACTCGCCCCGTCTCAACCAACGATTTATTTCTTATCGGGAGAGCACATTCTTAATATTACCATGGATGGAGATCAAGCTATGAATGGTAAAAAGGTGGTATTCATCAGTAAGTCGGCAACAGAAAAACCGAATCTTAATTTTAGCGGTACCGGTGGCATACGTTTACAACAAAACAGTTCCATCGTATTCAAGAATGTCACTATAGAAAACTTGTCTATGGGCAACTACAGCAGTACAGGCAACGCCCATAATGTCTGGATCGGAGACTGCAACATCAACGCACCGGCCAAATCAATTCTCGCACTGACAGGTACTAACGCACCATTGGGTGGTATCAACAGCCTATACTTTAAAAACAACTATATCGACATGAGTAAATTTCCGGATAAAAGTTCAATATTCAACATTGGTTCATTGATAACCACAGATGTCACTAATGTCTCTATAGAAAACAATATCTGGTACAAGAAAGGAACTCTGCTGCAAGGAAGTATCTATACTTCCAATGCCAAAGGAACTACCAAAAACATTTCTTTCTCCAACAATACGATTATCAATTATGCCGGTAACAGCAGTAATTCCCTTGCTGCCGCCTATTTGGTTATGACTAATGTAGAAAATGTAAGTATAAAAAACAACATTGGTTATTCTGACGATAATGTGACGGATGGATTCAGCAATAGTGGTTCAAGCTTCTATATCATCGCAAACATCGACCCCATGCCATCCATATCAATAGCTGACAACATTGTTTACGGACTGAATCCCGACCTGACCAATAAATGGAAATGGAATACCTATGGATGGAAAACGAATGCCTCAACCAAAGTAAACCAAGAAGGGGAAACAAATGGTATTATCACCCGTTATTCAAAGAACCCGTTTGCAATTCCCGGAGGATTTGATAGTGGAAACTTCACACCAATCCCTGAACTTGCCGGAAAAGGAGCTAACCTGAAATAACATATATATACAGAGAATTTCAAGTATCTCACAGATTCCAGAACGTGTTTTCCCAGTAAGCTAATGACGCTCAACGGAAAGCACGTTTTCTCATACAAATGAAACAGAACCGATTCTCATATCTTCCCACCTTCCATGATGCCACTCCACGACTGTCTCAAAGCCTGCTTTCTTCAAGGCTGCCAATGCTTCGGCACGCCCATTATTGATCCGCTCCGGATAATGTGCATCACTGTTCACCTGTACCCGGACACCCAGCTCTTTCAAGAAAGAAAAATACCGTTCATTGGGATAGAATGTTCCTAATTCATAATAAGATTTGGTATTGACTTCAACAATGTATCCACGTTCGGCAATTGCCGTGAAATAGCTGCGAACGAATGTATCATACCACGGTTCATCTAGCAATCCCGGACGGTAGCAAGAAGCATTATAATGCATCTTGTCCGCATGACCGACAATATCAAATCCTCCCAGTTCTACCATGCGAAGCAGATTCTTATAATAAAGGTGGACTACATAATCCAAATCACCGCCAAAATGCTTGTCCACTAATTGACGGAAAGTATCTGCCGGAGTATCAATATCCACGATTTTCCCTTCCGGAGAATAGAGCATATGCACAGAACCTATCCGATAATCAAGCGGCAATTCTTGAAATCGGAAGAAAGCGGGATTGCTATCTTCGTTCAGGTAATCAATCTCAAGACCGACAGCAAGTTCTATTTTATCTGCAAACTTTTCTTTGAGACGGGCAAATTCGGAAAGGTAATCTTCCATTCTGTCCCATTCCATAGTCCATGCGGTAGAAAACGGCAACGGGGCATGAGAAGAGATGCCATAGGAAGTAAAGCCTTCACTAATAGCAAAACGGATAAAATCTTCCATATTGGCACGCCCGTCACAATAAAGGCAGTGGCTATGATAATTGGTAAGGTTTGTCATACAAGGTTACGTTATCAGGGTTATTATCATCATCAGGTCATCACAGCAATAGGCTGAACTATACTTGTGCCAACATAGTGGCACAACTGTGCCACTATGTTGGCACTGCAATGCCACCGCATTGGCACAGGTGTGCCAATACAGCGGCACAGTTCAACCTTCTATTTCGCTGAGTTCCAACCAGCGCATCGTCTTTTCATCAATCAAGTCATTGACTTCAGGCAAGCGTTTCGATTTCTCGGTCAGTTCGTCAACGGAGAGTGTACCGCTGCAAAGAAGTTCTTCAATCTGTGCCTTTTCGGTTTCCAGGTCGGCAATTTCCTTTTCCAGTTGTTCGAATTCACGCTTTTCCTTGAAACTCATTTTCCGCTTGTCGTTCAGGCGGACGCGGGCAGTCTTTTCTTCCTGCGGCTTCTCTGCTTCTTTCTCCTTTTGCGCTTTCGCCTCCTTCCAGTCGCGATAATCACTATAATTGCCGGGGAAGTCACGGATGTCACCCTGTCCGTTGAATACCATCAGGTGATCTACTACCTTATCCATAAAGTAACGGTCGTGGGAAACGACAATCACACAACCTTTGAAATTCTGAAGATATTCCTCAAGCACATTCAATGTGATAATATCGAGGTCGTTGGTAGGCTCATCCAGCACGAGGAAGTTAGGGTTACGCATCAGGATAGTGCACAAGTAAAGACGACGGCGCTCTCCCCCACTCAACTTATAGACATAACTATGCTGCGTTTCGGGAGTAAACAAGAAATGCTGCAAGAATTGTGAAGCTGTCAGTTTCTTTCCATTACCCAATTCAATTACTTCGGCAATATCCTGCACTACATCAATGACCTTCATTTGTTCATCAAACTGAAGACCATCCTGCGAGTAATAGCCGAAACGCACCGTTTCGCCAATATCTACCATACCGCTATCGGGCTGTACTTGCCCCATTAATATCTTGATGAAAGTAGATTTTCCGGTTCCGTTGTTTCCTACAATTCCCATCTTCTCATAACGGGCAAAGATATAAGAAAAGTCTTCCAGAATCTTCAGGTCACCGAAGCTCTTGTACAAATGGTCGGCTTCGAATATCTTGCTGCCGATATAGGATGCTTTTACTTCCAGTTTGACGTTATCGTTATTAAAACGTTGCTTCGCCACCTTTTCCAATTCATAGAAAGCATCTTCCCGATAACGGGCTTTATGTCCGCGTGCCTGCGGCATCCGGCGCATCCAGTCGAGTTCCGTACGATAAAGATTATTAGCCCGTTCAATTTCTACACTTTTAGCTTCGATACGTTCCTGACGTTTTTCGAGGTAATAACTGTAATTTCCCTTATATTGATAAACTTGCTGATTGTCTATTTCGATAATCTCCGAACAAACACGGTCGAGGAAATAACGGTCGTGCGTCACCATCAGCAGGCTAAGGTTGGTACGACGCAGATAATCTTCCAGCCATTCAGTCATGTCCAAGTCAAGATGATTGGTAGGCTCATCGAGAATCAATAAATCCGGTTCGGTAATCAAGGCGTTTGCCAAAGCGACGCGCTTCAACTGTCCGCCGGACAGTTGTTTCACTTTCTGGTCGAAGTTACGGATTTTGAGTTGCGAAAGAATTTGTTTGGCTTTCTGTTCATATTCCCAGGCTTTCTCCTGATCCATACGTACCAAAAGGTCTGCCAGTCCCGGATGCCCTTCGGTTTCCATACAACGTTCGTACTCCTTTATCAACTCCACTGTGCTGTTGCCATGATGAAAACAAGCTTCCAGCACTGTCAGTTCTTCGGGATATTGCGGGTCTTGTTCCAGATAATCCACCCGAAGGTCACGACGGAAGACAATATTACCGCTATCATAACCTTCCTTTCCGGCAATGATATTCAGTAAGGTCGTTTTTCCGCTACCGTTCTTTGCGATCAATCCTACACGCTGACCTTCGGCAATGCCCAAAGATATATTTTCAAAAAGAACCAAGTCACCGAAAGACTTGGTCAGGTTATCTATCTGTAAATAAGGTACTGCCACGTAAATAATGATTAGTTGGTTAGTGATTAGTGATTAATAATCACCGATTTATACTCTTCAATGACATTGCAAGGTTCACCTGCCTTTACTTTACTCCATGCAATTTTCATCGGGTCAATGATCCGGTCATTATATTGAACAACAGGAGCTTCCCGGTTACCGTCAATCAACGTCTTCCACTCCATACCTTCCACTTCATTCGTCAGAATCGCACAGACAGTAATACCGATAGCCAGCCATTCCTCTTTTTTCTTCGCACCTATCTTACCGCTGTCAATCACTTGCTGAAGTTTCTCCAAGTCCTCTTCTATTCCCTGAAAATCTTTCTTCAGTTCCTGCTTCACGGTAGATACCACCCATTCGTACCCTTCATTAATCAAATAGATTTCAGAAAGACGGACAGGAATCAGTTCAGCAGGATACTTCTGTCCTTCTTTGCGTATCTCCAAAGTAGCGATCACTTCTTCCGCCTCCTTCACAACTCCGCCTTTAGGTACGGTAAAGGAACATTCGAAAGCTATATCATCAACACCTGTAATCCACAAATGGGAAGTATAATAAGTTCCCTCCTCCTGAAACATTTCTTTGCTATACGCACATTCCCACGCTCCGACTTGCACCAACGAAGCCGAATCGTTCTCTTTCAGTTCCTGCCGGATAGCATCTTTACCATAACCGGCTTTTCCTTTAAATGCGGATATACGAAAATTTCCCGTCCATACATCGGGATTATAGAAAAGAAAAGAGCCTTCGCCATCTTCAAACTCGTTCCAGTCTGACGGATAGCTCATAGAAAACCATGCTCCGGGAGAGATAAATTTCTTGCCTTGCATCCTTTTACTTTAAAATGATTACTTGGCAAAAGTACGAATTAAATACGAATTTCAGGCACGGATTACACGGTTTTCACAGTTTTCGGAAAGATGATAACATAAAGCAACAGCGTAATCCGTGTAATCCGTGCCTGAAAAACATCATTTCCCTATAGGCTGTATTTTCCTACGCACATCTTTAGAAATCTCCAGAAACATATAGTTCAACTTTCCGGAGTGGATTCCTTCCTCATTCTCCTTATACTTTTTATTAGCATATTGCTTTGATTTCTCGAAAGTCAGCAATGACATTTCATTCTGCGATTTGCCTACCATCGTAGAGTCCAGCTGTTCATCCGGAAAGAAATCATCCAGATCGACGTCACCAATCATGGTTGTTTCCAGAAAGTTCTTGTCCGTATGTGAATTATCCGTATAATACCCCACAAACATATGCCCCGGTGTACGTACCAAGATCGGATCGATATTGATGGCACGGAGCAATGAAGCGAACAGTACACTACCGTCCACACAATTAATCTGTGAAGATTCCAGCGCATCATCAAACGTACGGACACGCTGCGAGAAAACAACATTGCTCGAAAGGCTGGTGTTGGAAACAGAACTGTAACGGAATTTGCGTTTCTGCAATATGTTCCAAAGGGCGTACACTTGCTTGTCCACCGCTCCTTTAGCTTTGCTCTGATAGCCAAGGAAACGATTCACAATACGGGTATTCAATGCCTCGCGAAGCAACTGGTCGATCATCGGATTCTCTTCATTGACATAGGCAGCAAAGAAAATACTTGTATCATGGAATTTGGTTCCATTCGATACATACCCCAACAGACATTCATTGATACTACGCACAGAGAATGTGCGCACCCGTTGCCCCAGATCCTTTCCATTCATCTCAACAGTAATAGCCACACTTACCGGTTCTGCCTGCGCCTCATTTTTCAAGGCTTCATAGTTCCAGATGATATCAGGATAAATCGTATATTCCGTTCTGGGCTTGTTTAGTACAAATTCCGACACCGAACGGGAGAAAAAAGGTGTTTCGGCCACTTCAATCCGTACCCGGCTATAGGCTGTCTTCGACTTCACCCGAATAGCAATACACGATTTCGGATTCCCCAAATACGTTGAATCTGACGGAACAATCACCTGCGCATCAGTGGTGGCAACAGACAGAATCGCCGAAGGGAATATATTCCCTCCCAAGTCGTCTACAATCTCAAAACCGGAATTGAATGAAGTATATTTAAACACAGACATACCGCCAAGGAGAATTAACAGCACCACAACAGAGCCTATTATTTCCCGCCGATGTCTTTTCAGGTCAATTTTTATCATTATTTGTAGTTTCTATGGTCAAACATTTCTATTGTATCTCGCTAACAAAGATAACAAATAGCGTTCGTTTTTTCCTCTTACAATCAGCAAAAACTTTTATATTTTATATCAGCCCTCTCGATTCCCGGAATGTAACATGATTGTAACGTCTGTTTCATCTGCCCGTAACAAAGTCTCCCCATCTTTGCAAAGGATAAAATAAAAACGTAACTTTGTCATATCACATTAATACATATATCTTATGAACGATTACCGTATTCTAGTTGTCGACGATGAAGAAGACCTCTGTGAGATACTGAAATTCAATCTTGAAAACGAAGGCTATGAGGTTGACACTGCAAACTCTGCCGAAGAAGCAATGAAGATGGACATCAGCAGCTATCATTTAATTCTCCTCGATGTGATGATGGGAGAAATCTCCGGATTCAAAATGGCGAATATCTTGAAGAAAGACAAGAAAACAGCGAAAGTGCCTATCATCTTTATCACGGCAAAAGATACTGAAAACGATACCGTGACCGGATTCAATCTGGGAGCGGACGATTATATTTCGAAACCTTTCTCTCTGCGTGAGGTCATTGCCCGTGTGAAGGCTGTACTAAGACGCACGGCAACAACGGAAACGGAAAGAGCTCCCGAACGTCTTACTTATCAATCGCTCGTCATTGACATCACCAAGAAGAAAGTAAGTATCGACGATGAAGAAGTGCCATTGACCAAAAAAGAATTTGAGATATTGCTTCTGCTGGTACAGAATAAGGGACGTGTATTTTCGCGTGAAGACATCCTGGCCCGCATCTGGAGTGACGAAGTGTACGTGCTCGACCGTACCATCGACGTAAACATCACCCGTCTGCGTAAAAAGATTGGTGTATACGGCAAATGCATTGTCACCCGTCTCGGATACGGATACTGTTTTGAAGCTGAATAAATAATTATGCCGAATTAAATAGTTATTATGAACCTGCCTGTAACTCAAAAGCATTTTCTTTCTTTCAGCCGGAAGCTTTTCCTTTCGGTTATCTCACTGTTTCTGGTATTTGCCATTTGTTTCATTGCTTACCAGTATCAACGAGAACGGGAATACAAAATAGAACTGCTGAATACAAAATTGCAAGATTACAACAGCAGACTCTACGAACAGTTGGACGAACAAGCCATTGACAGTGAAATAATCAATGGATATGTCAACAACCATATTCTGGAGGATTTACGCGTAACCCTTATCGATATGGAAGGAAATGTGGTTTACGACAGTTATCCGAGCCATAACAGCCAGATAGAGAACCATCAGAACCGTCCGGAAGTACAAAAGGCAATAAAGCATGGCAACGGGTATGACGTACGCCGTACTTCCGAAACAACCGGACTTCCCTATTTCTATTCAGCCACCCGCTATAAAGATTATATCGTGCGCTCGGCTTTGCCTTATAATGTCAGCCTCATCAACAACCTGCAAGCAGACCCGCACTATTTATGGTTTACCGTAATCGTAACCTTATTATTAATGGTTATCTTCTACAAATTCACCAATAAACTGGGGACTTCCATCAACCAACTCCGTGAATTTGCCATGCGCGCCGACCGGAACGAGCCTATCGAAATGGCTATGCAATCGGCTTTCCCGCACAATGAACTGGGAGAAATCTCCCAACATATCATTCAAATCTACAAACGACTGCACGAAACCAAAGAGGCTCTCTACATTGAGCGCGAAAAACTGATTACCCATCTTCAGATTTCACACGAAGGACTGGGTATATTCACAAAAGACAAGAAAGAAATTCTAGTCAACAACCTCTTTACCCAATACAGTAACCTGATCTCGGATTCAAACCTGGAAACAACAGAAGAAGTCTTTGCCATCAATGAACTGAAAGAAATTATTCATTTTATCAACAAGAACCAGCAAGAACGTTCAAGAGGAAAAGGTGAGAAACGAATGTCAGTCACCATCAACAAGAACGGACGGACATTTATCGTAGAATGTATCATCTTCCAGGATGCCAGCTTTGAAATCTCCATCAATGACGTCACCCAGGAAGAAGAGCAAGTAAGACTCAAACGCCAACTGACCCAAAATATCGCCCACGAGTTGAAAACTCCCGTCAGCAGTATTCAGGGGTATTTGGAAACCATTGTCAGCAATGAAAATATTCCACGTGAGAAGATCAACGTATTCCTCGAACGTTGTTATGCACAAAGCAACCGGTTAAGCCGACTATTACGCGACATCTCCGTACTCACCCGCATGGATGAAGCCGCCAACATGATCGATATGGAACGGGTGGACATCAGTGTACTGGTAGGAAACATTATCAATGAAGTGTCACTGGAACTGGACGAAAAGCATATAACAGTAATCAACTCCCTGAAAAAGAGCATACAAATCAAAGGTAATTACTCACTGCTCTATTCCATCTTCCGCAACCTGATGGACAATGCCATTGCATACGCCGGAACCAATATTCAAATAAATATCAACTGTTTCCGCGAAGATGAGAAATTCTACTATTTCAGCTTTGCCGACACAGGTATAGGAGTATCTCCCGAACATCTGAACCGCCTCTTCGAACGCTTCTACCGGGTAGACAAAGGCCGCTCACGCAAACTGGGCGGAACAGGGTTGGGACTGGCTATCGTGAAGAACGCCGTCATCATCCACGGCGGCAACATCTCCGCCAAAAACAATCAGGGTGGCGGATTGGAATTTGTATTTACGTTGGCTAAGGAAAAATAAGGTTCTTAGTCAAATTCCGTGTTACTTAATTTAGGCTAAAGCCCCTTACACATCGGTCTTTCAATGAGATTTACCAACACGAAACTTGACGAAGAACCATAAAGAAACAAGAATTACAACTCTATTTTAGCTCAAAAGGAACTCTGGACTTGACATCTGTAGCGGAAGATGCTATGACTGCCTCGAACTTACCCGCCTCTGACACCCACTGATGACGGGTGTCATCAAAGAATTTCAAAGCAGCTTCATTGACAGTAGATGATTTCAAATCACTGATATAAATTGTACTACTTCGCTACCCTCACGAGATGAAAGCCAAACAATTTGATGACATAAAAGAATTGACAGACTCTCCGATTATGGCACAGAATGAGTTGAAAGAGCTTTACCATAACTTCGACGCCATCTTTCTACATGTCTATCCCAATTTTGTCGAAGACTTCAACGCCCTGCTGCATCCCGACGAGCAGATTTTACTAAAAGATGGAGAATTACTGAACACCGAACTACGCATATATGCGCTGGTACGTCTGGGAATTAACGATAGCGTGAAGATAGCCGAATTCTTACATTGCTCTCCACAGACGGTCTACAACAACCGACTGAAGACACGCAACAAAGCCATTGTACCAAAAGATGAGTTCGCCAATACAGTGAAAAGTCTGGGCAAAATGCAAGAATGACCACTGTGCATACTTCCTTAAAAAAGGAATATTAAAACACACGAGAATGCAATAGATTGGATCACCGTGCGGAAGATTAACTAAATGCGTAGCATTTTCCTTCAGCGGAATCCTATATTTTACATTTTAGAACGTTTTTCTTTCAACACAAAAGTAATTTACCACTATATGACTCTTTTGGAAAGACAAATCATCGGTATACGGTCTTTTTGCCATTTTCCTTTTATCACCCGGCGAAGACCAACCAGCTCAAAAAAAGTCCCTTTTTATGCCTTCGCAGCTTCCTCACCGAGAAACCAAAGGTTTGTCGGTGAGAAACCAAAGCTATATCAGTAAGAAATGGAGGCTTTACTTACCCCCAAAAGTGCATATTCCTCGCTAAAACATACAAAATAAGCCGGAGTTTCTGCATATTCTTGCATTTGTTTATGCAATTTGTCTTCTGGTTTAATCATGTTGAAGTATTCTTTTTCGATGGAAATCTTAAAAACAGAACATGATCCTCTTTCCAGCTCATCCTTTCCCGAACTTCGCAAATTCACCATTTGAAACTCCGGTAACTGAAAAAAAGATGATTTTTTTGATAAAAATAAAAAGAAAGTTATCTTTGTCTTCAATACATGTATACTTCAATGCACATACATAAGTTAAACGAAAAATAGCAAGTCATGAAAACGAATATAAATATCCTATTTACTTTGTGTATTCTCCTTCTTTGTGCCTGCAAAAGTGGAAACGCTTCCAATCAATGTGAAAACGAAGCTCCCCGGGATACTATTACAACCTTCACCCTGCCCGCCATCCCGCAAATGATGACAGCTCCGGAGCAACGTGCAGAATTCCTCGTGAAGCACTATTGGGATCATGTCAACTTCGCCGACACCAATTACATCCACCACCCCGAAATAACCGAACAAGCCTGGGCGGACTATTGTGACATACTGAATCACGTCCCGTTGAAAACCGCACAAGAAGCCATGCGGAAAACAATCGAGCAAACGAACGCAGACAAAAAGGTATTCACCTACATCACCGATCTGGCCGATAAATATCTCTACGACCCCAACTCCCCCATGCGTAACGAAGAATTCTACATCCCCGTATTAGATGCTATGTTAACTTCCCCCCTGCTAGAGGAAATAGAAAAAGTACGTCCCAAAGCCCGCCGGGAATTAGCCCAGAAAAACCGCATCGGCACCAAAGCCCTGAACTTCAACTACACGCTGGCTTCCGGCGCGCAAGGTTCCCTCTACCAACAACAAACGGATTACATCCTGCTATTCATCAACAACCCAGGTTGCCATGCCTGCACAGAAACGATAGATGCCCTGAAAAACGCCCCTATCATCAACCAACTTCTGGAACAAAAGAAACTAACAGTCCTCTCCGTCTATCCTGACGAAGAACTGGACGAATGGCGCAAACATCTGAACGAATTCCCCAAAGAATGGATCAACGGATACGACAAGAAATTCGCCATCAAAGAACAACAACTATACGACTTGAAAGCAATCCCCACCCTCTACCTTTTGAATAAGGAAAAAACTGTGCTCTTAAAAGACGCCCCCGCACAAGCCATCGAAGAATACCTACTAATGAAAAGCGAACAGTAAACATACACTATACGAACTAATATAGGACACTTGATTAACATAGAAAAAATAGTGACGGTATATGGCAAGGATACCGTTAGTATCTTGAGCATATACCGTCACTATTTATATCGGATAGCGTCACCATTTTTCCAAAGTCCCACCAACGCTTACCCCTCCCCCACACCCACCTCACGAACACACCGCATGGTTTCCCGGCCTCGTTTTTCAGCGTCAAGCGCAGGTGTTTTCTTTTTGGTTCTTTCTCTTTCGTATCAAGACGAAAGAAAAAGAACACTCCCCCTTGCAAAAGCAAAATAAACTCGCTATCTTTGTCACGCATTGGTTCGCGACTCCCATGCGGGGGAAGCGATTAAAAGGGAATCAGGTGTAAATCCTGAACAGTCCCGCTGCTGTAAGTTCCATGTATGTTACAAGCAATTCACTCATTGCCACTGGAGACTAATCCGGGAAGGCGTTTGTAGCAGGAATAAGTCAGAAGACCTACCATGCAAATATGTTTCACTGCTTTCGAGGAAAAAGCGTTGAGTCTAATGAACGGGACAAGTCGTCCATCATTTCATTCATCACTCTGATTCAGAGAAAGTGTGTTAAAACGAATAAACTCTGCCAAGTTTATTTATGCGTGTCCGGTCGAAGGGATTTCGCCCGGACACTTTTAAATAGCAATAGACTGAAAAAGGAATAAATGAAAGAGAGAACATTTAAGAAAATGATCTTTGCAGTATTCTGCTGCCAATTCTTATCCATATCACTTTTTGCACAACAGCAAAAGGTAGATACGACACATACATATTCTATTCCTGAAATAACAGTATCAGATATCTACCAGACTCGCGAAGTACGTTCAACCGCTCCCCTGCAAGTATTCTCCAAAGACGCCCTGAAAAACCTGCACGCCCTGCAAGTCTCCGACGCAGTGAAACACTTTGCGGGAGTGACCGTGAAAGACTACGGAGGTATCGGCGGACTGAAAACAGTATCCATACGAAGCCTGGGAGCACAACATACTGCTGTCAGCTATGACGGAATTACCCTGACCGATTGCCAAACGGGACAAATTGATATAGGTCGCTTCTCGCTCGATAATGTTGACCAACTCTCTTTAAGCAATGCTCAAAGCGACAACATTTTCCAGCCTGCCCGCTTCTTTGCAGCAGCAGGCATACTGAATATACAAACACTTACTCCCCGCTTCGAGAAAGAAAAAACAACCAATATAAGTGCATCTTTCAAAACCGGTTCATGGGGGCTAGTCAATCCCTCCATACTATTAGAACAACAATTAAACTCCAAATGGACGGTATCAGTCAATGGTGAATGGATGTCTTCCGATGGACATTATCCATATACCCTACACTATGGAGATACAAAAGAAGATCTGACCTCTCGTGAAAAGCGGAAGAATACAGATGTGCAGATCTTTCGTGCCGAAGCTGGGCTTTACGGGAATTTTTCAGATAAAGAACAATGGAGACTTAAAGCATACTATTTTCAGTCGTCCAGAGGACTACCCAAAGCTACCACTCTTTACAATGATTATTCTCTCCAACAATTGTGGGACAAAAACACATTTGTACAAAGCCAATACAAGAAAGAATTCAGCCGTCAATGGGTATTCCAATCTTCTGCCAAATGGAATTGGAGTTATCAGCGTTATTTGGACCCAGACACTCCAAATTCTAAAGGTAAGACAGAAAACAGTTATTATCAACAAGAGTATTACCTCTCTGCTTCTGTTCTCTACAGGATGTTGGACAATCTTTCATTCTCTCTTTCTACAGATGGAAGCATCAATACAATGAATGCTAATCTTAATGAGTTTGCACAACCTACACGTTATTCATGGTTGACAGCTTTTGCTGGGAAGTACATGAATGATTGGCTAACAATCTCCGCATCAGCTTTAGCAACAATTATCAACGAGGATGTAAAAGAAGGGGGTAGTGCCGGCAACTATCGTAAATTAACACCGTATATAAGTGCTTCATTCAAGCCCTTTTATCACGAAGAATTCCGTATTCGCTTCTTTTATAAAGACATTTTCCGTTTACCTAGTTTCAATGATTTATATTATCAGGAAGTGGGAAACACTAAATTAAGACCGGAAAACGCACGACAATATAACGTAGGTCTGACATATAGCAAAAACGTATGTCCGTTCTTACCTTATTTATCTGCTACAATCGATACATATTACAACAAGGTGACAGATAAAATCATCGCCTACCCAACTAAGAATCTTGCCGTATGGAGTATGAGAAATTTGGGTGAAATTGAAATCAAAGGAATTGACGCCACGGGTAGTTTATCTCTTCAGCCCTGGGAAAGAATCCGTATTAATCTCTCCGGTAATTATACCTACCAACAAGCTTTGGATATAACTAATTCTGACCCCACTACCGAAGCAGGGAGGACTTACAAACATCAGATAGCTTATACTCCCCGTGTATCCGGTTCAGGACAAGCCGGTATCGAAACACCGTGGATCAATTTTTCGTATTCATTCCTCTTCTCCGGGAAACGGTATGTGCAGAATGAAAATATAGCCGAAAATAGTATGGAGGGTTATAGCGACCATAGTATTTCAATAAGTCGTAGTTTTCACATTCTAAAAACTCATACTTCAGTCAGCGTAGAAGTATTAAACATAGCCAACAAGAACTATGAGATTGTGAAGAACTTTCCCATGCCAGGACGCTCTTTCAGAGCAACTTTAAATATTAAATATTAAGAATAAAAGCAAGTAAATTATGAATATAAGAACAAAAATATTATATATATATCAGGCACTATTTTGCGCATTCCTGCCATTATTCGTAGCTTGCGATGACTTAGAAGACAAACCGACTTCAACAACCATAGATGGTAATATTACAGAAACCGGAACAGCCGAAATATATATATTAAGTGAGGGTTTGTTCAACTTGAACAATAGTTCATTAGCTAAATATTCATTCAAAAGCAACAAACTAGTCAAAAACTATTTCAAAGACTTGAATAAGCGTGGGCTAGGTGATACAGCCAACGATATTGCACTCTACGGAAATAAACTGTATATTGTAGTGAATGTATCGAGTACCATTGAAGTGATTGATTTCCAAACAGGTATATCGATCAAACAAATTCCCATGTTTACCGATAATGGAAGTTCCAGACAACCACGCCATATCGCTTTCTATGAAAACAAAGCATATGTATGTTCGTTTGATGGAACAGTAGCACGTATCGATACGACTTCGCTGCAAATAGAAAGTTTCACAAAAGCCGGAAGAAATCCGGAAAACATTTGTGTGAAGAATAAGAAATTGTATGTCTCCAACTCTGGAGGATTAGACTATTCGGAAGGACTAGGAGTAGATAATACAGTCTCCGTTATCGACATCGCATCTTTCACCGAGATAAAAAAGATAAAAGTTGGTCCTAACCCCGGCTGTATCTCACCAGGACCAAACGAAGCGGTCTATGTGGCAACCTATGGAAGTAATATTGCAGACGGAGATTTTAACTTCGTGAAGATTAATAGCCAGACGGACGAAGTAGAGCGCATTTATAACGAAAAAGTGATGAACTTTGCCATCGATAATAATAACATAGCCTATCTATATAATTATAATTACAATACCGAAGCATCGTCTATCAAAGTATTAAACTTAAGAACCGGAGAGACGATACGGGAGAATTTCATCACAGATGGAACTAAGATTAGTACTCCATATAGCATTAATGTCAACCCTTATAGTGGTAATGTGTATATCACAGAAGCATATAGCTATACGATAACCGGAGATGTATTATGTTTCAATACAAACGGTCAATTATTATTCAGATTAAACCGTATCGGTCTCAATCCCAACAATGTCATATTTAGCCAAAAAGCATCGACTGGTGATAGTGACGGAGAAGAATCCGACCCGAATGCCCCCTCTGCTTTTGCCAATAAAGTATTGGACTACAATCCGGCTCCCAGTCAATATATGAATACGGTTACCACAGCTTATAAAGAGAATTATACCGCTGAAGAGGTTAGAAAATATGCAGAAGAACAATTGAAAGATACCGATCTATGCTTGATTAGTCTTGGAGCATATGGTGGCTATATCACAGTAGGATTCGATCATACCGTTCCTAATGTCCCGGGTGAATACGATCTTAAGATATATGGTAACGCATACTATGATATGTTCGGAACATTGACCGGTGCTCTCGGGGGAAGCTCTGAACCTGGTATTGTATTAGTGTCCAAAGACACTAATGGAAATGGATTAGCAGATGATGAATGGTATGAACTGGCAGGAAGTGAATATAACTCTCCTGCTACGACCAAAAATTATACAATCACATATTATCGCCCATCCTCTCCGAAAGAAGATGTTAAGTGGACTGACAATAAAGGTAATGAAGGATATGTATATCGGAATGATTACCATACAACAAATTCTTATTACCCAGCATGGATAAAGGAAGATCAAATCACATTCCATGGAAGTCGTCTGAAAGATAATACAGTGAATGAGCCGCGTGAAAATATGCCCGAACATTGGGTGGGTTATTGTTATGCCTGGGGATATGCCGATAATCATCCGAATGGAGAAGAACAATGTAAATTCAAAATAGACTGGGCAGTAGATAAGAACGGAAATCCTGTCGTATTAGATGGAATCGATTTTGTAAAAATCTATACAGCAGTCAACCAAAGTAGTGGATGGATGGGAGAAATCTCCACAGAGCTACAGGCCGTTGAAGATTTACATTTCAAGAAATAGAAAGACAATAAACTATATATAATTTATTAATTCAAGAAAAATGAAGAAAATGAAATTCTTAATCAGCCAACTTTATCTGTTGGCATTATTCGCACTGCCATTTGTTTCAACATCATGTAGTGATGACGATGACAATAGCACAAAAGTAGAAATTACCAGTTTAGGTGTAGAAGATGGAACTACTATAGTAACAGGACAAATTATTCAACTTGAAGCTCTATTAAATAATCCACAAGGAGAAGTTCATTACTCATGGTCAACAGCTGGAAAGGAAGTCTCTACCCAAAACACTTATACTTTTCAAAGTGATGTCACAGGAACTCACACGATAACGCTAACTGTAACAGCCAACAATGAAGCGCAGGAAAAAAGTATTAATATAATGGTCGTTAAACCACCATTCTATGTTATTAATGAAGGTCAAGGCAAAGGTTCTGTTAATAGATACAAACAGGAACAATGGCAATATAATATAGTAGAAGGACTAGGAGTAACTTCAACTGTAGGTATTATCAATAACGGTTATATGTACATCGTTTGTAAACAAAGTCCTTTCCTTGTTAAAATGAATTTGGAAAATAACCAAATTGTGAATAAGATAGAAGACGGGTTAGACCAAAATGCACAAGGACAAAACTTTTGCATTGTTAATAATGAAACAGGTATTCTTACAACTAGTAATGGAGCATTCAAAGTTAATTTAAAGCAATTGACATTAGGTGAAAAGTTATCAGGTTTAGATGCAGTTAGTAGCGATAATGAAGATATATATAAAACAGACAAATACATATTCATTAGCAGCAAAAACACGATTAAAGTATATAATACCAATGATCTTTCCTTTAAACAAGACATAGCCTATCAAATAAAAACAGGATTCGCCCAAACCAAGGATGGCACATTATGGGCCGCAAATGGTAACAAATTAATTAAAATCAATGTAGAGACATTAGATTATGAAGAAGTTGAATTACCTAACGGACTAAGTGTTTATTATAACCAGTGGGCCTATACTCCTACAGGATTATGTGCATCTATAACAGAGAATGCATTATATTTAGTACAAATGTTTGAAGAAGGTTACAGTGTATATGGTAAGAACATTTATAAATATAATATAGAAACAAAAAATGCTACCCTATTCTTCTCTGCTCCTGCTGCTGATAAATCGGTATATGGAGCAGGTGTTCAAGTCGATCCCAGAAATGGAGATGTATACATTATCTATACAGAAGACGGATGGTTGACACATTATTTAAATACTAATATTTATATAGCAAATGGAGTCACTGGTACTCAAAAAGAAGTAATTGATTATACTGGGACTTATTGGTTCCCATCGACTATAGCCTTTCAATAAACATAGTACTACATTAGAAATCATCCTATAATTTTAAAGAGTCAGATATTCCCAATGGAAGTCTGACTCTTTTCATATCTCCACCCACCATGTTTCGATTTCCTACTATTTCACAAAGAGGCATCCACAACAGCCTCAATTTACAAAAAGTCATCATATATTTGCTAATCACGCAAATTTTAGCTACATTCGTCGTTCAAAACTATTAAATCTACGACAATGGAATTACCTTTTGCTGAATCATGGAAAATAAAGATGGTAGAACCCATCCGGAAAAGCACACGTGAAGAGCGCGAGCAATGGATTAAAGAAGCACATTATAATGTCTTTCAACTCAAATCAGAACAAGTTTATATAGATCTCATCACCGACTCCGGGACCGGAGCGATGAGCGACCGCCAATGGGCGGGAATGATGCTAGGTGATGAAAGCTATGCCGGAGCGACCTCATTCTTCAAGTTGAAAGAGATGATTACGAAACTAACAGGATTTGAATACATCATACCAACCCATCAGGGACGTGCCGCTGAAAATGTCCTTTTCTCTTATTTGGTACATGAAGGAGACATTGTGCCCGGAAACTCGCATTTTGACACCACCAAAGGACACATTGAGGGACGTCATGCCATCGCATTAGACTGCACCATCGATGCAGCCAAACAAACCCAACTAGAAATACCGTTTAAAGGAAATGTAGACCCTGATAAATTACAGAAAGCCCTCACAGAATACGCAGAACGGATTCCTTTTATCATCGTCACCATCACCAACAATACAGCCGGAGGACAACCCGTCTCCATGCAAAACTTATACGAAATACGTGCCATTGCCGACAAATATGGCAAACCCGTACTTTTCGACTCTGCACGTTTTGCCGAGAACGCCTACTTCATCAAAATGCGCGAAGAAGGTTACCGAGACAAAACTATCAAAGAAATCACACGGGAAATGTTCTCTCTTGCCGATGGCATGACAATGAGCGCCAAGAAAGACGGAATCGTCAATATGGGCGGATTTATTGCCACGCGGCGTGCAGACTGGTATGAAGGTGCAAAAGGTTTCTGTGTACAATACGAAGGCTATCTCACCTACGGAGGCATGAACGGACGGGATATGAACGCCCTCGCCATCGGACTGGACGAAAACACCGAATTCGACAACCTCGAAACACGTATCAAACAAGTGGAATACCTGGCAAAGAAACTGGATGAATACGGAATCCCTTACCAACGCCCGGCCGGAGGACACGCCATCTTCATTGATGCGCCTAAAGTGCTGACACATGTTCCTCGAGAAGAATTCCCGGCGCAGACGCTAACCATAGAACTTTACCTGGAAGCCGGTATCCGTGGATGCGAAATCGGCTATATCCTTGCCGACCGTGATCCGGTGACCCATGAAAACCGCTTCAACGGTCTTGACCTACTCCGCCTCGCCATTCCCCGCAGAGTATATACCGACAATCACATGAATGTAATAGCTGCCGCCCTCAAAAATGTATATGAACGCAGAGAAAGCATCACTCATGGAGTACGTATCGCCTGGGAAGCTCCCTTAATGAGACACTTCACAGTCCAATTGGAAAGATTATAAACTTGGAGAATATTTGTTCGCGTAAAACAAAAGTGTTCTCCAAGTGTTTATGTTATAATCGAACTTAATACGTAAAAATTATGGCAGAAGATCATAAATTAATAGACAACGAAGAAAAACATCGGTATGAGTTTCAGATCGATGGCAAAATAGCTGAAATAGACTATATCAAATCAAACAATGGAGAAATATACCTTGTACATACCGAAGTACCCGCTTCATTAGGCGGCAAGGGAGTAGGCTCACAACTTGCAGAAAAAGCATTGGCAGACATCGAGCGACAAGGTCTACGCTTGGTACCGCTTTGCCCGTTTGTAGCCGGTTACATTCACAAACATCCGGAATGGAAGCGAATTGTAATGCGTGGTATTCATATTAAATAAATACATATATGGGAAAAAAAATTGAATATACCAATGGTGAACTGACCATTGTGTGGCAGCCTGAATTATGTCAGCATGCCGGAATATGTGTAAAGATGCTACCCAATGTTTATCATCCAAAAGAAAGACCCTGGGTACAAATTGAAAATGCGACAACAGAAGAATTAATTGCACAAATCGGCAAATGTCCGTCAGGAGCATTGAGCTATCGACTTAATAAAAAAGAGAAATAACACACCGAGAAAAGAGCTTCACACACTTCTTCATCCGTTCAATTCAATGTCCACGTCAATACAAAGTCCGGACAGCTACGATAACCGACAGAATAAAGTTCTTGCTGCTCCGTAGCCAACTCCTGAACCTGAAACGTCCCCTCCGCTTGAGGAATAAAATGCGTCAACCGGAGTTTACGAAGATCAGCATCCGCATTTTCCATCCGCTTGAAAACAGCTTCCTTTGCCGACCAATGCAATAACAGCCCCCAGGTTATATCTCCCAGATAAGATTCTACTTGCTCGTCAGGACGGATATAACGGTCGGATACCTTGTGAACCCGTTGAGCATATTGTTCAATGTCAATGCCTACCGGAACCGAAGAAGCAAGCATCACCGCCACATAACCTTTCGTATGAGAAATACTGATAAAAAAAGAATGATCTGTGAGATAAGGTTTCCCCTCCGAAGAATAACCGATTTCCTTATCCTCCTGCAACATGGAATACAACAGAACACGAACCGACAACCATTCCATCTTACGACGTTCGGAGACAAAGCGATTCAATTCCTGCTCACAGAAAGCTCTTCGCGCACCGGGCAAAAGAAGCAATAAAGCATCCAAAGACTCTTCCATCTTCCAGACAGCCCACTGTATACCATTTGTCTTATACTGCAGAAACAACGCCATCTTCCACTTCCTTCGGCAGAATTGTGAACTTAACTTTCAATATACGGCGACTATCCATTTCGAGCACTTCAAACTCATAATTGTGATACGTCACTTTCTCATGCAGCACCGGGAATTCACCTTTAATTTCGAGCAACATACCTGCCAATGTATCTGCATCACCCACCACCTTTTCAAATTCGTCTTCGTCTACTTTTGCAATCTTATAGAAATCCGTCAACTGCGTTTTCGCTTCAAATATCCAAGTATGGTCATTCAAAACAACGTATGTACGCTCTTCATCATCGTATTCGTCGTGAATTTCCCCTACAATCTCTTCAATAATATCCTCCATCGTTACCAGTCCGGAAGTTCCTCCAAACTCATCCACAACGATAGCAATATGAATCTTATTCGCCTGGAAGTCACGCAGCAAATCATCAATCATCTTCGTCTCCGGCACAAAATAAGCCGGGCGAATCAATGACTGCCAACGGAAATTATCCCCCTTATTGACATGAGGCAGAAGATCTTTAATATACAGCACCCCCTTGATATTGTCCCGTGAACCGGAATAGATAGGAATACGTGAATAAGCATTTTCAATGATACACAGCATCACCTCCTTGAAAGACGTACGGATATCCAAATCGACCATATCCAGGCGTGATGTCATCACCTCCTTCACGGTTTCCCCACCGAAACGGATAATGCCCTCCAGAATATTATTCTCTTCAGAAAGCTCCGCTTTATCCGTCAGTTCCAACGCGTGCGACAGTTCATCCACAGAAATATTGTGACTCTTCTTAGCAAAATGCTTATTCAGAAAAGTTGTCGAACGCACAAGCACAGTAGCTATCGGACGGAATACCTTCTCCAGGAAGTAAATTCCCGGTGCCGAAAAACGGCAAAAGGCTAATGTTTTCTGTGCCGAATAGATCTTTGGCATAATTTCACCGAACAACAACAGCAGGAAAGTCAGGATGACGGTCAGTATCAGGAACTCTGCCAATGGAGAATGGAAGACAAACACATTCATAAAGAAGAAGTTGCAGAGCATGATAATGGTCACATTCACAAAATTGTTCGTAATCAATATCGTTGCCAAGAGGCGTTCTGAATCACCCAACAGGGCACTTATTTTTTCATCGGAAGGATGATTGTGTTCATCAATATCATTCCGGTCGGAAGGAGTAAGTGAGAAAAAAGCTATTTCGGAAGCCGAAGCAAAGCCGGAAGCAAGCAGGAGCACACCTGCCAGCACTATGGCAATAATAGCAGAGATAGAAGGAGTGTTTACGGTAATACCGTTGAAAATGTCAGCCAACTGGCTTAAATAACCATCTGAGTCCAAAGAGTTTATATTTTAGTTAAACAAAAGATAATGTGCCAATGAGCTAGAAAAAAAATCGATTGGCACACTATCACATTATCCTAGAACGGCAAATCATCTGCCGGATTATCTTGTACAGGTTGCGCCTGCGACTGCTGCGTTTGTTGCGTTTGTTGTGGCTGGCCGGCAACCGGTTGTTGCTGCTGTCCCGTAGCAGGCTGTCCGGAAGCAGAAGCTCCCGCACCCGAATTGGCTCCTTTCGAAGACAACATTTCCATATAATCGACGTAAATTTCAGTAACATAACGCGTAGCACCAGACTGGTCACTGTAAGAACGGGTTTTTATCTTTCCTTCCAGATACAACCTTTCTCCTTTGCGTACATACTTATCCACAATTTCCGCCCAACGGTTGGATGCAACGATATTGTGCCATTCTGTTCTGTCGGGAATCTGGGTTCCATTAGCCAAGGTATATCCACGTTCCGTCGTAGCTAACGAAAAAGTAGCCACCGCTGAACCTGCATCGAAATATTTCACCCGCGGATCTTGTCCTACGTATCCTAACAATATCACTTTATTTACTGACATATATGTATCAAGTTTATGATTCTTAAATCAAATCTGTCGCCAAAATTAAACAGAATAACAATAGGATGCAAGAATTTTAAGTATTAAAGTTTTAAGTATTAGGTATTAATCAAGTATTAGGTTTTAAGTATTAAGTATTAGGCTGTGCCATAAACTGGATGGTTAATACTTGATACCTAATACTTGATACCTAATACTTGATTAAGTTTTGCACCAGCTTTGAAATAGCGTACTGCTCCAGTTCCTCTACTTTTATTTTCTGGAAATCACCGAAAGAAGCCAAATTTTCAGAGATTGTTACTTCATACAGATTAGCATAAATCACCCGGTGAGACAACACATGCTTCACTTCCCTGCAAACAGAACGCACCACCGGCACTTCCCCCGATGCAAAGAATGCACGGAATTCCGGCAAAGCAAGAAACTCTTCCTCCGAAAGAGCCGTCGGAGTTTCTATCAATGGCAATTCGAACAAATTCTTCCAAATATCATTTCCTGTCCGTTTATTTATAAAGGTATACGCGCCCGCACGTACATAAATATAATTGAAGTAACGGTTGGTAGTCTTTGTTTTGTGCTGTTTCACCGGAAGCTTTGTCACCAACCCCTTCGAAAGTGCCGAACAACCGCCTGCCAACGGACAGAACAAACAGTTGGGCGACTGCGGAGTACACTGAATTGCTCCGAAATCCATTATCCCCTGATTATAAACAGCCGGATGCTTTTTATCCAACATCTCGTCTGCCAATGCTGCAAAAAGTTTCTTTCCCTCCGTCGAATCAATCGGAGTATCTATACCGAAATAACGTGAAAGCACCCGATACACATTGCCATCCACCACCGCATAGGGCATGCCGTAAGCAAACGAACAGATAGCCGCCGCCGTGTACTCCCCCACTCCTTTCAGAGCCAGCACTTCCGGATATGTTTTCGGGAAAACACCATTCATGCTTTTGGCGGCGGCATGAAGATTGCGGGCACGCGAATAATACCCCAACCCCTGCCAATACTTCATCACCTCATCCTCATCCGCAGCGGCCAAAGTCTGTACATCGGGAAAACGCTTGATAAAGCGAAGAAAATAATCATACCCCTGCGCCACCCGCGTCTGTTGAAGAATAATCTCCGAAATCCAGATCAAATACGGATCGGCAGACTCCCTCCAAGGCAATTCACGTTTATTCTCTTCATACCACTCTACAATCGTTTTCGTAAACTCGTTCATATCCTCTCTACTAATGTATTATCTAACATTTATCTTGTATATCCTACTCAAAAGGCACACAAAAGTAACTCTTTTAGCTCTAAGAAAACCCTATGCCACTATTTTTTTAGAAAAATGTGCAGAATATATTTTTTTAGGAGCTTAAAAAGCTATATATTTGCAGTCCAAAAAATTAGCAATAACATAGTAATAATATTTTTTTTAAGGAAAAATGACTAAAGCAGATATTGTAAACGAGATTACAAAGAAAACTGGGATTGACAAGCAGACAGTTCTTACAACAGTTGAAGCATTTATGGATGCAGTAAAGGATTCGCTGTCTAATGATGAGAATGTATACCTGCGTGGGTTTGGTAGTTTCGTAGTAAAGAAAAGAGCACAGAAGACTGCTCGCAACATTTCTAAAAATACTACGATTATTATTCCGGAGCACAACATTCCGGCTTTCAAACCGGCTAAGACATTTACAATTTCAGTAAAGAAATAATAAACAAGAGTATTAACCCATAAAATGTGAAGCTATGCCAAGCGGAAAAAAGAAAAAAAGACATAAAATGTCTACGCACAAGCGTAAAAAAAGACTAAGAAAGAACAGACATAAAAGCAAAAAATAATTTTTAAGTCTGGATCACACAGAAATAAAGAACAAACTTGCGAAGCCAATGTCTTTCAAGTTTGTTCTTTGTTTAAGTAGCTAACCCAAAATGAACATTTTGTAAAAAAAGTTGTTCATATAAATGAGATTCAATCAATAATAAGGAAACAAACAGTGACAAGTGAACTAGTAGTTGACGTACAGCCCAAAGAGGTCTCCATCGCCCTTCTCGAAGATAAGAGCCTGGTGGAACTTCAAAGCGAAGGAAGAAATATTTCTTTCTCTGTGGGCAATATGTATTTGGGACGTATCAAGAAATTGATGCCCGGACTCAATGCATGCTTTGTAGACGTCGGTTACGAGAAAGACGCTTTCCTTCATTATCTGGACTTGGGTCCTCAATTTAACTCACTCGAAAAGTTTGTAAAGCAGACTTTAAGCGACAAAAAGAAGCTGACCTCCATCAGCAAAGCAACCCTGCTTCCCGACCTTGACAAGGATGGAACTGTATCCAACACACTCAAGGTAGGACAAGAAGTAGTGGTGCAAATCGTTAAGGAACCGATCTCCACTAAGGGGCCGCGACTGACGTCCGAAATTTCGTTTGCCGGACGCTATCTCGTACTGATCCCTTTCAATGATAAGGTTTCGGTATCGCAAAAAATTAAATCGAGCGAAGAACGCGCCCGCCTGAAACAGCTGCTGATGAGCATCAAGCCGAAAAACTTCGGTGTCATTGTCCGCACGGTAGCCGAAGGCAAACGCGTAGCCGAACTCGACGGAGAGCTTAAAGTCTTGGTTAAGCATTGGGAAGATGCGATGGTAAAAGTACAAAAAGCCACCAAGTACCCGACGTTGATTTATGAAGAAACCAGCCGCGCCGTAGGTTTGTTGCGCGACCTCTTCAACCCATCATTTGAGAATATTCACGTCAACGACGAGGCTGTGTACAATGAAATTAAAGATTACGTATCACTGATTGCGCCCGACCGGGCTAATATCGTGAAACTGTACAAAGGCCAACTTCCCATTTACGACAATTTCGGTATCACCAAGCAGATTAAATCATCGTTTGGTAAAACAATCTCTTACAAGAGTGGTGCCTATCTGATTATTGAGCACACTGAGGCGCTTCACGTAGTAGACGTGAACAGCGGCAACCGCACCAAGAATGCCAACGGGCAGGAAGGTAACGCACTCGAAGTAAATCTGGGAGCCGCCGACGAGCTGGCCCGCCAACTGCGATTAAGAGATATGGGTGGTATCATTGTCGTCGACTTCATTGATATGAATGAAGCCGAAAACCGTCAAAAGCTTTATGAACGAATGTGTGCCAATATGCAGAAAGACAGGGCACGGCATAATATTCTGCCGCTTAGCAAATTCGGGCTAATGCAGATTACACGCCAACGTGTGCGTCCGGCAATGGACGTCAACACGACCGAAATCTGTCCTACTTGCTTCGGCAAAGGCACCATCAAATCGTCCATTCTCTTTACGGACACTTTGGAGAGTAAAATTGATTACCTGGTCAATAAACTGAAGGTTAAGAAATTCTCGTTACACGTCCATCCGTATGTTGCCGCCTACATCAATCAGGGACTCGTTTCCCTGAAACGGAAGTGGCAAATGAAATATGGATTCGGAATTAAGATTATTCCAAGTCAGAAACTCGCATTCCTGCAATATGTGTTCTATGATACACATGGAGAGGAAATCGATATGAAGGAAGAAATCGAAATCAAATAGACAGAAAAGGCGGCTCGTTAGGTACGGGTCGCCTTTTTGTTTATTCTATTTTTCTTCAACTATCCATTTTTCAAGATTACGGATTTCCGCACTGAAATTGATTCCTATTTTAAAAAGCTTCCGTCCATCCATCAAGATTCATTTTTTATTGTTACTTTTGTGAGAAAATGAAAGAGGCATGAATCAACCAGTAAAGCGCAAACGTATTCCTTATGGAATGATGAACTTCATCGATGTCCGCGAAGACGACTGTTACTACGTGGACAAGACACATTATATCCCGCTCATAGAGAATGCGAATAAGTATTTCTTTTACATTCGTCCACGCAGATTCGGGAAGAGTTTAACGATTTCCATGCTCCGACATTATTATAATATACTCGAAGCTGATAAGTTCGAGAAATGGTATGGCGACTTATATATAGGCAAGCATCCCACTCCCGAACGCAATTCATATCTCATCATTTACCTCAACTTTGCCGTAGTTAATGCGGAATTGAAAAGTTACCGTGAATCATTAGACGCGCATTGCAACACAGAATTCAACTTCTTCTGCGATGTTTACGCCCAATATCTTCCCGAAGGGATAAAAGAAGAGATGAATAAGAAAAAGGGAGCCGTAGAGCAACTGGACTATTTATATAAAGAATGCGTCAAGACCAATCAACAGATTTATCTGTTCATTGATGAATACGATCACTTTACAAACAAAATCTTATCCGAACCTTCCTGCCTGGAAGATTATAAGAGCGAAACACATGGGACCGGTTATTTACGCAGTTTCTTCGATACAGTGAAAGCCGGTACAGACTCCACGATCAAACGTTGTTTCGTAACAGGTGTCAGCCCCGTCACGATGGACGATCTGACTAGCGGATTCAATATCGGCACCAACTATTCACTTTCCCCGGAATTTAATGAAATGACCGGATTTAACGAAGAAGAAGTGCGCGCAATGCTGGATTATTACGCCACTACCTGCGAGTTCCATCACTCTATCGACGAGCTGATAGAAGCAATGAAGCCTTGGTATGACAATTACTGCTTTTCAGAGCAAAGTTACGGAAATACCACCATGTACAATTCCAATATGGTGCTTTACTTTGTAGATAACTACATTCGTAATGAAGGATATATGCCTCGCAATATGGTAGAAGAGAATATCCGCGTAGATTATAACAAACTACGAATGCTCATCCGCAAGGATAAAGAATTCACCCATGATGCCTCGACTATTCAAACATTAATAAAACAGGGATATATCACTGGTGAGCTAAAAACGGGCTTCCCAGCCGAGACTGTTGCAGAACCGGATAATTTTGTCAGCCTACTGTTCTATTTCGGCATGTTGACTATCAGCGGAACGTTAGAAGGAGAAACGAAGTTGACCATTCCCAACCAAGTAGTACGTGAACAGTTGTACAGTTACTTATTAGATACATACAACGAAGCAGATCTCCGTTTCGATAATTGGGAAAAAGGAAAACTGGCATCTGCCATGGCTTATCGTGGCGACTGGAAAGCCTATTTCAACTATATCGCCGAATGCCTGCACCGCTACTCTTCCCAACGTGACAAACAAAAGGGCGAAGCATACGTACATGGATTTACACTGGCTATGACTGTACAAAACCGTTTCTATCGTCCTATTTCCGAGCAGGAAAATCAGGAAGGATATGCCGATATCTTCATGTTTCCTTTATTGGATATTTACAAAGATATGCTTCATTCATACATTATAGAACTGAAATATGCCAAAGGAAAGGATAACGATGAAAAAGTAGAGCAACTCCGCCAGGAAGCCATCACACAAGCCAACCGCTATGCCGCCAGCGAAACGGTGCAAAAAGCAATCGGAACAACGACGCTGCACAAAATTATTGTTGTCTATCAAGGCATGAAAATGGCGGTGTGCGAAGAAGTTTAAAGTTCATATATATTCAAATGCACTATACAGAAAAGGCGACTCGTTAGGTACGGGTCGCCTTTTTGTTTGATTATTGTCTATTCTTCTTTCAAATCATAATACAACAAACGAATATGTTTATCATCATCATTTGGAAGCAGCAGACTAAAATTATTTTTCTCATAAAATGGAATAGCGTTTAAATATGCATCCACAGTAATGAAACGACATCCAGTTTTATTGTTCTCGATAAAATAGTCTTTTATAAAATCCATCAATACTGTACCGATACCTGTACCAGAATAAGCAACATCAACAGCAAAACGGCATATTTTCACAGCGGGACAACTTTTCAAACGCTTATCATTAACAAAACGATGCTTACGAAACCTATTAAATTCTGTCTTATTCTCAAAATCCCCTAACGAAACACGGTCATTAGCCAAACTGAAATATGCTATTATCCTATCATCAACTTTAGCGATGTAAGACACTGCCAGTAATGCCTCCCGATAAAACGAAGCCTCATGCAAAATAAAATCGTTCAAGTCGGCATCACCGCAATTGAACGATTCTTCTATTTTTTCACCTTCTTCCATCCGACTAATGCGGAATTTAGAAAAGTCTATTTGTACACCTATTATCCAATCATTTAAAATTGGTTGCCGCTTTCATAACGAGCTCATAATTTTTGCGTCTACGTTCCCGCTCCTCTTTCGACACTTTACGTGGACTTTTCATCTTTTCTTCAAACCGACGAGCATCCTCTCCAAACAATATTGGGGTTTCTCTTATTGGTCTTGCCATCTCATTACCTCCTTTCATTAATTGTAGATACAAAGGTAACACAATTTCTCCTATAGCAAATCATCATACATTTTCTTCTTCAGGAAGGATATGCCGATATTTTCATGGTGGTATGTGAGGACGTAAAATAGCAAGAATGGGTGTTTGGTAATTATCGTGCGATAATCTACAACTAAGATTTCTTCTTAAAGATTGAAAAGCCCGGACTTTCGCAAGCCCGGGCTTTCCGTATTCTCTCAAAGCATCTCCTTAATCTATAGGGAAATGGGGTACTAGTATTAAAAAAATAACGTACTAGCATAATATAGGGAGATACATTCAGAGTAAAGATAAAAGGGATGCCAGTGGGAAATTAGGGCGGCATCCCTTTCTAAAAGAAGTACAGAAAGGGGAGGACTGACTTTCACAAGCTAATGCCTTCCATCTGTTACTTCTTGACGTATTCTTCACCAGCGTGGTGAAGAAGGGTTTATCTATCACCAGAGATTAATATCTCCCGTTCCTTTTATTAGAAGAACCTATAAGTTACGGGAGATATTGTTATCTGATTAATTAGCAGGTTATTATTGTTTGTCTACCCAAGTCGGAACAGTGACTGTTATCGACTTAGCCTGACCAACCATGCTACCCCAAGGAGAGGTAGGAGTAGCTGTCACAACAACTTCCATCGTACTCTTGATCGTACTTGTTTCAGCTATTGATTTAATCAATTTGAGTTTACTGTCAGAAATAGTAGGCACTTCAAAAGAGGATGCATCTTTTCCTGAAAGAGAATACACGATAGAGAAATTATAGATATCCATAGCGTTATTGCTGCCATAGGTATCATTATCAGCTGTAGGCCATACGTTTTTCTTATCTCCATCTTTCCAAACAAATGCAGTTGTCAAATCAAGACCATTTGTTCTTGCAGTCGCGTTTTTCACGTCATACTCAAATTTGGTATTTTTTGCATCTTTATAGCCGAATGTTCCGTTCAACTCATTAGCAGGAATTACAACTGGAATAGTTATGGCGAATATTTTCTCCTTACCACATTTTCCCTCCAGTGTGACTTTGATAGGTTTGCCATCGTAATCGTTAGACACTGTAACAGTACCGTCTTTGTCAACTTTTACACCTTTACGTTCTTCCGGAGCAGCATCTTTTTGAACATCATCAGCAAGAGCAAACTCCATTGTACCACCGACAGTCGTAACCAAATTTTCATATACTTTATCGTAGTTTGTATAAAGTTCTTTCAAGCTTCTGGAGGCTGTTACTGCATTTACCTTACCATTAACATCTTTACCTAAATTAATAAGCAATGTTCCGTCTGTATAAGTATTAGCTACCAATTTAAATGCTTTATTTTCTGCATCAGGAAGAGTTACGGTTACGCCCTTCACTGTTACATCTACTGTATAATCACCATTAGTAATCTTCGTAGTAATATCAGTAGGCGCACAAGTTGTTTCTTTAGGAATAATTAAAGCAAGTTCACCACCGCTATTAGAACCCAACTTAATTGTCTGGTCTTGCGCAACAGCATCAAAGGTACAAGAGCTGAATTTATCCGTTACTTTCATATTCAACGCATTCTTTATTGCAGCTATAACCTTATCTACACCGTCGGCACCAATAGTAGTAATATCATAAGGCTTTTCTATAGCATTCCACAAAATAGACTCTGTTGATTTAAGTGTAATAATTTGTGCCTCTCCTTCGCTGACGATTTTAACTTCCGTATATTCCTTAGCTGTATATTCTTTTGTCACAGGTTTTTTATCTCCGGCTGTTGCAGGATCCGTCACTGTTACGGTAGATTTCACAGTAGCTTTGCTTCCTGCATCTCCTTTAGCTGTCAGAACACCAGTTGCTTCTTTTAATTCAAAGGATTTTTCAGCTGTAGCCTTGTCTGTAAATGCAAATGCCACCTTGAAATATTTATCCGAGATGCCTAGTTCAGCCAAAGTCTTTGTGGAAGAAGTACCGCTAACCCTTCCACTACCATCTATTGATGTATTCACAGTTAACTCGTAATCAGAAACCTTTGTATCTCCATCGTTTTCCATATAGTCAATAGTAGCACCTTTCTTCACTGTTGCTACTGCACCATTTGCAGATGCCCATTCTACCTTGCTGATATACAAATCACTCTTCACAGCAGCAAAATAGTTTGAAGAAACATCATTCAACGTTTTCTTATCTGTAGCAACCTTGTCTTTTACAGTCAGAGCTACAGCATAACTATGACTTACCGCACTGGCATCCAACGTCACTTCAATCAAGTTAGATTCTCCTTCTACAGTTTTGATTCCTTTTATCTTGAACGGATCGTTTAAAGCACGTGTTTTCACTTTCTGGCAATCTACGGCAATATCATATTTTGCGTTTTCCTCGCCGAAGTTAGCAACCAAATCAGCTACCACAGCAGAAGGTGATACACGGAATTTCACTGTTACTTCGTCCACATTGACTACAGGTTTCCAATCTTCTTTCTTATCATCAAACTGCATATAGTAAGTATTAAACAACACCTGTCCATCTGCATATTCCGGTACATACACAATGCTCTGAATCATGCCTTTGATAGCATCAATTTCTTTCTGTAGTTTTTCTTCCAGACCTTTTATAATACCGGCATTACCTTCAGATTCTCTTTGGATAATATCTTTAACAGCTGAATTAAAGGTAACCCCCTCACCCGAAGGCAATTCCAATCCTGCCAATTGTTGTTTTGTTTCATCAATCTGTTTGATGACAGCTGCATAATCCTCATAAGTTGAGCCATCTCCTACAGCTTTATCGATAGCTGCCAACAACAGATTCAGCTTATCCATTTGAGCTTTATACTCTTTAGAGAAAAGCGTTTCATTTACTTCTTTCACAAAAGCAGCAAGATCCGCATTTTCCTTAAAGTTTTCAGAAAGATACTTATTGACGTCTGCAAGCACTGTACCGACAGCCGTTTTCACAACTTTATCCACATAAAGAGCAATACTACCCTCTTTGCCGATAGCATTCAAAATCTCCTGATTCAGATAAGCATCAAAACCGGTATTTTTATAGCCACTAATATCCTTATTATTCTGATAAGCAGCTTCGGCATCGATCAAAGTCTGCAAAGTAGATTTAGCAGTTTCGAGGTCGGTGATCTTTTTTTTCAGTCCATTGATGTAATCATCATCTCCTAAAGCCTTCTTCAAAGCGGCCAAATCATTTTGAGCTGTAGCCAGTTTACCAGCCAAATCTTTTGCATTCTCACCTACTGCTGTTTTCAGAGCTTCCTGCAAATCAGCAATCTGCTGTGTCAACGAAGTTTCAGACGAAGGATCATTCACCAGTTTTTCCAGTTTGGCCAATTGTTCTTTCAATTCCTTGCTCGCCTTATCAACAGCTGCATTCATGTCTTCCGTGCTTACAGGACTAGCAGATGTGATCTTATCAACCTGCTCCTGCAAGCCTTTAATGTCATCATCATAATCCTTACAGCTCGTTACTGCTGTACTGACTGTAAGCGTCAATGCCCCAAAAAGCATTACCCTAACAAATTTTTTCTTCATAACTACTTAAAAATTACATTAATAATATATTATTAAACACTAAGTTTCAATAATAGCCGCCCGTTACTTCGTAGGTAACGGATAAACCTTTGTACCTGCTCTTTTGGAGTAGTCAATACTGAAAAATGAGACGATAAGCAATGAAACATTTTTACCCCTGCTTCTGAAAGGCAGTAGAGGGAGGGAAATCTTTTGCAAAATTTAGAAGTTAACAAAGTCCTAATACAAAGAATCCGTGTGTTTTATTTGTTTAATTCCTCTTTTGAGTAGTTTATTAGAAAAAATGTATGATTTCGTTTGGTTGTTTTAAGAAATATGCTCATATTTGCACCGATATTTCAACCCGTTACCTACGAAGTAACAGAGTAAAAATCAAGCACTTGTACCTATCACCGAGCGTTTTACAAAGTCGATCACCTGTTTATTTGCTTCATCAATTTTCCTACTCCGGAAAGGTTTCAAATAAGTTTCTGTTACAGTGATAGACGAATGTCCCATTGCTTCGGAAATAATGCCCGGATGAATTTCGCAATAATACGCAGTGGTCGCCCAAGTATGACGTGCGGTATATGAGCTCAACCGATCTTTGAGTCCAAGCAGCTTTCCCACCAGTTCCAACTGATAGTTAAAATTGCGCAGAGCCAGTTGATATTCCTTATACGCCATTGGCGAACCTTCGTCACTGTGAAGAATCGGGAATAAATAGGGCGACTGCTCCTCGCGGCTCCTATACTTCCGTAAAAGAAACATCGCTTCCGAGGTCAACGTCACAGACAGCGGACGCCCCGTTTTACGACGACGATAACTAATCACATTCCCCCGGAGATCACTCTTACGCAGATAAGCCAAATCGACAAAAGGCAATCCCCGGAGCAGGAACATAAGAATGAACAACTCCTGCGCACTCCTCATGGCAGAAGTAACCGCATCCGACTGCAACAGACGGGCAAATACCTTCTTCATATCCTCCGCATCCAATGCCCGGCGACGGTCCGCCCGCGTACCTGTATATACGGAGCGAAACAAATGTGGCACATAAGGCGCCTTCCGAAGATCGACAGCACGATTGTAAACCGCACGCAACGTGCGAAGATATGTAGACACCGTGTTCCAGCTACACCCACGAGCCCGAAGGCTACCCTCAAAATGCTTCAGCCACTCCGGAGTTATTTCCCGGAACGACAAACAACCGGAACCCTGAAAAGTAAGAATCGCATTCAAACTACTTCTATATACATGAGCAGTCCCTAAATTCCCACTCTGCTGCAAATCAACAGCCACTTGCTTCATAAACGAAGTAAAACTTTCCTTCTTCATTAAAAAATAATTTAATAATTAATATTTACCATTCCCACAATTTACTTTAGTAAAATACGAAAATATATATACAAAAATTTACATACATAAAATTATAAAGTTAAAAACTGAAATATTCACATTATCTATCAAATTTATTTTCATACATTTGCGCAGTTTTTTAAACAAATAACTCTTTTAATTACTAAAAAACAACAAAGTTATGAACAACAATGAACCAGCTGTCGAACACTACAGCATCAATGGATTCAAGTATTTCTCCGAGTTGGCGAAAGAATATTTTCCTGATCTGGCAAACGCCTCTTCCGCCAGCAAAAAAATGCGCAAACGCATCAAAGCAGACAAGACGTTGAATGAACAACTGGCTGCCGCGTATTACACCTGCCAAACAATCGACATCAGTCCCGAAATGCAACTAATCCTTTACCGTCATTGGGGACCTCCCCACATCGACCTGCCGACAAACGTTTAATTACGTAGTAGAAAACGAAAACATCGACAAGGAATAAAAGGAAAATCGAACTATATATTTTTAAATATATCATTTATCTTTTTATTGTTTATTATGTATTCCACTTTGCGTTCACCACTTTTTTCAGATAAGAAGATAACTATCATTTATACAGCTATTTACCGAAAGAAAAAAGCGTTCCACAAAGCGTTCGGCAAAATGACCGTTTTTTTCATTCCAAACAGAGCCTCCGAATCCCCCTAACGAAGGCTCTGTCTATCTCCGGCAGAAGCTCTATCAAACACAAACAGAGCATCCATTTCATCTCCCGATCACTTCTTCGCCCCATGAAAGAAAACAAAAATACAACAACTTACGTACCACAACTATTCTTCTTCGTCCACACCCGTCCACAAACAGGCACACCCCTTGCAAACCGCACGGAAACAGCGTACTTTTACAGAAAATTTAAATAATACCCAATGAAAAAAATCAATTTCCAAGCCATGCTGAAACAAGGTTTTCTCATTATCCCTAAAGCCTTAGTACAGCAGCAGATAGAAGACCTGCACATGCAAGAAGGAGAACTAGAAGCACTCCTGAAAATCCTGATGAAAGTCAACTATTCGGATACACTCTATAACGACCGACAGAACAAAGACTGCTTGTGCAAAAGAGGCGAAAGCCTATTTAGTTATCGTGACTGGAGCCACATCTTCCACTGGTCTGTCGGAAAAGCCTTCCGGTTCATACACGAGCTTGCCACGCTGGGAATTATAGAAATCATCCCCCACCCCAACAATTCCTCCCTGCATATCCGTGTCACCGAATACGACAAGTGGGTGGGAGTTCCCGACAGCGACAAGCAGAAAAAGAAAACCGTCAACGAACAGTTCCACCTGTTCTGGAATGAATTCCACAGCATCACGCAGCTCCCCAAAGAGAATATCGCCAAAGCACAACGCGAATGGAAAAAGTTGAGCGACAAGGAACAACAACTCGCCATCGACAGGATAGAGGAATATTATTTCCACCAAACGAACATCAATTTCCTTTTCCATGCCGCCAGCTATTTATCCAACAAAGCTTTTCTTAACGAATACTGATCCTATGAATACCGAAAACAGAGTTTCACCACAGGCTCCCGAAATAGAAGAAGCCATCATCGGCGCCTGCCTGATAGAGCAGGGAGCCATACCACTGGTAGCCGACAAGCTGCGTCCCGAAATGTTCTACGTCCTGCGCCATCAGGTTATCTATGCCGCCATACTGGCCATGTATCATGCAGGAATAAAGATAGACATCCTCACCGTAAAAGAAGAGCTTTCCCACCGTGGAAAGCTCGAAGAGGCGGGCGGACCGTTCGGCATCACCCAATTGAGCAGCAAGGTGGCAACCTCCGCCCATCTTGAATATCATGCGCAGATCGTACACGAGAAATATCTGCGACGCGAAATGATTCTGGGGTTCAACAAACTCCTCGCCTGTTCGCTAGACGAAACGATGGATATCGACGACTCACTGGTAGACGCACATAACCTGCTCGACCGTCTGGAAGGCGAATTCGGCCATAACAACCACATGCGCGACATGGATGAACTAATGACCGCCACCATGGTAGAAGCCGAAGGACGTATCGCCAACAACAAAAACGGAGTGACCGGCCTCCCTACCGGACTGGCGGATCTGGACCGCATGACGTCCGGACTACAGAAAGGCGAGTTGGTGGTGGTCGCCGCCCGTCCCAGCGTAGGAAAAACGGCATTCGCACTACACATGGCACGAAGCGCAGCAATGGCAGGGTATGCCGTAGCTGTCTACAGCCTCGAGATGCAAGGAGAACGACTAGCAGACCGATGGCTGACAGCGACCAGCGAAATCAGTGCCCGCTATTGGCGATCGGGAACCGTCAGCCAACAGGAACTCGTAGAGGCACGCACAACAGCCGCTGACCTCAAACGCCTACCGATACACGTAGACGACAGCACATCGGTCAACATGGAACATATACGTTCCAGCGCGCGACTGCTGCAAAGCCAACATGCGTGCGATGCTATTATTATCGACTACCTGCAACTCTGCGACATGACAACCGGTCAAAACAACCGCAACCGCGAACAGGAAGTGGCACAAGCCACCCGCAAGGCAAAATTGCTAGCCAAAGAACTGAATGTACCGGTCGTACTGCTTAGCCAGCTAAACCGCGAATCGGAAAACCGCCCTGCCGGCCGGCCCGAACTGGCCCATCTCCGCGAGAGCGGAGCCATTGAACAGGATGCAGACGTCGTCATGCTGCTCTACCGTCCCGCCCTTGCAAGGGTAACGACCGACCGGGAAAGTGGTTATCCCACCGAAGGCCTGGGAGTAGTCATCATAGCCAAGCAACGCAACGGAGAGACAGGAAACGTCTATTTCAGACATAATCCGGAAATGACCAAGATCACCGAATATGTCCCTCCGTTAGAGTATATGCTGAAACATGCTAAATAAGAAACAATTACACTAATAACATACAATTTTATATTACAATATATAGCAGAAATCATTTTCTTATTTTATTTCATTATACACACAAAATATATAGCAAAATACTTGACTTTCCCTTTCATATTTCGTATATTTGTAATGTCGTAAGGATAGAGAAAATTTTATTACTTAAACCTTAACTTTTTAATTGTATGAATGTATTAGTGGAGCGCTATCAGCGCAGAAAGTATGTGAATCAATCCGATTCACAGATGTTGTATTATGTACGCCAGAAATCGGGTACAGTGAGAGTGATGGACATCAACAAGCTGGCGGATGCCATCGAAGCGAACTCCTCGCTCACTGCAGGAGACGTGAAGCATGCCATTGAGGCTTTTGTCGAGCAATTACGCCTGTCGCTTACCCAGGGCGACAAGGTGAAGATTGACGGATTGGGTACGTTCCATATCACGTTGAGCAGCGAAGGGGCGGAAAAGGAGAAAGATTGCACGGTGCGCAGCATCCGCAAAGTAAATGTCCGTTTCGTAGCAGATAAGGCGCTTCAGCTGGTGAATACGAGTCATGCCACTACCCGAGGCGAGAATAATGTCGATTTCATCCTGGCAGCAAAGGGCGACGGAGAAAGCACCGACGACGGAAAAGACGGCGGAAGCGGTGATGGCGGCGGAAGTGGCGAAGCTCCGGACCCGGCAGCTTAATCTTAAAAAACAGTGCCGCATGGATATTACGGAGTGATTTCTACAGTTACTCTCCATGCGGTTTCTGTTTCCTTCTACATTTATTTTTTAATTCTCAATTCTCAATTTTCAATTTATTAAAATGCTTGATAAAATCATAGAGATCATTATGACAATCCTGCCCTTTCTGGGCAGTAACCGCAAAAAGCGCAAAGTAATGGCGCAAGAAGTAAAAGAGTTCAGCGAACTGGTGAAAGACCAATATACTTTTCTGATGCAGCAGTTGGAAAAAGTGTTGAAGGATTATTTCGACCTTAGCTCGAAAGTGAAAGAGATGCATACGGAGATATTCTCATTAAGAGGTCAGCTGGCGCAGGCTGCCACCTTGCAATGTATCCATAAAGAGTGCTCGCAACGTAGTGTGGCAGAAGCCTGACAATGAACGGTCTTATCCATGAGAACTATCAATCTAATAGTAATCCATTGCTCCGCCACGCGCGAGGACAAGAGCTTCACGGAATATGATCTGGATATCTGTCACCGCAGGCGCGGATTCAACGGAACGGGGTATCATTTTTATATCCGCAAGAACGGTGATATAAAGTCTACCCGTCCGATAGAAAAGGTCGGTGCGCATTGTCGCGGTTTCAACAAGGAAAGTATAGGTATCTGCTACGAAGGAGGACTCGACTGCATGGGACAACCGAAGGACACACGCACCTGTTGGCAAAAACACTCTCTGCGCGTATTGATTCTTGCTTTATTGAAAGAGTATCCCGATTGCCGGATATGTGGACACCGGGATCTTAGCCCCGACCTGAACGGAAACGGCGAGATTGAACCGGAAGAATGGATCAAAGCCTGTCCTTGCTTCAATGCTGAAAAGGATTGGGATAAAGTCTAAAAAAAGATTAGCTTTATTATAATTTAGGCACGGATAACACGGATTTCACGGTTGCTTTGTATAAGCATAGCACTAACCGTGTAATCTGTGTAATCCGTGCCTAATCTTTATTTTATGATTTTACAAGACTACTCGTTATCAAAGGTCGTTTAAAACCGACGCAATATGCTGTCTAATTTTCCAACGAGGTAAAAGGGAAGATTAATCAATTTGAATTCTTTCCCGTCTGCCGTCTTCACCTCATCCACCGCATAGGGCTGCGACCATATTCTGACTGCAACTGTCTGCACAGAGCGATTCATAAAAGAATGCAAGGAACGCAGATGGGCGTTATGTCCTGACTTAACTTCAATGGGATAAACCATGGAATCCTGTACCCAGACATAATCGACTTCTGCATTTGAACCGCTCTTATTACGTACCCAGAAACAACGTTTCTGACTGACTTTATCTGTCAGTGTCAACAGTTCTTGCGCCACAATCTGCTCCGCTATCATACCACGCCAAGCATCCATTATATCTTTTGCTCCCAAAACTTCCTTCTGCACCTGTGCCGCATAATTCACCAATCCTGTATCCAACCAGACCAGCTTGGGCATACGCTTTATTTCAGGAGTGGCCGGAACTTCCGTTGCCGTAGTCGGATAAACTAGTTCCAATAGCATTGCTTTCTCCAACAGACGAAAAGCCTCTCCTACTTCCCGGGCATTATAAGACGAACCGGCAAATCCCCCTAAAGTTACTGCTTGCCCAGCTTTATGCCATCCCTCCTTTAAGATAAAACGAATCACTTCCGGAAGTCGTTTCCCTTGAGCGTACTTTTCCACATCATCCCGGTATCCTTGCAAAAGGGTTTCATAAGTGGACTCCAAAACTAGAATATCCCTGCTCTCTGCATAAAGCTGCACAACTTCCGGCATGCCTCCAATCAGCGTATAGATATTAAACAATAACATCAAACGGTCATGAAAAGCGAAAGTGACTTCCGGTTGATCTAAAACAGTCACTAAAGCTTCTTCGCCGACAGCACCCAGAAACTCGCGAAATGAACAAGGACGCAATGCCATATATTGCACCCTTCCCACTGGAAATGAAACATGCACATCTATCAGGTTTTCTAATAATGAACCGGCAGCAATCACATAAATATCAGGTAATTCTTCATAAAAATAGCGCAACAATGCCATCGCCTTTGCCGAATTTTGAATTTCATCAATAAAAAGCAAGATTTGTCCCTCTTTCTTTACCTTTCCACAATGTGCAAAGAACAAAGGCATCAAATCTTTTAGAGGCACATTCAACTCAAATAAGGATGCTGCCTCCCGTTTCTCCAAATTCAAATAAAGGTAATTTTCAAACTGTTTCCCAAATTCGTTAACTACCGTTGTTTTACCTACTTGTCTCGCTCCACGTAATATTAAAGGCTTTCTGTGCGCATCGACTTTCCATCTTTCCAAATGAAGCAATATATCTCTTTTAAACATGAATCACAAACTTATTGGTTATCAACAACAAAGTTATAAAAAGTTTTCAAAGATGGGGTAAAATACTCGAATTTTGTTCTAAAAATGGGGCATAACTATACTGTTTTGTTGCATAAAGAGGGGAAGCATTTATAATACTGTTCCAAAGATGGGGCAAAAGAAACAAACCAACAACTGCACCCCTCTATCAGAAGACAAATGATGCAGTTGTTGGTTATATCTGTTTTTCTTATAATGCCAGACGGTAAATCTCTTTGCTGTCCTGTTTCGCTAATTTGACATAATTGCCTACCAATTCGCCTTTATTCCGGTGCAGACTATCTACAAGGCGGTCGATGTCGGGATTCTCAATGCCAAGTTCTTTGAAGGTCACAGGCAGGCCGATGGAAGTAAAGAAGGATTTCAGGCGGGAAATTCCTTCAAGGGCCACCGCCTTTTTATCGTCAGATTCTGCCACTCCCCACACCCGGATAGCGTATTGGGCTATCTTATCCACATTGTGTTCTGTCATCCATGTCATCCAGGCAGGGAAGATTACGGAAAGTCCGGCGCCATGAGTTACATTGTAAATAGCACTGATTTCATGTTCAAGGAAGTGGGAAGCCCAGTCCTCTTCACAACCTACACCACAGGTTCCGTTATGGGCAATGGTTCCACTCCACATCAGATTGGCACGGGCTCCGTAGTTTTCAGGTTCTTTCATGACGGTGGTTGCTTCTTTGATGATGGCAAGCAGTGTGCCTTCGCACAGACGGTCGCCTATCTCTACATCTTTCGTGTTGGTGAAATAGCGTTCCATGATGTGTGCCATCATATCAGCAATGCCGCAGGCGGTTTGGAAAGGAGGAAGTGTGTAGGTCAGTTCGGGGTTCATTACGGCGAAAACAGGACGCAGTACACCGGGAGCACGGAGGCTTAATTTCTGTAAGCCATCGACTTTCGTGATGACGGTGTTACCGGAACCCTCGCTTCCGGCAGCAGGAATCGTTAACACAACGGCTACTTTCAATGCTTTCGTCACAATGGCTTTTCCGATGTAGAAGTCCCAGAAATCTCCGTCATAAGGAACTCCGGCTGCAATAACTTTCGCCGTATCAATCACAGAGCCGCCACCAACGGCGAGCATCATATCTACGTTCTCTTTCCGGCAGAGGTCGATTCCTTCATATACTTTCGTGTCTATCGGGTTAGGCTGTACACCGCCCAGCATACAATAGGGAATCCCTGCTTCCTGCAATGATTTCTCAACACGAGCCAATAATCCGCTGCGTATCACAGAGCCACCGCCATAGACAATCATTATTTTGCGTGCGCCGTATTTCTGCACTAATGCTCCGGTTTGCGCTTCCGTGTCCCGTCCGAATACAAATTCGGTAGGGCTGTAAAAGATAAAATTATTCATTGTCGCTTTCTTTATAGGCCTTTTTATATAGATCCTTTATAAGTCAGACAAAGTTATAAATTTAAGCAGAATATTTTTCTTTTGATTGTTTAAAGTTTCCTACTTTCATCAGTGCAAGTCCGATAACAATCCAGACCATTTCACGCACCCGGGTAATCAAAGCGGCATAGACACCGTAGGCTCCGGAAAGGGAAAGTCCACCTACGGCAAGGGCAAAGCCGCCTTCACGACCTCCCAGTTGCATGGGCAGGAAAAACAGCAGGTTGGCAAGAAGAGAAGAGAAAGCTGCAATCAGGCAGCAGTCGGCAAAGCTGACGTTAGTGGTCAGCACATTCAGTATCAGCCAGATTTCAAGACAGCTGACTACACGGGCGGTATATTCCAATAAGAGGGCACTATAAAATGTTTGTTTCTTTTGCTGATGGAGAAGTGCGATTTGTTTGTCTATATTCTCCAGTTTCTCTTTATGTGCACTTGCAAAATGAACGACTTTCTTTTTCAGGAAAGGAATACGGCTACCCATGCGGACAAAAGCTACTGCCATCCCATGCCGGTAGCCTTTGATGAAAAGAATAACGATCAGTAGGCAAAAGAGGGTTATAGCTCCCAGAATCATTCCCATCGCCCACCCCACCGGGTACAGGCAGACATAAAGCAAGACTGAACTCAACCAAAAGCAAAAGTGGGAAAAGATGTGCATCATCACGTAAAGAATCACGGAAGAGGTGGCGCGTTCGATTCCTATATAGGGTTTCAGTTCCATAATGCGGTATGGCTCACCGCCCATCAGTCCGACGGGAGTCACGTAATTGAGTGCAAATCCCGTCACGGTGAATTTGTAGAGCCGGGCAAATGAAAAGCCGGTTTTACCGCTGCTACGAATTATTATATACCACGATACCGTATTAATCAGGTAGACGAACAGCCACAGCAACAAGACCAAAGGTAAATATATCCCCGCACGTTTCAGATTCATCCAAAGCTCCTGATAATCCATATCGAAAGTGAATATCATAATCAGGACGGCAATAATACCAAAGGCGAGGAATATATTACGATATTTGTTCTTCACTGTTTCTTGTATGACTTAGTACGATTTATTCCAGCACGGAGATAGATCTACTTTATATATGCATAATATCTTTCGAAGAATCTTTTGAATGCCGGAATTTTCATCAATACATATTCGAATACCAGCCAGCCGATCAACGCGCAAGAGATACCGAGTAATACATCAATGATATAATGATGGCATGAATAAATGGCTGTTCCCCAAATACCTACCATAATAATAGAGAAAAGGGTAATCACATACCATCTGCATTTACCGATAATGGCGTACACTAATGCAACTACCATATAGGCCGCGTGCAGTGAAGGTACTGCCGCAAAGACGTTTGCATTGCGTCCATAGATCGAATCGAAGATGGTCACTCCGAAGAAAGCATCAAAGCGTCCCAATCCTGCTACATTGCCGGGTGTGTTAAGTATCGGTTCGAAACCGTAGTTGATAGCATACCAGGGCGGAGCTGCCGGATGGATATAATAACCGGCAAAGCCGATCAGGTTGACGAATAAGAATACCAATGCAAAGCGAAGGTAGGTTTTTCTTTCCTTCTTGAAATACAGGCAAAGCCCGAACAGGATAGGAACAGGAACCCAGCAAAGGTAGAAAATTCCGGCAAAGACGTCTGCTATCGGCCAGTTGTGTGCAGCGAAGTATTCGCAAGGGGTAACCAAAAGGCCATTATCCATCACTCCGAAGAGGGACTTTTCGAGATTATACAGTCCGGCTACGTCAATCGGGTTCACTTCGTAGTTGGGGCAAATACGCATCCAGTCATACGAAATTCCAAAAATAGCGAAAGGCAACAGAGCTACCGCCAACTTACGAGTAGGCAATCCGGCAAAAAATAAAACTAAATAGAGTACCGCCATTAACAGGTGCTCGGAACGAAGTCCGATGAAGATACCTGTCAGCAAAAGGAAAAGAGCCATAATGACTGTCACAGTCAGGGCTTCTCTCTTCGACGGCATTTGAATATTCTTTATCATCATAACGTTTTGATTAGACAACTAGACTATTTACTATTGGACTATTTACGATGTACTATTTAGGATGTACGATGTAAATAGTAAATAGTAAATCGTCCAATAGTAAATTAATTCATTCTTTCATCGCTTTGTAGCAATGTCTCACACGTGCAAAAGCCGTGATATTGGCAAACACAGCAACAAAAGCGAGAGGAACAATCATAATCAGAATCGGTTCGAAAGCGGTGATGTCTTTGAAAACGCCACAGAACAAAGCTCCGAGACTGGTCAGCACTACACGCTCCGGACGTTGCATGAATCCTACTTTACATTCGATTCCCAACCCTTCGGCACGAGCACGCACGTAGCTTACCATCAGTGAGCCGATTAACGCTATGAAGGCAATAAGTGCATAGAGGAAATAGTCTTTCATTGACAAATAGTAACAGATACCGAAGAAGGTCATCAATTCACTGTAACGGTCGAGCACTGAATCGTAAAGCGCACCGAACTTGGAACTCATGTTACCTAGGCGAGCTACACGTCCGTCCATCATATCAAACAATCCGGCAAACAAAATCACACCGCCTGCCCAGCCGATAATGGCCAAATCATTTTGACCGCCATAAATGCCGGCATATACAAACATTCCTGCCGCTACTACATTCAGGATAAATCCGGTAGTGGTGATAAAGTTAGGAGTGATCCCTATTTTAATCATTCCGCGTATCAGGGGATTGATAATCTTATAAATCAACTGTTGTAAATAATCTCTGTAATTCATCTGTTTAAATCTGTTTATATCTATTTTTATCTAAATCTTCTGTTTTCTCAATCAGTTCTTTCAATCGATCTTTTCAATCTGTTTTTTCAGTTTCTTTTTCCGAATAAACTTCTTATATCTATATTCCGGTAGACAAAAAAGCGTTGCATATTATAATTCCAGAACAATGCTACGATGATTGCCACTACCACTTTAGGAATAATAAAGAAATCTCCGAAATACAGGCTAAGCGTATCACGTACCCAAGGAATCCTCGCTAATGATTCCGTCAGTGCATACGTGCCCCACGTGTTCAGCCAAACGCTGCAAATCCATACAAGGATAAATTTTACAGCCACATTCGTTTTCTTTCCTTTCGATTTAAAGGTCCATTTATAGTTGATTACACAATTGATGATCCCTCCATAGATAGCCCCCGCCAAGGTGGCATATACGTAGTAGACTTCGAAGAGCCTGACCAGAAGAATCGTAACAAGAAAGTCTGCAATAGTTGCCATTTGAGCAGAAAGCTGCGCCCTCAAGAACATGAAGAAACCACCCTTCTGGGAAATCATCCGTGCAACTCTTTTCAGCCAATCACCCATCTTGCTCCCACTAACAAAATAAAACTATACACTCCCGCCAAAACATCGTCCATCATCACACCAACTCCACCTTTCAGGCTTTCCATACGGCGTATGCCCAACGGCTTGGCTATATCAAAGATACGGAACAAGGCAAAAGCCGCAATCACGTACCAGAACCAACAGTCGTCATTGGGGACAGCCAATAACGGTATCCACACTCCTACCATCTCGTCCACTACCACGCGCGAAGGATCTTCCCCCCAATAAGTTTCCAACTTATCGGCAGCCCAAATACCAGCGAATGTAAATACAATCACCAAAACGGCGGTCAGCCATAATACAACAGGGAAAGGAAGAAGGAAATAAAATGCAATCCAAATGATAGAAGCCAGTAACGCCCCAGCCGTGCCGGGAGCAAAAGGAGAAAAACCGGAGCCAAAGCCCGTGCCTATAAAAACAGGTAGAAAGGGAGGACGCTTCATTTATTACTTATTACTAATTACAAACTACGAGTCGGTTGTGCCATAAGTTCCCAAACGTGATCGGGAATTTGTACAATACAAAAGTAAAAGTTGAGGTTGAGCATCCACCAGTCTTTATAGGATGGTAAATCTCAATCTCAACTTATTATTCGGGGTTACTGATTAAGCTAAATAATCAGGTTCTTTTTCACCAATCATGTTACGCAATGTCTGTTTTACCATTCTCCATTGTGTAAACAAGTCGTGTTCGGGCTGATGTTCGAAATCGTGCATCGGGCTCTTGCAGAAGAATGACAACCAAGTCTGGATGCCGCACATGCCTGCACGCATAGCCAAGTCACTGAACAACACAAGGTCAAGAGCGATAGGAGCTGCAAGGATAGAGTCGCGGCAAAGGAAGTTCACCTTGATTTCCATCGGATAACCCATCCATCCGAAGATGTCGATGTTGTCCCATGCTTCTTTGTTGTCTTTGCGAGGAGGATAGTAGTTGATACGTACTTTATGATAAACATCTCCATAGAGATCCGGGAATTTTTCGGGTTCAAAGATAGTATCGATTACAGACAGCTTGCTGACTTCTTTCGTCTTGAAGTTATCCGGATCATCGAGTACTTCACCGTCACGGTTACCGAGGATATTGGTAGAGAACCAACCGTTCACACCCAGCATACGGGTTTTGAACATCGGAGCTAATACGGTTTTCATCAGTGTCTGACCACTCTTGAAGTCTTTACCGGAGATAGGTACATTCTTTTGTTTAGAGAATTCCCACATAGCAGGAGTATCTACACATAAGTTAGGAGCACCCATTACGAACGGAGCGTCTTCTGCAATCGCAGCATACGCATAACACATACTCGGAGAAATCACTTCTGTGTTGTTTTCCTTCATTGCTTTCTCTAAAGCAGCGAGTGACATGTGTTCGTCAGACAACGGAATGTAGATTTCAGTACTTGCAGCCCAAAGCACAACGACACGTTCGCAGTTGTTAGCTGCCTTGAAGTCGCGGATATCCTGACGAAGTTGTTCTACCATTTCCCAACGGGTAGCAGCTTTCTTAACGTGCGTACCGTTCAGACGTTTTGCCCAGTTATGATCGAAAGCAGCCGGCATCGGCTTGATAGCTTCCAACTCTTCTTTCACTCCGTTCAGGTCTTTTTCTTTCAAAACCTCGGCGTACATAGCAGCTTCGTATGCGTTGTCCGGGAAAATATCCCATCCTCCGAAAACAATGTCTTCCAAATTCGTCAAAGGCACAACGTCCTTGATGAGTTTTTCTTCGTTGTTCTCCATGCGCATTGTGGCTAACTGTGTAATAGATCCTATCGGTTTTGCCAGTCCCTTACGAGAGGCTAGTGTACCTACAATCATCGTGGTAGCTACCGCACCACCCACTCCGACTACCAGTACGCCAAGACGCCCGGTAGCGGGTTTAATTTCTTGTTTCATTTCTATTCTATTAAAATTAAACTAAAATTGATGCAAAAATAAGATTAATTAATTACTAATACGGTCTTTATTTGTCATATAAACATTGCAATTAGCAGGATTTAACTTTTAAAAGGTCATGTGGAGACTTATTCTCAAGCCGGATTTGTCAATCCCGGGAGAATCACGATAAGTGAGCCTCCAGACATAGTCTAAACGTAACACCTTGAAAATGTTTTCGATACCGACACCCGCCTCCACGTAAGGTGTTTTTCCCATTGTTTGTGTGTGTTCTATCGGAAAAGCGAACAAACCGTCACTCAAAGCAGGGTTGTTTTTATCGCTCAAATGTCCATATAGACCCCGACAGGAAACTATTTCCCTCCATTTAAGTTTTTTCAACAACGGGACGCGGTTGAACAGCCATCCGTTGAGGAAATAAGTAACATCCCACGAGAAATATTCATCGTTCATAAACTCCATCGCATTCATCAACGAGTAGGATTCGGGTTGGATGGTATAAGAAAGGTTGGCATTAGGCATGATTAGCAACGGAAAAGGAACTTTGTCCCACACTTTTCCGGCTTTCAGGATAATGTCTGTATAGCCGAATGCGGAAAACCAGAAGCGTTTCTGAATACCGGCCTCGGTATGATTGTAGGTATAATCACTACCCAACACGTCTTTTCCGGCAAGGGTATGCGACAGGGTAAACACCGGTGCATCCAACGATACAGGGAAACGGTTCCATTGAGTCTGGAAGAATTTCTCGTTCGGAGCATAACGCAGTTTCAACTCTGCCGCAGTGATAGAGAAATCTTTGACCGGAGTGTACGCATCTCCTTCTTTTTTTAAGAAAGGAATCAGATAGGAGGACTCATCTTTTCGTGTACGTGCCGTCAACTGGAAAGAAAAACCGGAATAAAACTCATTGGTATAGGTCATCTCTGCTTGCCGGAAGTAGCCGATACGGTCGTCTTTCTCACGTTTCAAAGCCAGAAACACGTTGTCTTTACTTGTATACAGGTAGTTTTGCCCGTACTGGTTTACATCGGATTCGTAACGCAATTTCAGAGAATGGATCGGAAATTCATTAGCATATTCTTTTTTCTTCTTGAATGAATATTCCAGTTCCGCCAATCCTTTCACTCTTTCATCTTTAAAACCGTAGGCCACATATCCTTTGCCAAACAGGTGCGGATTGAGCCAGGCGGTTGTCATACCTCCGGCACGAATGCGGGGACCCTCCAATGTATTACCGCTGATGGTGGCATTCATCGGGCCGATATAAAAAAGAGGGGCTTCTTTAGAGGTAGGGATATATCCCGTAAAGAGAATGGAAAGCACTTTTTCGGTCCAGTAATATACCGGATAGCTGCGTAATTGCGTCATCAGGCGGTCTACCGAGTTTTCCTGTTGGGAGATAGCGGCTTGCGGGCGGTTCTCCGCCCAGAATGTTTCGGGACGAGACAGAGCTTCGGTTTCTTCAATAATGCGTTCGGGCTTGGTGAAAGCTTTGCCGGCTTCAGCAGTCGGGATAAAGGTGTAGTTGCTGTAATCTGCCACACGGCGGGCAAAAATACCGTCCTGCCCTTCGGTCAGTTTAAACTCAACAGTGATGCTTTCGTGGTCGAGCAAGCGTGTACCATCTTCGGCACGCTTGAATTCCTGCTCAAGCAACATATAATCCACAAAGTTCAGGTTTATCCTTTTGGGGAAATTAAATACGGCACGTTTGACAAAATAAGTAGAGTCGAGCACCACATACAGATGTCCGTTGAAACCGAAAGACTCGGAATTGAATGGTGTAAAAGCAAGGTCTACACAGGGTTCTCCGGCAATCTGTAAAGTATCCATCAGGTAATATTTATAGAAACCTGTGCCGATACGAGACAAAGGACTGACAAACTTGTTCGTGAACAGGGAGATATTATTTTCATAAATGTCTACGTCTTTAAAGACTTCATTGATGGCAGCCTGCATTCCTTGTTTGGAGAGAAACTCATCGACCCCGGCCTGTTTACGCCCTTTCACCCACTGCTTCTCGGAACGGGGAGATTTCCGGTAATAGTCTGTGGCAAGCAGTTCGCGAGCCGATACTGTCAGAATCGGTTTACCGGTGACGGCGGAAGTGTCTACGTATTCGGTAAGGAAATCAAATTTACGATACAGCCATTTCTTCTGTTTCTCTTCATCGAAATTGTTCAATGCGAAAGTGGTCTTTTCATAACGTTCGCGTTGCCAAAAGTCTTTTTCGTAGGGGGAATGGTTGTCACGGCTTTCAATCATGCGGCGCACAAATTCTACGGCCGGATTATCTTTCTTCCGATAGTGCTCGCGTTTGGGTTTTACCACTACTTCACCGAGGGCATATTCGGTAGGCGAAAGCGCCACTTTATACGATGCGTTATGGGCAGGACGAATGGAATGGATATAGTCATTATAACCGATTACAGAGATAACAAGCACTGCTTCGGGACGGTTGGTTTTGAAGTAGAAACGTCCGTCGCTTCCGGTAGTAGTTCCTTCTGTCGTGTCTTTTAAGCGTACAGATGCATAAGGCAGAGGTTCTTTCGTCAGAGAATCAGTCACCACACCTTGCACCACATACTGCGCACTTAGCGGAATACTGATAGCCAATAAAAGAAAGAGCGTCAATGTGCCTTTTTTCATTAATCTCATACCTTAAATCCTATTGAATTGAGCGGGGCAAAGGTATGAGTGATTTTAAGACAAAAAAAGGTCTATTTGATGGAAGAAATGTTCTTATTTGACACAATTAGGGGAAAATAATGCGGAACCGGGTCAGGCCGTCGGCGTAGGTTCGCAAAGAGAATGTGCATCCGTGACGCATCAGGACTTCACGAATAAAGATAAGCCCGATTCCCTGACCGTTCGGTTTGGTGGAGAAGAAGGGGCTGAACAGTTTAGCTTCTGTTTCCTTGCTGATCCCCTTACCGTTATCTATCACTTCAACAGTGGCGGGAGACATAGTACGGACTATTATTTCTCCATCGGCTTCAATGCTTTCCACCGCATTTTTGATGATGTTTACGAGTACTTGTTCAAACAAAGCGGCATCCAGCATAACGTCTTTCATACTTTCATCTATTTCCATGCGGAGGACAATATGACGGTCATTACACATTCCTTCCATAAAGCGTTTGCAGGTGAAAACCAAATCATTCAGATTGATAGAAGAAAGTGTCGGTTCAGGGATTTTCACAACGTCAGCAAAACGGGTAATGAAACGACTCATCGAGAAACAACGGTCGGTACACACACGCATCACGTCGCAGATGTCGTCCATACCTTCTTCACAGGAAAGGGCTTGTTCTACCGTATCCAGTGTAGAAGTGATGCCGGCAGTTGTGTTGTTCACTTCGTGAGCAATCATGCGGATCACTTTCTCATAGGCTTTCTTTTCCGCTTTCATCACTTCGTCAGTAAGGGTTTCCACCAAGTAGAAAGGGTGCTGAAATCCACGGTCGATGAAGGAGGAATGAGTGCACCGGTAGATATTCGAGTCGTTCAGACGGACAGTAACCGTCTCTCCTTTCGGAAGGCTGGACAGTTCCACCGCCAACGGAGAATCAATTTCTTTCATCTTCTTGCCTTGTACATCTTCCAGACGAACGCCCAGCATCTTCAAAGCCATCGGATTCAGTTCCGCAAGGTCTTCATCAAGGGAGGTTATGATAACTCCCATCGGAGAAGCCTTAATCAGCAGATCGAGAAAGTTATTCTGCTCACGCAGACGGAGACGTTCATTCTTGAGCTGTTCCATCATACGGTTGAATATATTCACCACACGGTCGGCTTCATATTGTCCTACAGGACTAAGACGGCTACTGAAATCCTGCTCACGCAGCAGTTCCATACCGCTTCCGATGGTATTCAACGGTTTCACTATCTTACGATAGAAGAATGTCAGATAAAGCAGGATAAAAAGCACCAGCCCCTCTCCTATGTAGAAAAAGAGCGCGTTTATCTGACTGGAGAGATAGAGCAATATACTGCCCAATGCCAGCAACAGAATGACAAGTATGTAAAAAAGTCCTTTTATACGCACGTTTATCTGTAATTAACAGTTTGTTTTTATACTGTAATATTATATTTTTCGAGGCGTCGGTAAAGGGCGGCACGACTGATGCCTAATGCCGTAGCTACCTGACTAAGATTTCCTTTGCAGCGTTCCAAAGCCTGAAGAATGGTCTGACGTTCTATTTCGTCTAAAGTCATTCCGGCCAGTGCTGCGCCTTCGGCTACTTTTGCATCATTGTGACGGATGTACTGGGCGTCAAAATCGGAAGCATCGAGAAGCGGTTTGCCACTTACCAAAATAGTGCGTTCCACCAAATTCTTCAATTCACGGATATTCCCCGGATAAGGCAAACGGCTCAAGAATTGCAGGGCATCGGCAGAAAACTCCGTACGGGGCAATCCATTGGTTACAGCCTGGCGGTCAGCAAAATGACGTGCCAGCAAAGGAATATCTTCACGACGTTCGCGCAGAGCCGGCAGTTTCACCGTTATCAGATTGATACGGTAGAACAGGTCTTCACGGAAAGTACGCTCACCCACCATCTTACGCAAATCGGCATTGGTGGCTGATACCACCCGAATATCCGTCTTGCGGGCGCGGCTGTCACCAAGCACTTCAAATGTTTGATCCTGCAATACGCGTAACAACTTCACCTGGCACGAAAGATCAAGATCACCGATCTCATCCAGAAAAATCGTTCCTTTGTTTGCCATCTCGAAACGTCCGATACGATCTGCGGAAGCATCGGTAAAAGCTCCTTTCTTGTGCCCGAACATCTCACTTTCAAACAGGCTTTGGGAAATTCCTCCGAGATTCACTTTCACAAAAGGATATTTGGCACGCTGACTGTTGATATGAATGGCTTCGGCTATCAGCTCCTTACCTGTTCCGCTTTCTCCTGTTATCAATACAGAAGCATTGGTCTTTGCTATGCGGGCAATGGTATTCAACACATCCATCAATCCCTGGCTACGCCCGATGATGTGGCTGCGGTCGAAAGACTCGCTCTGTTCCTGGGTTGTCTCCTGTGAGGTGGCGGAAAGTTCGAGTGCCGTTTCGATGCGTTGTAACAAGGCGGCATTATTCCATGGCTTCGTAATGAAATCAAAGGCTCCTGCCTGCATTCCTTGCACGGCAAGTTGGATACTTCCCCAAGCGGTCATTAAAATCACCGGTACTTCGGGACGGAATATTTTTACTTGTTTGAGCAGGGTTAAACCTTCCTCACCCGTTGTGGAAAGAGTGAAGTTCATATCCATCAGAATCAAATCCGGTGCTACGGAACGTACTACTTCCATTGCTTCCCGCGGACCGGGAACGGTCTGTGCTTCGTATCCTGCCCGTTTCAACATGAAGCTAAGCGAAGAACGCACTGCGCTGTCGTCGTCAATTATCAGAATCATAGTTTATGTTCTTTTTAATCATAGGTATTATTTTACTGCTATGACTGTACAAAGCTACAAAAAAATAGCAACCGGCATCACTCTTCTCTTTTTTATTGCCGGATAATTTCATCAAAATCAGCTTCAAGTTCGGAGTTCGAACGAAAATCCCATAGCGTCAGACTGCGAATCTGATAATAGTAATACCAATAATAATAGAGTTCGGAAATATGTTTCTGTCTTGCCTCATCTTTAGAGTTCTGCGCATCATTCAGATCTAAGGTATTGATTTTGCCTATTAGGAAAGTTTCAATACTGGTTTTATAACGTTGCTGTGCAATTGCATCAGCTTCCTTCGCTATGTCCAACTGCTGCGCCTGATTATTAAAATGCTCCACCAACAGAAAGATATCCTGATTGAAGTTGATCTGTTCCTGGCGGATCTTTGAAAGCACTACATCCCGGTTACTCTTGGCTACCCGGACTTTTCCACGACGTTTTCCCCAATCGAGAATCGGAATCTTAACGCCTACCTGAACAATCTGATTATCCTGCAAGTTCCGGTAAACGGCAGGGAAGTTCCGGTTCTCGCCAGTATACCCCACGCTTGCAAATAAATCGACACTACGCAGATTTCCGCGTGCGGTGGCTACTTCATAATCGGCTTCCAACTGGCGACGACGGATATTCTGTGCAAACGAGTTACGTTCCAATGCTTTATTTAAAACCAGATTGTACTCCATCTTCGGACGGTCCACCGCCTCGGGGAGAACAGGATTTAGTATTTCATCTTCACCTACTCCCAGAAAAGCACGGAGCTGGAACATTTTGGCATTGAGGTCACTCTCTGCCTCTGTTAATGCTGCTTTCGCATTCAAGGCGGAAAGTTTGAGCTGTAAGAGTTCATTCTCGGAAATCTGTCCCATTTTACGTTTGGCAAGAGCCACTTCATAAAGGTGATCAGCATTTGTCAGGTTCTGTTTCGCTGTGCCGAGATTTTCTCTTGCCAGCAAGAGATTGAAGTAGTAAGTGATAGCACGCATTGTCACTTCTTCGGTAGCGGTGATAAAAGCAGCTTTTGCTTCGGCATAACGCACCGGTTCAATGCGCCTGTTCCATTTTATATTATTCACTCCAAAGATGGGTTGCGTGAGTTGTAAGGTGACAGGGACGGACATAAAGTGACGGTCACCTCCGGCTCCCAATTGTTTGATATAGTCGAGAGAAGAGGTCAACGAAAGTTTACCACCGGTGAGCCATATGTTCTGATCGATGGAAAGATCACCGGTCAGTCCTAAGGTGTTGTTACGGACGAAGCCGTAAGAGCCGTCCGAATTTTGATAAGAACTATATGATTTATTATAATTGGGCAGAGTTCCGGTCAGGTTGACTTCCGGCAGCAGATCGGCACGAAAAGTGCGATATTCCCAATAGGCTGTTTTCAACTCGTTTAAAGCAACGGCAGCATCCACAGATTGAGCACGTGCCATCGCAATGGCTTCACTTAAGGTGATCTCCCTTTCTTTCTGCGCCGACAATGCCAATGGCAGACAAGCGGCAACAAGAGCAAACAATATACGTTTCTTTTTCATTATGCACAGTATTTTCCTCCAACAGAGGATCAAACGATGTGCCAAAAAAGTAATGTTTTTATTTTCAATAGATTACAGAATAAGAAAAGTGTTCATTTTCGGACACTATGCCCACAAATGAACGTTCGATTATTCGCAGTAGTTAGGAAGGCGCACAGTGAACCGGGTACCTTTACCTACTTCGGAAGTGACGGAGATAACGCCATTCAGCCGTTCGATAATGGTTTGGCAAATACTTAATCCCAAACCCGCTCCTTGTGTGAAGTTATCGACTTTATAGAATCGTTCGAATATATGACGAATACCTTCTTCCGAAATACCTACTCCGGTATCTTCTACAAAGATACGGATGTATCCGGGATCTTCATCATTTTCATAGCCGAAGGTAATGAAACCGCTACTCGTAAACTTAGCAGCGTTATTAATCAGGTTATTCACCACTTGCTGCAAGCGGACGTTGTCCGTTGTCAGATATTTCTTATCGCTTTCGGGCATACGCAACACCAGTTCTACTCCCGGAGGCATATTCAGCCGTTGAGAATCGTGGACGGTCTTTAACAACAAAGACAGGTTATGCTCTGCAAACATAAATTCCATGGTTCCCGATTCGATACGTGACAAATCAAGAATATCATTAATCAAAGCCAGCAACAGACCACAATTCTTATTGATGGTTCCAATAAACTGGGTAATCTCTTCTCCCGTAAAGCCGCTCGTGTCGCTTAACAAATCAGAGAAACCTACAATTGCATTCAACGGAGTCCGAATCTCATGGCTCATGTTTGCAAGGAAGGCTGATTTCAGTTTGTCAGCCTGGAGAGCTTTATCACGCGCCTCTCTCATCTCTTGCTCGGCAGTCTTATATCGTTGGATACTCTGACAAACACCTAATATATTGTACAATGAATCTTGTGTCAGCCCTGTGATTACAGAAGAACGGTATTCCCACCATTCATACTCTCCACTAACATTCCGCTGACGGAAGTTCAGGCGGGTATTTGAATCTTCACCCGTCAATGCCCTATCAAACAGTGGACTAATTTCTTTCAAATCTTCAGGATGGATGGTACGATCCATTTCATCACGGGAAATCGTAGTAACCGTTTCATCATATCCAAGACGTTTCAGGAAACCTTGCGGGAAAATAAAACAGTTTGTTTCCATATCAAACTGCCACGGATAGATGGAACTCTCATCTACTGCCATATCAAAGAAACGCTTCTGCATTTCTTCATTCGAAATATTCCGTGCGGAAAGTGCCATACCGGTAATCGTATTCTTTGAACGGATCGGGACAATCTCCCCCGACACCGGAAAGTATTTATCACTATGCACTTCTTTCATGAAAGCTCCCTGCGGTATCTCCACACTTTCTCCTTTAACAGCTACCTGCTTCAACATGGAATGAAGAATATCCTGACCGTCATAATATATCTTGAAGATGCTGCCTGCCATCATTCCTTCATAAAAACGACCTCCCGACTCATACGGCAAATGAAGCATTTGTAATAAGGAACGATTTGTGAAATGGATGTGCAAATCGGTATCATACGTTATCACACCATCGCGGATGGAATGAAATACATTATCAAACTCATTACGCTGTTCCACAAGTTTGTTCTGCACGAGCAGACGGGTCTGTGCCTGAATCCGTCGTTTGGATTCACGTCGGTTGGCACGCATCAACCACACAATAGAAGCTATCAGCAATGCCAGGATAGACGGATAGAGCAGTATAAAAAGGTATTTATATTTCTCCCAATACGGTTCGTTAACGATGGTTCCGCTAGAGGCTACTTTATCGGGGTCAATATGAAAATAATCCAACTGTTTATAGTCATAGATGAATCCCTGTGTGATTTCTGTCACTCCTATGTCTTGAGGGGATGTACCTTTTAAGACTAAAGCAGCCCTTTGAGCTGCCGATAATGCCGAAGTATAGCTGTCGGCATCATAAGCGCCAAAAACTCCATTGGTCAATCCCACATTCTGGCTCGAAAAGACAGGAGCTTTTGAGTTTTTGCCAACAAATGAAAGGAAAGGCGACCATTTAGGAGCAACTACCAGACGTTCATAACTGTTACGAGGATAACAAATAGCGGCAATAATATGACTCGTTGTATAATTTTGAGTATTATAGACTTTCATTCTATAATCCGGATTATCTTTTTGAAAGATTTTCCACTCTTCTTCAAAATCTTCAAGGCCTTTGTTACTCAAAAAGCTGTTATCTATCACACAGACCACTTCTTTCCGCCGGGGAAATATCTTTTGCGCCTGACGCAATATGACATCAAAATCCGGATTGGCTGTGAACCCGCAAACATTGGGATGAGTAGCAAGCAGCTTCGTATCAGGATACTTAATGCCGAAAAACACGACCGGTATCTGCAAAGGCAACGAATCTCCACAGGCAAAAAGAGTATAGAAAGCTTCATCACTTGCTGTTATAATCAAATCGGTCTGCCTGTCACGGGCACGCTGACAAAAACGACGCATAATTACTTTTTCGGAGTTGAATGCCCAAAAATCGGCATCAAGATACTCCGTTGTTATATTCACCTTCAGGCCACTTTCTTTAAATCCTTTGGCCAACCCCTGATTAAGATCACTATGCCAAGGAGTTTGTGAGGTGTATGACTGTATAAACAGGATATTGTATGTACGTTCCGCTGCTGCCGCCTGAATAAGAACAGCAAAAAACAGAACGATAAGCAAACAATAGTAGCGTCGATTCATATAATTAAAGCCTGCGGTGTTTTCAATATTATGTCGACAAAGATACGTTAATTATATTGAAAACAAACAGATAGCCCAAGTTTTTTATTCTTCGCGCAACGCCTCGGCAGGGTGTATGCGAATGGCCTGACGAGCAGGGAACCAAATGCCTATGAGAATCATTAAAGTCATCAAGAAATAGGTAATGGCAAATGTGATAAGAAAACGTACCACTCCCCATTCCAAATACCCTCCCGTCAAATCCAAATAGCCGATATTATAGCATATCACAGCAGCAGGCAAAGCGGCCAGCGTCAACAGTAATAATCCTTCTTTATTCAGCCGTTGCCAAAGCTGCATCCGGCTGGACCCAACTGCTATACGAAGCGCCGACTCAGCACGACGGTGCTGTGTACGAAACCAGAATATGCCGACAATACCCAACAGGATATTAAGCAGTAAGAATCCCATCATCCAGAAACGTACTTGTACCTGATTGTAACTCCCTTGCTGGAAATCATTGCGTATATCTTCGTAATCATGCACTTTCAGGATGAATAGGTTACCGACACTCAACTGACTGGCGGATAATTTCATCAAACGTTCCGGAAAGTCTGTGGAAGTTCCCGGTTTCACCCGCAAACAAACTTCCACATTGGAAGGATAAAACTCATCATCAAGTTCGGCCATTTCTTTTTCTGTAATGGCAACAGCTACATACCGGTCGCTATAATTAGCCCAGAAATCATTGTAACGCACTTTTGCCGATACACCTCCTATCTTGTACACTTCTGTAGAATCATCCACACTTACCAGATTCTTACCCAATAGTGTACGGTCTCCCTTATAATCAGGCCGCCAGAAGTTTTCACCCACTACGACATTACCATTCTTCAAAGCCTGTACCAATGGTTCATATCCACGTCCATCGGCACTCTGATAACGGAATACCTGAAAGAAATCAGGAGTCATCGCACGGTTCAGCGGATTACTAACCAATGTGTCAAGACGTACCATCATGCCGGAATTACTACCAATATAGGGACGTGCATTATTGGATATGGAAACAGCTTCCACCTCCGGCAACCGACGGAGACGATTGGTTAATTCGGTGATATCCTGTCCCAGCGTGGTATTCTTTTGCTCTTTCGAAAGATACGAGTCGCTCTTGTTGTTTTTCAGACTAAGTTCCAGATAGTAAGTATCGGTTATATCAAATCCTACCGGTTCGTAATAGGTACGAGCCGTCACATATGTCCAGTCGACCACATACCACAAGACCACAAAAACAATTAATAGTTCCGACCATAACCATCCGTTTGACCGGCGTTCATTCCATATTTGTTTTAATAGTTGCATTTTCTTTAGAATTAATGAGTTGAATGTGATTGGATTATCTTTCGTTTATGGCGTCAACAATATTGGTGCGGGTTACTTTCCATGCCGGAATAGCCGCACTTAACAGATTGAGCAAGAAGCAGGCAAAGAATGCCAACAGGAATACGACAGGATCGAATAATAAGTCGATGCACATAGTCCGCCAATCTTCCACGCCATTAGATACGAAATCTACAGAGAAAAGCATTCCTCCCAAAAGGAAAGCGGCAACATAACTTAATACCAATCCGAGAATACCTCCGAAGAGAGAATAAAGCATATTTTCGGAAAGCACTTGCATCATAAGTTCACGTCTGGGGGCACCAAAGGCTTTTCGCACGCCTATTTCAGAGATACGCTTACGCATACGCGACAAAGTAAGTCCGGACAAGTTGACAGCAGGAACAAGTAACAGAACAAGCAGCGTCAAGATATATTGCCGGACAGCTTCTTTTACAGCCGGAGGATTATTGGCGGAGTACCGTTGCGCGGCTACAAAATAGGTATCGGGTTGTCCACGATAAAGCAGATCGAAGTTGGGATGCCCAGCCATGAAAATGGCTCTTAGCCGATCCGCCTCCTGGTGAATCGCCGGAAAATCTTCTTTTGATTTGGCCAGAATGTAGACAGCAGTCATTCCCATGATATTTTCATCCCCCCAAGTGGTTGTGAAAGCATTTGTCGAACTTAAAGGAATCCAGACCTGTGCATAAGCGTAATTCGCCAATTTAGACACCGGGTGCACTACTCCACAAATAACATAAGCTGAATGATTCAGAAGAAAGGTTTTTCCAACTACTTCTGATGTTCCGAACAAGCGGCGTGCCATGTCTTCGGAGATTACGGCTTTTGCCGCACCCGCATCAAAATCGGCATTATCATACGGTTTACCGGATATAAAATCAAACTCGAACACTTTCCAGAAAGCATCGTCTGTTTGCAACACACTACAACTCTCCATTTCGCCTGCCGGTTTGGCTGCCAACATTGTTTCCCGAAAAAAACTAGTGATGGAAACCGCTTCGGGAGTTTTCATTTCTTTGAAACAGGCTTTCGCTGTATTGTATCCGATAGGACCGTTACTCTGCCAGTTCACATTGGATTTGTTCTGAAGTCCGGCATACCGGAAAATGAGCATCCGGTCACGATGGGTCTCCGGTGCAAAAGGAGCGATTGTTGCACGTAAAGTGATGACAATTACCATAATCATAGCAATAGCCAAAGCTGTACCTATAATAGAAATAGAAGAAAGCAGTTTATTTTCCCTCAACAGATGGAACGCTTGTTTAAAGTAGAGTTTTATCATTATCATTTCAGTATAAAGTTCAGTATATTTCTTACTCATCTCTTAGTGCTTCGGCCGGTTGCACTTTCATTGATTGCAGAGCCGGATACGACACGCCAAGAATAATCATTATTGCCATCAAGAGAGATGTCAGTAAAATGGCTATCAGGAAACGGGATACTGTAAATGCCATTTGTGATATATCTACCAGCTCACTATATCCAATGTTGAATGCAATCAATACGGCAGGAAGAGCCGACATGCTTAACAGTAACAAACCTTCCGTAATCAAACGATAGAATATGTTTTTCCGGTTAGCTCCCATCGCCATGTGTAAAGCGACTTCTCCCCGGCGTTGCTGAGTACGGAACCAGAAAGTACCGATCACTCCCAGAAAGATATTCAACAACAGGAAAAAGAGAATACAGAACTGGGTGCGCAATTCATTATCATTGTCTATCTCACTGGCGGTCCGGACTTTGCTTAATGGGGTGACATCAAGTATATAAATATTCCCTACTTGATAGATACGGTCGGCATCATTCATAAGACGTTCTACAAACCCATTGTCTACGCCTTCTCGAACACGCAGACTCAACTCAAGATAGGCTACATTTTCGACCGTTTCCATTTGTTCGTCAGAAAGATAAGTGCCGATATAGGTCCCGGTAAAAGGTTTTCCGGCAATATTATAATGATCGTAGCGAACAGGCTCCGTTAAAGCTGCAATACGAAGGTTGGTATCACTCGTGCGAACTTCTTTAGCCAAAAGGTCTCTTCCATGGAAAGTGGCATCCGGATAATAGTCTGCAACATCGACAGGAACGATTATCGTATTTTTCTCCAGAGCTTTCACCAGACTTTCATAACCGGAACCATCGATATTCCGAAAACGGAACACTTTATAATATTCAGGAGTTGCCCAACGATCCATCGTACTTATCCAAACCGTGTCATTATCCGGGAAGCGGAAACTCGCTCCACTGCACCCTTCATTATATGGAATACTGTTTTGAGAGATACAGACAGATTCGACCTCCGGATGACGGGACAAACGTCCGGCTATTTCCCTTAAAGCAGCCATATCATCTTTAACAGTCAGCTCCGGATTGAAATCGGTAGATTTATCGGTAAGACGATTCATGCGTAATACATACGTATTTTCTATATTAAAGCCCATTGGCTGATAATAAATATGCAAAGTGACATAAACCAGATCAACGATATACCACAAAACGACAAACACCAACAATAGCTCAATCCATAGAAAAGCATTGCTCCGGCGCTCATTATATATTTGTTTCAATAACTGTTTCATCATTTTATCTTTGGTTTATTGCATCTACAATGTTCATTCTCGATACTCTCCAGGCCGGAATACCGGCACTCAACAGGTTTAATAACAGACAGAAACAGAATGCTACAAGGAATATCAGCGGACTGAATAGCATATCAGTGGAAAGAGAAGTTTCCCCGGCAAGACCTGCATTCTCACTGTTACCGAAAAGGAATGAGTTTAACAGAAAAGTAGCTGAATAGCTCAATATCAGCCCCAGTACTCCTGCAAGCAGTGTCAATATCAGATTCTCCCAGAATACCTGTCGCAACAGTTCGTTGGCAGTAGCACCGAATGCTTTCCGGACACCGATTTCTGTCATACGTTTTCGCATATGGGATAAAGTCATGCTACTTAAGTTGATAGCCGGAACCAAAAGTAGAATTACAATGATAAGAACGAATCGCCTGACAATGTGTTTCATATCCAGGTCTGTCCCCCAATGACGATAAAGGTAAGCAAATTGAGTATCCGGCTGACCACGATAAACCAATTCCATATCCTTCAACTTACTATTGTAGACTTGACGGTATTTTTCTACTTCAGCACGGATAGCCGGGAAATCGTCGGACGAACGTGCAAGGATGACCGCCCGCATAGGCCCCATCAGATTTTCTCTCCACGAGAAAGAAGCCAAATCTGTCGAAGTATAGGGAATCCAGACTTGTGCATAAGAAGCTGTCGCCAACTTTGATACGTCTTTCACTACTCCTGTAATGGCATAATCGGCTTTGTTTAATTGGATGGTACGTCCTGCCACGTCAGTTGTACCGAACAGACGACGTGCCACACTGGCAGAAACGACAGCCTTGGACAGCCCACTCTCAAAATCGGCTTTCGTGTATGGTTTGCCACACAAGAATTCAAAGCTAAAGACTTGCCAGAACGCTTCATCCGTCTCCATTTCATCTACACTCATCCTGCCTCCTCCGGGAAGAGAAGCGCGCATCTTATTATTAACGGAAGTAATGGTAATCGCTTCAGGTATTGTCAATGTCTTAAAGCATTCACGGGCAGTCGTGACAGACATCTGACTGCTGGCAGCATTATTGTGTTGCTCTTTATGCCGGGATGTCATTGCCTTGACATACAATGATCGTGAACGGTTAACCTCCGGCACGCAGTCTTTTATCCGTATCTGCAATGTCAGCACGATCACCATTATCATGCAAATAGCCAAAGCTGTACCTACCATACAGACAATACTAATAAGCCGGTTCTCCTTCAACTGGTAAAGAGCTTGCTTTATGTATTGCTTCCACATCTTCTTATTCTTTTTTTGATTTGATTTTACAGGAGTTCACAGAAGAATGTTCTACATTAGAAATTCCAACCTTTCTTTGTTACGTCTTTACATTTCAGGTTTTTGGAATTGATTTTGCCAACGCCATCCCGTTTAAAGAAAGCTGCATCCGCTTTACCGGACACGGTGATATTTCCTACTCCATCCACTTTGGCCTTGATAGTGGTGCAATCAACATTCAGCTTCATATTGCCTACTCCGTCAACATCAAGTTTCAATTCATCGCAATAAAGACTTTTCACGTTGCAGTTACCTACTCCATCAAGTTCGAAAGCTATATTTTTAAGTTTTAGTTCTTCTTTTGCATCGAAGTTTCCTACTCCGTCTATTTTCACTTTGCTCAAATCGGGAGCAGTGATATAGAAAGTCAGATTCTTGACATTCTTGGCATTTTTATCTTTATAAGAGATAACCAGAGTTCCATTTTTCACTGTTACCTTTGTCTTCTCTACAAATTCAGAAGGACCTTCCAGACGGCAGGCACATCCTGACGATTGAGTAAAAATAATATTCCCGACAGATTGCAGGTTTATGGCAGAAAACTCGTCCACATTATAATCTTTACTCACATTTTGTGCCGATAGTGAACAAAAAGCAACACTTAACAGGGCAGCTATTGCAACGATAAAAATATTCTTTGTCATGATGATTTTTAATTTAGAGATACATTAATCTATTTTTCTATTTAGTTCTAATTGTAAGAGGCCATTTCTATTGCACCTGGCGTCCATCGAAGAAACGAATAGTGCGTGAAGTCTGCTTCGCCTGTTCTTCATTATGGGTGACCATCACGATGGTGCGTCCGTCTTCCTTATTCAACCGGTGAAGCAGTTCCATTACTTCAGCTCCCATCTTTGAATCCAGATTACCAGTCGGCTCATCGGCAAGGATTATTTCGGGATTACCGATAATAGCACGGGCAATGGCTACACGCTGGCATTGCCCACCGGAAAGTTGTGTAGGAAAATGATTCATGCGATGGCTCAATCCAACCTTCTCTAATACTTCTTGTGCCAACCGTTTTCGTTCACTGCCAGCCATACGTCGATAAAGCAAAGGAAGTTCTACATTATCCATCACGTTCAACGAATTAATCAAGTGAAAAGACTGAAATACAAAACCGAGCGTTTTATTACGAAAAACCGCCAGTTCCTTGTCTTTCATTCCTTCAGTACGTATTCCGTTGATTTCCACCATCCCCATTGTAGGTGCATCAAGCAACCCCATAATGTTCAGTAAGGTGGATTTTCCACATCCGGAAGGTCCCATTATACTTAGAAATTCTCCACGTTCTACCGTCAGATTCACATTCTCCAATGCTACCGTTTCAATCTCGTCCGTACGATAAATCTTAGAAAGAGAGTTCAATGTTATCATAACTTCTAGTATTTAGTTTATTTAATTTTCAACTTATTCTTGTTCTTATAAGCACTCATATCGCTTACCACTACCTTATCACCCGGCTGCAATCCGCTCAACACTTCTACATATTCAAAATTAGAATCGCCTAACTGTATTTTACGTTTTACCAGTTCATTATCAGAATTACAAACAAAAAGTTCATATTCACCGCGTCCTACATAGAAAGAGCCATTAGCTACACGCATCACATCTTCCTTCACTGCATTCATCACATAAACATCTGTCTTCAATCCGGAACGCAAGCGACGGTGATTGTCCTCTTTCAACTGAACGGTAAATGATATCACACCATTCTTGGATAGCGGTGTAACACTACTAACTATTCCTTCCAGTTTGTCGCTTCCTATCTTTACAATTGCTTTTCCTCCGGCTGCTACACGGTCACCGTACGTATCTGCAATCTCACCTTCCACTTTAAAATGACTCAAATCAGAAATGATAGCCACCTGTCCGCCTTCGGAAATCTGTGCACCGATCTGGTTATTAATATAGGTAAGAATAGCTTTACGCGGGGAACGGATTTGTGCATCATCCAACGTACGTTTCTTTTCGGAAAGACTCTTGCGGAAGATATTAAAGTCAAGCTCCTGAACCTTCAGTTCGGCAGCAGCTACTTCCTTCTCATTTTTATATTGTTGCTGAAGTTGTTCGTACTCTAATTGAGCTACATTATAGCTCAATTCAGCTTGACGTACTTTGTCTGTTGTTCCTGCACCGAGACTGTCCAGATAGTGTTCATTTCTCAACTCCACTTTCATCCGGCTCAATTTCATTGCCGAAACTTTTATCTGCATTGCCATATCGGAAAGTTTCGTCTGATTATTGACGCGAAGCTGATCGAGCTTATACTGACGCATCTGTTCCTCGTCCAGCAACTTTTTATATTCAATTTCCGTACTCTGAAGGTCCAGTTTCAGAATCGGAGTACCTACGTCTACGCTATCTCCCCCTTTTTTATAGACTTCAATAATACGACTGTTGATCGGAGAATTGATAATTTCCTCAAAGGCAGGGACAACCTTACCGGAAGCACTGACACTTACCTCGATCACTCCTTTATCGACTGTGGAAAAGACAAGATCCTTTGCTTCCACTCCTGCCCTTAGTACAGATATAAGTACACCGATGGCAATCATACTTGCCACTCCAATGGATGAATAACGAATTATCTTCTTATTACGTTCTTTTTGACGTACTTCTTTAGGAATTTCTCTGTCCATATCTGATCATTTACTATTTTATGATGTATCAATTCGGTACTTTATATACCAAATCTGTGCCAAAACCGTAAATGATTGATAAATAGAAGATAACAAAAAACAAAGGGTGTCCGATATCGGACACCCTGTACGAATTTACCGTTCAGAATAAAATCTATCATCCTGCCGACAGGAGGTCTGTCTACTTGGATGATGATGTAATAGAGGGGTTCTTTTCCTCTTGTACTTGTTCTTTTCCCCAATGCGTAGTCTCTTCCAGCTTTTCACGATCACGAATCTCTTTTGCTTTACGGGCGTAGACAATCATACGCATAGACTGATCGTAAGTGAAATAATTCCATACCCAATTCAAGAGTACAATAACCTTATTACGTACCCCAAGAATAGAGCGCAGATGAACAACCAGCCACATCACCCAGGCAAACCATCCCTGCATTTTTACTTTACTAAACTCTGCCACGGCACGATTACGTCCTACAGTCGCCATCGACCCTAGATTACGATAATGGAAAGGTTTCATTTCCCGTCCTTTCTCCATACGAATCAGATTCTTTGCCAGCAGTTCTCCTTGCTGAATAGCGACTTGCGCCAATTGAGGATGTCCGTTCGGATAATCTTCATCAGCAACCTGAATACATTGGTCACCAATAGCAAACACATTGCTCATTCCCTCCACACGGTTGAACGAATCAACTTTAATACGTCCGCCACGTCCTATCAACGAAGGATCCATGTTGCCGATAGTCACTCCGGTAACACCACTTACCCAAATAAAAGTGCGCGTAGCAATCTCCGTACCATCTTCGAGTACCACTTTATGGTCACGATAGTCCACAACACGTTTATTCAACAGGATATTTACCCCCATTTCACGGAGAAACTGTTCGGCATGAGCGGAAGATTCTTCCGACATTCCGGCAAGCAGTCGCGGCCCGGCCTCAATCAGATATATATGCATCAAGCTACTCGGCATATCAGGATAATCTTTTGGCAGGACAAATTTCTTCATTTCGGAAAGTATTCCGGCTACCTCTATTCCGGTTGCTCCACCTCCTACAATAACGATATTCATCAACTCTTGTTGCTCCTGTTTGGTTGAGCAAGTTAAGGCACGTTCCAGATTCGCAAGAAGAGCATTTCTCAACCCCATTGCTTCCGAAACGTTTTTCATCGGCATGGCTTCTTCTTCAATATGTTTATTACCGAAAAAGTTGGTTGTAGTTCCTGCAGCCAACACCAGATAATCATATTCTGCTTTTCCGATGGAAGTCTGTATCATATTCTTTTCCGGGAAAATGGCACGTACTTCTGCCATACGGAAATAGAAATCTTTCCGGCGCTGGAATATTTTACGAAAAGGGAAAGATATGGAAGTTGGTTCCATACCGGCCGAAGCCACCTGATAAATCAAAGGGGGAAACTGATGATAGTTGTTCTTATCTATCAATACAACTTGGAAGCCTGACTTTTTCAGCTTGTTAGCCAATTTCAAGCCACCGAAACCACCGCCTACTATAACGACACGTTTCTTATTATTTTTTGCAATGTTAAGACTCATATTACAATCATGTTTTATCAAGAATAATAACACATGAATGAACCATTAAGTTTTCGAAATGCAAAACTTTTACGAAGAAAGAAAAAAAGCCGGATTTATTCATCGGTGGCGAACAAAAAACCACTCTATATGTGTCCCTACCGCAGGCGCAATCTATCTCCGATTTCAGGAACATATTCGCCGTCCTTACGATTCATCTTATAAAGATTTTTGAGGCGGATACCATATTTTTGAGAGATACCATGCATAGAATCTCCATCTTTCACAATGTATACGGTATAAGGTTTGGAAGCCTTTTTCTTCTTGCTCTTCAGATAGATGATATCTCCCTCTACTAACGTATAATCGCGCTGCAGATCGTTATACTTCACCAGTTTCTTCCAACTAATGTCAAATTCGTTACCTAAATCTTTAAAGGTATCACCGTTGCGGGCTACAACATAGGCTATATCATTAGCAATATATACCTGATGCGGACTCATCAACCAAGGATTCTTTCTCAGTTTCCGTTCCGAGTATACACCTTTACGGTCATATTTATACAGATCATAATCTTCGATAATCGTAATCAGACGGTTAGCATAGGACGGATCTGTAGCGTATCCAGCTTTTTTCAGTCCACGGGCCCATCCTTTATAGTCTGTGATATCCAGTTTGAAAAGAAAGGCATAACGGGCACCTCTTCTAAGGAAGTCAGAATGATCTTCGTAAGAATCACGAGGATGGCTATAGGCACGGAAACATTCGTTGCGTGCATCATCATCGTGACGAACGGTACGCCCCCGCCAACTACTTCCACACTTAATACCAAAATGATTGTTGCTCTTTCGTGCCAACTGACTGTATCCGGCACCGCTTTCCAGCAATCCCTGCGCCAACGTGATACTGGCCGGAATTTTATGAAGCTTCATCTGTTCAACAGCCAGATCACTATACTTATTTATATATTCGATGTAACGGGCATTCCGTTTCTGTGCCTGCACTCCTACGGCAAAGAAGAAAACAACAGTTAAAAAGATAAGTCTATACAGTTTATTCTCCATTTTAGTTCAGATGTGGATTAGATGGCACAAAAATCCGAAAAATAATTGGGATTATCAATCTCTTTCCTAACTTTGTAACATTAATTGTAGAAACCAATACCCTGACGTATATGAGAGACCTCACAATTACCGCTATTATTAAAGTATATCAATATGATGAGTTGAATGAGGCCGATCGGGCACTTATGCAGACTGCCATGGAGGCAACAGCTCGTAGTTATTCTCCGTATTCCCATTTCTCCGTAGGTGCCGCTGCGCTATTGGGCAACGGAACTGTTGTGACAGGAACCAATCAGGAGAATGCCGCCTATCCATCGGGACTTTGTGCGGAACGCACTACCTTATTCTATGCCAATTCCCAATATCCCGACCAGCCGGTTGTCACTCTTGCCATTGCGGCACGAACGGAAAAAGATTTCATCGACCAACCGATTCCCCCCTGCGGCGCTTGCCGGCAAGTGATTCTGGAAACGGAAAAGCGTTACAAACAACCCATCCGTATCCTATTGTATGGCAAAGAATGTATCTACGAAGTAAAAAGTATAAGCGACCTACTACCGCTATCATTTGACGCATCAGCAATGGAGGACTAACTATGTTACAACAATATCACACGAAACTAAAAGGGACACTCGCACTTACAGACTCTTATCTGACAGAAAAAGCACTGCAAAAAGAAAAGGGGCTTTATAAATTTATATGGGTACGCAGCGGAAGCATCACAGTAGAAATCGACCATCAGGAAATGATGCTTACCAAAGATGAAGTGATTTCACTCACTCATCTGCAACACCTCGAATTTAAATCGATTGACGGTGAATATCTGACTTTGCTGTTCAACAGTAACTTCTATTGCATCTATGGCAACGACCATGAAGTGTCGTGCAGCGGTTTCCTGTTCAACGGTTCTTCTCACCTGATCCGTTTTACCCTGAATGAAAAAGAACGCAAAGAGCTCGACACCATTACCGAAGCACTGGAAAACGAATTTACCGTTTCCGACAGCCTGCAGGAAGAGATGCTACGCATTCTGCTGAAACGCTTCATCATTCAATGTACCCGCATTGCACGTCATCGCATGAATATCACCCGTGAAAAAGAATCCGGTTTCGAGATTGTCCGCCAATACTATAACTTGGTTGACGAGCATTACCGGACGAAGAAGCAAGTACAGGATTATGCCGATATGCTGCACAAATCTCCCAAGACACTATCGAACATCTTTTCAACCTGCAAACTACCATCACCGCTCCGGGTAATCCACGAACGGGTGGAAGCGGAAGCCAAACGCCTTTTGCTTTACAGCAACAAAAGTGCCAAAGAAATTGCCGATATTCTGGGATTTGAAGACCAGGCTTCTTTCAGCCGTTTCTTCAAAAATATGACCGGACAGAGCGCCGTACAATTCAGAAATACACAGGAAGGGAAAAATTGATAAGGCATACGGAAGTATTGCTATTTGAGGAGTATGGGGAATGAACGATCTTTGCAACGTTAGATAAACTCATTAAAACCCCAACAAAATGAAAGAGAAATTTATCGCTTTACTGACCTTCACTTCAAGTCTAAAAGGTTTCGGTATCCAATTTATCCGCGTGGCCATCTTGGTAGTATTTGTATGGATAGGCGGATTGAAGTATTTCCATTATGAAGCCGACGGGATTGTTCCGTTCGTAGCCAACAGCCCTTTCATGAGCTTCTTCTATGCTAAAGATGCGCCTGAATACAAAGAACATAAAAATGCGGAAGGCGCTTTCGTCCCGGAGAATCGTGCATGGCACGAAGCAAACCGTACTTATACTTTCTCCTACGGACTGGGAGCTCTTATTATGAGCATCGGCATACTGGTATTCCTAGGCATCTTTTTCCCGAAAGTGGGACTGGCAGGTGACGCTCTTGCTATTATCATGACGCTGGGAACACTTTCTTTTCTCGCCACCACCCCGGAAGTCTGGGTTCCCGATCTGGGAAGCGGAGAATTCGGCTTCCCATTACTATCCGGCGCAGGGCGATTGGTGATTAAAGACATTGTGATTTTAGCCAGTGCCGTAGTGTTATTATCCGACTCGTCACAACGCGTACTCAAAACACTTAAAAAGAGCTAATCCCCTTTTGCAGAAAGTGCTAACTTCTTGAGATTACGGAACAAATCGTATTTTCAGACTGTTATATAGTCTCATACGAATCGTTAATAAAAAGAAGTTATGAAACAATATGATGCAATAATAATAGGATTCGGCAAGGCAGGAAAGACCCTGGCTGCCGAACTTTCCAACCGCGGATGGCAAGTTGCCATCGTGGAACGTTCCAACATGATGTATGGAGGAACCTGTCCGAACATAGCCTGTATTCCAACCAAAATGCTGGTGCATGAAGCCGAGGTTTCCGCCTTGCTCTACTATGACGATTTTCCCAAACAGGCGAATATGTACAAACAAGCCATCGGCCGGAAGAACCGTCTCACCTCTTTTCTTAGAAATGATAATTACGAAAGACTAAACAAGCGTCCCAATGTAACTATTTACACCGGAACGGGCTCTTTCGTATCTTCCAATACCATAAAAGTAGCGCTTCCGGAAGGGGACATCGAACTGCAAGGTAAAGAGATATTTATCAATACTGGCTCTACTCCTATCATTCCGGCAATAGACGGTATTCAGCACAGCCAGCATGTATATACCAGTAGTACGCTTCTGGATTTAAACGTCCTTCCCCATCACTTGATTATCATAGGCGGAGGATATATCGGACTGGAATTTGCTTCTATGTATGCCGGATTCGGTAGCAAAGTGACGATACTCGAAGGAGGAAACAAATTTATGCCTCGTGAAGATCGGGACATTGCAAACAGCGTCAAAGAAGTTATGGATAAAAAAGGTATTGAAATCCACCTGAACACCCGCGCACAGTCCGTCCATGATACCAGTGACGGAGTGACACTGACTTACTCGGACGTATCCGACGGTACTCCTTATTATGTGGACGGAGATGCCATTCTCATCGCAACGGGACGTAAACCGATGATTGAAGGATTAAATTTGCAAGCAGCAGGCGTAGGAGTCGATGCGCACGGAGCTATTATAGTAAACGATCAGTTGCGTACCACTGTTCCTCATATATGGGCAATGGGAGATGTGAAAGGCGGGTCGCAATTTACTTATGTCTCACTGGATGATTTCCGGATTATCCGTGACCAGCTCTTCGGTGATAAGAAACGTGATATCGGAGACCGTGATCCAGTTCAGTATGCAGTATTTATTGATCCACCGTTGGCACATATCGGAATCAGTGAAGAAGAGGCGTTAAAAAGGGGATACTCATTTAAGGTTTCCCGGCTACCGGCTACTTCCATCGTCCGCACCCGTACACTACAGCAGACAGATGGTATGTTAAAAGCCATCATCAATAATCATAACGGGAAAATTATGGGCTGCACACTATTTTGTGCCGATGCTTCGGAAATCATCAATACCGTAGCTATGGCTATGAAAACGGGACAACCGTCTACATTCTTACGTGATTTTATCTTCACACATCCCAGTATGAGTGAGGGATTAAATCAACTATTTGATGTATAAGAATAAGGCAGAATATAAATCACTCCTAAAATACAGCCTCTGAATAAGACAAACAGAGGCTGTATTTGGAGTAATCAGAGGCTCTGAATGAGGCAAACAGAGCCTCTAAATAAATGAATCTTATTCTTTTTCCACCTCAACAGAGTGAAATCCAACAGAAAGTGTTATCTTTGCAACCAAGTTAAACTATATACCTACCGCAATGAGAATTAGTAAGTAAGACAACACTTCTAAGTAAACATCACTTTTCTTATATGCTTTTTCTATTTTGTTAAGCATCACGAAATCCGTGTTGTTTAGCCAGTATTGTGTTTGTCGTTCCCCTATCCTGTGATTTTCCTTCACGCTATTTCCAACCTCAAACCCAATAGATCATTATGTCTATAAGTATTCAACAAATCAGCTATATCCATCCGGATAAAGAAGTATTATTCAGTGATCTCAATTTCGCCATCAGCAAAGGCCAAAAACTGGGATTAGTCGGTAACAATGGCTGCGGCAAATCTACTTTGCTGCAAATTATTGCCGGTCAACTTTCACCCTCTTCCGGTGTCATTGTCCGCCCGGATGAGCTATATTATATCCCGCAACATTTCGGGCAATATGATTCATTAACCATCGCCCAGGCACTCCGGATAGAGCGTAAGCAACAAGCCCTACATGCTATCCTGTCAGGAGATGCCTCAAACGAAAACTTCGTCGTCCTGGATGATGACTGGAATATTGAAGAACGTTCCATTGCCACTCTCGATTTATGGGGGCTAGGACAGTTTACTCTATCTTACCCGATGAATTTGCTTAGCGGAGGTGAAAAGACCCGTGTATTTCTGGCAGGTATGGACATCCATCACCCACCTGTCATACTTATGGATGAACCGACCAATCACCTCGATTCTTCCGGCAGACAACATTTATACGACTGGGTAGAGAAATGCCGCTCCACACTGTTAGTTGTAAGTCATGACCGCACTCTGCTTAATCTTCTCCCCGAAATATGCGAACTGGAAAAGCATCAAATCAATTACTATGGAGGAAATTATGAATTCTATAAAGAACAAAAAACGCTGATGCAGGAAGCATTGCAGCAACGTATCGAAGAAAAAGAGAAGGCACTGCGCATTGCCCACAAAGTGGCACGCGAAACGGCCGAACGCAGGGACAAACAAAATGTGCGTGGAGAAAAAAATCATATTAAAAAGGGAGTTCCTCGTATTGTGCTCAATGCGCTTCAAGGAAAATCAGAAAAGAGTACCAGCAAACTTAACAGCACCCATCAGGAGAAAGCCGAGAAGTTAAGAGACGAACGCAACCAGCTTCGAAGTTCGCTCTCCCCAACCGCTACATTAAAAACCGATTTTAATAGTTCCTCGCTCCACACCGGAAAGATATTGGTGACAGCAAAAGAGGTTAACTTCGGTTATCATCCCAATTCAATCAACAGTCATATTCAGATGAATAATGAAGCAAATCTTGCTGATACAGGTAATCATCCCAGTCCGGACAGTAATGATATTCAGGACAATAGCGATTTCAAACAGCAACTCTGGCAAACCCCTATCAGCTTCCAACTAAAGAGTGGAGACCGCCTCCGTATAGAAGGGGCCAACGGCAGTGGGAAAACAACTCTTTTGAAGCTAATCACCGGACAGTTCCAGCCACAGGAAGGAAACCTGACGCGAATGGAATTTACCTATGTTTATCTGAATCAGGAATATTCTATCATCGACAACCGGAACAGTATTCTGGAACAGGCTTACGCTTTCAATAACCGGAACCTGCCGGAGCATGAAATAAAGACCATTCTGAACCGTTATTTATTCCCTGCTTCCGAATGGGATAAATCCTGCCGGAAACTTAGCGGCGGTGAGAAAATGCGTCTTGCTTTCTGCTGCCTGATGATTAGCAATAATACTCCCGATATGTTTATTCTGGATGAACCGACCAACAATCTGGATATACAGAGTATTGAAATCATTACTGCTACCATCAAGAACTATACGGGTACTGTAATTGTAATCTCACACGACGATTATTTCATTCAGGAAATCGGTATCGAGCAACGTATTTTATTAAGCTAGTCTATTGATATTTTATCCGGGAAGTCTACATATCAACCTAGTTTTTTATAACTTCGCAGCGCAAAGAAAAGAATTGGAATAAAATGGATCAGACAGCACAATCATGGTGGTTTATCTTTTATAAAGATCAACTGCTTCTTGAGAAAAAAGGGGATGGTAAGTATGCCGTCCCATATGGAGAAAGTTCTCCTATCATTATGAAAGAAAAAACAACAGTACATAATATCACCACATTGGAAGGTAGAAACTGCAAAGCTTTCTCCCTCTCCTCTCCCATTGAAGAATCGGAGCAATGGACAATGATAGGACTTCGCGCCTCTTATGAATATCTCCCTTTGTCTCATTATCAGACTGCAGGAAAAGCGCATGAGATTCTGCATTGGGATAGAAACAGCCGCTTCTGTTCCGCCTGCGGCACGCTGATGGAACAGAAAGAATCTATTATGAAACGTTGCCCGAAATGCGGTCGGGAAGTATATCCTTCCATATCCACAGCGATTCTGGTATTAGTGAGAAAAAAAGACTCACTACTCTTAGTGCATGCCCGCAATTTTAAAGGAACATTCAATAGCCTCGTTGCCGGATTCCTGGAAACCGGAGAAACATTAGAAGAATGTGTAGCACGTGAAGTGAAAGAAGAAACCGGACTGGAGGTAAAGAATATCACTTATTTCGGCAACCAGCCCTGGCCTTATCCCAGCGGTCTAATGGTCGGATTTATTGCGGATTATGCCGGAGGGGAAATCACACTCCAAGATGAAGAATTGAGTTCGGGAGACTTTTACACAAGAGATAATCTACCCGAACTTCCCAGAAAACTTAGCCTTGCACGAAAGATGATCGATTGGTGGATTGAACATCCAAATGAAGATATACTAAACTAATAGCGAGTAGAAAAGCAGGCTACGAAATACACACAACTACAAACGAACAACTTACGAATATGAAACTGAACGTATCACTCTAAAGCATCAACAAAACATGTGTATATCCGCAGCCTGCCTGTTGAAATTGAGATGATGCCAATACAACAAGATTCTCGCAAGAAGGATTAGCAAGTGAGCTTAAAGAATGCAAAGGAAATGAAAGAACTGTGCCAAATGAGGGAAAATGCCCCAAAATAGGCAGAATCAGGGCTATGTACAGAGAAAAAGAAGCGCCTCCACAATCTTCAAAAGACGATGGAGGCGCTATTTTAATCTTTATCTTTTTATGATCTATGTCTGCAATTTCAGAAGAGACAAAATCAGATACCCAATGATTTCTTCACTGCTTCAATCTTTTCCATGGCGGCAGACTCGGCAGAAGCATAACAGTTGCGGCATCCCATTTCACCCTGAACTTCCATATAGAACTTAATCTTCGGTTCTGTACCTGAAGGACGAACGGAAACTTTGCTACCGTCTTCTGTGAAATATTGAAGAACGTTAGAGGGTTCCGGCATATCAATTACAGTTACGTTACCTTTATCGTCTGTCTGTTTCAGAGTCTTATAATCTTTGCTCAAAATCACTTTAGAGCCACCCAATTCTTTCGGAGGATTAGCACGGAAGTTTTCCATCATCGCTTTGATTTCTTCAGCACCGCTCTTACCCGGTTTCACTACGTTTACAGTAAACTCTTTAGAGAATCCATATTCTACGTAGATATCAAGCAACAACTGATACAAAGATTTGCCATTATCTTTTGCCCATGCAGCAACTTCAGCAATCAGACAGCAAGCGGATACAGCATCTTTATCGCGCACGAAGTCTTCAGCAAGGAATCCGTAGCTTTCTTCACCACCACCGATATATTTCTGTTTACCTTCACGCAGACGGATTTCACGGGCAATCCACTTAAATCCGGTGTAGCAGTCAAGCATTTCGATGTTGTTCTTATCAGCGATTTTCTTGATAAGTTCGGTAGTAACGATTGTCTTCACACAGAACTCGCCCCCTTTAATCTTACCCAGTTGTTTGTACTGTGTCAGAATATAATAAAGGTACATCATACAAGTCTGGTTACCATTAATCAGTACCCATTCGCCCTTGTCATCCTTACAAGCGATACCCACACGGTCGGCATCCGGATCGGAAGCCATAACGAGGTCAGCATCAATTTCTTTGGCAAGGTTTACAGCCATGGAAAGAGCTTCCGCATTTTCCGGGTTCGGAGATACGACAGTCGGGAAATTACCATCCTTAATCATCTGTTCGGGCACAGTAAATACGTTTTCGAATCCCCACATCTTCAATGCACGCGGAATCAACATCATACCTGTACCGTGAATCGGAGTATAGACAATCTTCATATCTTTGTGACGGGCGATAGCTGCCGGATCAATAGAAACTGTTTTCACCATATCCAGATAAATCTTATCAATGTCCTCACCGATAATCTGAATCAAATCAGGATTTCCCTGGAATTTAATGTCAGCAGCAGAAGCAATGGCGTTCACTTCGTCAATGATACCTTTATCATGCGGGGCCAACACTTGTGCACCGTCATCCCAATATGCCTTGTAACCGTTGTATTCTTTCGGATTGTGAGAAGCAGTCAGAATGATACCGCTCTGGCAACCGAGGTGACGGATAGCAAAAGACATTTCCGGAGTCGGACGCATATCATCAAACAGATATACTTTAATGCCGTTGGCAGAGAAAATATTAGCGGAAGTCTCTGCAAACAAACGGCTGTTGTTACGGCAGTCGTGACCTACTACTACAGAAATCTGCGGCAGCTCCTTGAAGTTCTTCTTCAGATAGTTGGAAAGTCCTTGAGTGGCAGCACCTACCGTATAGATATTCATACGATTACTACCAACTCCCATGATACCACGCAGACCACCAGTACCAAATTCAAGGTCTTTGTAGAAAGCTTCAATAAGTTCGGTTTTATCATCGTTTTCCAACATGCGTTTCACTTCAGCTTGGGTTTCAGCATCATAAGCCGGGGTCAGCCATTTTTCGGCTTTTTCAGTGACCTGTTTAATAAGTTCCTGATTTTCCATTTCGATTGTTATTTATTGGTTAATGAATTATTTATTATCAATTTCTTGAGCACACAAATATAAAATAATAAGTTTACAAATCCTAGTTATTCAATTCTTATTTCACCAAATATCTATCACCGGTCTGTTTGACATATTCTTGCAAGAATTCTTTCGGATATCCGGGACGGATCACACCGGCAGGTTGTCCGATAGAATTACGCTCAAACTTACCATCTTTAACACGCTTCACTACTCCATCATTATACTTCACAATCAAGAATGTACCTAATTGTTTCCAAGTATCGAAAGTGCTCTGTGCAGTCATGTTTGTATAATTTGTCAGAAAATCTACTGCTGCGTTCTTATCTTTAGCCAACAGTTTGGCAGCCATCTCTTCAATGCCTTCCTGCGCATTGTTGAAAGTCGTTTCCATTTCTTTCTGCGCTTCCCGTACATCACCGATCATCAAATCATAACGCGGATAGACCATATTAGACACCCAGTTAAAAATCCAGAAAGCTGAATTCCAGGAGAATGTAATATAATCGGCTCCGCCCACACGGGTATAGCATACCGGAGCTTTCGTTGCACAGCAATAGACCGGAGTAAATACCGCCATGTTAGCATCATCCACGCCAAACCAAAGTACACCACCTATCGGGTCCGGCTTATGAGCACGCATTTGTGCAACAAATACAAATCCGCTTTGTTGAGTGGAAATGGGACGTTCGTTGAAATATTCCTTGTCGTCTACCTTGAAGTTCAGAGGAGAGAGGCGATATGGCGTCTTATAAGGACCTGCTCCGAAATCATTGGAAATATCAAGAGGCGTACCTTCATAGTGGTCACGCATCATATCTTTCACATCCTGTACAGACAGTTTTTGTTTCGGTTTCACAAAAAGAGGCATCGGAGTATCGGTCTTTCCCTCAATATAAGGAAGATAATCTTTTCCGTTATCCGTGAACTTATTAAAATAGCTCCACACACGTGCCTCACAGAAACGGCGGGCACCAAAATCAAGAGGTGCGTAGGCTAGCGAAAAGCTAAAATCTTTGTTTACTCCATTAAAATATCCCTTCTCGCGGGCAAAAGAAACAACATCCGGAGAGTACATACAGTTCTCCTTGTCATTCATATCAAACTGGTGAATACGTGACTGATTGGCATGAGCCGAGATGCAGTCGTCGGGTACACGTACAGCTACCCAAACAGCTCCACGGATTCCGGGACCTTTACCAATCATTTCCATGATCCAGATTTCATTGGGATCGGCAATAGTAAAAGACTCTCCTTCGCTATAATAACCGTATTGCTGCACTAAATCGGTCATGATTTTAATTGCTTCACGGGCAGTACGCGAACGTTGCAAACCAATATAAATCAAACTTCCGTAATCAATAATCCCTGTAGAATCCGCCAGTTCCGGACGTCCACCGAAAGTAGTCTCACCAATCGTAACCTGATATTCATTCATATTACCGACTACATTGTAAGTCTGACGTGCCTGCTCTATTTCTCCCAAATACTTGCCGGTATCCCATTCATATACTTTCAACATCGTTCCCTTCGGGTAGGTAGCAGCCGGATAATGATAAAGTTCTCCGAACAGGCCATACGAGTCGGCAGAATAGGAAACGATTGTCGAGCCATCGGCAGACGCATTCTTTCCGACAATCAGGTTAGTGCAAGCGAAAGTGTTCGCCACAGCCGCCATAAATACAGCAGCACAAAAAATAATTCTTTTCTTCATAAATATATGATTCACTTTTAATAATTTACCAAACAAAACTTTCACGAGCTACCGTTTCATTTCCGCAACCATCGGTCACTGTAAACTCGACCGTATGCTTTCCGCCCTTCTTCACGTGTTTCGGATCAAGTACACATTCCCAGTACGATTTCACCATATTGGGGCGTCCGAAAAGTGCATACTTACCGTCAATCGTCCCGCGATAGGAAGCAATTCCCGTCCCCTGATCTTTCAGCCGATAGACAATCTTTCCGTTTCTTCCCCACTGGTTCTTATTAACAGGAATAATCTCCGGCGGAATGGTGTCGATGGCAACAGTATAAGTTCCTAACTCCTTGATGGCAGCTTTCATATATCCGTCTTCATACTTTCCGCCTACGCTGTACTTTCCTCCCTTCGGAGTGATGCGGGCCACATAATATTTGGTCGTATCGGCAACCGGCTTTCTACGCAATCCGATACGAAGTTCGCAAGCTGCATGCAATGGAACCGTCTTATCATTCAGTTGATAAGTAAAAGCAACGGCACCACTATCCGCCTTCATCTGATAATTGAGGGGGACATCGTCATACAACATTCCTTTCGGAATAACCAGGCTCAATCCCGGCTCTTGCAAATAATTAGTCTTATTCCAGATGAAATAATATTTCTCCCGATGATTCAACGGTTCAATCGGCTGCTTCCGACCCCGCACGGTAAAACGATAGTTGGAAGTGTTTCCGAAAGCATCTTTCAATGTATATAAGAACTGATAATCCCGTTCCTCGTCAATCGTCACCAGACCACGATGATCATTCGACGCTTTCAGCAGACGCAACGTATTTCCCGGATCAATAAAAGATTTCATATATTGTCCATACGTCCAAGAGTTAATCATCCGGTTCTCTTCTTGCGAGAAACGATCTACGGTACTGCGAAATATTTCATTCCCATCTACCGTGAGCACAACAGAATAAACTCCGTAATGGTTACTTACGCCATCCATGTAATCGTATGCCTTGATACCCAGCCCTATCACTCCCCATGCTTCCACAGGACGTTCGCTATTGGGAAGAATCGTTTTATTCTCCTGTTTTCCATCCACCACTCCTTTGCCCGGTTGCGGGAAAAAGAGGATGCCATCAGCTTTCGGAGCACGTGTATCTTTTATTTTCGACTGGAAGAAAGGCATAGGGTCAATATAATCCCCCGATTCCGTTTCAAACACATCCAGATGAAGATGTGGGCCGAACGAATATCCGGTATTGCCGCTCCATGCAATCTGTTGACCTCCTTTTACCGGATATTCTCCCGGTTCAGGCACAATCTCCACTTCCCAGTTCTCTTCTTCATATTGAAGTTTCTCCACCCTTTCGGCAATGGGAGAAACAAAACCGCTCAAATGGCGGTTGATAGTTGAATAACCATTATGGTAGCAGACATCAAGTACATACCCCGATCCATTCGTTACGCGAATACGCGAAATATAACCATCAGCGAGAGCAAGAACGGGTTTACCGATCACTCCGCCTGTTTTAAAATCCAGCCCGCCATGGAAGTGATTGGAGCGGATTTCTCCAAAGTTTCCACTCAATGTAAGAGGAAAGTCAAAAGGAGGCACAAAGGTTGCTTGCTTTTTCTCTTGTCCATACCCTCCGATGCAGCAAGCCAGCATCAAAGCAGTGATATATCGTCTCATCATTCCATTCACTTTTTTACTCCCGCAAATGTACACTATTCCCACTAAACTATGAAATATCTGGGAGGAATGATGGTCTTAGATTCTAGTTAATATTTCTTTTAAATGTTATATTCATTGCAAATCAGTAGTTATTATGTTATTAATATTAGTACTTTTGTGGCTGTTTTTTAATTATAATTAAAAGTTAGAAACTCAATGAGAATGTATGTAAAAGTAATGGCAGCGGTCATTGCATGTATATTGCTGAGTGGAGAAACGCTCTCGGCATTTGCAACTACCCCCGCTACAGAAAATCTGAGTTGGTTTAAAAAGAAAAAGAAGAAACCAGAAGAGAAAGAAGAGAAGAGTAAAAGCGACTACGAAAAATTAGTGGAAGACAGTAAAACAACGAAAGGAATGTTTGCTGTACACCAAAAAAAGAATGACTATTATTTTGAAATTCCCACCTCACTTTTGGGACGTGATTTATTAGTTGTCAACAAACTGCAACGAGTTCCTGCCGAACTTAATGATGCAGGTGTAAACCGTGGAGTAAACTACGAGAATCAGATGGTTTGCATGGAATGGGATAAAGCTACGGGCAAATTAATGCTACGACAACAACGCCCATTACCTCTGGCCCCCCAAACGGATGCCATCTTCCGTTCGGTAAAGGATAATTTTATCTCTCCATTGATTGCCGCATTCAAAATTGAAGCGATTAATGCAGATTCTACTGCATTAGTAATCAAGGTGAATGATATTTATGACGGTACTGAAACCAGTATTAATAATGTATTTACTAATATCAATCTGGGTACTTCGGCTATCAAAAATTTATCCCGTATTTTATCCATCAAATCCTTTTCAAACAATGTCGTGGCAACTTCCGAATTGACTACCAGAGTTACAGAAGGAACTACCACTGTTTATGTGACGGTGGAAGTCAGTTCTTCTATTCTCTTGTTGCCTGAAAAGCCGATGATGGGACGATTCGACAATCAGAAAGTCGGTTATTTCACTAATCCGTTATTAAGTTTTAGTGATGCACAACAAGGTACGGATAAAACACAATATATCACTCGCTGGCGCATGGAACCCAAACCGGAAGACCGGGAGGCTTATCTGAAAGGACAGCTTGTGGAGCCTGCCAAACCAATCGTATTCTACATTGATAATTCAACACCTTACCAATGGCGTACGTACATTAAAAAAGGTATCGAGGACTGGCAGATCGCTTTCGAAAAAGCAGGTTTCAAGAACGCGATTATCGCCAAGGAAATCACAGACAGTATGCATATAGACATGGACGATGTCAATTACTCCGTACTGACTTACGCTGCTTCAGAAAAGAAAAATGCAATGGGACCTTCCCTGTTAGACCCACGTTCCGGAGAAATTCTGGAAGCTGATATTATGTGGTGGCACAATGTGCTTTCTATGGTACGCGAATGGATCACTGTGCAGACTGGAACTGTGTGTCCGGAAGCACGCAATGTGCAATTACCTGATGCTTTGATGGGAGATGCTATCCGGTTCGTTGCTTGCCATGAGGTAGGCCACTCATTGGGACTCCGTCACAATATGATGGGTTCATGGGCTTTCCCGACGGATTCGTTACGTTCCGAAGCATTTACTTCCAGAATGAATTCTACCGCTTCATCTATCATGGATTATGCACGATTCAATTATATTGCACAGCCTGGAGATGGGGTAAAAGTTCTTTCTCCGCATATCGGTCCTTATGATATGTTTGCTATCGAATATGGCTATCGTTGGTACGGAAAGAATACTCCGGAAGAAGAAAAAGATATTTTATTCGATTTCTTGAGTAAGCATACCGATCGTCTTTATAAGTATAGTGAAGCGCAGGATGTACGTGACGCAGTAGATCCACGCGCACAGAACGAAGACCTGGGTGATGATCCGGTCCGTTCTTCTTTATATGGCATCAAAAACCTGAAACGTATCGTTCCACAAATTCTTCAATGGACTACCACCGGAGAAAAAGGACAAACTTACGAAGAAGCGTCGCGTCTCTACTATGCAGTTATCAACCAGTGGAACAACTACTTATATCATGTACTTGCCAACATCGGCGGTATATATATTGAAAATACAATTGTAGGAGACGGTGTCAAGACTTATACATTCGTTGAGAAAGAGAAACAAGAAGCTTCATTGAAATTCTTGATGGATGAAGTATTGACCTATCCTAAATGGCTGTTTGACACGGAAGTAGGACAATATACCTATCTGCTCCGCAACACTCCAATCGGAAAACAGGAGAATGCTCCTACTCAAATCTTAAAGAACGCCCAAGCCTATATCCTTTGGGATTTACTAGGCAACACTCGTTTGATGCGTATGATAGAGAATGAATCTGTCAACGGAAAGAAAGCATTTACAGTAGTGGAGCTTATGGACGGACTTCATAAAAACATTTTCGGTATTACCGAACGTGGTGGCATCCCCAATGTTATGGAACGTTCTTTGCAGAAAAACTTCCTCGATGCATTACTTACAGCAGCCGCAGAACCCGAAGCTGTAAAAATCAACAAGAAGATTGCAAGCGAGCATTTCCTGCTTGACCATGCTACTCCTTTCTGTAGTTGTTATGCCGCCGAACAACGGGCACTTCGTCAGGAAGACCGAATGGGTGCTCCACGTGTGCTCAACTTCTACGGCAGTCAGCTCAACCGTATTTCTGATGCTATCTCGGTGAAACGCGGAGAGTTATTACGTATCAAGAAATTGTTGCAAAACCGCCTCGGCACTTCTGATACTGCTGCACGCTATCATTATGAAGACATGATTCTACGTATCAATACAGCTTTGGGAATCAAATAAAACAAAATCAATCACTTTAATTATCTATATTGATGAGAAAAAAATACTTATACGTTCTTATATGTTTTCTTGTTAGCACGTTGGCTACAGCCAACGCTGTTAACCGCACAATCACCGGAGTCGTTATATCCGGTGAAGACAATGAACCTCTAATCGGTGCTTCTGTATATGTTAATGCAGACGATTTGAAAAAAGCTGGAGTATCACAGACTTCTCTAGGTACTATCACTGATATGGATGGCAAATTCTCCATTTCCATTCCGGAAAAGGTGACCAGACTACATTGTAGTTATATAGGTTTTGAAGAACAAAATATCGTGTTGCAAGCTGGAAAAGATACTTATCGTATTGTCCTTCAAGCTTCATCACACACACTAGGAGACGTAGTAGTAACTGGTTATCAAGAACTGGAACGTCGTAAACTGACTGCTGCTATTGCTAAAGTAGACGTTACAGACGGAATGGTAGGCGCAGCAAAAAGTATCGACCAGGCATTAGCCGGACAAGTTGCGGGGGTAGCCGTTACGACAACTTCCGGCGCACCGGGAGCTCCTGCACGTATTCGTATTCGTGGTACAGCTTCATTGAATGGAACACAAGACCCGTTATGGGTATTGGATGGAATACCTTTGGAGGGGACTGATATTCCTGAAATCAACAAAGACAACGATAATGACATCGTAAATATGTCGCAATCTTCTATCGCAGGGTTGAGTCCAAACGACATTGAAAGCATTACGATATTAAAAGATGCAGCTGCTACTGCCATCTATGGCGCACGTGCTGCAAATGGCGTAATTGTGGTAACAACCAAAAGAGGAAAAACTGGAAAACCTGTTATTAACTTCAATACTAAATTGACTTACACCCCTAACCTCAACACTTCACGACTCAACTTACTAAACTCGGAAGAGAAAGTCGATTTGGAACTTCAATTATTGAAAGAAGCACGATTTGACATATTATGGGGGTTAACAGATCCGATAGCAGTATTTCCTGAAAAAGGAAAAGTTGCCGCGATCATGAAGCAATATAACTTAATAGACATCTATAAAGAACAGGGCTGGAACGGACTGACACCTGAAGCCCAAAATGCTATAAACAAACTGAAAACAATCAATACAGACTGGAATGATATATTATTCAGAGATGCTTTCACACAAGAATATAACTTTAGCATTTCCGGTGGTAGCGAAAAAGTTACTTATTACAATTCCCTCGGTTATGTAAAAGAAAACGGAAATGTACCTGGCGTAAGCATGAGTCGTTTTAACCTGACCAGTAAAACCTCTTATCAAGTCAACAAAATGTTAAAAATTGGAATGTCTATTTTTGCCAACAGACGCAAGAATAACACATTTATGACTGACACTTACGGACTCATCAACCCAGTATATTATTCACGTATCGCTAATCCTTACTTTGATCCATTTGACGAACAAGGAAACTACCTTTACGATTACGACGTAGTCAAAAGTAGTGAAACAGATGAAAAGCAAGGCTTTAATATATTCGAAGAACGAGCAAACACAAATAAAGAATCTGTCACCACAGCCATCAATTCTATCTTTGACGTTCAACTACGTTTTAACGATCAGTGGAAAGTTTATTCACAGATTGGTGTGCAATGGGATCAATTGTCTCAAGAAGAATATGCCGGGATAAACTCATATAATATCAGGAATATACGTGAAAACAATAAATATTGGAAAAATGGCGTACAAACCTATCTTATACCGGAAGGAGGTATGCTTAAAACAACTAATAGCACAACCTCACAACTCACATGGAAAATCCAGGGAGAATACAAAAATACATTCGGTGATATACATGATATACAAATAATGGCCGGCTCGGAAATCCGTAAAAACTGGGTAGACAATCAAGCCTCAACCGGATACGGATATGATCCCAAGAAACTGACATTCCAAAATCTCATATTTAAAGATGAAACACAGGCTAATGATTGGAATCTAAAAACCAAGTCATACAAGGAAAACGCTTTTGCTTCTTTCTTTGCCAATGGTTCATATACTTTAATGAATCGTTATACATTGGGAGGAAGTGTACGCATGGATGGTTCTGATTTATTCGGAGTAGATAAGAAATATCGTTTCTTGCCAATCTATTCGGTAAGTGGCTTATGGCGTTTATCTAATGAATCGTTCATTAGACAATACAAATGGATCGATAATTTAGCCCTTCGTCTTTCTTATGGCTTACAAGGAAATATTGATAAGGGAACCTCTCCATTCCTAGTCGGAAAATATGATAATGTGAGCATTTTACCTGGCTACAGTGAAGAAAACATTATTATCAATAGTGCTCCCAACAGTAAATTACGCTGGGAAAAAACAGCATCTTACAATCTAGGAATAGATTTTTCTGTACTCAATCAAGCCATCAATCTTAGTGTAGATTACTACTATAGAAAAGGAACAGACTTAATTGGTTCTAAAGCATTAGCTTTGGAAAATGGATTCACTAATATGTCTATAAACTGGGCTAGTATGGAAAACAAAGGTGTCGAAATAAACCTGCAAACCCGTAATATCACCACTAAAGACTTCTCTTGGTACACAACTTTCAACTTCGCATATAACCAAAATAAAGTACTAAAAGTACTTACAGATAAAAACCAAGTGACTCCTAGCTTGGAAGGATACCCCGTAGGTGCAATCTTTGCATTGAAAACCAAAGGTATAAACCCCGAGACTGGACAAATCTATCTTGAGAATAAAGAGGGGAAAGCTGTCACTGTAGAAGAATTATTCAGAATGACATCGAATGAAGACGGACTTGGCACTTACCAAATAGGGCCGAATAGTGAAGAACAAAGAGATTTCTACAGTTATATCGGAACGTCAGATGCTCCCTATACGGGCGGTTTTCTAAATACGTTCAATTACCGCAATTGGGAACTGAATTTGAATTTTTCTTATAATTTTGGAGCACACGTAAAAACAACTCCAAGTTATAATGTATCTGACTTAGATCCAGGACGCAATATGAATAGAGACATACTGGATAGATGGACACCGGAAAATAAAACAGGAAAATTCCCTGCATTAGCAACATACAACTACAATCCGGCTGACTACTACTTGTTCAGTACTCGAAATGATATTTACAGGTCATTGGATATCTGGGTGAAGAAGTTAAGCTTCGTACGTTTACAAAATATACGTCTTGCTTACCGGGTTCCATCCGAATGGCTACATAAACTAAGTATCGGAGGAGCAACTGTAGGCTTAGAAGCTCGTAACCTATTTGTTATCAGTTCAAACTACGATAATTATATGGATCCGGAATCAATGGGTAACCTATACTCTACTCCAGTTCCTAAATCTATTACATTCAACCTGAGTCTTAACTTTTAAAAAAAATAGATTATGACAAAGAAAATATATTATATATTCACATTAATAGGAAGCCTACTATTATCTTCCTGTGATAGTTATTTGGACATACAACCAGTAGGCCAAGTAATTCCTAATACATTGGCTGAATACAGAGCTTTATTCACAACTGCTTACAATACTGTACTCAATGACAGAGGAATATGCGAAATCAGGACAGATATCGCAACCATATTACAGTCTGACGCCACTTCAAAAAATGCTTTAGGAGATGTTGAGAAATGGAATGATGTTAATCCGAATGCAAGTACGAGACAATTTGGCTGGGCGGCCTATTATACCAATATCTATTATGCTAACGCAATCATTGATAAAAGAGATGAAATATCAGAAGGAAGCCAAGAAGATATTAATCAATTAGTTGGAGAAGCTTACCTTATGAGAGCATATATGCATTTTATATTGGTTAATCTTTATGGACAGCCCTATACAGCTGCCGGAGCATTAGAAACCAAGGCGATTCCTCTAAAACTCAATACTGATTTAGAAGAAATACCATCACGAAACACTGTAAAGGAAATATATACCTCTATATTGTCTGATATAGAAACAGCACAGAAGCTGATTAACAAAAAAGAATGGGAAGTTCAATATTCATACCGTTTTTCAACATTATCAGTAGACGCAATGGAGTCACGGGTATATTTATATATGGGTGAATGGGCCAAATCTTATGAAGCTTCGGAACGTGTATTAGCTGGAAAATCGACATTAGTGAACTTGAATGATGAAGGAGACAAACTTCCTAATGAATTTACATCCATAGAAATGATCACTGCCTATGAGGTTTTCCCGAATAGCGATTATGCCGGATCACTCCTACTTTACCCTTCATTTTTGCAAGAATATGAGGAAGGAAAAGATCTACGCCCAAACAAGTACTATAAAGTAAATCAAAATGGGAATTATACTTCCAGCAAAAGTGGTGAATCTAAATTCAAATGTACTTTCCGTACCGGAGAACTTTATCTAAATTCAGCCGAAGCTGCTGCACATTTAAACAAATTACCAGAAGCACGTACCCGGCTCTTGAAACTAATAGAGAATCGTTATACATCAGAAGGCTATGAGCAGAAAAAGAATGAAATAAATGCGATGAGCCAAGAAAAGCTAATCACAGAAATTCTGAAAGAACGTGCTCGTGAGCTTGCTTTTGAAGGACATCGCTGGTTTGATTTACGCCGAACTACCCGGCCGGAAATCAAAAAAGTAATTGAAGACGTAACCTACACACTTGTACAAGATGATTCCCGTTACACATTGCGTATTCCACAAGATGCAATTGATGCTAATCCAGGACTTTTAAACTAATAACAGGCATCCTTCATAGAAACTGTCTGACAATAGACTAAAAGAAGCTCTCCTTACCTAAAACGTAAGGGGAGTTTTTTTTAGTCTATCTACTAACCACTTCACATTCTATCTACATATCTCATTCATCGCAACATCTTTATCCCTCAAAAATATTGTTCTTTAACAAGAAATCCGTATCTTTGTAGCGACTTATTACGATTAATAACGTAGAAGCGTTTAGAATATTATCTCTATTCAGAATCTGGTAAATTCTTAAATTGGGGAGATAATGGCAACTAAGCGTTCACGTCTTTGTTATATACAAGGGCGTGGACTCTGTTGTTCATTTCCCAATAGGTTTACCAGAACCTTGAATAGAATGAACTAACGACGTCCACGCTTCTCTTGTATATAATGGTATCCGGACGCTTACCACACAAACAATAAGAAAAATGAGCAACACTATTACAAAGTTCTTTGCTTCTTTTTTAGCTTATGGGGTAGCTAATAAGAAAAAGCGTTTTTCGGCAATTGGCCGTTTCTCCGAAGGATTGGCTCCCGTTAAAGGAAAAATCCAATGGGGATACATCAATAAAGGATATGACGTTGTCATCCCTCTAATGTATGAACGGGCTTTCTCTTTTAAAGAAGGATTAGGAATGGTAGTACTCAATTCCCAATACGGATTCATCGACCATACCGGACAGATACGGATTCCGTTTAAGTACGCAGCCGCTCACTCGTTTGAGCAAGAATGCGCACGTGTATGCCACGATGGATTATGGGGACTGATTGACAGACAAGGAAACTACATTCTTCCACCGACTTACAGTCAAATAGAACAATTCGCGGAAGGATTAGCCCTCGTCTCGCTACACAACAAAGTAGGATTCATTAATAAGAAAGGAGAAGTTGTCATTCCCTTGAAATATGATAATGGATGCTCTTTCTCTGAAGGATTGGCTGCTGTCTGTATTGAAAGCCAGTCGTCCAAGTGGGGGTATATAAACAAAGACAACCAAGAAGTACTTCCTTTTAAGTACGATATTGCAGAACCCTTTTATAACAACATAGCTCGAGTGGGTCTCTATGGAAAAAGCATGAAAATCAACAAGCAGGGCAGTGAATGTCTATAAAATAACCACTCTACGCATTTATTCATCTCAACACGCGAGGCATTCTGTTCTAAAACATCCCCTTACGAATAACAACGTAAGGGGATTTTTCGTACATTCGAACATGTTAAATCTTTAATACGTAACATTATGATTATCGGAGTACCAAAGGAAATCAAAAACAATGAGAACCGTGTTGGCATGACACCTTCGGGGGTGGCCGAAGTGGTAAAACAAGGGCATCGGGTATTTATCCAACATACAGCGGGAATAAATAGCGGTTTTCCGGATGAAGCATATCAAGCTGTCGGCGCGCATATCCTGCCAACAATAGAAGACATTTACGCCACTGCCGAGATGATCGTAAAGGTGAAAGAACCGATAGTCACCGAATATAACTTAATTAGAAAAGGACAGTTACTATTCACTTATTTCCATTTTGCTTCCGACCGGGAATTAACTCTTGCCATGCTCTCCAACAAATCAATATGCCTGGCTTATGAAACTGTAGAAGAAGCAGATCACTCATTGCCTTTATTAATTCCTATGAGTGAAGTTGCCGGACGTATGTCTATCCAGGAAGGCGCCCGTTTTCTGGAAAAACCGCAAGGTGGAAAAGGTATTCTTTTGGGAGGCGTGCCAGGTGTTAAACCAGCTAAAGTATTAATTTTAGGAGGTGGAGTTGTAGGTAGCAATGCCGCACAAATAGCTGCAGGAATGGGGGCAGATGTCACTATTACAGATATAAATCTGGCACGTCTGCGCTATTTGAGCGAAACACTGCCGAAGAATGTAAAGACATTGTACGCATCCGAACTAAGAATCAGAAAAGAATTACCGGATGTTGATTTAGTTGTCGGTTCTGTACTGATTCCCGGTGATAAAGCACCACATTTGATTACCAAAGAGATGCTTTCAATGATGCAGCCCGGCACAGTATTAGTGGATGTGGCAATCGATCAGGGAGGATGTTTCGAAACGTCTCACCCGACTACTCACAGCGCACCGACTTATATTGTAGATGGAATTGTTCATTATGCAGTAGCTAATATTCCGGGAGCTGTGCCTTACACTTCCACTCTTGCACTGACTAATGCTACCCTCCCCTACGTAATGGCTTTAGCAAATAAGGGATGGAAAAAAGCCTGCAAAGAGAATCCAGCATTAGCACTCGGATTAAATATCGTAGAAGGAAAAATCGTTTATAAGGCCGTAGCCGACGTATTTGGTTTGAAGTACGAACCTGTCAGCCTATAATTTCACCACAGAGGACACGGAGGACACAGAGTTCTTCTCTCTCTTTCCGTAAGTAAAACAGAGCGATAAATACGATTCTCAATACGTGAGACTCTGTGTTACTAAAAAGATTAAACCTCTGTGTCCTCCGTGTCCTCTGTGGTGAAATAGAAATTAGCATTTATCTTTCAAACAAATATTTCTTCTCCACCGCCTGCCAATAAGACTCAACCAATTCGTTCATCACCTCTGCCACCGACTGTCGACGGGATATTATTGCCGAAACCTGACCTATCTCCAGTTCACCTTCTTCCAAGTCTCCTTCAAACATACCTTTCTTTGCACGTCCTTTTCCTAGCAAGCTTCGTAATTCTTCAGCAGAAGCACCACTATCTTCAGCCTTCTCCACCGCCTCGCGGAAAGCATTCTTTACCAAACGCGTCGGAGCCAGCTTTTTCAATAACAACTTAGTATCTCCTTCACCAAGACTCAAGCAATAATCCTTAAATACCGGACTCGCTGAACTCTCGTCAGTCAGAGCAAAACGGGTTCCTATCTGCACACCTTCGGCTCCCAATACCATAGCAGCCAGTATTCCTTCTCCTGTGCCGACACCTCCTGCAGCTATCAAAGGCAATGTTGTAGCCTCACGTACAGCGGGAATCAAACAGAAAGTCGTTGTCTCTTCGCGTCCATTATGCCCTCCGGCTTCAAACCCTTCTGCCACTACCGCATCTACTCCGGCCTCCTCACATTTTACAGCAAAACGGGAAGAAGAAACAACATGAACAACCGTTATTCCACGCTCTTTCAACCACCCAGTCCACGTTTTCGGATTTCCGGCAGAGGTAAAAACAATCTTCACTCCCTCTTCCACCACAATATTCATGATCTCTTCTATCTGAGGATACATCAAAGGAATGTTTACACCAAAAGGCAATTTCGTGGCCGCATTGCATTTACGGATATGCTCGCGTAAAGTGTCCGGATGCATGGAACCGGCACCGATCAATCCCAGTCCACCGGCATTGCTCACAGCAGAAGCAAGACGCCAACCGCTGCACCACACCATGCCACCTTGAATAATAGGATATTGAATACCCAGAAGAGAAGTAATTCTATTCATAACCAATAATTTATCTATGTGTTAATAGGTTGACATGAGCGCATTGCTACATCAACACATCATTATAACGCCTTCAACGGGCAATCTGTTCAATTGGTTTATTTATCAACACAGTGGTAGAATCTCCATAAGTTCTCAACACTTCCAATGTGCGGGCACGGTTATCCCGTCCCGTCTTATTCCAAAAATCTTTTGTAAAGACAGCCATCAGGTCAAGTCCGCCGATAGTTCCACCATTGATATACACTCCACTCCCACCAAACAAGGGAATAGGTGCATCCATCACTACCGTGTTCACCATCATTCCGTTAGCACGTTCACCCAACTGGCGGAAACGCACCCCACTCGCCTGTATCTCATCCAACGACTTACGCATTCCTTTTGCCATCGGATTGCGTGCCCAGTTTGAATAAGATCTTTGATGACGTATCTCGTAGAAAGGATCACCCCGCCAGGTATTTTTATCGATCTTTATCTTCTTCTGATAGATGGGATCCCAGTTATAGCGGGTATTTGCTTTATATGGCATCAGAGTCAACATCACTTTCGGTTTAGGCAATGCTTCAGGAAGCGATTCGTCAGGCATCATCCAGCTTTTCTCCTCCGACATCCGGGGAGTACCCACTGCGCTTCCGAAATCAATCGACTTCACAGCATCCATATTTAAATGCAACTCCTGGTCACTCTCCAGCAATTTCTTTAAATGCAAAGAATCTTGTGCCGTCCATACTTGCGCATATGCAAATACAGCGATCAGACACAGTGCCATTGTTGTTATAAACCGTTTCAATCCATCCATCCTTTTTACTCTTTCATTACCTATATTTCGGAGCACTTCATATACATTTTGCACGTATGAGAAGCTATCTTTTGAGCGTAATAATCCCCCTGTCAGCAGCAAAAGACTACTGATACAAACAAATGTTCCCACATGAATGTTTCCTATTTTTTACTTTCCGAAGGCTCCTCCCCCTTTATTACCACCAACGATAACCCGATCCACAAAGCGGCTCATCGTAGCACGGATCAATTGTCCATCTCGTTTTCGGATATTGGCGTTCTTCCCACCAACTACGATAACAAGCGGCTGCATCGAGTACTTCCTCATCGGTCAGGAAATAGATTGCTTCATAATTTTCAGCATTCGCCAATACCATTTTACAACCTAATGACGGAGGTGTGCCCTGACGGATAGATTCAATCACCCAAAGCATACACTCACCCAACCGAATCTTACCGTTGTTCATATTGTAAACCGACGGAAAAGAAGGGATAATAGTCAGATCTTCCGCATATTTTAAAAGTTCGGGAATGTCCTCTTCCGTGAAATGAGGAACTTCCACTACTCCTTTATCATTCTTCATCTTATACGTACCCGCCTTCAATTGTTTCACAAAAAGGGCAACGTCCGGATTGTTATAATCCATTTCTTCGCTGGTGCATCCTGTAAAAGATACAATCAGGCAAACAGCCATCCACAGCATTAGTAGTGTTTTTTTCATTTTCATAAGGATTAATACGTCATGCGAAGTCCGCAAAGTAAATTAAAATTAGTCGGCCGTTTCGTTCGTACCGTAGCCAATTTCGAATCTGTCTTGAAATGATGCGAAACTCCGGGTTCGGCAAAAACAGCAAGTCGGTCATTAATCTTATAGTTGATTCCAATACCGGCAGTCACTGCCAGCTGGATAGGTTCTTCTTTAAAACTGTTGTCCGGTGCACCGGCAATACATTTATCGGCTATTCCTCCCACAGTAGCATAAAAGTCGATTTTCTTCGTATCTACCAACGTCACGTTCACTTTAACGGGGATCCCCAGATAGTGCAAGTGCTGCCCTGCAGAACGGAGGTTCGAATAGAGCAGTCCGGTTTCTATGCCGAGAAAATCGTTCAACTTACGTTCTACCGTCACCCCTGCGGAAACCGGCATTTTATAAGTACCATTATCTGCCGGAAGTGCTGTACCCACTTGAACTTTCATCGCCCAGCGATGCTTTTTCACTGCTTTGGGTTGAACCATATTGACATTCGACTGTTCTTCCGGAGCGACAGATGACTCTGTATTACCGTTTGTTGCCTGCCAATAACCATTATGCACCTGATTAGCATATTGGTTGCCATTTCCCGTAGAAGTAGTGGAAGAAAAAGAAAACGACATGGAGAAAGTGATAGAAAGAGAATCTTCTTCCTCTGTATATTGCGACAGCATACCGTAAGATTTCGGAGCCGGTTTCGGCAACACCGGTTCTACCGGCAGCGGTAACTGATTGACACGTATTCCATCTCCATCCATCTGTCCTCCATTCGTCACGGCTATCTTTGTAAATGCTTCTTCCATATCTTCCTTTGGAGAGAAATACAAGAAAGTAGCCGACGAGGCTGCCAAAACGAGCAATACAGACGCCGCAGCCGCCACACGGAAGAGCAGAATCCGGCGACGATGCTGGCAAGCCACAGGAATTTCCTGCGAGAGCTCTTCCCAAAAGCCATCCCGTACACTCATCCTGGCATCAGCGAGACGTGTGCGAAACAGATCGGTTATTTCATCATTTTCTTTCTTCATGATTCCTATACTCTTTAATTCTTTTTGCTAACAAATATTTGGCCCGGTGCAACTGCGAAGTAGATGAATGCTCTTTAATGTGAAGCATCTTGGCTATCTCCTTGTGCGATTTCTCTTCAAACACATAAAGGTTGAAAACGGTTCGGCAACCATCCGGCAATTCGGCAATAAAAGCCATCAACTGCTCTTCGGAGATTCCAGCCCCTCCTCCCGAATCCGATATATCCGGTATATCGGGAAGCTGCTCTTCATGCACTACCAACTGACTGACTCGTTTCTCCCGTCGCAGGAAATCGAGTGATTGAGTGACCATCACCCGGGTGATCCATGTACAGAGTGAAGACTCACCCCGGAACGAGAAGTTGGTAAAAATCTTGATGAAACCGTCATGCAGTACATCATGCGCCGCATCCATATCGCCCGTATAGCGGAAACATACCGCCAGCATCTGTTTGGAATAGAGGGTGTAAAGCTCCTTTCGGGCTGAATCCTTTCCTGCCCGACAGCCCTTTATCAGTTCTATCTCGTTTTCCAAAGTCAATTACTTTTTTTAAAATCGAACGTATGTCTGCGTCGTTTGCTTATTAGACGCGAGAGTTTGAGGAATGCTGCAAGGAATATTGCTAAAAGAAGTTAAAGAATACGATTCACCACAGAGGACACAGAGTACACAGAGGATTTAAACTTATTTTATAGGAAGAATTTCCTATCATTGTTCCTCTGTGTACTCTGTGTCCTCTGTGGTGAAAAAAAATCAGCACGCTTTGAAACTCATATCCAGTCCTTTCACTGAATGAGTCAAAGCTCCTACAGAGATGAAGTCTACGCCACATTCGGCATAGTCGCGGAGCGTATCAAAGGTGATACCACCCGAAGATTCAGTTTCGTATTTACCTGCCACCATCTCTACTGCTTTCTTTGTCATTTCGGGAGTGAAGTTATCAAACATGATACGGTCTACTCCACCGAGATCAAGAACTTGCTGCAGTTCGTCGAAGCTGCGGACTTCTATTTCTATTTTCAGGTCTTTGCCTTTTTCCTTGCAATATTCTTTGGCACGGGTGATGGCTTTGTCGATACCTCCGGCAAAGTCCACATGATTGTCTTTCAGAAGAATCATGTCGAACAGACCAATACGATGGTTTACTCCGCCACCGATTTTCACTGCCATTTTTTCAAGGATACGCATACCGGGAGTTGTCTTGCGGGTGTCAAGCACACGGGTATTTGTGCCTTCCAACACCTTTGCATATTTACGGGTCATTGTTGCAATACCGCTCATACGCTGCATCACGTTCAACATCAGGCGTTCGGTTTGAAGCAAAGATTGCACTTTTCCTTCCACTACCATTGCTACGTCACCCGGTTTCACTTCTGTTCCGTCATTGATAAACACTTCCACTTTCATGGTAGGATCGAAACGGTTGAAGATTTCTTTAGCAACTTCGATGCCAGCCAACACACCGGCTTCTTTGATAAGCAATTTTGATTTTCCCATTGCCGTAGCGGGAATACATGAAAGGGTGGTATGATCACCATCACCTATATCTTCTGCAAAAGCAAGATCGATCAACTTGTCGATCAGTTCTTTTTCCTTATTCATTGATCTTGTCAATTCTTATTTGATGTATTAAATATTGATTCTGCACTTTCTTCAGGAAACAGTTCACACGAAAGTTCCCATTAGTAGTAGCCAACGTACCGATAACGAAACTTGATTCATCCCGTTTTCCCTGATGGTTCACGTTAAATCCGCTGACTTTATTCTTCGTAAAGAATTCCTGCATGGTAGCTGTTGCTTTCTGTTTGTCAACGTTTGTCGAGCGACCTTGGAGCACCAAGTTTACCTTGTCCCCCATATACTTACTCAGCTCTTGCGAGCTTCCTCTTTTAAATGCCGTTATCACTCCTGCCGGTATCTCCTGCGCCATCAGCAACGAGAGAGAAAGAAGCAAAGCGGTCATTCCTGCAAGCACTCGTTTTTTCATAAATACAAGCTTTTAAGTTGAAGTTTAAAGCTTTAAACTTTCAACTAATGATAGGCAAAGGTAAGCATTAATTGCAGAATAACATAAAAAATGCCTATTTTTGTGCAATAATCAGAATTGTAAACGTATGAAAACAACCCTGCTCGTCGTAGGACGAACCGTAGAACAACACTATATAACTGCGATCAACGACTATATCCAGCGTACTAAACGGTCTATCACTTTCGATATGGAAGTGATCCCCGAACTGAAAAACACCAAGAGCCTTTCAATGGAAGTGCAGAAAGAAAAGGAAGGGGAACTGATACTGAAAGCTCTTCAACCGGGCGACGTGGTGGTATTGCTCGATGAGCACGGAAAAGAAATGCGTTCTCTGGAGTTCGCCGAATATATGAAGCGGAAAATGAACACGGTCAACAAACGACTGGTATTCATTATCGGAGGGCCTTATGGCTTTTCTGAAAAAGTTTATCAAGTGGCACACGAAAAGATTTCAATGTCCAAGATGACTTTCTCACATCAGATGATCCGGCTGATATTCGTTGAGCAGATTTATCGGGCGATGACTATATTGAATGGAGGGCCGTATCATCATGAATAGTAACTTATCTCATATACTATTATAAACGAGACAAAATAGACTTTTTAATTTCGTCCCAAGATACATCCACAAACATATAAGGCATTGGCTCCTCCTCCGCATCTTCAAAATAAGCTAAACTTTTCATAGCCATAAAAGAAGATGAGTCAGGATATTTTTGAGAATAGAAATCCAACAGATTTTTCAATGAATACTTTTTCAACAAAAAGTATTCATTGAAAAATCTTTTTTAGTACCTCTCCCTTCAATAGCAGTAATTTTCATTGCCGCAATATCTCTAGGACTTGCCAAACGTATCCCATCTTTATATACGACATCATCAAGCCAAGGATAAGTATAGTTCACGATATCTATTTTAACCTCATTCAATACGTAAATGTGTATATTCTTAGAATCATTTAAGATAGTCAGTGTCCCAAGTGTTCGCAAAGCTTCCTTCAAATCTTGAGAATCTACATTAATCTGACCAAAAAAATCCAAATCGACCGACTTTCGATGTCCTAATTGCAAAGCTAATGCAGTACCACCGACTAGACGAGTATTACAAAGTACAGGTAACTGTTGCAACTGTTTTAAAAGTTCCAGTGTTGTGGATTCGACCGTTGATAAGTGTAACATCTAAATTGTTCTTTAGGAGTTTGTGAAATGGCAGAAAGATAAGCTAAAGCCCGAGGCTCCAATTCACGAAACCCTTTAGCTATTTCGACGATTCCCCCAAGACCATAATATTGTTTTACAATATTCCAATCTTGCAACATACCATATTCAAGCACTCTCTTTATTATATATTGTGAATGCTTCTCCATATCCAAATCATCTTTATTGACATCCCAAAAAAGATATGTTGAAAATCGAGTAATATATTCTTCCATTATCTATCGTATTGCAATCCTTAATATGACAAAGATAAAAATAAAAAATGAATCGAACGCAAGCTAATAGCTATATTTCACAAAACTGTATTATTCTCTTCTTCATAGATTTTATTAAAAACTCTACAAAGTTTTTTTTCATCCGCAATTAGTTGACGAAGTTCTGCCAACCGTCCGGCATTATCCGATTGGGATATCCACAACTTCAGATACCCTCCTTCTGCATATTTATCAGTAAGATGTTTCCGAAAACGGGCGTATTGCTCTTCTTTATCCATCTCCGGATAATGAGACAGCCCATATTGTACGGTACGACGTAAAGTGACTTCGGGATCAATAATTCGGTCAGCCTCGGCAACAATCATTCCATAGATTGTTCTGGGAGCCTGTTTATTAGAAGCCCGATGATCTTCTATCGCCTCTTTCATCTGCAACAGCTGCTCATCCGTAAACCAACGCCGCAAAGTTTCGTCCGCTAGCAACACTTTGCCGGAGGTTATATGATGAAATTCACGTCCTTCGTATAATCCCAGGTCATGATAAGCAGCAATGACATAAACCATCGAATAATCGACTTCATAATGTGCCGCTAATTTCAGACTTTCCTCCATAACCTTTTCTACATGGTCTATTTGATGCGCTTTATCAAAGTTAGCGTATTGAGGGATAATACTTTGCCGAACATAGTTTTGCAATTCAACAGGCACATGATGAGTCATATTCGATATTTTTAGCAAGTGAATTCCTTTATTTTTATTATTCCCGATTCATCAAACGATGTTCTGCCATCTGTTCGAACTTTGTTCCCGGACGACCATAATTGGCATACGGATAAATGGAAATACCACCGCGAGGAGTAAATATCCCGGTTACTTCTATGTATTTGGGATTCATCAACCGGATAAGATCTTTCATGATGATATTCACACAATCTTCATGAAAGGCTCCATGACTGCGGAAACTGAAAAGATAGAGTTTCAAACTCTTGCTTTCCACCATTTTTATATCAGGAATGTAGCTGATACGTATTTCGGCAAAGTCCGGCTGTCCGGTAATAGGACACAGACTTGTGAACTCCGGGCAGTTGAAACGTACCCAGTAATCATTTTCAGGATGCTTATTATCAAAGGCTTCCAGTACTTCAGGAGCATAATCTTGCTTATACTCGGTTTTTCTTCCTAACAAGGAAAGTTGGTCTTTTAATTCAGTCACTGCACTCGTTAACTACAACCTCTACCCTAAACAAAAAAATGCATTTCCTCTTTCACCTATCACCGTTCAGCCTCAAACGCTTTATTCATCGAGGTTTCAGTGGTGAAAGATTCATTTTACAACCTATCACCGCATCTATCACCTATCACCATCAACTCTTAACCCACGTTTGCTTTCTCCTCATCTTACTTGTTACGGTGAGTTTCATTGCCTGAAACAATGTGTTTCCCGTGCTGAAACAAAGTGTTTCATTACTTGGAACAAACTGTTTCAAGCCTTGAAACTATAGTTTCAAGCGTTAGAAACTTTAGTTTCCTACCGTTGAAACTCTAGTTTCTCACCGATGAAACAACAGTTTCATGCTGTTGAAACTAATCTAAGCCTATACGTTCCGGATAGAAGCTACTACCATTTATTAATTAGAACGTACCGGTGACGGCAAGTAGTGACAGCAAAATATCAAAATTAGCTGCTGTCACTACTTGCCGTCACAGACCAGACATTTCATAATCAAACACTTACCTACAACAATGTGACAGATGACAACAAAAAAATGCATTTTAATCTCTATGTAGAGATATTATTGATTCTTACTTTTTAAATACTTCTTCAATCCCTCCCGACGTAGTGTACAAGCCGGACAGTGCCCACAACCATCTCCCTGAACGCCATTATAGCAAGTCAGAGTCTCGGTGCGAATCAGTTCCAGCACTCCCAGTTCGTCGGCCAATGCCCATGTTTCTGCCTTATCAATCCACATCAAAGGGGTATGAATCACAAATTGTTCATCCATAGCCAGATTGAGAGTTACATTAAGAGACTTGATAAAGGCATCACGGCAATCGGGATAACCGCTGAAATCCGTTTGGGAAACTCCCGTTACCAAATGATTAATGCCACGTTCACGGGCATATACCGCTGCGATACTTAGAAAAAACAGATTACGTCCCGGAACAAAGGTATTGGGAACGCTATCTGCTGGTTTTTCCTGATCCATCACCATCGTAGTATCGGTCAATGAATTGTGACCTAACTGTCCGATAAAGGAAACATCCATCACATCAAATTCCACTTCTGCTTTCCGGGCTATCTCCCGTGCAAGCTCCACCTCTTTCTGATGCTTCTGACCATACAGGAAACTCAAGGCATATACTTTCTTAAAGTTGCGTTTTGCCCAAAACAAACAAGTAGTAGAGTCCTGTCCACCGCTAAACACAACCAATGCTGCTTCTCTATTCATATTCTATCTTAAATATCTTTGATTTTCAACACATTATAGGAGATATCGGTATCATACACATCACTACCGTCTACCTTCTTAATGGCTTTCACTACACGGATTGTCACCGGAAGGATCATAACTTCATACATGGATTTCAGCACAATCTGAATCCCCATCATGATAAGCAGTTCTTTCCAAGCAATGATTCCGCCAAAAGCTACCGGGAAGAAAATCAGTGAATCGGCAGTCTCACCTACTACAGTAGACCAGATGGCACGGGCCGAAAAGTTACGTCCCTGACTGGCTACTTTCATCTTACTCATCACATACGCATTGAGAAATGAGCCTACCAAAAAAGCCATCAGACTGGCAGCCACGATACGAGGCGCCATGCCGAATACAAAATCAAAATGTTCTTCACCCTCCCAGAAAGGAGCAGCCGGAATGGCAACAGCTATCAACCCAAGAGCAACCACGAAGAAGTTCATGGCAAAACCGCTCCAAATGATGAGCCGCGCTTTCTTGAATCCCCAAACTTCGGCGATACAATCATTAATAATATAAGAAATAGGAAAAACTAATAATCCGGCTGTCACGGTCAGACTACCCACCTGGATTACTTTTGTTTCAAGAAGATTGGCTGCAATGAGACAGACATTAAACAGAATGCCCAGCAGCATAAAGGGTACAGATACTTTCTCTTTCATTATTCCTGTTTTTTACGTGGTGTTCTAGAATACACGACCGCTATTCACGGCATCATACTTTATTTTTATCTTTCGGGGGCAAAGGTATAAGAAAAAAGCGAGAGGGCAAAAAGAAAAGAACAACATTTTAAACACCTATCTTTTTCTACTCATACTATAATCGTTTTGAAATAAGTCAAGTCATAAAAAAACAGGCACGGATTACGCGGATTAACACGGTTTTTAATAGTCTATCCAATCTCTTAAAACCGTGAAATCCGTGTAATCCGTGCCTAAAATATATTCCTTATCGTACCATTTAAAGTAATTTTTGGTGCAGTTGTCCGGCTTGTTCATCTGCAACAGTATATAAAAGTGTCCCAACTTATTTTTTAGCGATTACTTATTTTCTATGAGATTGACAAAAAACGACCTTTTCATATCCTTTCTTCTCGAAAAAATATTTATATTTGCAGCGAGGATTGGACCATTATTGACAGCCAATCTTCATGTTTTAGGACATTTAATTTATCTTATTAGAAAAGTCGCGTTTTCGAAACAGAAATCAAAATTAGATGTCCGCACTGAACTTATATCCAAATTAAGACATATAAGTACAGGTGCGGGCATACTATATTCGATTTCTGTGGGCTCGCGCGACTGCCTCTAGTAAGGAATATATGTATCGTCCGTGCCTCTTATTTTATTATAATCCGGCTGCGGCGCATACACTAAAAAAACAAATTGAGGTATGACAACAAAACAATGGATTGGCATTGAAGAAGCCGCAGAGAAGTATCAAGTATCTATCAGACGTATCAATACGTGGTGCAAAAGACAGGAAATTACTTTCACAGAAATTGACCATTACCTGATGCTGGATGAAAACAGTTTGCTGGAATGTATCGAACGAAACACACAGCTTGCCCTTACAAATGAAGAGTTTGAACGACGCAAAGAAAAACTCATAAGAGAAAACGAAGAAAATCTATTTATTCTCCAATCATTAGCGCCACTAACCCCAATGATGCGTCTGATAATAAAAGAACTTGCCGGAATGATTCAAAATGAAAACAGAAGACGCATGTTCCTGTTTGTCACACTGGAAGGTAATTTCAAAAAATATGCAGAAGAATCCTGCCAAGATTTCTTTTATATTCGAAGAGAGTTTCAGATACTTATTCGGGATATTCAATCCCGAATCGGATTTCTAAAGACATACAAAGACGAAATGACGTATCTCAAAGCGGCACTGCGACTATACGAAATGAACTTCGGCAGAAATCTATTCAGCAAGAATAGTTTAGAAAAGGAAAGTCCGGCAGCCCGGGAAAAGAAAAATGCCATCCACCTGCTCAATACTCCTATTCGTGACTTTGAGTTTGACCCAAGATCAAGTCGGGTGCTAGGCGAAAACGGTGTACAGACACTTCGGGATTTATTAAAAATCACCTATAAATACGGATGGAATAGAATAAATAAACTACCGAACATTGGTCCGACCTCACTAAATAAGTTAATCAACCGACTGAAACAGTTGAATATCCTTGATGATGAAGAAGGGTGCTATCTCTATAAATATTTGGATGAATGAAAACAATCATGAAATTTCCCTAACATCGAAATCCTTTTAGTCGCTCTGTTGTTCTAAGTGGATGTTTAATCAAAAAATATATCATGGAACATCAAGTCTTCTTATCGGTTACTACGGTGGGAAGACTGTTTTTTTAACTATTTCGGAGAGCGAAAATATAAAATTGTTTTATCTCTGAAAAAGAAAGCTTCAACAAGCTCCAGTTGTTCGGAGTTTCCGAACAACTAAGGCGATATCTATGCTACTGCCGTGGATTTATCCCTATGTTGAAGATAGTATTAAAACGTTGATGGACGGCATTCAGCAGAAAATAAACAAGCCTTCCCATCAGTCGTCGTATTCTGACAGGAAGGCTCATCACTTTGACCTTAAAACACATCACTCAATCAGGCACCTGCATCAGGAAGAAAAATCTTTCAGTTCCTCTTTCAACCGCTTACGGATGAAAAACAAACGGCTCTTTACCGTTCCCATCGGCAATCCTAATTTTTCGGCAATTTCTCGATACTTAAATCCGGCAACAAACATCTGGAAGGGAACTTTCATTTCTTCCGGTATGGAATGTATCACCCGATACAGTTGTTTCATATCATACGTAAACTCAAACCTGTCGGCATCTTCATCCTCGATCAAATGTTGCTGATTGATAGAATAACTGTCATCAATCAGATTCATTTCGCGAACTGTACGACGATAGTTGTTGACAAAAATATTACGCATAAGCGTATACATCCATCCTTTCAGATTCTTACTATATGTAAACTTTTCACGATTATCCAGTGCCTGCAACACACAGTCCTGAACCAAATCATTGGCAGAGTCACGATCTGCCGTCAATTTATATGCGAAGCGATGCAAATCCGGTTGTATCGCCAATATTCCTTTAGTAAAATCCACTTTTTCCATCATCGTATTTCTTTTATCTAATTAGTACGATACAAAGATCCGCTTTTTTAGAATCATTATAAATAGCAATTCTTCCGATTAGTTTGGCTATTTTTCCTTTGCCCCTCTCAACCATTTCTTTTTTTAGTTGTTCATTGGGCATTCACCTAAAACTTAACTGATAATGAGAACAAGCTTTAAAATGGTAGCCATGCTACTGGGGATAGGAATTTTTCCCCTCTGTGCTCATGCACAAAAGAAAGTAATCATCGAAGATGAAGAACCCAATTCCATCATGTTTGTTTCGAAGAACAAAGCAGGAGATGAAATCATCCGAATCATGAACGACCGTTCGCAGATGCGTTTCCACGACCCGAATGCTCCCCGCTTCCTGCTCACCGACCAAAAAGGGAAATTTGCCCTGGGCATCGGAGGATATGTCCGTGCAACGGCAGAGTATGACTTTAACGGTATCGTAAATGATGTCGATTTCTATCCGGCATTGATTCCACAACGCGGAAGCGGCAATTTTGCCAAGAATCAATTCCAGATGGACATCACCACTTCTACCCTATTCCTCAAACTGGTAGGACGTACGAAACATCTGGGAGACTTCGTTGTCTACACAGCCGGAAACTTCCGGGGTGACGGAAAAACCTTTGAATTGCAGAACGCTTATGCGCAATTCCTCGGTTTCACGATCGGATACAGCTACGGTTCGTTCATGGACCTCTCCGCACTGCCTCCTACCATCGACTTTGCAGGTCCTAACGGGTCGGCATTTTACCGCACCACGCAATTGAGTTATATGTACGATAAGTTGAAAAACTGGAAATTCGGTGTTTCAATGGAAATGCCTTCAGTAGACGGTACAACCAACAATGACTTGTCTATCAACACCCAACGGATGCCGGACTTCGCCACTTCCGTACAGTATAACTGGAATAGTAGCAGTCACGTTAAATTAGGTGCTATTGTCCGTAGTATGACTTACTCAAGTAACGTACATGAGAAAGCCTATTCCGCCACCGGATTCGGGTTGCAAGCATCTACAACATTCAATATTACCAAGAAATTACAAGCATTCGGACAGTTTAATTATGGAAAAGGTATCGGATCTTACCTGAACGATTTAAGTAATCTGAACGTAGATATCGTTCCCGATCCTGATAATGAGGGAAAAATGCAGGTTCTCCCGATGCTGGGATGGTATGCAGGGTTGCAATATAACCTTTGTCCGAGCATCTTTATATCCGGCACATATAGTTTATCCAGACTTTATTCTGAAAACGGATATCCAAGTGAAAATCCGGAATCCTATCGCAAAGGACAGTATTTAGTGGCTAATGCTTTCTGGAATGTAAGCAGTAACCTGCAAGTGGGCGTAGAATATTTAAGAGGATGGCGTACTGATTTCAGTTCTTCAACCCGCCACGCCAACCGGTTGAATATGCTGGTACAGTATTCTTTCTAAACTAACATAGAACAGTAAAACAAAAAAGCCGTCTCGAACATGGTGTCGAAACGGCTTTTCTATACATATAAAGGATTAGAAATCTAGAACTTATAGTTCACGCTCACACCAAATACTTTATTGGTACGGCTATAAACGTCTTTATCAATAGATGCACCTAATCCACGTACATTTTCTTTAGTGTAATCACTATACGTAGTCCAGAAATAAGCAACATCAAGGCTCAATGCCTGCGTGAAATTAATACGACCTCCGAAACCAACTGAATAAGAATCACAAGAAAAACTTGTATCTGATTGGAAAGCATCGCTCAATCCGTAGTCTGTTTTCTGATAACCTCCACTGACTGTGAACAGTTTATTGATATCCCATTCGACACCCGCCAAGTACTCGTGTGTACCATGTCTCAGTGTTTTCTGCTTACCATCCGCCATACCGGCATTCTTATCATCAAAAAAGTGATATTCTACCGAAGCTCTCAATGATGGCAAAAATTCATAACTTGCTGCTACAGAAAGCATAGAAGGAAGGTCGCTCGGCGTGTTCACACCATTCGCATAAGGTGCCATAAAATCCGCAGCTGCATCCGGAAACTCACGTGTATGCGTATCATTTTCAATATTCATATTAGCCTTAAATTCGTACTTCGCTGCCAAATTCAACTTTCCGAATTTAGCATCTACGCCGATAATAGGTGTCAATCCCCAACCTGTCTGGTCACAATCAAGCTCAATCTTTGTATCATCCAGTTTTTGAAGCAAAGGACCCGATTGCGCCTGCGCTGCCAGAGTTGCTTGTTCCAAACTCATATCAGGATTAGCAGCCATGATTTTTTGTACTATGGCAGCACCCAACTGTTGAGCCACACCCTCTTTCAGACTAATATTCAAATGCCCCTTATATCCACCAGTAAAATAATTCATACGTGCACCAGCAAAAACAGAGAAGTGTTCATTAATCTTATAACTTGCTCCTAACTGAAAACCATAGATGTACTGACGACCTTCCATAGCCGAATTAATATTGTACATATTAGGTTTCAACATTCCTCCACTCGCAGAATTTGCCAAACTAATAGCAGCGGCATCAAACATAGGCAAGCCTGTGTTGAAAGAAGCTTTTCCACCGCCACCCACAATGGCAAAGCTACCGGAAAACGCCCAGTCACCTTTCTTATATACAGCATGTATGGAAGGAATAACGGGAGCAGAAGCCGTCCCTTCATAATTACGCACAGTAGTCTGTCCGTCCATGGTCCATAAAGGACTTGTTGCAGCAATATCACGGGTCTGATATGCACTTTGAATAGTAAGTGCTACTTGAAGACCATCTTTGGGAAGAAATGCCAGTCCGGCAGGATTACTATAAACTCCATCAACATCGATGGAAGCGCCGCGGGCTATCATGCGTAAGAAAGCAGCATTCTGATTCGTATTGGTTAGATAATCTCCGGCAAAAGTTGGAATTGAAACGATCAACATTGCAAGACCAATCAACGAAATTTTTCTCATCTAAATCTTTTTTAAAATTATTTCGGCGCAAAGATATAATAATATTGCACAGGGAGCACACATTTGTGCATTTATTTTCATATATCCGCCATTTTAATTGAAAAATCAAACTGTTTCTAATGAAACAATCTGTTTTTCGAATGATGGATTGATTAAACAAATTCACCTGCTCCAACGTTTAATATTATATAATTTATAGAATAATATTATGGCCTATACAATTGCATTTTTCGGCACAAAGCCTTATGATGAGTCCTCTTTCAATGACAAAAACAAAGAGTTCGGGTTTGAGATACGCTACTACAAAGGGCATCTGAATAAAAACAACGTACTACTGACACAAGGAGTAGATGCTGTCTGTATCTTTGTGAACGACGTTGCCGATGCAGAAGTAATCCGTGTGATGGCAGCCAACGGAGTAAAACTATTGGCACTACGCTGTGCCGGATTTAATAATGTAGATTTAGATGCTGCCGCCGCTGCCGGAATTACCGTAGTACGGGTTCCTGCCTACTCTCCTTATGCCGTTGCAGAGTACACCGTAGCTCTTATGTTATCGCTAAACCGGAAAATTCCCCGTGCTTCCTGGCGTACCAAAGACGGCAATTTCTCCCTGCACGGCCTGATGGGATTCGACATGCATGGAAAAACAGCAGGCATCATCGGCACAGGAAAAATAGCGAAAATACTGATTCACATCTTAAAAGGGTTTGGAATGAACGTATTGGCTTACGACCTCTATCCGGACCATAACTTCGCCCGTGAAGAACAAATAGTTTATACTTCATTGGACGAACTATATCACAATTCGGATATCATCTCCTTACATTGTCCGCTCACCGAAGCGACCAAATACCTGATTAATGACTACTCTATCAGCAAAATGAAAGACGGAGTAATGATTATCAATACCGGCCGTGGACAGCTGATTCATACCAACGCACTGATCGAAGGATTGAAGAACAAAAAAATAGGTTCTGCAGGACTGGACGTATATGAGGAAGAAAGTGAATACTTCTACGAAGACCAATCCGACCGTATTATCGACGATGATGTACTCGCCCGTTTGCTTTCATTCAATAATGTGATCGTCACTTCTCATCAAGCTTTTTTCACACATGAAGCGATGGAGAATATTGCTGCGACCACCCTGCAAAACATAAAAGATTTTATCAAACATAAGCCTTTGCTAAATGAAGTGAAGAAATAAAACTTTTAAGCTCCTTTCTTTGTTTACAAAACATATAAACAAATAAGAGAAAGGACAGATTTTATGAAAAAAGTAATACATAAAGCAGATACAAGAGGACATTCCCAGTATGACTGGTTGGATAGTTACCATACTTTTAGTTTTGACGAATACTTCGACTCCAATCGTATCAACTTCGGTGCCCTTCGCGTATTGAATGATGATAAGGTTGCACCCGGAGAAGGTTTTCAGACTCACCCGCATAAGAATATGGAAATCATCTCCATCCCTCTGAAAGGACATCTGCAACATGGAGACAGCAAGAAGAACAGCCGCATCATTACTGTTGGAGAAATTCAGACAATGAGTGCCGGAACGGGAATCTTCCACAGTGAAGTGAATGCAAGCCCTGTAGAACCGGTAGAATTCCTGCAGATCTGGATTATGCCGAGAGAACGGAACACCCGTCCCGTTTACCAGGATTTCAGCATTGCAGAACTGGAACGTCCGAATGAACTGGCAGTCATCGTATCTCCCGACGGCAGTACACCTGCTTCCCTTTTACAAGACACCTGGTTCTCAATCGGTAAAGTTGAAGCCGGAAAGAAACTGGGTTATCATATGCATCAAAGTCATGCAGGCGTCTATATTTTCCTCATTGAGGGAGAAATTGTAGTAGACGGCGAAGTATTGAAACGCCGCGATGGTATGGGTGTTTACGATACCAACAGTTTCGAACTGGAGACACTGAAAGATTCACATATCCTATTAATAGAAGTACCTATGTGATTCCATCATTAGAAATTAAGAACTAAAAACAGCCAGATAATCTTATGGCGAAATTAAACATAGCAGATATCCGACAGGAATATACGAAAGGCGGGTTGCGGGAAAGTGAACTTCCCGGCGACCCGCTTTCGCTTTTCAATCGTTGGCTACAAGAAGCAATTGAGGCAGAGGTGGACGAACCGACTGCAGTCATTGTAGGAACCGTATCTCCCGAAGGGAGACCGTCTACCCGTACCGTATTATTAAAAGGGCTCCATGATGGAAAATTTGTCTTTTATACCAATTATGAAAGCCGTAAAGGCAGGCAATTGGCACAAAATCCGTATATCTCCCTCTCTTTTGTGTGGCACGCCCTCGAAAGACAAATACATATAGAGGGAATAGCGACGAAAGTTCCTCCGGAAGAATCGGATGAATATTTCCGGAAACGTCCTTATAAAAGTCGGGTCGGTGCACGAATTTCTCCCCAAAGTCAACCTATAATAAGCAGAATGCAATTAATACGGTCTTTTGTCAGGGAGGCAGCCCGGTGGATCGGAAAAGAAGTGGAAAGACCTGATAATTGGGGCGGATACGCCGTTACCCCAACAAGGATTGAATTCTGGCAAGGACGTCCCAACCGTCTGCACGACCGTTTTCTATATACCCTGCAACCGGACGGGGAATGGAAAATCAGTCGTCTTGCTCCTTGATTTCGTCGATTTTTCTTGGCAACTCCAACTAGAATACGTAATATTGCAACTATAAAATAGTCAGCTTATGACACTGGATTATATTTATCACAGCGGTTTCGCCATCGAAATGGAAGGTGTAACCGTTATCATCGATTACTACAAAGATTCTTCCGAAACGGAACATAACCGGGGAATCGTACATGATTATCTCCTGAAAAGGCCGGGTAAGCTATATGTATTGGCCACCCATTTCCATCCCGACCACTTTAACCGTGAGATATTGACCTGGAAAGAACAACGCCCCGACATTCAATATATTTTCTCCAAAGATATCTTGAAATCCCATCGTGCCAAAGCCGAAGATGCTTTCTATATTAAAAAAGGAGAAACATACGACGACGAGACAATTCGTATCGATGCTTTCGGCTCAACGGATGTCGGCAGTTCGTTCCTGCTTCACCTGCAAGATTGGAGTATTTTCCATGCCGGCGACTTGAACAACTGGCATTGGAGTGAGGAATCTACTGAAGAAGAGATCCGAAAAGCCAATGGTGATTTCCTTGCAGAAGTTAAATATTTAAAAGAAAAAGCGCCAAACATCGATTTAGTACTATTCCCAGTGGATCGGAGAATGGGAAAAGATTACATGAAAGGGGCAAAACAGTTCATCGAACAAATAAAAACTACTATATTTGTGCCCATGCACTTCAGTGAAGATTATGAGGGGGGAAATGCGCTTCGTAGTTTTGCTGAAAATGCCGGATGCCGTTTTATCAGCATCACCCATCGGGGCGAAAGTTTTGAGATTACCAAATAAACACATGATAATTATGAATAAATTTACGATTCTGTTTCTTACCCTGTTCCTTGCATTGCCGATGGCGATGAAGGCAGATTCTGCAAAAGAGAAGAAAGACGACACCAGGTACCTTGTAGGAGCTGTTCCTGAAGTAGATGGTAAAGTAGTATTTTCCAAAGAATTCCAGATTCCCGGAATGAGTCAGGCACAAATCTACGACACAATGACAAAGTGGATGGACGAACGTCTGAAAGAAAATAAAAATATTGATAGCCGCATTGTTTTCTCTGACGAAGCAAAGGGGACAATTGCCGGTGTTGGAGAAGAATGGATTGTTTTCAGTTCAAGCGCCCTTTCATTAGACCGTACACTGGTCAACTATCAGATTACCGTTACCTGTAAACCCGGCAACTGTCTGGTAGAGCTTGAGAAAATCCGTTTCACTTACCGTGAAACAGAGAAATACAAAGCAGAAGAATGGATCACCGATAAATATGCGCTCAATAAAGCAAAGACCAAATTAGTGCGCGGCTTAGCTAAATGGCGTAGAAAAACTGTAGATTTCGCAGATGATATGTTTATGGATGTAGCAGTAGCTTTCGGAGCACCTGATACTCGTCCGAAGACAGAGAAAAAGAAAAAAGAAGAAGAGCAACAAAAAACATCTGTTGTGGCCGCTGCCGGTCCGATCATTATCGGTCAGGGAGGTAAAGTTACCACTACCGAATCTGCTCAAACCACCATTCCTGCGGCTACTTTGACTCCTGCCACTCCGGCTACCAAAGTTGCATCCGACGCATCCGGTTATACAGAAATTGATTTGAAACAAATTCCGGGCGAAGTATATGCTTTAATGGGAAGTGGCAAATTAGTGATCAGCATCGGAAAAGATGAGTTCAACATGACCAATATGACTGCAAATGCAGGTGGTGCATTGGGTTATCAATCAGGAAAAGCTGTTGCATATTGCACACTTTCACCCGATCAACCTTATGACGCAATAGAAAAGGCAGACAGCTATACACTAAAATTGTATGCTCCGAACCAAACAACTCCTTCAGCTGTTATCGAATGTAAGAAAATGCCTTCACAGACAACTCCGCAAGCCGGACAACCCCGTACCTATGTTGGAGAAATTGTGAAACTCTTAATGAAAAAATAAGGAAAATTGCAACAATGGAAATAAAAAGTAAATTTGACCATTTTAATATCAACGTTACAAACTTGGAGCGGAGTATCGCTTTTTATGAGAAAGCACTCGGCTTAAAAGAACATCATCGGAAAGAAGCATCCGACGGTTCATTCACACTGGTTTACCTGACAGATAATGAAACGGGATTCCTATTGGAATTGACATGGCTCAAAGATCATACTGCTCCATACGAACTGGGGGAAAACGAAAGTCACCTCTGTTTTCGTGTAGCCGGTGATTACGATGCAATCAGGGCCTATCACAAAGAAATGAATTGTGTATGTTTTGAGAATACTGCCATGGGGCTTTATTTTATTAACGACCCGGATGATTACTGGATTGAAATACTTCCACAGAAGTGATTTTATATAAAAAGGTGGGGCAGGATAATTATCCTGCCCCACCTTTTTATATAGAGAACGCTGTTTCTAAAAAACAAAGGATAGCCCTAAAATTGCCGACATTATAAAAAAACTACCAAGAACAAAATGGCTAATAAACAGCCTCATTATTTGCATGCTTGGCAACACAAACATATCATCTTTCTTATTTTTATCATACAATATGACAACCTTATCACCTACATGATACTGTTTTGGATAAAGATAAACATGACTTTCCCTTTCACTCTTTGGAGCAGAAGGAAGAAATTGGCAACATACCTCTTTTTCTCCCTCCAATTTATATTTTATTTTTGGTATACATACATCAGTAATATTCACACCATCAGACTTTAGTATCTCTATATCCACTACCTTCCCATATGTTTTCTTGCTATACGCTTTTATTATCTTGCAATGAATTATCCACAAGATTCCCATTTGCAGAACAAGAAAAGCACCTCGCAATAGAAGTATAACAGCAACTATACAAACTATTATATTTATAAACATATTTTTATTTTTTATGTCGACTAGCTCTTTTCTTCCGGATATCTGCTTTCATCTTCGCTGCACCCGAACCATGCTGACCACGAATATACGTCGCTTTTTTCGCTTTCGTTTTCACCTTTTCCTCTTCTTTGGGCTTATCTTTCTTACCTTTAAAAACGATGCCACCCATGATTGCTTCTTCTATACTCATATAATCATTTATTAGTATTCAATATTTCCGATGGCAAAGATAACCCTTTTCTGCGGATTTATTTATCTTTGCAAAGTTAACAATCGTAACCACCAATGGCAACAACAATTCTTTCTGCAGAAAAGGACCCGATGGGAGCCGCTATTTCTGACTATTTCAACCATCACAGAGCTGATCGTTTGCGGGTATTTTCTTCTCAATTCGAAGAAGATGAAATTCCCGTCAAAGAACTGTTTCGTAATATACAGTCTATGCCTATACTAGAGCGTACCGCCCTGCAAATGGCTACCGGACGGATTTTGGATGTAGGTGCCGGAAGTGGTTGCCATGCGCTGGCACTTCAGGAAATGGGAAAAAACGTATGCGCCATTGACATTTCTCCCTTATCTGTCGAAGTAATGAAACAACGCGGAGTGAACGATCCCCGCCTCATCAACCTTTTTGATGAAACATTTTCCGAAACATTCGATACGATCCTAATGCTCATGAATGGTTCCGGAATTATCGGACGGCTGAATAATATGCCCGTTTTTTTCCAACGGATGAAACGTATTCTCCGCCCTGGTGGATGCATACTTATGGATTCCAGTGATTTGCGTTATCTTTTTGAAGAGGAAGACGGTAGCATAGTCATCGACCTTGCCGGAGATTATTACGGAGAGATTAACTTCCAAATGCAGTATAAAGATGTAGAAGGAGACACATTCGACTGGTTATATGTAGATTTCCAGACTCTTAGCTTATATGCTTCCGAATGTGGTTTTAAGGCAGAATTGATAAAAGAAGGAAAGCATTACGATTATCTGGTCAAACTTAGCATTGCTTGAATACATCATCATATAGTGACGGTATGCACTCCGGATAGCGTCACTATTTTTATATACTCATACCTGTTCCGTTAGGAACATCTGATGAGGGTTTTCTTTTATTTTAGCATTTCATTAATTGCCTGCACAAGAGAAGCAAACTCTTCCTCATTATATAAACGAGTCAGCTTTACAATTTTCCCTTCCTTATCAATCAACACGTTTCTCGTTATTCCGGATTCACGTAATGCATATTTCGCAAAAATATCAGCTCCCGGATCCAGTCCTAGCGGATAAGTGACTCCGGTAGATTTAGCAAAAGCCAGTACTTTGTCAAGCGGTTCGTCACGGTCAATGCCAATCAGAGCAAAGTCTGCATTATTTTTATGCTTCAACCAAATATCCTTCTCGATAAACGGCATTTCTTTACGGCAAACTCCACACCAGCTTGCTGTGAACTGCAACATGACTACTTTACCACGAAGGGAAGATAAACTCACTTGTTTCCCATCTGTCAAGGTAATCGTGAAATCCGGAGCCATCTCTCCTACCCGGACAATATATCCTGTACTATCTGCCTGAACAGATTTTGCATCCGTAGCTACTTCTACACTATCTGTTGCAACTTCAACATTCGCCGTTCCTTTCTTCTGTCCGGAACAAGCCCATATACCTATGGCTAAAAGCGCCATACTACATACATTCATAATTTTCATTTTCATCTAATCATTGGTAACTTTGCAAATATAAAAAAAGTATGCGATGTATTTGCATTTTTAAAAGAAATTCATACCTTTGCACCCGCAAAAGAAAAACGCCTCTTTAGCTCAGTTGGCCAGAGCACGTGATTTGTAATCTCGGGGTCGTTGGTTCGAATCCGACAAGAGGCTCTCCAGAATGAATGCTGTTTATCACATCAGATAAGCAGCATTTTTTTATTAATTACCGTTACATTTCAAGTAGCAAGTCCGGGTACACGTTGAAAAAAAGCGTTTATCGGTGCATCGTAAATAAACTTATCCAAAGCTTGCGCCCCTATTTGCGTCCTCTTCAAAAACAAAAAGCTCCGAAACCCTTTATTATAAGTAGTTTCGGAGCTTTGCTTGAGGTTCCTGGCGGATTCGAACCGCCGTACACGGTTTTGCAGACCGCTGACTAAGCCACTCATCCAAGGAACCATTATTTCTCGTTTGCGGTTGCAAAGGTAGTACAAATTTTGAAACTACCAACTATCCGCAGCAATTTTTCTTTGTACTTTTTTTCTTTACATCACACTCTCCGCGTTTCTTGTCCATCATATCCTTTAGTTCACAGCCACTTACACAGCTATCGCAAGGATTCTGATTTTCTCGCGTACGACGAAAAAAAAGAAATATTCCATATATAACGCGGGCAATACAGAGTACAACCAGTACTCCGACTACCCAATCTTGCCAATTATTCATACAAACAGTCCTCCAATCTGATAAACAGCAAATGATACAAGCCAAGCCAAGCCCGTTGTGTAACAAGCAGCAAAGAGCGCCCATTTCCAACTACCCGATTCCTGTTTTATAGCCGCTATCGCCGCAATACACGGAAAGTAAATCAATACAAACAACATATAACAGAAAGCAACCAATGGAGTAATCGGAATTCGTTCTGCCAAACTTACCGAATCAGCATCCGGATCATCTGCATATAAGACACCTAATGTACTTACTACCAACTCTTTCGCTCCCACACCGGAAAGCAAGCCAATACCTAGTTTCCAATCAAATCCCAGTGGTTTTATAACCGGCTCTATGCCACGCCCCAACTGGCCGATATAAGAATTTTCCTGCTGTTCAGCAGCCGTTTCATAAGCATCATGATTCGGATAATATCCCAGGAACCAGATTATAATAGAAGCAATCATAATAATTCCTCCCATCTTTTTCAAATACTGCGCTCCCTTTTCCCATGTGTGACGGAAGATCGATTTCGCTGTCGGCATCCGGTAAGGTGGAAGCTCCATCACAAATGGAGTATCATCACCTTTCACCAAAAACTTGCTAAATAAGCGGGCCATTACCACAGCCAATACAATACCAATCACATAAATACTTAACAACACCAGACTTGCATTGTTCGGGAAGAAAGCACCCACCAACAATAAATAAATCGGCAGACGCGCACTACAAGACATCAAAGGATTCACCAACATTGTAATAAGGCGGCTCTTCCGGTTCTCAATAGTACGGGAAGCTATAATAGCAGGCACATTGCACCCAAATCCCATAATCAAAGGTATGAATGATTTTCCGTGCAATCCCATTTTATGCATGATCTTATCCATGATAAAAGCCGCACGAGCCATATAACCCGAATCTTCCATAAGAGAAATGCAGAAATACAAAATCAAGATATTCGGCAAAAAGACAATAACCGCTCCTACCCCACCAATAATTCCATCAATCAGCAAATCTTTAAATGGACCTTCTGCCATATTATTGCGCAACAAGTCACCAATCTGCTCAACAACCCATTCAATCCCCATCATCGGATATTCTCCAATGACAAACGTACCTTCAAACATCAGATACATAAAAAGGAAAAAAATAGGAAATCCCCAAACACGATGAGTTACGATCGAATCCAGCACTTTCGTTGTCTGCGCCTGCTCCAAGTGATTATCTGTGAATGTCTCTTTCAGTGCACCGCTGATAAATCCATATTTAGCATCCGTAATAGCCGATTCACAATCCTCATTCATTGTGTCCTGAACACGCTTCGACATCTTGTCACGGACATGGAATATCTCATCCGCATTTGGCAATGTGCGCACAATACGTTCAATATCAGGATCATTCTCCAACAATTTAATGGAAAGGAAACGGGTAGAATATTTATGCCGGATAAATTCGTTCTTAGACACTTCACTTTTTACAGCCTCAATCGCTTTTTCGATATCAGGTCCATGATTAATATGAATATGTCGGAAGACACGTCCCGTCTTTTTGTGTTCACGCACATAATCTTCCAAATGCTCTTCCTCATGTTTCTTGCGATCCACCAAGGAGTCATGCCATTCAGTCAAATCCTTAAGAACTTCCGGATTCATATTTCCCTGTTTGTCGAAGAAGTCTACTCCTTCATACAGATTGATAACAACATGAAACAAGGTGTCCAATCCACGATTTTTCTTACTGACAGTAGGCAACATCGGCACCCCGAACAACTTGCTCAACAGATGATAATCCAAGGTATTTCCACTGGCTTCCAACTCATCATAAATATTCAGAGCTACTACCATGCGGACATTCATATCTATCAATTGGGTAGTCAGATATAAGTTTCGCTCCAGATTGGAGGAATCGACCACATTAATAATCACGTCCGGAGTTTCATCGATAATATGACGACGGACATAGATTTCTTCCGGCGTATAAGCAGACAAAGAATAAGTTCCCGGCAAATCGACAATACGGAAATGATAGCCTTCGAAATCAAAATAACCTTCTTTGGCATCCACGGTTACACCGCTGTAGTTTCCGACATGCTCATGAGCACCGGATACAAGATTAAACAGAGAAGTCTTGCCACTGTTCGGGTTTCCGACCAAAGCAACATTGATGGTACGGCGTTTACCTAACGCCAACCGTTTCATATCTTCTTCTTTTACTGAAAGGTCTTCAGGCAATCCTTCATGATAAACGGTCTTTTCGGCCAGCTTCTTTGCTTCCTCCTCGCTGATCACTTCGATCATTTCAGCTTCCTGACGACGAAGAGAAATTTCATAACCTAAAACTTTATATTTTATGGGATCTTTTAGCGGGGCATTCAACAGCACTTCAACCGTTTTACCTTTAATAAAGCCCATCTCCACAATACGTTTACGAAAACCACCGTGCCCCAATACCTTTACAATAACACCTTTTTCTCCTGTTTTTAATTCGGACAAACGCATAACTCTCAAAATTTTTGGCAAAGATAATTCATAACTTCGGAGCATGCAAATTATTTAGAATGTTTTTAAATAGCAGCCTTTTTCATCCTCTAAAAGATTCAGAAAAAATAAAAAAACTTATTGATAAACTCGTATCTTTGCAGGCATGATACAACAACGCGTTACAAAATATATAGAAAAGGAACATTTGTTCTCACCGGATGATAAAATCCTGATCGCATTGAGTGGTGGTGCCGACTCGGTAGCATTGCTATATATTCTGCATACAGCAGGTTATCATTGCGAAGCCGCACATTGTAATTTCCACTTGCGAGGCAAAGAGTCAGACCGGGACGAGTTATTTGTCCGCCAACTTTGCGAAAGAATGGAAATCCATTTACATACCATTGATTTCAACACGACCCAATATGCAACGGAAAAACATATTTCGATTGAAATGGCCGCACGGGAACTCCGCTACCAATGGTTCGAGAAAATTAGAAAAGAATATCAGGCAGATGTTATCGCTGTGGCCCATCACCAAGATGATAGCATAGAAACTATACTACTTAACCTGATTCGGGGAACAGGAATTACCGGTCTGTTAGGAATCCGCCCCCGTAATGGAGCCATCGTACGCCCTCTGCTTTGCATCAACCGGGAAGAAATAATTCGTTACCTGCAAAACATCGGACAAGATTATGTGACAGACAGCACCAATCTGGAAGACGAATATACCCGTAATAAGATCCGGCTCAACCTCCTTCCCCTCATGCAGGAAATTAATCCGTCAGTCAAAAACACTCTGATAGATACGAGTAATTATCTGAATGATGTAGCCACTATATATAATAAATGTATAGAGGCGACTAAAAAGAAAATCATTACAGCAGAAGGTGTCCGAATCAGTGATTTGGTTAAGGAACCGGCACCCGAAGCTATCTTATTCGAAGTCCTGCATCCTCTAGGATTCAATTCCGCACAAATCAAAGATATCGCCCATTCGCTTCATAGCCAACCGGGCAAGCAATTCTGCAGCAAAGAATGGAGAGTGATAAAAGACAGAGAATTCTTATTAATAGAAACCATTGAATCTGAAAATGAGGTTCTTCCTCCTTTTCAAATCACCAAAGAGGAAAGAGAGTACACCCCGGATTTTCTCATTCCACGTGAAAAGAAAATAGCCTGTTTTGATGCCGACAAACTGAATGGAGAAATTCATTACCGGAAATGGCAACCGGGAGACACTTTTATCCCTTTTGGAATGAAAGGAAAGAAAAAAATAAGCGATTATCTGACCGACCGCAAATTTTCTATCAGCCAAAAAGAACGCCAATGGGTACTCTGCTGTGGAGAACACATCGCATGGCTGATAGGCGAACGAACAGACAACCGCTTTCGTATTGATGAAACGACCAAGCGCGTCGTGATCTACAAAATAGTTTGAGGCAACTTCTGTTTCTTGAAGCAATCTGACAACAAAACTGCAAAAGGGGTATCATATACCCTTGCTTTCCTAACGCAAGCTTTTACACAGGCACAACATTTAATACATTTAGCCTCATCCGTATGTAGCTCGTCCCCTTTCGTTATAGCCCCTGCCGGACAACGGACCACACACAACCCGCAATGGGTACACAAATTCTCATCTTCCACCCAAGGAGCCCGGGGAAGCGGTGTCCCACTTTTACGTAACTTGATGACTTTCCTCAAAAAACGGAACAAAGGAAAAAATGGCTGACTCGGACGCTTGATAGCACGTACATCCACCGGATAAAGGGTATCCATATTATCAGCTGTCTGTATTTTTTCCATGATTTTCTTCCCAAACTCCACCGCAAAGGCTAAATCCGTTTCATCAGGACGTCCCATTGCAATCGGATATTTGTCGGTACTATATGAATGTTCTCCAATAAAAGTTGCCCCGGCTATTACTTTAAATCCATGAGGAATAGCAAAAGCATCCAGTTCCATTAAAGCTTTTTCATAAGCACGATTTCCATAAACCACTACCAAAACGGTAGGAGTATCCACTCCACGGATATACTGCAAACGCTCCATTGCCAGAGGAGCGACATGTCCTCCATACACAGGCACTACAATAATAGCCAAAGAAGATGTAGGAATCACAATTTCATCTGCAATCTGCTGTGTCACATTGATAGGAAAAATATTTTTTATGCCCGCTCCGTGAACAATCGCCTCCGCAACTTGTTTAGATGTGTGTGTAGGCGAAAAATAAATTAAATGAGCTTCATTTACTGTCATACTATTTTCTTTTATGTAGCAAAGATACACTTTTACGTGGAAAAAAATGTTTGATTGTTCATGAAACCAAAAAAAATTATTATCTTTGCCCCGTTGAAACATTCTACGATTCAACATATACATCCCTAATTCAGAATAAAAAACAAAACGTATGCTCGCATATCTGTAGCCATGAGCTGTAGTAATGCTGTCCATAATTCAGCAAAAAAAGAAATATTAATAACTTACCATACTATATGTATAACATTATCCAATTAAACGACAAAAATCTGTCGGAACTTCAAGTTATTGCCAAAGAGTTAGGCATAAAAAAAGCAGACTCATACAAAAAAGAAGACCTTGTTTATAAAATACTCGATGAACAGGCCATTGTAGGAGCTACAAAAAAAGTTGCCGCAGATAAACTAAAAGAAGAACGCAAAAATGAAGAACAAAAGAAAAAGCGTTCACGGGTAGCTCCTACCAAAAAAGAAGACAAGGTGGTTTCCGCAACAAAGAGTGGAGAGGCTAACAAGACAAAAGAGCCCACTCCTGTAAAAGCGGCACCACAACCTTCCCAAAAAGAAGAGAGTACAAACAAAGAAAAAGAAACTGTTGTTGTAGAAGCTAAAGCAGAAAACACTGCTACTCCCAAGCGTAAAGTAGGCCGTCCTCGTAAGAACTCTGACGCAGAAGAGAAAAAAGAAGTAGAAAATGCAAAACCGGCAGCACCCAAAGTAGTGGAGTCTAAGCCTGTTGTTGCAGAGAAAGCTACTGGTACTGAGGAAAAAACGGCTCCGGTACAACAGCAAACAGCCGAGAAGAAAGCAAAAAACAAACCTGCATCAGAAGCGAATAAGCCTGTTGCAGAAACAAATAAACCGGCTGCAGAACCTAACAATCCTGTTGTAGAGAAAAAGGTTATAGATAAACCACAAAAGAAAGCTGCCCCCGTTATCGACGAGGAAAGTAATATCCTGTCCAACGTTGACGACGATGATTTTATTCCAATCGAAGATCTGCCTTCTGAAAAAATAGAGCTTCCTACCGAACTATTCGGAAAATTCGAAGCTACCAAAACAGAATCAGCACAGACAGCACCGGAACAATCACCTCATCCTCAACAGCAACAACAATCTCAACAGCAGCAATCCCAGCAGCAACGTCCGCGTATTGTTCGCCCACGCGACAATAACAACGGCAATAATAATGCTACTAACAATGGCAATAACGCCAATAATAATAGCAATAATAATTTCCAGCGTAACAACAATAACCAGAATCAGGCTCAGATTCCAAATCAAAATCAGAACCAAAACCAACAACGCTTACCGATGCCACGTGCCGCTCAGCAGAACAATGCGGGTGAAAATCTTCCGGTACAACAACAGCAGCAGGAACGCAAGGTTATTGAACGCGAAAAGCCTTATGAATTCGATGATATTCTCAACGGAGTAGGCGTTCTGGAAATTATGCAGGATGGATACGGATTCCTCCGTTCTTCCGACTACAACTACCTTTCTTCTCCGGACGATATTTATGTATCACAGTCTCAAATCAAACTATTTGGTCTGAAAACCGGTGATGTAGTAGAAGGAGTTATCCGTCCACCCAAAGAAGGAGAAAAATATTTCCCATTGGTAAAGGTTTCGAAAATCAACGGACGTGACGCAGCTTTCGTTCGCGACCGTGTTCCTTTCGAACATCTGACACCTCTCTTTCCGGATGAAAAGTTCAAACTTTGCAAAGGCGGTTATTCAGACTCTATGTCTGCCCGTGTTGTCGATCTTTTCGCTCCTATCGGTAAAGGTCAGCGTGCATTGATCGTTGCCCAGCCAAAGACAGGTAAGACCATCTTAATGAAAGATATAGCTAATGCTATCGCAGCCAACCACCCGGAAGTTTACATGATTATGTTGCTGATTGATGAACGCCCGGAAGAAGTAACAGACATGGCTCGCAGTGTTAATGCAGAAGTAATCGCTTCTACTTTTGACGAACCGGCAGAACGTCACGTAAAAATTGCAGGTATCGTATTGGAAAAGGCAAAACGTCTGGTAGAATGCGGTCACGACGTAGTTATCTTCCTTGATTCTATCACTCGTCTGGCTCGTGCATACAATACAGTATCTCCTGCATCCGGAAAAGTTCTTTCTGGTGGTGTGGATGCAAATGCACTTCATAAACCAAAACGCTTCTTCGGTGCTGCCCGTAATATTGAAAACGGCGGTTCACTGACCATTATTGCTACCGCACTGATCGATACCGGTTCTAAAATGGACGAAGTTATCTTCGAAGAATTTAAGGGTACAGGTAACATGGAGTTGCAGCTCGACCGCAACCTGTCCAACAAACGTATCTTCCCGGCAGTCAACATTACCGCATCCAGCACTCGTCGCGACGACCTGTTGCTTGATAAAACAACCCTTGACCGCATGTGGATATTACGCAAATATCTTGCCGACATGAATCCGATCGAAGCAATGGACTTCGTTAAAGACCGTCTGGAAAAAACCAGAGACAACGACGAATTCCTGATGAGCATGAACAGCTAATCAACAGCAAACTTATAAATGAACGGTGAACAAACTGCGCCATAACAAGTGCAGTTTATTCACCGTTTTCTTTTTCAGTAACCCGTTTTATGACTCATCACCTGCCGTTTATCACTTATCATTCAACTCCCATCACCGATAGTTCCCCCTAACGGCCAGCCAACCTTTCATTTTTGTACAAAATACTTTCATTTGCGTCCAAAACCACTACCTCACCCTTTTTTACGTTTCCTTTTTTCCTATTTTTGCTTCCAAATCAAATATTACTTAATTCTAACCAGTAATGAAAACTATTTATCCATTCATGGGATTAGCCCTGTGCAGCGTGACAGCACAGGCTCAAGAAAAGCCCAATTTCCTGATTATTCAGTGCGACCATCTTACACAACGTGTTGTGGGAGCTTACGGACAAACACAAGGCTGTACCCTCCCTATTGATGAAGTCGCTTCACGAGGAGTTATCTTCTCCAATGCTTATGTAGGTTGCCCTCTCAGCCAACCCTCACGTGCTGCTTTATGGAGTGGCATGATGCCTCATCAAACCAATGTACGCTCCAACTCCAGCGAACCTATCAACTCACGTATTCCCGAAAACATACCGACATTAGGAAGCCTTTTCTCTGAAAACGGTTATGAAGCCGTACACTTCGGAAAAACACACGACATGGGTTCACTTAGAGGATTCAAGCATAAAGAACCGGTAGCCAAGCCATTCACCGATCCGGAATTCCCGGTTAATAACGACAGTTTCCTGGACGTAGGAACATGTGAAGACGCTGTTGCTTATCTAAGTAATCCGCCGGAAGAACCATTCATCTGTATTGCCGATTTTCAGAACCCTCACAATATCTGCGGATTTGTAGGAGCAAACGAAGGAATACATACCGACCGCGCCATCAGTGGAACCCTTCCGGAGCTACCGGCCAATTTCGATGTAGAAGACTGGAGCAATATCCCTAAACCAGTGCAATACATCTGCTGCAGCCATCGCCGCATGACCCAGGCCGCTCATTGGAATGAAGAGAATTACCGTCATTACATTGCCGCTTTCCAACACTATACCAAGATGGTTTCCAAGCAAGTAGACAGCGTATTGAAAGCCCTCTACTCCACTCCTGCCGGAAAAAACACAATCGTTATTATCATGGCTGACCATGGTGATGGAATGGCTTCACACCGCATGGTGACCAAGCACATCAGTTTCTATGATGAAATGACCAACGTACCGTTTATCTTTGCAGGTCCTGGCATCAAACAACAGAAAAAGCCCGTAGACCAAGTATTGACACAGCCTACGTTAGATCTTCTGCCTACCCTTTGTGATTTGGCAGGAATTCCCGTTCCGGCCGAAAAACCGGGAATCAGCCTTGCACCTATATTAAAAGGGGAGAAACAGAAAAAAACTCACCCTTATGTAGTTTCCGAATGGCATAGCGAATATGAATATGTCGTTACTCCCGGACGTATGGTACGCGGACCGAGATACAAGTACACTCACTATCTGGAAGGTAACGGAGAAGAGCTATATGATATGAAAAAGGATCCGGGAGAACGCAAGAATCTCGCCAAAGACCCTAAATACAGTAAGGTTCTCGCCGAACACCGTGCCATGCTTGATGATTACATCGCCCGCACCAAAGATGATTACCGGAGTTTGAAAGTAGATGCCGATCCACGATGCAGAAACCATACTCCCGGCTACCCCAACCACGAGGGCCCTGGGGCACGAGAGATACTCAAAAGAAAATAAATTATAAAAAAGAGTGAAGATTTCTTTGTAATCTTCACTCTTTTTAGTTCTTTTGCAGATAAACTTACAAGCAAGCAATTCTTATATCAAGTGAAAAAATACAGACGTCATATAATTGCAATAGTCGTAACCGTATTAATATCGGTCACCTTATATGCAGCACGTACAAATTCAGATCGTCTTTCTTTATTACAACCTTTACTTGAATATAATCATCCATTCAGTCCGGACATCCCTATCGACAGCATCATTGCCTGGGAAAAACTTTTAGAACCGGAATTACAAAAGAAACAACAATATCCACTCCTATTTCAAATAAATTTGCTGACCGTTCAGGCCTTGATAGCAGAAGGCAACATCAGTCTTGCCATCAATCAGGCCAACCAGATGTACCAGAAAGCCAAAGAAATGGATTATCCTCTGGGGACAGCACTCGCATTACACGCCATTGGAAATACTTATTTAAGTTCATCAACGCCACAAGCCGCCATCGAATCATACAGGGAAGCATTAGAAGTGATCCGGAAAATCCCTCATGCCAGCCAATATGTCAAAACAATTCTGCCCCAACTCATTCTGACCAAGCTCAAATATCATCAAATGACAGATATAGAAGACAATATCCGGGAACTCGAATCTGTTACTGACAAAGGCGGGAATCCACAAGACGACTTTCATCTAGTTTACTGTCAGGCATTCTACCGTATTCAGACACACCATCTTCCCGAAGCATTAAACCACATACAGCAAGCCAAGCAAATCAGTCAGCAGCATCTGTACCCATATTTTCATTTAATGATTAAATACTTGTACTCTTGCTACTACACTGAATCTAAAGAGTACATTCAGGCATTAACCACACTTGATGAATTACTTTCGCATACGAGAACTACCAACTCATACACATCCTTGCAAGTACAAAAGGATCGTGCCCACATACTTGCCCTGATGGGAAAAGGCAAGGAAGCATGTGAAGCCTATGAAATATTCAATACGTACAAAGACTCTTTGGACGCAATGAATTATATTCGCCAAATCAACGAATTACACACCCTCTACCAAATAGACAAAAACGAACTGGACAACTTAAACAGACAGAAGACAATCCTTTTCTGGAGTTGGTTTACCATCCTATTCATTGTCATACTGATTGTATTTTTCATCCTTTTGGTCAAACGAGGGAATAAAAAACTGCGCCAATCACAACAGGAACTGGAAAAAGCGAAAAAGCAAGAAGAAAATTCCATCCGGGCAAAGAGCCTTTTCCTTTCCAACATGAGCCATGAAATTCGGACACCACTCAATGCGTTGTCCGGCTTCTCCTCTATCCTGACGGAAGAATCCATCGACAACGAGACCCGGAAACAGTGTAGCGATATTATTCAGCAAAATTCAGAACTGTTACTCAAGCTGATTAACGACGTAATCGACTTGTCCAGTCTCGAAGTGGGCAAGATGAAATTCAAATATGAGCGGTGTGATGCAGTAGCAATATGCAAAAATGTTATCGACATGGTTGAGAAAATAAAACAGACAAATGCAAACGTCCGTTTTTCAACCTCTCTCCATTCATTAGAACTGACGACAGACAATGCAAGGTTGCAACAATTATTAATCAACCTTCTCATCAACGCAACCAAATTTACTCCGCAAGGCTCCATCACCATGGAACTGGAAAAACAGACAGAAGATATAGCACTGTTTTCTGTGACCGACACCGGTTGCGGTATCTCTCCGGAGAATCAGAATAAAATATTCAACCGTTTTGAGAAACTAAATGAAAATGCTCAAGGCACAGGACTCGGCTTGTCTATCTGCCAACTCATTGTCGAACAGCTGGGCGGCAAAATATGGATTGACTCCAATTATAAGGAAGGAGCCCGTTTCCTGTTCACACACCCTATTTACCATGAGCAACCAGGAAAGGAGGAAGCCGAATGAAACAAGTCCTGCTCCTGTTCCTTCTATTATGCTGCGCCTTCACCGGAAAAGCCAGTACCGAGATTGTTTTGGAATCAGATAGCCTGATAAAGGTGTTGCAAACGTTACCATACGATACGACACGGCTGAATGTTCTTAATAAAATCATCAGAATAGAACAAAACAACCAGCAATGTATCCAATATTCAGATGTATTAATGAAAGAAGCATTGCAACTGAGAAACGACAGATACGCCGGTCTGGCCGCTTACTACCATATCTTATACTATTACAATCGTAATAATCAAGACAGTGTAGCGAAATGGCTCACCATAATGGAGCCTCATGCCCGGAAATCAGATTTATGGAATTACTTCTTTGATGCCAAACGTTTCCAGATAGATCTGTACACATTCAACGAACAATATGAACTTGCTATCAACGAATCTCAAAAGATGCAACAGCAAGCCTCCCAAAGGAATAGTAACCGGGGGAGTATAGCCGCCTATCAATGCCTAAGCAATGCATATATCGGCAGTCAGCGCTGGGATAAAGGAATAGAAGCATTGGAGACTGCCTACCAGCTACTCACCCCGACAGAAAATCCGGTGGTCCGTATCTCGGTATTATCACAGTTAGTATCCGTTGTCAAAGAAAAGAAGGATAATAAAAAACTACTCAAATATCTGCAGGAACTGGAAAACACCCTTCATAACCATATCAGTGCGAACCCATCTTTAAAAACGGGGTTTGCCGATGTATATCTGTTCAATGAACTGTTCTACAGCTATTATTACCTGAATACCCATCAGCCGCAACAAGCTTATGAACATCTTGTAAAATCTAAAGAATATCTGGATGAGAATACTTATTTCATGTATAAAGTACTCTATTTCGACACATTTGCCAAATATCACCAAGCAATTGGAGACTACCAACAGGCATCGGATTATATCGACACGACACTGACGATGTTGAAGAAAGACTTCACAAGCGACTATGCCGAACAGCTACTCGAAAAGGCCAGAATATGGAAACAGGCAGGGCAAAGCGAAAAAGCCATCCCTCTGTATGAGGAGGCACTCGCCATCAAAGACTCGACAGCCACTGTACTCTCAAACAATCAGATGGCACAGATACAGAGCAAATACAATATCGAAAAAACAGAACTGGATCAAAAAAGGGAAAACAACCGGCTCCAGCTCACCTATCTGATCTTTATATTTGTTATCCTGCTTCTGCTTTTTATCTTTATGGCGCGACTCTTTATGGTACGGAAAGCACTCAAATACGCAGAAAACGAAATCCGGAAAACAACAGAAAACGTGCGGAAAACCAATGAAATAAAAAATCGCTTCCTGTCCAACATGAGCTATAACATCCGTACCCCGCTCAACAATGTAGTCGGTTTCTCACAACTCATAGCCAGTGAACCCAACATAGACAAGGAAATAAGGCAAGAATACTCAAACATCATCCACAAAAGTTCGGAGAAGTTAATGAGACTTGTCAATGACGTTCTCGACTTATCCCGTTTGGAAGCCCAAATGATGAAGTTCCAGTTGCAAGACTATGATGCCACTACCCTATGTAAGGAAGCATGTTGCATGGCGCAGATGCAAAACGAGAAAACAGGTATCCAGATTGAGTTTTCCAGTGAAACAGACGCTCAAATCCATACCGATATAACACGACTGACGCAGGCCTTGCTTAGCGCACTGGTATACCCGCAAGAACACAGACAAGCACGAATCATCCGATTCACATTAAACCGGGATGAAGATATGCTCCGTTTCCGGATCACTAATTCACCTTTGGCAGACCATGCATTCGTATCACAGGAAACCATCATCCGGCATGATATAAACCTGTTATTGCTAAAACATTTCGGAGGAAACTATCTCGTCAACGATAAAACTCCCGAAGGTCCGGAAATTGTTTTCATCTACCCCATCGTTTCCGAATCGAAATAAAGCACTATCTTTGCAAAGTGTAAACTTAAACACTTAATTATGTACACCAACAAACAGATTTGGAGTGTCAGTTATCCGATACTACTAAGCTTGCTGGCACAAAATGTCATCAATGTCACCGACACAGCATTCCTCGGACACGTGAGTGAGGTAGCCCTTGGAGCATCGGCTATGGGCGGGTTATTCTATATATGCGTATTCACCATCGCATTCGGATTCAGTACCGGTTCGCAGATAGTCATAGCACGACGCAACGGCGAAGGACGCTATTCGGATGTCGGTCCCGTCATGATTCAAGGAGTCATGTTCCTGTTCGTGATGGCACTGCTGCTATTCGGATTCACCAAAGCATTCGGCGGAAACATCATGCGTTTGCTGGTTTCTTCAGAATCCATCTACGAGGGAACGATGGAGTTTCTGGACTGGCGTATTTACGGATTCTTTTTCTCGTTCATCAATGTCATGTTCCGGGCATTGTATATCGGCATTACACGCACTAAAGTACTAACGATCAATGCTATCGTCATGGCATTAACCAATGTAGTACTGGACTACGCATTAATTTTCGGAAAGTTCGGTTTGCCGGAAATGGGTATCAAGGGAGCGGCTATCGCCTCCGTACTGGCAGAAGCTTCCTCCATTCTCTTTTTCGTCATTTACACATACCTCACCGTCGATTTGAAGAAATATGGTCTGAACCGTCTGCGTACATTCGACCCGGCATTGCTGATGCGGATACTTAGTATCTCCTGTTTCACTATGCTGCAATATTTCCTGTCAATGGCTACCTGGTTCGTATTCTTCGTAGCCGTAGAACGGTTGGGACAACGGGAACTGGCGATTGCCAATATCGTCCGGAGTATCTACGTCGTACTGCTGATTCCGGTCAATGCATTGGCTACTACCACCAACAGTCTTGTCAGCAACGCCATCGGTGCGGGAGGTATCCAGCACGTGATGCCGCTCATCAATAAAATTGCCCGGTTCTCCTTTTTCATCATGCTGGGATTAGTAGCAGTATCAGCATTATTTCCAGAGTTCCTGCTCTCCATCTACACCAGTGAAGCGGCACTCATTACGGAATCCGTGCCCTCAGTATACGTTATTTGTTGCGCCATGCTTATCGCATCTGTAGCCAACGTGGTGTTCAACGGCATCTCCGGAACAGGAAATACACAAGCAGCCCTGTTGCTCGAAACAATTACAATCATCATCTACGGGTCCTACATAGTTTTCATCGGAATGTGGCTGAAAGCACCGATTGAAATCTGCTTTACAATTGAGATTGTGTATTATAGCTTACTGTTGATCACAAGTTATATTTATCTCAAAAAAGCAAAATGGCAAAATAAAAAGATATAAATACAAGAGATTTTTGTACATTTGCAAGCTCAAATAAAGAGTAGACGGAAAAGTCTCTCTTTTGCCCAAGTAAATTGTAATTAGTAATTCGTAATTAAATAACTATGTTCGATAATTTAAGTGAAAGACTAGAACGGTCATTCAAGATTCTGAAAGGTGAAGGCAAAATCACCGAAATCAACGTGGCGGAGACGCTGAAAGACGTACGTAAAGCACTTCTCGACGCCGACGTAAACTACAAGGTTGCAAAGAATTTCACGGATACAGTGAAAGAAAAAGCGCTTGGCCAGAACGTTCTTACGGCTGTGAAGCCAAGCCAGTTGATGGTGAAGATCGTGCATGATGAACTTACACTGTTGATGGGTGGAGAGACAGCCGAGATCAATATCGACGCCCGTCCGGCAGTTATCCTGATGTCAGGTTTGCAGGGTTCGGGTAAGACCACTTTCTCCGGTAAACTGGCACGGATGCTGAAAACCAAGAAGAACCGTAAGCCATTATTGGTCGCTTGTGACGTTTACCGTCCGGCAGCTATCGAACAGTTGCGTGTATTGGCAGAACAGATTGAAGTACCGATGTACTGTGAACTGGACAGCAAGGATCCGGTAGAAATCGCACAACACGCCATTCAGGAAGCCAAAGCCAAAGGATACGATCTCGTTATCGTCGATACAGCCGGACGTCTGGCAGTAGACGAGCAGATGATGAACGAGATCGCCGCTATCAAAAAAGCAATCAACCCAGACGAAATTCTGTTCGTGGTAGACTCCATGACCGGTCAGGACGCTGTAAACACTGCTAAAGAATTCAACGAACGTCTGGACTTTAACGGTGTGGTACTGACCAAACTCGATGGTGATACCCGCGGTGGTGCGGCTCTTTCTATCCGTTCGGTAGTGAACAAACCGATTAAATTCGTAGGTACAGGTGAAAAACTGGAAGCAATCGACCAGTTCCACCCTGCCCGTATGGCCGACCGTATTCTCGGTATGGGTGACATCGTTTCATTGGTAGAACGTGCTCAGGAACAATACGATGAAGAAGAAGCCAAACGCTTACAGAAGAAAATTGCCAAAAACCAATTCGACTTCAACGACTTCCTTAGCCAGATTGCACAAATCAAAAAAATGGGTAATCTGAAAGACCTAGCTTCCATGATTCCGGGAGTAGGAAAAGCAATCAAAGACATTGATATTGATGACAATGCTTTCAAGAGCATCGAAGCCATTATTTATTCCATGACTCCGGCAGAACGTTCCAACCCGGAAATACTGAACGGTTCACGCCGTACGCGTATCGCCAAAGGTAGCGGAACGACTATCCAGGAAGTAAACCGCCTGCTGAAACAGTTCGACCAGACACGCAAAATGATGAAAATGGTGACTAGCAGCAAAATGGGTAAGATGATGCCTAAGATGAAAAAGTAATCATTCAATAGATCCAAATCTAATGATAAGTAAGAAGAGGGAGTTTCGGCTCCCTCTTTTTTTATACCACTCATCTCTTGACAAAAATTCCAATCCCTTTGGAGAGTTCAGTTATTTATTTTACTTTTGTCCATCACCAATAAATACTCTGAAAATATGACTCTGATAGACGGAAAAGCAATTTCCGAACAAGTAAAACAAGAGATTGCAGCCGAAGTAGCCGAAATGGTGGCTCATGGCGAAAAACGCCCGCACCTGGCCGCTATTCTTGTAGGACACGATGGTGGTAGCGAGACTTATGTAGCTGCCAAAGTAAAAGCCTGTGAAGTATGTGGATTCAAGTCTTCCCTCATCCGTTATGAAAGTGACGTGACCGAAGAAGAACTGCTTGCCAAAGTACGTGAACTGAACGAAGACAACGACGTGGACGGCTTTATCGTACAACTTCCCCTACCCAAACATATCTCCGAACAGAAAGTAATCGAAACAATTGATTACCGTAAAGACGTAGACGGTTTCCACCCGATCAACGTAGGCCGTATGTCCATCGGACTTCCATGTTACGTATCTGCTACTCCCAACGGCATCCTCGAATTGTTGAAACGTTATAACATAGAAACTTCCGGAAAAAAATGCGTCGTACTCGGACGCAGCAATATTGTCGGCAAACCGATGGCTGCCCTGATGATGCAGAAAGCCTATCCGGGCGATGCCACAGTAACCGTATGCCACAGCCGTAGCAAAGACCTGGTAAAAGAATGTCAGGAAGCTGATATTATTATCGCTGCTTTGGGACAACCGAACTTTGTAAAAGCCGAAATGGTGAAAGAAGGCGCGGTAGTTATTGACGTAGGTACTACCCGTGTGCCGGATGCAACCAAGAAATCCGGCTTTAAACTGACAGGTGACGTAAAGTTTGACGAAGTTGCACCGAAATGCTCATTCATCACTCCCGTACCGGGTGGTGTCGGACCAATGACGATTGTATCGTTAATGAAAAATACACTCTTAGCTGGTAAGAAAGCTATTTATCAATGAGACATACCCTGTTTCTGATGATTTTGCTTCTCTCTTTGTCCTGCACCTCCCGGTCGCAGGCAAAGAGAGATTCTATCATTGACACCCTATCGGACGGACTTTCCGACAGCATCTTCCCCACCGACACCCTACGCCTCCTTTTTGTAGGTGACCTCATGCAACATCAGGGACAAATCAACGCTGCACGAACATCGACCGGTTATGATTACTCCACATGCTTTGCGTATGTCAAAGAAGAGATAAAGAAAGCCGACCTCTCTATCGCCAACCTGGAAGTGACATTAGGAGGCAAACCTTACAAAGGTTATCCTGCTTTCAGCGCGCCGGACGAATTTCTGACCGCAATTCACGATGCAGGTTTCAATGTTTTAGTGACTGCCAACAACCACAGTCTCGATCGTGGTAAATCCGGACTGGAGAGAACCATTCAATTAATAGACTCTTTAAAGGTTCCACACGCAGGCACGTATATCAACGCTGATGAACGCGAAAAGAAATATCCTCTTTTATTAGAAAAGAACGGATTCCGCATCGCTCTGCTCAACTACACGTATGGAACAAACGGCATCCCCGTTACCTCTCCTAATATCGTGAACTATATCGATACAGCCATCATCGCCAAAGATATTGAAGAGAGTAAAGCAATGAAGCCGGATGCCATCATAGCTTGTATGCATTGGGGAATCGAATACCAGTCACTCCCGGACAAAGAGCAAAAATTCCTCGCCAATTGGCTGATTGAAAAAGGAGTAAACCATATCATCGGCTCCCATCCTCACGTAGTTCAGCCCATCGAAGTTCGCACAGACAGCCTGACGAATGACAAACATCTCATAGCCTATTCGCTGGGAAATTATATTTCCAATATGTCCGCCCGCCGCACTGACGGAGGACTGATGGTAAGAATGGAATTAGTAAAAGACAGCACTGTCCGCCTCAATAATTGTGATTATAGTTTGGTATGGACAGCCCGTCCCATTCAATCAGGGAAAAAAAATCATCAATTGCTCCCAGTCAATTTGCCGATTGATTCAATTCCTTTACAAGCACGTAACTCTCTGAAAATCTTTGTAAATGATGCGCGAACCCTTTTCAGCAAGCACAATCGGGGAATAAAAGAATATACTTTTTTCGAAAAAAAATAGCAGAATCTTTTGGAGATTAGAAGATAATATCTATCTTTGCACCGCGTTAGAGAAACGCAAACATGGTGGATGTAGTTCAGTTGGTTAGAGCGTCAGATTGTGGTTCTGAATGTCGCCGGTTCGAGTCCGGTCTTCCACCCCAACAAAAACCCTTGTAAGTCAATCGCTTATGAGGGTTTTCTGCTTTCAGGAAATAGGCATCTTAGAGAGTAAATCATGCTAAATCCTACCTAATATTCCTTATTGTTGGTCTATTGTTGACCCCCAATTAAGTAAGTTAAAATGCTAACAAATAATACATAAATCTTTCCGTTTAACCCATAAACCAAATATATTCTCTATATTTGTGTAGCATTTGCACTAAAAGAACATAGTATATCATGGAAAATGAAAAGAAATTAACCCGCTCTTCCAATCGAATGATTGCAGGTGTATGTGCCGGAATAGCTGAATATTTCGGATGGGATGCTACTTTATTGAGAATAGTATATATATTGGCTACATTCTTCACTGCTTTCGCCGGAGTGATTATATATATCATCCTGTGGATTGTCATGCCGGGAAGAAAACCTTCAGACAGATATGAAAACCGCATGAATCAACGCCTACATTGATATGAAAATCAAGAATATCGACCATATCGTCATACCGGTGTCCGATATAGATAAAAGCCTACATTTCTACACAGAAGTCCTGGGAATGGAAGCCGATACAAGCAACCAACGCTTTGCCGTCAAGTTCGGCAATCAGAAAATCAATCTTCACGTAGGAGAAGCACAGTTCCTTCCTGCCGCCAAGCATCCTGCTTTCGGAAGTGCGGACATCTGTTTACTGACAGAAGGAAACATAGAGGAAATAAAAGCCGAAGTAGAATCCAAAGGAATAGAAATAGAAGTCGGTATAGTCCAGCGTCAAGGTGCTCAGGATGCCATCCGGAGTATTTATTTCAGAGATCCGGATGGTAATCTGATAGAAGTAAGTACATTAATATAATTCCAGCCCGAACTCATCTTTCAGTTGCATCAATGCCTGATTCTTTTGAGCCATCATCTGGAATTTCTCGACACGTCCCACAGGACGCACTGTTTCTGTTGCCTCACTTACCCGCACTGTCATCATCACTTTACTGTTCTTCAGTCTGCCGCGAAGATAATCCTGCAATTCGGGAATCAAAGCTGTAAAATCCTTTGCAGCAAACTCATTATCAACCACCACTTCAAAAGTCGTTGAGTTGTTAAGCAACGCCGGACGGAGCATTTGCATACGTTTTGCGAGAGCATCCTGTTCTTTCGGCAACTGGCCGGCATACTCCTGCCAATAATAATTCAAATCCCGGTCATTGAACATAAAATCCTCTTCCGGTTGTTGCACCTTAGGAACATAAGTTGTAGTCGCATTCTGCGATACTTGGTCACGCTGCGGATTCTTGATAGATACCCCCAAGCTGGACATCTTCATCACGGGAATTTTCCGTTCTTCCTTGGCAGTCTGAGCAACTCCCGCTCCTTGCGACGGAGCAGACGAAGCCGCCCTAGGAGAAGCCGGTGCTCCCGGTTGCACAGCCGCAGAAGCCTGCGGATACTGGGCAGTAGTGCCATTAGCAGCCTGTGTTGTAACTGAAGACGGAGACGAATGAACTGGAGCCTGCTGAACCTGAGTGGCAGAAGCTACCTGCGGCTGCTGTGCTGCGGCAGGCTGAGTGAATACGGGTTTTATGGTCTTCTTAGGGCCACGCCCACCACTCACGTCATCCCCCTCGGTGGTAAGCTGTGCAACCTGTATCAAGGTCAGTTCTACCAGCAAACGCTTATTTTTGCTGATGCGGTAATTCAAATCGCACTCATTACACAGCTTCATAGCCCGGTACAAAAAAGGTAGCGGACATTTCTGCGCCTGTTCCTGATAGCGTTGGCGTATGCTCGCTCCCACTTCCAGCAAAGGCAATGTCACCGGGTCTTTCCCGACCAACAGGTCACGGAAATGAGACGATAATCCGGTAATAAAGTGACTTCCGTCAAAACCTTTATTCAATATATCATTGAAAAGCAACAATGCGTCACTCACCTTGTTTTCGAGGAAGCAATCCGTCAGACGGAAATAATATTCATAATCAAGTACATTCAGATTATCAATCACACTCTTATAGGTGATATTTCCTCCGGTGAAACTAACCACCTGATCGAAGATAGACAAAGCATCACGCATACCACCGTCCGCCTTCATGGCTATCACATTCAGCGCTTCCGGCTCTGCCGTGATTCCTTCTTTCGAAGCAACGTACGACAGATGGCTCACCGTATCTTCCACACTTATCCGGTTAAAGTCATAAATCTGACAACGGGAAAGAATAGTAGGAAGAATCTTATGCTTCTCCGTCGTAGCCAGAATAAAGATTGCATGGCGGGGAGGCTCTTCCAGCGTTTTCAGGAACGCATTGAAAGCAGATGCCGAGAGCATATGCACCTCGTCGATGATATATACCTTATACTTACCAATCTGTGGCGGGATGCGTACTTGCTCCACCAATTGGCGAATGTCATCCACCGAGTTATTGGAAGCAGCATCGAGTTCGTGAATATTATATGACCGCTGTTCGTTGAAAGCTACACATGACTCACACTGATTGCAAGCCTCTCCGTCAGCGGTGGGCGTCATACAATTAATGGTTTTGGCAAAGATACGCGCGCAAGTCGTCTTTCCTACCCCGCGCGGTCCGCAAAACAAATAAGCATGAGCCAGTTTTTGGGTAGCAATTGCATTTTTCAGCGTAGTAGTCAACGCCCGCTGTCCCACCACCGATTCGAACGTGGACGGACGGTATTTACGGGCTGAAACGATATAGTTTTCCATATCCGGGATTCTCTCTGTTTTTTGAATTTTCGCTTATTCTGCAAATGTACACAAAAAAAGTGATAAGTAATAAGGGATAAAGAGAGAAGTTTTGAAGCCGAAGCGATAAGTTTTTAAGTTATTAGTTTTATCTTTGCAGATATTAAAAGGAGAAATTATGGGTAAACTAATCAGTATCTGGAGTTTCATATGCAGACGCAAGTACCTCATTACGGTCGTTGCATTTGCTGTTATCATTGGCTTTCTGGACGAGAACAGCCTGATTCGTCGTTTCGGATATGAACGGGAAATCAGCCAGTTGAAAGAAGAGATAGAAAAGTACCGGACAGATTACGAAGAGAATACCAAACGTCTCAACGAAATAAGTACCAATCCGGACGCCATCGAACAGATCGCCCGTGAAAAGTATCTGATGAAGAAACCCAACGAAGATATTTACGTTTTTGAAGATTAAAGAATGAAACAATTAGTACCTGCCCTTTTTGTCGTGGGCGCCATAATGGCTCTCGCCGGAGCAGCCGTATTTATCACCGGATGGATATACGCTCCTTACATATATACTGTTGGAGCCGGATGTATCGCATTGGCACAAGTGAACACACCCGTCAAAGGAAAGAGCAAAACATTGAAACGCCTGCGCGTTCAGCAGATATTCGGTGCACTGGCACTTATCCTGACCGGAGCCTTTATGTTTACCACACGAGGCAATGAATGGATTGCCTGCCTCACAGTTGCTGCCATCCTCGAACTTTACACCGCTTTCCGTATTCCACAGGAAGAAGAAAAAGAAAGATCATAAAAAAAGCCCGTTCATGGCTTCGCAGTCTTGAACAGGCATAACTTTTTTTTAATTCGATAATGTTCCGTCCTTTTTATAAGGAACGGAACAGTTTAATATCATTTATTTCTTCACAGGTGAATATCTTGCATTCAACCCATCAACAATTTCTTTTGTAATATTGAAAGTGCTGTCAGCATAAAGCAGGTTATCGAAACCAGTGTTGCTGAAGATCAGGCTATATCCGTGAGTCTTATTATATTCTTTCAGGAAAGCGTTGATAGAATCGCGGAACTGCAAGCTATTCTTGTTGTTCTCTTCCATCAGACCATTCTGAAGTTTGTTGCTCAACTCTTGCAAATCTTGTTCCAACTTCACCAGACGGTTGTACTCTTGCTGCGCTCTATCTTGTGACAGGAAAGCATTATTTTCAACTTTCTTCTGAAAATCTTGTTTTTCCTTGTTCAAAGAGGTAGCCTTCTGATTCAATGTCATACGAACGTTTTCGCTCTTCTTTACCATCGCCTCATTCAAGTCAATACAGAAATTGTATTTGGCAAGCAGCGTATCTATTTCAACATAGGCAATTTTCATTCCTGACAGTTCGGCATTAGCCTGCGCCGGAGCATTTGTAGTTTGATTGTCAGTTTTGCCAGCACATTGTGAAAATAAAACGATAAACGCAAGAGCAGCCAAACCGTTCATGAGGTAGTTCATTCTATTCATAATTAATAAGTATTGTTTTTAATAAATTTAATTCATACTATCGTTCAAGGCTTTTTCCAACTCGTTAATAGAAAAACGCGGTTTCTTTTGTGCTTCGCGATCTTGCGATTGTGCGCATCCGATTCCTTTCTGACGCAACGCTTTATTCCCGCTCACATGACCATTCGGGAACTTCCCACCCTTCGTAAAGAATACTTTCACCCCTAATAATACCAGGGAAATAGCAACTATTAACAAAGTTATCAGTATAGTCTCAACCATTTCTATTAATTTTGTGAGTGCAAAGATAGGCTTTAATGAGATATGAGTTCAGATAAGTCAATCAAATTAACCATATTTAGCAATAGAAGAAGCGAAAACAGCCCTTCTATTCCTATTATAAAATAGAAACAGCATGGAAAAAAAAGACTTAAAGCCGGCTGGCGTATTCAAGTATTTCGAGGAAATCTGCCAAGTGCCGCGCCCTTCGAAGAAGGAAGAGAAAATAATTGCCTACCTGAAGGCATTCGGAGCAAAACATAATCTGGAAACCAAGGTGGACGAAGCCGGCAACGTATTGATTAAAAAGCCCGCTACTCCGGGAAAAGAAAATCTGCAAACCGTCGTTCTGCAATCGCATATCGACATGGTATGCGAAAAGAATAACGACGTTCAACATGACTTCCTCACCGATCCCATCGAAACGGAAATTGACGGTGAATGGTTGAAAGCCAAAGGTACTACCCTCGGAGCCGACAACGGTATCGGTGTAGCTACCGAGCTGGCTATCCTAGCTGACGACAGCATTGAGCACGGTCCGCTGGAATGCCTGTTTACCGTAGACGAAGAAACCGGACTTACCGGAGCTTTTGCCCTGCAAGAAGGTTTTATGAGCGGTGACATCCTTCTGAACCTCGATTCGGAAGATGAAGGGGAAATCTTTATCGGATGTGCCGGAGGTATTGACTCCGTTGCAGAATTTACTTATAAGGAAGTGGAAGTTCCCGCCGGATATTTCTTCTTCAAGGTGGAAGTGAAAGGGCTGAAAGGCGGTCACTCCGGTGGCGACATTCACCTGGGACGTGGCAATGCCAACAAAATTCTGAACCGTTTCCTTTCCCGCATGGCTACCAGACACGATCTGTACCTATGTGAAATCAACGGAGGTAACCTGCGCAACGCTATTCCCCGCGAGGCTTATGCCATCTGTGCTGTTCCCGAAGATGCCAAACACGATGTCCGCACCGAACTGAATATCTTCACCAGCGAAATGGAAGACGAATTATCCGTTGTAGAACCCGACTTAAAACTGGTTCTCGAATCGGAAAATCCACGCAAAATGGCTATCGACCAAGATACTACCGCCCGTTTATTAAAAGCTCTGTATGCAGCTCCTCACGGTGTATATGCCATGAGCCAGGATATTCCCGGACTGGTGGAAACTTCTACCAATCTGGCATCTGTCAAGATGAAGCCCAACCATATCATCCGCATTGAAACCAGTCAGAGAAGTTCTATACTGTCCGCACGCAACGATATGGCGAACACGGTTCGTGCCGTATTCCAACTGGCAGGAGCCAATGTTACTTTCGGAGAAGGTTATCCGGGATGGAAACCGAATCCACATTCGGCCATCCTCGAAGTAGCTGTTGAATCATACAAACGTTTATTCGGCGTAGATGCGAAAGTAAAAGCAATCCACGCAGGATTGGAGTGCGGCCTGTTCCTTGATAAGTATCCAACGTTGGATATGGTTTCTTTCGGACCGACACTTACAGGCGTTCACTCTCCCGACGAACGGATGCTTATTCCTACCGTAGAGAAGTTCTGGAAACATCTATTGGATATCTTGGCACATGTACCTGCCAAGAAATAACAGACAGACCAAATATCACAAAGAAGAGTATGGTAACAAGCGAAAAAAAAATGCTGTTGCCATGCTCTTTTTCACAATGTTTTTAATTGTCGTAAGTTTCTTCGCTCCTTGTTATGTCATCGCACAAGACTATCATAGCAAACAAGCTCCCTGTCAGGAAGAAAGAATCCCTTTCCGTGTTGTCAGCTGGAACATAGAAAACCTGTTTGATACGCATCATGATAGTTTAAAGAACGACCGTGATTTTCTTCCCGATGCGCTGCGTCATTGGAATTATAGCAGATATAAGAAAAAGCTGGCTGATGTGGCGCGCGTAATCACAGCTATTGGAGAATGGAATCCTCCTGCGCTAGTCGGATTATGCGAAGTAGAAAATGATACGGTGCTGCGTGATCTGACCCACCGTTCTCCTTTAAAAGAGCTTAACTACCGTTATGTAATGACTGATTCCCCTGATTTGAGAGGGATTGACGTAGCCCTGCTTTATCAACGGGATTTATTCAAGTTGTTATCTTCCCGTTCTATCCCCATTCCTCCATTGGGACAATACCGCCCGACAAGAGATTTACTGCACGTCAGCGGACTTCTGTTGACAGGAGATACATTAGATGTATTTGTCTGCCATCTCCCAAGCCGTTCGGGTGGAGCTAAAGAATCGGAACCCTATCGTTTATACGCAGCTCAAATTCTGCGCACGGAAGTCGATCACATTCTGAATATTCGTTCTCATCCACAAGTTATTATTATGGGGGATTTCAATGATTATCCCACGAATCAATCTATCCAGAAAGTACTGGAAGCCGAAGCACCTCCCATTACTACCCAAGAGCCAGCCTCAACACTCAACTCCACCAACCCTTCAACAATTGTTCCTTCCTCATTAAAACTATATCATCCGCTTGCCCGGAAAGCAAAGTCAAAAAGCTTCGGTTCTTACAAATATCGCGGTGAATGGGGGTTGCTTGACCACCTGATTGTATCGGGCACTCTATTAAATCAATCGAGCCATTTTTTCACCAGTGAAGAAAGAGCAAACGTCTGTCTTCTCCCCTTTTTACTGAAAGAAGACGAGAAATATGGGGATAAAGAACCTTTCCGCACCTACAAAGGAATGAAATATCAGGGAGGTATCAGCGATCATCTTCCTGTTTATGCAGACTTCGAACTGATTCCCTATTGATTAGAACTCACTAAACGACGTCACAGTATATTCTGACAAGAGATCATTCTCACCGTAGTGAGAAAATATTCTCATTGCAATGAGAAAAAGTTCTCACCATTATGAGAATAAATTCTCATAGTGGTGAGAATACTTGAGAATATATATTCCCCTGTTGATGGTTGACTAATCCGAGTACTGATAAACTTTTAAATCAAACTTCGGAACCATTGCCAGCAAATGATCGAAGATATCGGACTGAATACGCTCGTATTCTTTCCAAACCTTATTGCGGGAGAAGAAGTAAACCTGAATAGGTACTCCGTACATGGTAGCTTCTTTCTGGCTGATAATCAGATCCAAATCCTGATTGACCACAGGCAGACTGCACAAATAGCGCTCAATATACACCCTGTACACTTGAGAATTGGTAGGAACCACTCCTTCTTCCGGTTGATAATCCGCCATTAATGGAATTTCTTTCCGGTAACGGTCCAGCATTTCCGGCGTACAGAATTGAAGTGTAGTTAAATCCAAAGTGATATTCTTCATCACCCGTCGTCCTCCCGACTGCACCATTCCCCGCCAATTCTGGAAAGGGCTGCTCACTAACGTATAAGGGGGAATAGTGGAAATGGTATTATCAAAATTCTGAATCTTGACCGTATTCAATGTTATCTCCTGTACCGTACCATTTGCGTCGCCGGAAGGCAATGTTATCCAGTCGCCCGGACGGACCATGTCATTGGCAGAAAGCTGGATACCTGCCACAAAGCCTAATATGGAATCCTTGAACACCAACATCAAAATAGCTGCCGAAGCACCCAACCCGGCAAACAAAGTGGCAGGAGACTTATTCACGATAATGGCAACGATCACAATTCCACCTACAAAGAAAAGAAGCACCTGCAAGACCTGAATAAACCCTTTCATCGGGCGATCCTTCATCGTTTCTTTTCCATCATAGATATCCATTATCATCAACAGAATCCCATTGATAGCCAATAGTAAAGAGAAAATAATATAAATGACACATACCTTTTGAGAAATCAACAACAACTCTTTTCCCCGGATAAAAGCCATCGGCAACAAAGCATAAACCAAAAAAGCCGGGATGGTATGAATCAAATGATGAAACACCTTGCGCTTCATCAGCAATGTATTCCACTGATGGGGCTTCCGCCTCGTATACTGTTTCATTCCTCCGATTAGAATCGCCTGGCAGAGGTAATTCAGAACGATGGCAACCACTATCATCAATAAAGCCATAATAGTCTCATCAAAACGATCGGCAACAGCCGGATCTATTCCCCAATTTATGAGGGTTTTATTCATCCATTTTCCTAAATCTACTACTAACATAACTTCTGTCTTTTTTTAATTAATAACAGTAAAATATTCATTTGGTTTAGAAAAAAAAGAGACCGGCACCTGATTCATTAAAAATCAAGAGGCCGGTCTACACTGCTATTCTCTAAACATATCTTCCGATGAGGGCTCTATCAGGGAGCCACCATCACTCCTATTTCATCCATATTTACTTTAGCAACGGCAGCATCAGGTGTAGTGGCCTCCAGTTTAATGAAACGTGTCCTCACTTTCTGATTGAAAGCAACCGTCTGTGGCAACGGATTATGCATGATATTGCTGAACTCCCCACTAGTAGGCACCTCTTTCCAATTCTTACCATCCACACTTACAAAGAATTTATAACGGAATGCCATCGTTGGCTTAGCCTCGGCTTTCGCGGGAGCATACGTAAAACTGTTCAATGTTACTGTCTTCCCCAAATCAACCGTTAATGGAGAGACGGCCACTTGTTTCCATCCGGAACGCGGCAAATTATTCCAGTCTTCTTTCTTTGTTTCTTCCTGCAAAAGTTCCGCATAATAGGCAGCAACCTGACTAATAGATGCAGTCAACCGGCATTCGTCTATTTTCACGCGAAGCTTACTGGCTTTAACTGCCGGAAAACGCAACATACGCTTATATCCTATCGTCGTACCTTTTCCAACTTCCTTCCAACCATTATCAGTCAGGGCTTCCACCGTAAAGGCTTCTACCCGCTGCCCTTTCGTTATATCCTCCTGAAGCATCACCACATTTATCTCTGCATTCGGCTTCAATGAATAAACCTTTTCACTGCCGAAAGTTGCATTCCAATATTTTCGGCCATTCACAACCTTGTTAGAAGCGAATACCCGCTCACGATAAGCTGCAAATTCATTCAATCGCTGCACATCGGCTTCATTAATCAATCCCCTACGATCCGGAGGAATATTCAGCAACAAAACGGAATTATAACCTACTGATTGAAAATAAATATCCGCCAAATGTTTCAAAGACTTCACTTTGCTGTCTTCTTCCACATGATAGAACCATCCCGGACGAATGGATACGTCCACCTCCGAAGGATACCAGAATAATTCCGTAGCTTTCTCCAATATCTTACGACTTCCCAAATCTTCCGCTTTACCAAAAACTCCCAGACGATTATTATTCTCTGGTGAACGGGTATATATGCCGGGAGTTAGCACAGTTGCACTCCATTCAGTTGCACGTCCTAATCCTTTTTCGTTTCCTACCCAGCGGACATCATCCCCCATAATTGCCATCACAGCTCTGGGTTGAAGGCGTTGGATGGTCTGATAGAAAGCATCCCAATCATACACCTGTTTCTTTCCGTTCGGACCTTCTCCATTCGCTCCGTCGAACCAGACTTCATGCACTTCACCATAATTAGTGAGCAATTCAGTCAGTTGCCGGATAAAAAATTCATTGTAACGGGGAGAGTCTCCATAACATTCCGCATTCCGGTCCCAGGGAGAAAGATATACTCCAAACTTCATATCATATTTATCACAGGCAGCACGAAGTTCTTTCACTACATCGCCTTGTCCGTTTTTCCAGGGAGAAGAGGCTACGGAATGTTTGGTAGTAGCCGTAGGCCACAGGCAGAAACCGTCGTGATGTTTTGCAGTCAGAAGCACCATTTTAAAGCCGGCTTCCTTGAGGGTACGTACCCATTGTTCAGCATCCAGTTCCGAAGGGTTAAAAAGTGCGGGGTCCTCTTTTCCGTCGCCCCATTCACGTCCGGTAAAGGTGTTGATTCCGAAATGAAGGAAAGCAGTCAGTTCCATTTGCTGCCAGGCATATTGCTGCGGAGTGGGTACCAGCCGTGCTGCCATATCGACTTTCTGTTCGAGAGTTGCACCCTGAGGAAACTCAACATGCTTCACATAATAGTTTTCTTTTTTCTGCGCCTGCACTCCACCCATGAGAGTAACAGACAATAAAAGAGAGGTTAGTAGTTTATTCATGGTCTATTCATTATTGTAATCGTACAAAGATAAAATAAAGGTGCAGATTTCAACGATTATCACGGAATACTTTCTTACGATATTCCATCCAATCAGTGCAACCCCCACCTTTATATATTATCTAAAAACCTATTGATTCAGTATCTATTTCACCGGATAAAGGGTAAATTCAAAACTCTGTTTCTTTAATGGAACCAGGTATTGCGGTAATACTCCGGGACCACAAGTGGCCGTTCCCACGCCTGCCTGTTCGGCATCCAGATGTACAGTCAGCAATCCGTCACGTTCCAGTTCATTAATATGGCGGGCCTTCTCTAATAATACATCCGAGAAAGGAATGATACTAAACTGGAAAGCACGATCCGACTCAACAAAGATGCCTTCGCCGGAAGTATCTGCCAATTTTGCCCAACGTACATCGGTGCGGTTACCCGTAGACTGCGGAGCAACATAATAATGGAACATCCGTTCCGGTGTGGTCTGATATACACCGATTTTGCCGGATTGATTGCGGTCAACGTATGTTTCATTGTCCCCACGTCCCAGATAAGAAACCTGATCGTAAGAGTTCGCTACCCGGAATATCAGTCCCAAGCGGGCTATGGATTTCACGATGGTCGTATCAGGTTGGAAAGTAGTGTGTACCTTCAGTGCACCGTTTTTATCCAACGAATACACAAAGTCGGCTGTTCCTACCTTTTGATTTTTCGCATTTAGAATTTCTACACGGGCAGTAGTCGAAGTCTTACTTTCCTTCAGTGAAATTACTTTCTGGGTCAGACCATCCAGTCCTGCATCGCGCCACAGGCGTGCGCCGTTCTTATCCCGGTTGTCATTATCCGTTGCCGGGCGGAAAAGGCTCAATGTCAGCGGAGCAGCCAATAAATCTTTGCCGTTCAGATTCAATGAAGTAAGCGCTCCTGTTTTCTTATCAACGGTGAAAGTCGTTTCGCCTGCTTTTTGCGGACGGTAGCCTGTGTAATTCTTATTACCGGCAAGTACAAACTGGTCGTATGCCACTTCCCAGTCCTTATCTATCATTGAAGAAGCTTCACGACGGGTCCAGCTGATATTCAGATAAGCCTCACGGACTGTATTCGGAAATTTTACAGCACCCAAAGTAACATCGACGGTGGCGTGCGGCGCACAATCAACCATTTTCGTACCTTCCGCCAATATCTTGCCATTATCTGCTGTCACATTCCAGTTCAGTATATACTCGTTCAAGTTAGAGAAATCATACCAGTTCTTAACACGGATGGTCAGATTCTTCTGATTTGCGAGCGTTGCTTTTATGTTCTGATATACTTTCTTTACTTCGAGCAAATGCGGGTGCGGTTCACGATTAGCACCTACCAAGCCGTTACAGCAGAAGTTGCCGAAACTCGGAATTCCTTCCGGTCCGTAATCACCGCCATACGTCCAGTACCATTTACCGTTCTTGTCTATTTCGCGGAATGACTGATCCACCCAGTCCCAAACGCAGCCGCCTTGTGCCATCGGGTTGTTTTCAAATACATCCCAGTATTCTTTCAGTCCACCGCAACTATTACCCATTGCATGGAGGTATTCACAAAGAATGAAAGGACGATAGATGTCTTTCTCGTTTACATACGCTTTGATGTCGTCCACACTGCGGTACATACGGCAATAAATATCTGTGTTATAGTTCAATTCAGCACGTTCATACTGCACGGGACGAGTTTTCTCTACCGATTTCAGCCAGTCATAGGTACGTTCGAAGTTGATTCCGTTTCCGGCTTCATTTCCCAACGACCAGATAACGATAGCCGGGTGATTCTTGGAACGCTCATACATGCGGTGGGTACGATCCATGTGCGCAGTCAGCCAAGTACTATCCTTGGCAAGGGAAGCAGGACCATATCCCATTCCGTGAGATTCGATGTTTGCCTCGTCAATCATGTACAAGCCGTAACGGTCGCAAAGTTGATACCAGTAAGGATGCGTGGGATAATGTGAGTTACGCACGGTGTTGATATTGTGCTGCTTCATCAGTTTGATGTCCAGTTCCATCAGTTCCTTGCTCACAGTACGTCCCAGTTGGGAGTGTTCGTGACGGTTGGTTCCCTTCACCAGTACCGGAACGCCGTTGATACAGAAACGTCCGTCTTTAATCTCCGAGGTACGGAAACCTACTTCACAGCCGGTCAGTTCAGTGACCTTGCCTTGTTCATCTTTCAATTCGAGCATTAATGTATAAAGATAAGGATGCTCCGCGCTCCAAGCCTTTACACCGGGGAGCTTCTTTTCTTCAAATGCGATAAAATTGCTCAATCCACGGGATTTTATCCGGATAGCATCCTGCAAAACAGCTTTACCATCAGCATCTTTCAGTGTATAAGCAATGGAAGAAGTAGTAGCGGAAGGTCCCTCTACGGTCACTTCAAGTCCGAAAATACCATCTTTGTATTTCTCTTTGTCTAAAGAAGCATTCAGTTTATAGTCTGCAATATACTGTTTGGGGGTACTGTAAAGATACACGTCACGTTCGATGCCGCTCAAACGCCACATATCCTGACATTCCAGATAAGCGCCCGAACTCCAACGGTACACCTCCAAAGCGACCACATTTTCACCTTCATTCAGTACATCTGTAATATCCCATTCGGCAGCCGTCTTTGATCCCTGGTTATATCCCAGTAATTTTCCATTCACCCATACATAATAGAAAGAAATAACTCCTTCACAACAAAGTACAACCCTGCGTCCTTGCCAGTCGGCAGGCACTTTGAAGGTACGGCGGTAGGAGCCGACTTCATTCTCTGCATAAGGAACCAGCGGCGGATTTTTCTTGAAGTTGAACATTTTATCATCAAACTCGTACGTCTCGTTGACATAGATAGCTGTACCATACCCCTGTGGTTCCCAGTTACCGGGCACGTTGATGTCCGCCCATCCTCCTGTATAATAAGAAGGTTGGTAAAAGTCCTTCGGACGGTTATCGGGATTCTTCACCCAATGGAATTTCCACTTTCCGTTCAGGCTCATATAAAATGGAGACTGCTCGTATCCTCCCGGCTTTTCAATGTCGGAAGCGTTGGCATAAGGCCATACGTATGTGTGAGGAGCGAGTTTGTTCAGTCCCACCGCATATTGGCTTTGCCATTCGGGCAACGGTTGTTGTTGCGCTAACATGAAAGTTGTGGCAGCCAGTACTGCTGATAAGATTAAAAACGTTCGTTTCTTCAGGTTATTCATGGTTAAGTACTCATTATTAATTTAGTTCATACTATTTCTTAAAGCTATTATTTTAAGGCACGGATTACACAGATTTCACAGCTTCAGTACTATGATTACGCAAAGCAACAGTGTTAATCCGTGTAATCCATGCCTCAAATAACCAATATTGATTATTCAATCATTATTTCATCAAAATAAACTCTCGCCTCTTGTCCCGGACGTACATGGTCGGCAGGACATTCTCCCGCCCCTTCTGCCGTTACACGGACATATCTTGCTTCCGTTCCTTTCATATCCATGGAGAAATCTTCGATAAAGGTTCCTTCACGGAATATATCCCGGAAAGTAAAATTCAGACCTGCTACCTCACGATAGGTTTCGTTATCATCTGAAACTGCGATACGGATTGATTTCGGTTTATGTACCGCCATGCCGTAATTAGTGATACAACCTATAGTAAAAGCATTCAATTTTTCTTTTTGCAGCAAATCTATCGTAAAAGATATGTGGTCGCTCTTCTCCCAACAACACCATTCAAAGTCTGTATACTTCAAGCTACCACGTAATCCGTTCGTCATGAGTTTCTCATTCGGTTTATTTCCGAGGATAGGTTTGCCGGTCGCTTTGTTCCAGACAATAGGTAATACAAGCGTCTGCCCCATCTGCTCACCTTGTGCAAAGGTAGCACTCTTAATGATTTGAGTCGCCGTTACCGTTAATGAATCGGTATATAAAGATGAACTAGCCGTCGGCTCGCTACCATCTACTGTATAACGGATTTCCACATCAGGACGAATACACTCCAACTTCACTTGCAACACACCATTTTCGGGAGTCACTTTATGCTGGATATTATACATGGAACGAGCATAAACAATTCCCTTCTCTGCAAGATGCTCATTATACCTGTCCATTCCTTTCAGGAACAAAGCCCAGTCTTTCTTATCCGGTTGTGTCCAAGCTACTTCGGCTAACGCGGCTAAACGAGGAAATAAAAGATAGTCCACATCTTCCGGTTTATTACAGAATTCTGTCCACATACAAGCCTGTACACCCATCAATAACGAAGCATATTCCGGTTTCCAATCCTTTTGTACCGGCTCGTAGTCATACACGTCTTTCAGGGTATTATTCCCGAAATATGTCAACGGTTCAAACCACTGCGGTCCCTGATAACGAATCAGATACATAATGCGTGCCGGAGTCATAATAAAACGATGTCCTTTCTCTGCCGCCTTCAATGCAGCCTGTCCAAACCCTTGCCAACCAAGAATAATAGACTCTTCCGGCAGAAAACTGCTATTGGTCAGTTCATCCCAACCGATCACCTCTCTGCCTTTGCTACGTACATAGTCACTTATCCGCTTCATGAAATATCCTTGCAGGTCCTCTTCATTAGCCAGATTTTCTTTTTTCATCCGTGCCTGACACAACGGACACTTCTTCCAATGTGTTTTTTGAGCCTCGTCACCACCAATATGGATATAGCGTGAGGGAAACAATTCCATGATTTCATCCATCACATTTTGCAAAAAGTTGAAAACACTGTCGTTTCCTGCACAATAAATGATCTCGGAATTTCGTCCTCCCAAGCCGGGCAATACACCAATATAATCCTTCACCGTCGGGCAAGCCAGTCTGGGATACGCTGTCAATGCAGCATTGCTATGAGCAGGCATATCTATTTCGGGCACAATCTCAACCTGACGTTCAGCAGCATAAGCCACCATTTCCCGGATGTCCTCTTGGGTATAGAAGCCTCCTACCGGGGTAGGTTCTCCCTTTTTCGGATTGCGACGGGCAGGAAAAGGCAAATCCTGATGATCCACCCGCCACGCACCGACTTCCGTCAATCGGGGATATTTCTTTATTTCCACCCGCCAGCCATTGTCGTCTGTCAAATGAAAATGAAGTGTATTCAGTTTAAGCATTGACATACAATCAATGATACGTAATACATTTTCTTTAGGAATAAAGAAACGGGATGCATCCAACAACAATGCCCGGTATCCGAAACGTGGTTCATCCTGAATGATTACGACCGGAATGCTCCATTCCAATTTCTTGTCCAACAAACTTTCTCTTTCAATGGAGGGAGGAAGTAATTGGCGAATTGTTTGTAAGGCATAGAAAAAGCCTTTGTTATCCGAAGCCTTAATAACGATCTCTGGGGGAGAAACTTCCAAAGAATAGGCTTCGCTCTTCAAAGAAGGGTCTGTCAGCAAACGGACATTCCCCTCTCCTCCTACATTCAGTTTGGGGGTAAAACCGGCTGTACGAGTAAACAAAGTAATCAAACCTCTTGCAATTTCCGCCTGCTCCTCATTCTCCACTGCAAAAACTGTCTGATCGGAGAATAAATGGTTGCCACTGCCCGGCATCATCTGTGCCGGGCGCGGAACCATAGAAATACTGCGTGTTAAGTTTGTATTATCACATCCTGTCACTATTGATGCCAGAAATCCGGTCAACAGTATGAAGATATATTTTATCATGATATTATTTCAGGGTTATTCCTTGTCTCTTTCGGGGGAGAATCGGACAGGGTCATTATATTGTTCTTGTAGTTTCAACATCTCTTCTTTCAATTCCTTCACTACCGGCTCGTATTCAGGTTGCTCGTAGAGGTTATGCATCTCTGTCGGATCTGCCTGTATGTCATAGAGTTCCCACCAGTTGATATCATTATAGAAATGAATCAGTTTATAGCGTTCTGTGCGTATTCCATAATGGCGTTTCACCATGTGCTCGGCCGGATATTCATAGAAGTGATAATAAAGTGCCTTGCGCCAGTTTTCCGGATGTTCTCCTTTCAACAGAGGAACAAGCGAGACTCCCTGAATATCCGATGGCACCTCTGCTCCTGCCAATTCGAGGAAAGTGGGTGCATAGTCGATATTCTGTACCATTTCGGTGATATCCCCTCTACGGTCGAAGCCTTTCGGTAAGCGCATGACAAGCGGTGTACGCATGGATTCTTCATACATAAATCGTTTGTCGAACCAGCCATGTTCGCCCATATAGAAGCCCTGGTCGGAAGTATAGACCACAAGTGTATTATCCAGCAATCCTTTTTCTTTCAGATAATCGAGTACACGACCTACATTGTCATCCAGCGATTTAACCGTCTTCATATAGTCACGCATATAACGCTGGAATTTCCAATTGGCAAGGTCTTTGCCTTGCGGATTCTGTTTGTAGAAGTCATCGATAATCGGACCATAGAATTTATCCCATGCAGCACGTTGTCCTTCGTCCATTCGGGCCAAGAATCTTTCGTACAGTGATTTTAACCGCGAGTTCTTGTCAGGACGCAGCATTTTGAGGTCATAGATCATATCCATATCTTTCACGATGCTCATTTCTTGTGCAGCGGCAGCCGGACGGCCTTCATAATCATCAAAGAAATTATCCGGCAACGGGAAGGTCTTGTCTTCATATAAAGCCAGATTGCAAGTATCTGCCATCCAGTTACGATGAATAGCCTTATGATGAATCAAAAGGCAGAAAGGCTTTTGTGGGTCACGCTTGTTTTCCATCCAGTCAATGGCATCATCCGTAATAAGATTGGTGATATAACCATGTTTCTGAATGGTATCATTGTCCTGCGTAATAAAGTCCGGATTATAATAATCTCCTTGTCCGGGGACGATTTGCCAGTAATCAAATCCTGATGGCAAACTCTCAAGATGCCATTTACCGACTAATGCGGTCTGATAACCGACTTTTCTCAAGAGTTTAGGGAAAGTCTGCTGAGAACTGTCGAAAACGCAAGTGGTATTATCATAGAATTTGTTTGCACAGCTATGTTTACCCGTTATCATGCAGGCACGGCTGGGACCACTTAAAGAATTGGCCACAAAACTTTGAGTAAAACGTACTCCGTCAGCTGCAATACGGTCGAGATTCGGAGTTTCCATATAGCGAGTGTCATAACAGCTCATCATTTGAGCCGTATGGTCGTCTGTCATGATATAAACAATGTTCAGAGGTTGCTGTTCCGCAGGTTTTTGCTTGCCTGCACAAGAAGCTAGGGAAGCTATAGCAGCTACTCCCGCTAAAGGAAAAAATAAGTTTGATTGCAGTTTTTCCATAAATACTATTTTGTATAAGATTGTTGTGACAAAGGTAGGGGGCTGTCGACCAAATCTATGTTCACAAATCACCAATTAATTTCCAATATTCTCCACTTCTAGCTGTTTCATAAAGAAAAAGTAGTAAAAAACACTATTTACGACTCATTCCCAATCCAGCAAATCCTAGAAAACATATACAATGATTTCTACTAATAACAGAAAACCCGAATGAAGAGCAGAAACACCCCTCCTCTGCATCCGGGAAATCTAAAATTACCTGTTATAACTACATTTTTTTAATAGCCGAAGTTATTTTCCGTAATAGCTATATTAGTATTCATTTCATCGCGCGGAATGGGGAACAACAGATTCTTCTTCAAGAAAGTCTCATCATCCAAATTTCCATTATTGTAAATACGTTCTCCCCAGACTCCCGTTGCATTGGGATTATTTTCCTGCCACTTTTTAGTTATGGAGTGATTATTATTCACAGTAAGCGCTTTTTTCAAATATTCAGTTCCACGCAAGCGCATCATTTGATACATTTCAGTTTCACCGGCACCTTCAAAAAGTCTTTCGAAGAATATCTTTTCACGTACTTGATCTTTTGTTAAGGTTGACTCCCATTTGGCTGGTTGTGCAGAAACCTTAGCTCCCGACTTACGTGCACGCGCCAACACGAGATCTACCGTATTAATAGCATCGTCTTTTCTATCCAATTCATTATAGACATCAGCCAACATCAATAATAAATCTGCATAACGATATAAAATCAGATTTTTATGACTGGCAATACCTGCCATATTCATATCAAAGGTTTTTGCAAAATGAGGCCATGCCGCTCTTTCTCCTGTTCTACCTGCAGCAGTACATACATTTAGATAATCTTTCAATCCTTTACGGTATTTCTCATCAAATTTCGCTTCATCATCCGTGATAGCCAGAATTTCATCTGCGCTCGGATTCTCTTTATTAGTCAATAACTCATAAGGAATTCTACCAACTAACAACTTGTTATTTTTCCAACCTGCCGGTTTTACACCACTATCATAAGTGAAATAAGGATATTCATAGGTGGAGTCGCGGGCAGACGGCACAGGTTCTACTTGAGCTACAGGTCCGACATTGTTTGTACATTTTCTCCATTTTGCCATAAATGTAGTTTCAATACGAGGATCTCCGAAATAGGTTCCCGCAAAAAAATCATAAAATGCTTTCGTACACTTAACTCTATGAAAACTCTTACCATAAGATGATGCAGCAGGATTAAAGACCCAAGACCCTCTATTGAAAGAAGACAACTCACCATTCACCTGAAATCCCAGTTGGAATATAGACTCTTTTGAACCTTTAATCTTATCAACAAATAAATTAGAAAATTTCGGTTCCAGATCATATTTACCTTTCACTCCTTCAAAATAGGTCCTTGCTTTTTCCCAAGCTGTGGCATCACCCAAACAGCCTAAAGTATGATATAATTTTCCTAAATATGCTTCTGCAGCCCATTTCGTTGGAAATCCGTCAGAATTTGTTTCCGGTAAATATCTCGCAGCAAATTCCAAGTCCGTCCGTACCACATCCAGCACCTCTAAACGCGGAGAACGAGACACAGCTACTCCATCATGAGAAGAAGGGCTTGTTTTCAAAGGTACATCTCCCCAACATACCGCAAGATTATAATAAGACAAGGCACGCAAGAAATGAGCTTCTGCAGCCATTTCGTCTTTATCTTCTAAAGAGGTGCTTTCCACATTGGCTATAAATGCATTAGCTTCATTAATTACTTTATACATCACATACCATGCATTTGTCAGCAAATCATCTGTATAGTCACATTGCAACCATCCACACATATCATTTGTTCCCCCATTGGTCTGGGCCCATCCGAAACCACTATACCGTACCGGAATTTCCTGCCAATGCTGACCATATCCTCCACTAGTCAATGCAAAATATCCATAGCATCCATACAATGCTGCACGCGCCTTTTCAGAAGTAGAAAACTGAATTTGTGTATTCAATGTATATTGCGGATCTTCATCCAACCACGATTCACAAGAAGCCAGTAATAAGCAGCTTGCCAATAAAAATATATAGGTTAATTTCTTCATTTTCATAATCATTTATTGTAAATTAAAAGGTTACATTCAAGCCAAACACAAAAGAACGCATATTGGGGAAAGCATTCATATCAACACCCCGACGCAGACCGTCAAATGCAAAACTATTTACTTCCGGATCATATCCACTATAATTGGTAATCACAAATGCATTCTTCACTGAAGCAAAAATGCTGGTATTCTGAAACCCTATCTTAGTCATCCACTCTTTAGGCAAAACATAATTCAGCGTAATATCCGAACAGCGCAAATAACTTCCATCTTCTATGTAGCGATCATAAACAACGCCTTTTACATTTGAAGTAGATGACGGATATAAATTAGAACGATTCTCCGGAGTCCATGCATTATAATAAGCATCTTTTCTCAAGTTTCCGGCCTGTCTGGAAGGAGTTTGTTCGTAACGGATATTTGTATTCAGAATATCATTACCATAAACGCCTGTGAAAGAAGCTGAAAGAGAGATATTCTTCCATTCCAGGCGTGTCTGGAAACCATAGGTGAAGTCGGGATTCGGATCACCTATCACAACCATATCGTTAGCATCCACTACACCATCTTCATTCACATCCACACATTTAATATTACCAGCTGCCATATCATTTCCTGCAGATGAAGTGTAATATTTAGTGGAACCATCCGATGAGATATATCCTACTTTACCATCAACTACATCTTCTTCCTGAATAATTCCTTGTGTCTTATAACCGAAAAATAGTCCCGGAGCTTTACCCTCAATAAAAATATTTGCAGGTCCGAAATGATCGCCAATCGTCTTTCCTAAATAACCACGTACTCCTTTCAAAGAACCTATATCAGAAATTTCCAAACCTAAATTTTCAATAGTAGTCTTGTTGAAACCAATATTTCCGCCTATATTCCATTTCCATCCATTACTACGAATGATATCAGCATTTAAACTAAATTCAAAACCTTTATTCAATAACGATCCTTCATTTATCATCACTGTTGCAAACCCACTGGAATATGGCAAAGCACGTTCAACCAACAAATCCTTTGTATTTTTACGGTAATAATCAAATGCACCATTCAGACGGCCATTAAAGAAACCAAAGTCAAGACCAGCATTCCATGAAGAAGTACGTTCCCACTTCAAGCCCTCATTTTGCAGGCTTTTGATTTGCATAGACGTCAATTTATTTCCATCTCCATCAGCATAGTCCACCTTATTCTCATAAATAGAAAGAGACTGATATGGATCAATACCTTGATTACCTGTCTCACCATAACCCACACGTACCTTCAACTGACTTAACCAATCGATGCTCTTCATATAAGCTTCCTGTTCCATACGCCATGCTAATGAGAAAGAAGGGAAATATGCCCAACGATTACCTTTTTTAAATTTACTGGATCCGTCAGCACGCAATGAAGCTGTCAACAAGTACTTATCATAAGCAGATAAATTAACACGTCCTAAATAAGAAAGCAGCTGATAATCTTTTTGTATAGGTTGTTTCACATCTACTTTTCCAGCATTGGATAATCCTTTTGTACGCAAGTCATAGATAGAAAAAGTATTACCTGAAACATTCTCTGTCAGAAAATGATATTCATCATAAGTGATACCGGCAGTAGCCGACAGACGAAAATCCTTTGTCAAATCCATGTTAAAGTTTAACAGGTTTTCCACTGTATAATTAGACTTATTGACATTACTGATTGCCAATAAACCTTTCACGTTTTCTCCCGGAGGCAACTGAATCCCGTACCAACGCTTACGGTCATTCACTATAATATTTCCTCCTGCACGCAGGCTATACGAGAAATATTTATTAATATTCCAATTCAGATTCAAACTTCCGTTGAATGTTTTATCATTCGTAATATCATCGTAATCATTTACCCAACTAAAAACATTCATTTTTGATTCCAAAGCACCCGGATCATCATCAGGAACAATATAAGGAGCTGTATCGAGAACCGTACGAGCCAAAGATCCGGCAACGCCTCCAGTTGTATTACCACCCGTCATCATGTCATTCTGCTTCAATGAACCACTCAATATCAAATTTAAAGTTACTTTTTTAGATAATTCAGCAGTTAAATTGGCACGCAAGTCACCCTGTTTTATTCCTGTATTCTCTACAATACCATTAATATCTTTAAAGTTACCCGATATATAATATTTCATACCAGCAGTTCCTCCACTGACAGAAGCCGAGTAGACTTGTGAGAAAGCTGATGCATATGCCTCTTTTTGCCAGTCACGATAGGTAATAACCTTATATAATTCCGGATTATTCGGATCTGCCTGATAAGCGGACTCATTACCACTAAATACGTACCGCATTTCACCATTAGGTTGCAAATAATATCGCGGCTGGTCCAATTTAGAATTTGAGTAATCGGCATATTCTTCCAAATTTAACATATCGTGCAAGTTACGCGCATTAGCTATCGTAAAATTTGCTGTGACATTCACTTTTGCCTTTCCGGCCTTTCCCTTTTTAGTTGTAATAAGAATTACACCATTAGCACCACGAGAGCCGTAAATTGCAGTAGCGGAAGCATCTTTCAGGACGGTAATATCCTCGATATCATTAGGATTGATTGCACTCAACGGATCTTGAGCTATTTGGAAGTCACCACTGCCTACAGCAGACTCGGCAAATTCACCAGTAGATGCTTGCGGCACATTATCAATCACATATAATGGCTGATTATCTCCACGTAACGAGTTAGCACCGCGGATAGTAACAGAAGAAGCAGCACCCGGAGTAGACATTGAAGCAGTTACATTTAAACCTGCAATCTTACCTTGTAATAATCCATCGATGGATATAGCTTTTGAAGCATCATTTGCATCAGGACGGAGACTGGCAGTGGCACCTGTTAAATCGCTCTTTTTAGCCGTTCCATAACCGACAACAACTACTTCATCCAAATTTTGTGCATCTTCTTTTAATTGAACATTCATTTTAGTCTGATTTCCAACCATGATTTCCTGTTTGGAATAACCGATAAAAGTAAAGATCAACACAGATTTTGAGTTTGGAACGGAAATGGAGAATTTTCCATCAATGTCGGTAATTGTTCCATTAGTAGTACCTTTTACTTGTACATTGACACCAGGCATACTTTCATTTAGAGCATCCACTACCTGACCGGTAATGGTCTTTCCTTGTCCCATGGATTGCGCAGAAAACACAAACAATGTGATGAAACATAGCAGAAAAACTTTTGATAGGTTCTTCATAGAAGTCATTTTTATAAATTATTAAATTTAAAGATTAAAAAGCTTATTCCAGTTTATTTGCTGAAATCGATACGCAAATATAGATGTGGTTATCGAAAGCACATGTTCTATTTTTACTATAATTCTTCCAATTTTGTCTAAAATCGTCCAATTCATCGACAAATTAGAGCATTATAGACATCATTGAACATCTTCCAAACCAAATATGGAAACCTTTAAATATAATAGTTAGCAAATATAACAATCCTATTCTCCTCCAGACACTATATGTGTGCTATTTTTCAGATTCAAGAAGAAAAAATAACTGCAGAAAGAAGTGTCTTAGCATAGAAAAGCATTGAGATATTACATATATATGCATACTATCAGAGAAATACCACATTTATTCTCTGATAATATGCATTTTTCTTTAAGAGATGGATAAGTTTCCCCGGTGTGCAACAGGTCGTTCCTCGGTGAGCAAGGTTCCGTTGCTCACCGAGGAAGCCCTCCTTAGCCACCGACCAAGGTATAGTAGCCCTCTTAAAAAGGCATTTGTAAGCTAGTTTACTTCCAAACAGTCGGACGTTTTAAATAACATAAAGGATAGGAAATAAGAAAAAACAGCACATACATCTATAATAAGTAAGCCTCATCACAGACATTTTAATAGCAATATTACAAAATACCAAACAATTTCACATTCCATAATTTGAAATGCCGGGCATTTTTCTATATACTACAAATAAGTGGTCGAAATATTAGAAGCAGCAAGGATATAATATACTTTTTTTCATATTAGTATATTCTTAATCAGCTTTGCATGATTAGCACATTTCGCAAGTAAAAGATTCTCAAAAAGAAATCATCTAACAACCATACTCTTTCAACGTCTGCATCAACTTCGCTCCATTGATCGGCTTCACTAGATAATCATCGCAACCGGCTTTCAAAGCAGCCACCCGGTCGGCATCAAAAGCATGAGCGGTCAGGGCGATAATTGGTATTTCCGTATTGAACTTCCGGATCTCGGAAGTTGCAGTACGCCCATCCATAACAGGCATCTTCATATCCATCAATATCAGATCCACCGGTTGAGTCCGGACGATCTCAACCGCCTTCAGCCCATTCGGAGCATGTAACAACTGAAATTTATTTTTCAATATAGAAGATACTAAAAAAAAGTTACTCTGAATATCTTCTACTACAAGCACTCTTTTAGAAGACTTCATCTCTTCGGAAGCATGAGGTTCTTCTTTTTCCACTTCCCTCCCAAGGCGCTGACGGGAAATATACAGTCCGCTGTCGACCGATTCGAACTGACACGGCAGAACCGCCCAGAACAGGGATCCTTTATCAAATTCCGACTCAAAACCTATCTCTCCTTTGAAAGCCTCAACTATGGCTTTACAAATAGATAATCCCAATCCGGTCCCCTGCGCAAACTCATCCAGTTTTTCAAAACGCTGGAACACCTTGTCTTTTTTATCTTCCGGTATGCCGATGCCTGTATCACGAACATAAAGATGAATACTCCCGTTTATCTTTTCATATCCCATTTCAATCATTCCTTCGCAGGTATATTTGATGGCATTAGTTACAAAATTGGTGAGAATCTGTGCCAACCGGTTCTTATCCAGACGAACGATACAAGATTCATAAGGATTCATAGCAACCAAACGAACCTGTGGATTCACTACACGACGATGCATTGCAGCAGCCAATTCATTGAAATAAACAGCCAGATCAAAATCCTCGTATTTCAATTCTACCGAGCCGGCTTCTATTTTCGAAAGATCCAGTATGTCATTAATCAGTTTCAGAAGTAATTCATTATTGGCATTGATAATCTGAATGAACTCTTCTTTTTCTTCTTTATCTTCCGTCACCATCAGCAAGTCGGAAAAACCAACGATAGCATTTAGCGGAGTACGGATTTCGTGACTCATATTTGCTAGAAAAGCAGACTTCAACCTATCGGATTGTTCAGCCCGGCTCCTCGCCTTTTCAAGTTCACCAATCATGTGCTGCCGCTCGGTCACATCATCCACGCGAATTACCACACCATCAACATCTCCCTGTTCATTAAATATAGGAGTAGCAAATACTTCAATGACGTGCTTGTTATCCAGATTAAACAAAATAGACTCTACCTGACCGGATTGGCGGGCACGTTGCATCACACAATTCTCACAAGGAGCGTTGCGATTATGGGCTGTCAAATAGCAAGGTTCTCCTTTCTTATAAGCCTCATACGAAAGGCTTTTACTACAAAGCGAGATATTCTCCCATTGTACGATATAGTCGTTTGCAATATACGCCAAGCCTGAATTAATATTGTTCAGCACCAATTCATTCTGACGAATCAAATGAATCATCCTTTGTTCGCTCTCAAGGAGTTCTTTTTTCGAGCGCACAGCTTCTTCATAGAGATTATCATATTTGTTTTGCCATAAGATACGCTCGGTGACATCCTGAGTTATCACCATATAATTCGTAATTTCAGACTTTTCATTATGAACGAAAGAAACAGTGATCTCAAAGAATCGAGTACCGGACAAACAAGTAGGGAAAAGATGACGTAAGGCATCAAAATCATATTTTGCAACGAAACGCACAGTCTCCCCTTTTCTAATTTGTTCTCTGATTTCATCAGAGAAACTCGTATAGTTGAATAGATTATAACCCAAAATGTCTTTTTTGTCTTTTATCCCCATTGATCTCAACCGCGAATAATTGACATCTATCATAATGCCATCCTTATCATACAACTCGAGTCCTACAGACAAATCATTAAAAATGTCATGTAATAAATTATCAGCTATCCCATTTATCCGAATCTGTTCCATGTAGCAAGATTTGTATAGTATTGCAATTTCGTTTGTTCAGCCGGGCAAAGTTAAACAAATATTTTGCTACATATTAGAAAAGGGACCTTTTGGTCCCTTTCTGTATCTTTATTTGGTGCTTTGGTATAGAAAACTTTCAGCTTTAGCCAATGTCTCCGGTTTACCGATGTCAATCAGTTGTAAATTCTCTGCAAGATAACCGGAATAGTTTATTTGCCGACAAGTGGCAAGATAGAAATCCATAATAGAAAACTTCCCTTCCCAACGAGGCGTATCCATAAATTGGAAAATGGCAGGTGAAAGGACATGGATACCGCTGAATGCATATTCCTGATAGCATAATTCATCATATTGGAATCCCTCCGGCTTCACCTGTCCCGTATCCTTGTTAGTCCAGCCACAAAGTTTCTTCTTTTCATCAAAAAGCAGATAACGAGAGGTTTTACGTCGGCTTGCCAGTAAAGTTGCCACACCGCCACTCTGTAAATGATAGTCATATAATTCCTTCAGATTCACATCTGAAAGAATGTCTACATTATGTATCAGGAAAGGTTCATCCGAATTTTCAAAGAAAGAACGGGCTTTCTTGACTCCTCCACCAGTATCGAGCAACAAGTCACGTTCGTCGGAAATATGTATGGTAAGCCCGAAATTCTCATTGACTTTCAGGAAGTCAAGTATTTGATCGCCAAAATGGTGGATGTTAATCACAATTTCCGTGAATCCGGCAGCTTTCAGTTTTAAAATCACATGTTCCAACATCGGATGTCCGGCTATGGGAACCATAGCCTTAGGCATGGTATCGGTAAGCGGTTTCAACCGGCTACCCAAACCGGCAGCAAATATCATTGCTTTCATTTTATTCGTAACTTCCTCCTTTATAGTTAATCTCTTTAGATAGTTGCCTCAAACGTACGTTCTATATTCTGTTCCCGGTGCACCAGTTCGACTTTCACACCAAATTTCTGATTCAGGTGTTCTGCCAGATGCTGGGCTGAATAAACAGAACGGTGTTGCCCTCCGGTACAACCGAAACAAACGGACAAATTGCTGAATCCACGTTCCATATAGCGTTTTACGGAGGCGTCTACCAAAGCATAGGCATGATCGAGGAAACGGAGTATTTCACCATCTTCTTCGAGGAAAGTGATTACAGGTTCATCCAGTCCGGTGAAAGGTTTGTAACGCTCATACTTACCGGGATTGTTGACGGCCCGACAGTCGAATACATAGCCTCCTCCATTGCCGGTAGAGTCATCAGGAATTCCTTTCTTATAGGCAAAGCTCATCACTTTGACAGTAAGCTGCCGCTTTTTCAGGTCGTCCGTAAATTGTTTCAGTCCGGTAAGTTCCCGCAAAACCTCGCAGAGATACGGATATTCCGGGTATTCTTCTTTCAACAATTCACGCAGGTTTTCGATAGCATAGGGAACGCTTTGAATAAAATGAGGTTTCTTTTCGAAGTATCCGCGGAAGCCATAAGCCCCTAGCACTTGCAACGTACGGAAAAGAACAAAGTGACGAAGTTGGCTATAAAAATAGGATTCGTCAATCGGTTGGTATTTGCGAAGAGCGTCTATATATTCTTGCAGCAGTTCTTTACGGAGGCTATCCGGATATTTCGCTTTCGCTTGCCACAGGAAGGAGGATATGTCATAATAAAACGGACCTTTACGTCCTCCCTGAAAGTCGATAAACCATGGCTCCCCGTCTTTTATCATCACATTACGACTCTGAAAATCACGATACATAAAAGTAGCGGAAGAACTACGTAGCAGAACATCGCTCATCTTCTGAAAATCATCTTCCAGTTTGTCTTCCTGAAATTCCATTCCGGTAGCTTTCAGAAAACAATATTTGAAGTAATTCAAATCCCAAAGGATAGAACGCTGATTGAACTCCGGTTGGGGATAGCAACGGGAAAAGTCGAACCCGTCAGCACCGGCAAACTGAATAGCGGGAAGTAAACGGATCGTCTTGCGGAGCAGTTCTTTTTCTTCCTCGGAAAATACACTGGTGGCCCGGCCTTTCTCAATGGCATGAAACAATAAAGTATCACCTAAATCTTCTTGCAGATAACAAGTTTTATCTTCCGATGCAATGTAAACTTCGGGAACCGGCAGGCCGTTTTTACGGAAATGTCCTGCCATATAAAGAAAAGCTTCATTCTCATCAATAGAGGTTCCATATACTCCAACCAGTGTTTGTATGCCCGTCAGACGGAAATAACGGCGATTGGAACCGGAAGACGGTAATTCTGCGATGTTTTCAGCGGGAACACCTGTATATGACTGATAAAGTTTCTGTAGTTCTTCGGTAATCATAGTCGTATATTTTCGGGCAAAGATAGAGAATCCAGCTAAATAAAGAAAAGAATTTTCATTCAAAGACCATTCTCTGACTCAAAGGAATAATAAAATAAGTTTGCTTTCTTAACAAATATTCATTTGAATATATTATCTTTGTTTCAGTTTAACTGACCTAATACCATGAGAAAAAGAACCTTTATTCTGCTATGTATAGCGTTCATCATACAGTTTGTCGGCGTTCCCTCCCTTCAAGCCGGACATTATTATTACAAGCAAATCTCCCTGAAAGACGGGTTACCTTCTACCGTACGATGTATCCTGACCGATGAACAAGGTTTTGTATGGATTGGAACCCGTTCCGGACTAGGACGGTACGACGGCCACGAACTTAAAAAGTATACTCATCAAGCAGACAACCCTCATTCCATCCCCCACAACCAAATCAATCAGATAACAGAAGATAAACTGAATAACATCTGGATTCTGACAGAAAAAGGAGTGGCATGTTATCAACGGCAAAGTGATGATTTCTTCATACCTACGGACGAGAAAGGAAATAATATAGTAGCCTACTCGACTTGTTTAATGAAAGACGGAGTTTTATTCGGCTCGCAAAACAAAGTCTATTTCTATAGTTATCAGCATTCTTCTCTTCACCTTTTACAGACGTTTAATCGAGAGCCCAATTTCAATATCACGTTACTAAGTTTATGGAATGAGCACACTCTTCTTTGCTGCAGCCGATGGCAGGGATTACTTCTTCTGGATTTAAATACGGGTAAACACACACCTCCTCCTTTTGACTGCGGAAAGGAAATCATGAATATGCTTATTGATTCACAAAACCGGATATGGATAGCCCCCTACAACGAAGGCATAAGCTGTTTTTCCCATGACGGAAGACCATTGGCTTCGTATACCACACATAACTCGGATTTAAGCAATAATGTCGTCTTAAGTCTTGCTGAACGGGAAGGGAAGATATGGATCGGAACGGATGGAGGAGGCATCAATATTCTTGAACCTGAAACGGGAAATTTCTCTTTATTGGAGCATGTACCGGGAAGAGATAACTACTCACTGCCCGCTAACTCCATTCTCTGTCTTTATAATGACCGGAACAATAATATATGGGCAGGAAGTATTCGCAACGGTCTTATCAGCATCCGGGAGGTTTCCATGAAAACTTATACGGATGTATTGCCGGGCAATGACCGCGGATTAAGTAACAATACCGTACTAAGCCTCTATCAGGAATCTGATAGTCGCATTTGGATAGGCACGGACGGTGGAGGTATTAACCTTTTTAATCCCCTTACAGAAAAGTTCACCCACTTTCCTTCCACATGGGAAGATAAAGTTGCCTCTATCTGCCCTTTTACCTCCGGTAATCTATTGCTTTCTATTTTCTCACAGGGCGTATTTGTTTTCAACCCGTCAACGGGAAAGAAGACTCCTTTTATTATTATTGATCCCGAAACTTCCAAACGTCTCGGAAGCCGGGGAAAAACAGTAAACCTATTCCTCAATTCCCCCCATAGTGTACTGCTATTGGGAGACCATATCTACCAATACAACTTGAAAGAACAAACATTCAGTATTGCTACCGAACAACAAGGAGCAGACATTATCGGTACCATTTTGCCTATAGCAAATAGTCAGAATAACACATATCTGAACGACAGCAAACATATCTTCTGTCTGGACAACCGTACCAACCGCCTCGAAATAATATTTCAATGCAGTAAAGACACATTGATTAATTCTGTCTCACGAGATGAATATGGAAATTTCTGGATAGGAAACAATTACGGACTGATACATTATAACCCTGTCACTCAAGAACAAACTCCGATACCAACCTCCCTCTTTGAAGAAGTCACTCTGATAGTATGCGACCAGCAAGGAAAAGTCTGGATAGGAACAGACAATATGCTTTTCGCCTGGTTAATCAAAGAAAGAAAATTTGTTCTATTCGGTGAATCCGACGGTGTCATTCAGAATGAGTACCTATCCAAGCCCCGTTTATTAAGTTCACAGGGGAATATCTATATGGGAGGTGTGAAAGGATTACTGCATATTAACAGCAACTTGCCCTTAATCACTTCCGAATTCCCGCAATTACAACTCTCGGATGTGGTTATCAACGGAGAATCCGTTAATGATAAGCTAAGTAGTAACCCTATAGGAATTTCTGCTCCCTGGAACAGTAATATAACCATTCGGATCATGTCGAAAGAAAAAGATATCTTCCGGCAGAAAGTATACAGATATCAGATAGAAGGACTGAACGATCAGCAAATCGAATCATATAATCCCGAATTGGCCATACGCTCACTTCCTCCGGGAAGTTACAAGATCATGGCTTCCTGCACAGCGAAAGATGGTAGTTGGATTCCCAGTCAAGAGGTACTGGAACTGACGATTCTCCCTCCCTGGTATCGGACATGGTGGTTCATCATTAGTTGTGCAGTGTTCATTACTGCTGCTGTCATCGAAACTTTCCGAAGAACGTTAAAACGCAAAGAGGAAAAGCTGAAATGGGCAATGAAGGAACATGAGCAACAGGTGTACGAAGAAAAAGTGCGCTTCCTTATTAATATCAGTCACGAACTGCGTACCCCATTGACTCTCATACATGCGCCACTTAGCCGAATATTGAAATCGCTTTCTGCCGAAGATACACAATATCTACCTATAAAAGCGATATATCGCCAGTCACAGCGAATGAAGAATCTTATCAATATGGTACTTGATGTGCGTAAGATGGAGGTTGGAGAAAGCAAATTGCAGATACAACCATACGCTCTCAATCAATGGATTGAACATGTATCACAAGATTTCACCAGCGAAGGAGAAGCAAAGAACGTATGTATCCGTTATCAGCTTGACCCGCATATCGACACTGTTAGTTTCGATAAAGACAAGTGTGAGATTATTCTAAGCAATCTGCTTATCAACGCCTTAAAACACAGTCCGCAAGATGCAGAAATAATCATTACTTCGGAGTTGCTTTCAGAGGAAAACAGGGTCCGTGTCTCCATCATAGATCAGGGAAACGGTCTCAAACAAGTAAATACGCAGAAACTCTTCACCCGTTTCTATCAGGGTACAGGAGAACAGAGCGGGACAGGAATCGGATTATCCTATTCCAAGATTCTGGTCGAATTACACGGAGGTTCCATCGGTGCCCTAGACAATCAGGAAGCCGGTGCAACATTCTTCTTTGAACTCCCACTTCGCCAACAATCAGAAGAGATTATCTGCCAACCGAAAGCCTATCTGAACGAATTGATGAGCGATGACAGTAAAGAACAATTGCCGGAGGAGAGTAATTTCGATACGAGTTTTTACAGTATATTAGTGGTGGATGATAATCCGGACCTGACGGATTTCCTAAAAAAGTCACTGGGAGAATATTTCAAACGGATAATCATTGCTTCGGACGGTGTGGAAGCCCTCCAACTGACCAGAAGCCATACTCCGGATATTATCGTCAGTGACGTGATGATGCCGAGAATGAATGGATACGAACTTTGTAAAAACATCAAGGAAGACATTACCATCAGTCACATTCCTATTGTACTGCTGACAGCAAGAGATGATAAACAAAGCCAGTTAAGTGGTTATAAGAATGGAGCAGACGCCTATCTTACAAAGCCTTTTGAGATAGAAATGTTAATGGAAATCATTCGTAACCGGTTAAGAAACCGCGAATCTATCAAAAAGAGATATTTAAATGCAGGATTGGTTCCTGCACCGGAAGAAAGCACATTCAGCCAGGCAGATGAAACCTTCCTGTTGAAACTGAATAAAATTATTCAGGAGAATCTGGATAACAGCAATCTGGATGTCACTCTTATTTGCAAAGAAATAGGAATGAGCCGGGCTTCCCTTTACAATAAGCTGAAAGCTCTAACCGATATGGGAGCCAATGATTACATCAATAAATTCCGGATGGAGAAAGCGATCACATTCATCACTCATACGGATATGTCTTTTACGGAAATTGCCGAGAAGATCGGATTTACTACTTCACGCTATTTCAGTACGGCTTTCAAACAATACACAGGAGAAACGCCGACTCAATACAAAGAAAAACAGAAACAAAAAAGGAAAGAAGGAAAATAAAAAAGGTGAACATCATGCGGACAAAAAATATCCACGATGATGTTCACCACCCATTTTATCATTGCATCTCACTTACATTCAGCCATTCACTTTCTTATAATCCTCCAGAAACTTCTTCAATCCTGAATCTGTTAACGGATGATTGAGCAATCCTTTGATAGCACTCAACGGACAAGTAGCCACGTCGGCTCCTACTTCTACACATTCGATAATATGTTTTGTATTGCGAATAGAAGCAGCCAACACCTGTGTTTTATAATCATACGTACGATACATACGTACGATATCTCCCACCAGCTTCACCCCATCTTCACAAATATCGTCCAGACGGCCGACAAAAGGTGAAACATAGGTAGCTCCGGCTTTAGCAGCCAGCAATGCCTGTCCTACAGAAAACACTAACGTACAATTGGTACGGATTCCTTTCTGCGTGAAATGTTTGATAGCTTTGATTCCATCAGCAATACAAGGAACCTTTACTACGATATGCGGATTGAGTGCGGCAAGTTCCTCGCCCTCACGAATCATCCCTTCATAATCGGTTGCTATCACCTCGGCACTTACATCTCCCTCAACGATCTTACATATCTTGACGTAATGTTCACGCTGATTCTGCGTTCCTTTAATGCCTTCTTTCGCCATCAACGAAGGGTTGGTAGTCACACCGTCAAGTACTCCGAGGTCATAAGCCTCCTGAATCTGCTCCAGATTAGCTGTGTCAATAAAAAACTTCATACTCTTAATTTTTAATGGTTAACGATCTAATAGTCAAAGATAAGAATTTATTTCTATTCATCCCTGATTAAGCGATCGTAATTGACGGATCAAGATATACATCCTGAATGGCATTCAATAATTCTACTCCTTCGTTCATTGGCTTCTGGAATGCTTTACGCCCGCTAATCAATCCCATACCTCCGGCACGTTTGTTGACTACGGCTGTAATGACAGCATCACGTAAATCGGAAGAACCATGAGATTCTCCACCCGAATTAATCAAGCCTACACGTCCCATATAGCCGTTGGCTACCTGGTAACGGCAAAGGTCAATCGGATGTTCGGAAGCCAGTTCGGTATACATACGTTCGTCGATCTTTCCGAAACCAATGGCTTTGAAGCCACCATTATTAGTAGGAAGTTTCTGTTTCACAATGTCAGCTTTGATAGTCACTCCCAAGCGGTCGGCCTGACCTGTCAGGTCGGCGGCAGCATGGTAATCGACTGCACCTTTCTTAAAATCATTGTTACGCAGGTAACACCAGAGGATGGTTGCCATACCCAATTCGTGAGCATATTCAAAAGCTTCGGCAATCTCTACCAGTTGACGGCGACTCTGTTCCGAGCCAAAATAAATAGTAGCTCCTACGGCCACCGCTCCCATATTCCAGGCTTCTTTGACAGTGCCAAACAACACCTGGTCGAAGCTATTCGGATAAGAGAGCAGTTCATTGTGGTTCAATTTCACAATGAAGGGTATCTTATGCGCATATTTACGTGCTACGGATCCAAGAATTCCAAACGTGGAAGCTACTCCGTTACAACCGCCTTCAATAGCCAGTTTCACAATATTTTCAGGATCGAAATAGATCGGATTGGGAGCAAATGATGCTCCGGCAGTATGTTCGATGTCCTGATCGACAGGAAGTATAGACACATAACCGGTATTTGCCAACCGTCCATGTCCCAACAGAGATTGCAGGTTGTTTAATACTCTTATGTTTCGATCCGAATCAATCCAGATTTTATCTATCGTATCGGGAGACGGAACATGAATTAATGATTTATCGATGGTTTCACAGGTATGTTCCAAATAATAACAGGCCTGATCTCTTAATAATTCAACTACTTTACTCATAACTTTACTTTTTAATATGTAACTATTTTATTTTTTCTTTCCCTGATTGGCAACTGCCTCCATTAGTTTTTTAATCTCTTCCGGATTTCCCAGGAAGTAGTCGTTGGATACATTCAGGTTTTCATCAAACTCAAATACGTAAGGCACAGCCGTAGGTAGATTCAGTTTGACAATATCTTCATCGGAGATGTTTTTTAGATGCTTGATGATGCCTCTCAAACTATTGCCATGAGCGACCACCAACAGCGTATGAGCTGTTTTCAGACTAGGAAATATATCACTTTCCCAATAAGGCATAATACGTTCAATGGTATCTTTCAACGATTCCGTGCGAGGTAATTCTGCATCGGGCACTTCATGATAACGGTAATCAAAATGCGGATTTCTCAAATCTTTTTCCGAAAGTGGATTGGGGGCTATATCATAACTACGGCGCCAGATGAGCACTTGTTCTTCACCATACTTCCCGGCAGTCTCGGCTTTATTCAATCCCTGTAAGTCACCATAATGTTTCTCGTTCAGACGCCAGTTCTTTTCGACAGGAATCCAGTCGAGATTCATTTTATCGAGTACGCAATTCAACGTTTTCACTGCACGTTTTAAATAAGAGGTGTATGCTTTATCAAAATTAAAGCCATACTCTTTCAATGTTTCTCCGGCTTTTTCGGCTTCGGCAACCCCTTTTTCTGTCAGGTCTACGTCGGTCCAACCGGTGAAACGATTCTCTTTGTTCCATGCACTTTCTCCATGACGGAGCAATACTATCTTTTTCATTGCTAAAAGTCTCCTTTCTTCTTTTTATATATACAACAGATTGTTTCTTCACAAAGTTCACTAGAAAACAAATAGTTATCAATACCCAGAAATTATGATTCTTTCAGCTAAGAAGTAAGGTGCAGTAATTAGGCATATAAAAAAACTTACTCTCCTCTAACTCAAAACTTGCATGTATTGATCGCTTATGAATCAAAACAAGTTTATCGTCAGAGAAGAGTAAGCCTGTTAGAGAGAGAGTTTATATATACAAGAAAATCTGTTCTGTTTTTCCGTTTCTTTTAAAGGTCCCTCTTCAAGATATCTCGGCATTTTTTCCGTAATACTCTTCTTTTGCTTTCTTAATATTCCGTAGTAAAGCCGTGTAATGCCTATAATTGAAATCTCCTTCTTTACATACGGTAAGCTGCTCTTTCACATATTCTTCAATCTTATCCAAATGCATTTCTATAAAAAGCAAAATATCAGAACGGTTCACCGTCGCATTTACATTTCCGGCATCTTTATCACTTGGATTCATCATACGTTCAATAAATCCCAGGTAAGTCCGTTGCTGCTGACGGCGGAAATTATTCTCTAATTCATTTGAATCATTCAAAGGTTTCCACACTGTAGCAAACACATCGTCCAGATATTCCTCGAGCGGATAAGGATCCGAAGCACACATCGAAGCCGAATACAAATTCTGCAACATTCCCGATGCCAGTAATAAGGCTATAATAGAACTTTGGCGATCACGAATTTCATCCACAGCTTTCACTCCCGTGCAATTCACTACCTTATCAGGATAGAGCCAAAGTGGAGCTACAAGCAAATTCCGTCCTAACCATTCTACAGCTTCTTTCTGCACACTACGTGGCAAGTAATCATGAGGATCCTGCCCTGGCAGATTATTAGTATACCGGCCCCCCAAGTTTCTCTGTACATGCAGCGTATATTTCATATATTGGGCACGCACTGATTTATAAATCGTATTTAAATCGTCATATTGGCCGTCAGGTTGTGCAGTCCAAGTCATAATATTTTCCATCACCCTTTTCAGGTTCTTCATACCATACTCATTGGCCTTCATATTATTATCCCCCAAGTCCTCACTCTGGCTACGGGGATCAGTCCCTTTTCCTTCATCACCGATAAACAACAGACGACGGTCGCCTTGAAGTTTCTTCGTGACTTCAGCACGCAACGCTGCTTTCTCCTTAAAAGGATCTTTAAATTCCGGACGGTATTGATACCCCCATTTTATCGCCCATTTATCATAATCGCCAATACGGGGGAAAAGCCCTTTTTCTGAAATCCGGTCTTCGGGTTGTGCTACATAGTTAAACCGTGCATAATCCATAATAGATACTGTGTGACCATTGGCCTCCACCCATGCTTTATCACGCAATTTCTCTACCGGGGTAGCCGAACTGGCAGCCATATTGTGACGCAATCCAAGCGTATGACCTACCTCGTGTGAGGAAACAAATTGGATCAGAGTCCCCATTAATTTGTCATCAAAGGTCATTGATTGCGCACGTTTATCCAAAGGTCCACACTGCACCATATACCATTTCTTAAGTAAGTTCATTACGTTGTGATACCAACAGATATGACTTTCCATGATCTCTCCGCTACGAGGATCTACAATACGCGGACCATAAGCATTTTCCGATTCCGAAGGCAGATAGCGCAATACGCTATAACGTGCATCGTCCAGGCTCATTGTAGGATCGTCCGGCCATTCTTTGGCAATAATGGCATTTTTGAATCCGGCTGCTTCAAAAGCTACATTCCAGTCATTCACACCAGCTTTAAGATAAGGAATCCATTTTTTTGGTGTCGCCGGGTCTATATAATACACAATAGGACGTTTAGGTTCAGTAAGTTGCCCTTTGCGATAACGTTCCGGATCTTTCGGTTCCAACCGATAACGCTGGATAATGGCTCCACGGGTCGTGACTTGCTGGTCATCCGAAAACTCTGTCACCGGATTTTGGAAGAATCCGACCCGTTCATCTGCCAATCTCGGCTGCATAGGTTCTTTGGGTAACATCACCATACTGGTATTCAGTTTCACTGTCACCGAACCTGTTGCCGCAGCCGGCAACTTGCCGGAAGTTATATTGTAAGTACGTAAAGTAAGCACTTCCACATTAATGGGATAGGTTTTTATAGTATCCATGAATGTACGGTCCTGTGCTAAAGAACCAATGCCAAGAATAGAACGGTCACTTGATGTAAAGCCACACGTCTTATTATCACCCAAAAGAAACTTGGATACATTGATGAGCTGCGCCTGAGTCTCCGGATTTCTACCGATAACGTCAAACTTACAAATAACCGGATCTATCGTTGACTGCTTCAATGCTTCCGCAATTTTATCACCTGTGGGAGCAAACTGTGACTGTACATATTCACGTAAAAAGAGCGTCTTGTCGTTATGTTGTTCCCAATAAACCACACTCCGGTTCACCTCTTCCCCACTAAGCATTTTGAACCCCTGCGGCACAGCTTTAAAGCGAGTAACAACCAATAACAATCGTCCCAACAAAGAATCCGGTACTTCAAAATACCAGTCATCCTTGATATGACGCACTGTAAACATACCCTGACATTCACTTCCTCCATCTTTCAAAAGTTTCTCGTAAGCTGTCGCTTTCTTGACAGTGTCTTTCTTAACTGTATCTTCACGGACCACCAGACTTTTCTTTCCATGTTCAAACGGATTCATAACACCGGCCCGTGCTTCTGCTCCTTGCAGTGCCCAAAGTAGCAATACAGTTATCATCAAAATCTTTTGCATTGTTTTTCTATCTATTTTATTCGTTAGTATTTAATGTCAGGTTCGGATTTTTCTCACGGGCAGCCAACGGGAACGGAATGACGTACAAACGTGAATCCGGTTTCAACGTATATGTCTTCTGTTCGACATTAGTAGAAACCAGCGGGAAAACACGGGTGATCGTCTTTGCATAGTCCGCTTCCGTATTAAACCGCTTCAAATCCCAGAAACGACTAAAACCGAAAAGCAACTCCTTACGACGCTCATTAATGATTTCCTGCATCATCTCACGCTGGGTAGCCGGTTCCGGTAATACTGCCTCTGTTCCTTTGATTCGTTTTTCACGCAACTGATTCAAGACTTCAACAGCTCCGGATAAATCGTTCTGACGTGCCTTTGCTTCTGCCAGAATCAGATAAACTTCGGCTGTACGCATACCTACAGCCATATACTGGAACTTGGCATAAGTAAGTGACGTATTCCACAAAGCAGCCCCAGACCCTTCATCGAAGTAGTATTCAAGATTTCCAGTCGTCTTGAAAAACAGATTCATACGCTCATCATTCGTACCGAAAAGTTGTACTAGTTCCGGGCTGATCATACCATAAGTAAAAGCCGGATTTTCGGTAACGCCACCCATATAAGCATAATTCAAAACTTCAGGGTTTCCACCTTTAGCATAAGTTGAAACCTTCATTGGCCCTCCCTCATCCTCCAAAGCTATATAATCGATCAAACTGTTATTTCGTTTTAATGATTCTTCCGCTGCATCTTCAGCTTTTTTCCAGTCGCGATGAAACAAATAAACACGGGCAGCCAAAGCATAACCGAAAGCTTTCGACGGGTGATAGACATTCACCGGTTCTTCTTGCAGATAAGGTAATGCATCCTCAATATCTTTGATGATAAAATCATAGACCTCGGCCACAGTCGCTTTGGTAGGAGTAGCTTCGAGATTGTACTCTCTGACAACGGCAACACCACCGTCAGTAGCCGCCGTCTCTGGATTATAACTTTTCGCAAAAGTGTTTACTAAAATAAAGTGGTCCCAAGCACGCATTATCTTTGCTTCCGCTTTTGCCAGTTCCTTAGTACCCTTGTCACCTGTACTATAATCTACCAATGAAATCACAATGTTCGACCGCAAGATATATTCATAACAATTTGCATATAAATTATTATCACTCAAATCCTTACGATAAGCATCTTCATTAAATGTCATATTGATTCCATCCCAAGATAGATATTCTTTGCCAATAATATTCGATTCTTTTGACCAGACATTATCACTCAATAGGGCAAAGGCCGACGGATAATAACACCGGTTAGGCAAAGCCACCAGCTCATAATAAGTATCAGTAGAGTCCACAGTCTTCTTCCCTGTGGGAGTTATATCCACGTAATTCTCACAAGCAGCAAGTCCCAATATCAGCAGAACCGGCAATATATAAAGTAGTTTACGCATATTCTATAGTCTTTTTAATAATTAGAAACTTGTTGATAATCCAATAGAGTAAGTCTTGGGCGAGGCCATGCCACGAGTACCTCCGTTTAGATCGTAGCTCTCCGGGTCTATATCATTTCCTGCCTTACACCAAGTAAAAAGATTGTTCACCTGCAACTTCACCTTCAACGAACTAAGCCGGAGTTGACGGCAAATATCAGACGGCAAATTATATCCCAAGCTCAGGCTACGTAATTTCACATAGCCGGCATCTTTCACATTGATGTCACCATACTGCCACCAATCCTGAAAAGTCCCCGCATAAGTTTTCACTTTTGTAGGCATATCAATATACATACGTACATCTCCATTCGGGTCATCAGCACTCCAACGATTAGTAATATCTTTCAATGTCTGACTTCCCACCTGATCATTCATATCCACTACACTATTACGTAATTTATTACCACCTGCATATACAAGGAAAGCATTCAGATCAATTCCTTTATAGCTTAGTCTGAAAGTCAGTGCTCCATTGAACTTAGGCGTCAGTGAACCAAGATTTACCAGATCATCTGTACCTTTAAGGGATGATCCGGTAGTGATGTTAGCCACCGTTCCATCTTCATTAAATGTTACAAGATCATTTCCGTCCTTATCCACCGCTACCGGATATCCATTCTCAATACGATCGATGCGGTAAGCCCAAAGCGTATTATGACTGGTTCCCTCCATAAAGTAGTTCAGCGGACTCTTGATAAAGCTTGTCGATGTATCCGAATCGCTATGATCCACTTTTATCATTTTATTTTTGTTATGAGCAAAGTTGAAATCAATGGCAAAGTTCCAGTCTTTCTTCCTGATAATATTGGTTGTAAGTGATAACTCAATACCCCGGTTACGCATTTTACCATTGTTCACGACACGTGATTTAGCTCCCAAAGTGGGATCCATGTATCGACGTACAAGCAAATCTGACGCAGAACGGTTATAATATTCCAAGCTACCGGCAATCACATTATTGAAAAGACGGAAATCCATTCCCACATTATAAGTAGCAGTTTTTTCCCAACGAAGTTTAGGATTCGGAAGATCATTATCTTCATAAGTCAGATAATTCGTCTTAATCGGATTACTCTGAGTTTTTTGCTTTACCACAAAATAGGTAGTCGAACTTTGATCTACATTACCATTAATACCATATGTCATACGTAATTTCAAGAAATCAAGCCAAAAAAATTCTTTCATAAATGACTCGCCCGACACAACCCAAGAAGCACCGACCGACCACAGAGGGTGACGTTGGTTACGAATATCAAGTCCGAACAAGTCTGCCTGATCCCAGCGAATACTTCCGGAGACATTGTAACGTGACAGATACGAATAACCCGCATTAGCATAAAAAGACGCATAACGATGGCGTGATTCCTGTAATGTAGCCGACAAACCTGTTAACTTAATAGTATTACCGGAAAGAGCACTTGTCCCTATTCCATCGCGATATGCCTGCCAATCTATTATATCGGAAGTTAACGTTTGGGGATCGTAACCATACATTAGCTGTCTAGTTAATTTAGGAATTTTATTTTCCCGAAATTCCAATCCGGCGATAGCTGTTACAGAATGATCCTTCCAATTTTTATCAAAATCTATCTGGTTACGGACCGTATAACGGTTACTGCCCACTTCACTTTGATAGAATCGTCCACCTTTCGGCATACCCGAGTTCCCATCCGTATCAATCATGGAATTGTGCGTCATACGCATCAAATAAGAATCTTCTGCATCATACACCTCACTTTTATTATTGTTCCATTCATATTGATACATAAAATTGTATTTGAACATCTTCAAGAAACGAGCCTGCAAGCTGACAAACGGACGTATACTAACATCATGCGATTTTGTACCACTTTCACCTAAGGCATCAAGCACATTGAAGCCAAATGATTTATAAGGTGAAACACCTTCCGCCTGACTTACCACTCCCCCATTGTAAGAGCCACCTGAATATCCGCTTACATTTACATAAGGAGAATTGTAATGCCCGCCATCGTCATCCAGTATTCTTTCATAACGTTGTTGTAAGGTATAACCGGTAAATAGACTATTAGGCGTGTCACTACGTCCCAAGCGGGCATCCACTCCGGCATTCACATTCAGCCAGCTGGTGATAGCATAGTTCGACTTGTAGTACAAAGAAAATCTATTACTTTTGTCATTTATAGTTCGCCCTTTATCATTTTCATAATTAAAAGAAAGGAAGTGATTACTGTCCCCTACTTTTTGAGAAACAGTCATATTATAACGTTGCGTCACAGCTGCACGCCAAGCATTATCACGATACTCTTTATAATAATCGTTATTACGCCACTGATTCAGTGTAGTTTCTACTTCACTGTTACTTACCATTCCATTCTCCCTATCTAAATAAAGCTGGAATAATGGATAATAGTAACCTGATTTATAAGTGGATAGAAAACTGGAAGCACTGCCGGATTCAGCAACATTAGCATCAAATACCGCAGTCTGATAATCAATAATATCACTCGTAGACGCCAGATTCAAACTATTGAAATTAGGTTTGCTAGTAATAAACCAGTCTGCATTGATACTAACATGTGCTCCTTCTTCTTTAGCCTGCTTGGTTGTTACCACGATAACTCCGTTTGCAGCCAAAGCACCATAAATACTGGCTGCCGCTGCATCCTTCAAGACAGTCACGCTCTCTACATTATAAGGATTTATCTCACTTAAAGTTAAGTTTGTCGGCATATCATCTACAACAATCAACGGGTCTGTCCCCACATCATTCGAGAATGTGCCTACACCACGAAGGATGGGACTCATATCACCGTTATTCGGATTTATATTCATACGCAAACCAGCCACTTGCCCCTCCAGAGAAGAAGTCAGGTCCGTATGCATCTGTCTTGTCAGCTGTTCGGAATCCACAAAGCCGAAAGCAGCGGTAGAACGCTCCCGACTAATACGCTGATAACCGGTCACTACAACATCTCCCAATTGTTGTTTGTCTTCATGCATAATCACATTGACATGGGTACGTCCTTTAATAGAAACTTTTTCTGTCTGCATACCGACAAAAGAGACCTCCAAAGTGTGAGTTTCCTCCAGCACCTTACAGGTAAAATTTCCTTCGACATCGGCAATGGCTCCAAACGGACTATTGATTCCCCGGATATTTGCACCTGGTAACGGGATGCCTTTTTCATCTACCACCCGCCCCTCTACACTTCTAGTTTTTCGTACAACGCCAGTGGAAGTGGTTTTCACTTTACGGATAGTAATGAAATGCTGGTTCACCTCATATTCAAAAGGTTTTCCCTCCAGAATTTTCTGAAGTGCAGACAAAGGTGCCTGCTGGCGTATACTGACACTTACCCGGTACGGACCGACATCTTCACTAGGGAAATTCACCTTATAACCGGACACATTACTGAACTGCTTCAAAGCCTCTCCCAACGATACCTCTTTCAGTTCCAAAGAAATTAGTTTGTTGTCCGTACTTTGTGCCCATCCATGCAAGGCAGTTACAAACATCAGCAATAAAAAGGCGGTTTTCATCCACACGATCCTTCTCGTTGCCTTTTTGTAAGACAATGTAAATTGTTGCTTTTTCATAAGAGTTGTATTTGTAAAGTTATATATGTTTAATCGTGATCGTCTCGTCTTGATAATCCACACGTACTTTTTCCAGTTTATTCAGAAGTTCCAAAGCTTCTTCCAAGCGGGCATCACGGTTAGCCCAGAAGTTTAATCGGATATGGTATAGTTCCGCTTGTTCGAAATCAATATTCACGTTATACCATCTGCCTAAAGAACTCATGATGTCTTTCAGTGATGCATCTTCAAAATAGAACATTCCCTCAGTCCAAGCTGTATAAGTCGCAATATTCACACGTGATATATTTTCTTCTCCGTTTTCCGTATAAGTGAGATCCTGACCAGGCTGGAGTATAACGGATTGATGACTGGTCATATTCGTAACCTCCACCTTTCCTTGTACCAAGGTCACGTGCCGGTCTTCCGTTTTATATGAACGTATATTGAATTTAGTACCCAATACCGTAGTTTCCATCCCATCGGTACTTACAATAAACGGACATTTTTCATTCTTCGCAACCTCGAAACAGGCTTCCCCTTTCAATTCCACACGCCGTTCCTTACCATTAAAAGCCACAGGATAACGCAAGCTACTTTCAGCATTAATCCAGACTTTAGTACCATCCGACAACACCAATAGAAAGCTCTTCCCGCGTGGAGTAGTCAAAGTCTGACAACATATTGTGTCCGAAGTTAATGCTCCCACTTCTTTAAGATTCATCACACTATCTTCCAGCAGTTGTTCACTATGACCATCCGTTTGCAACATCACATGTTCTCCATCAGTGATTGCATCAAAGAGCCGTATGGGTTGTTCCATTTGCCGGGAAGTAGTCGGAAATAACGAAGGAATCAGAAAAACCAGCACTAATACGGCAGCCGCAGTAAAAGCCGCTGCCCCTATATACATTCTTGACCTGACTCTACGTTTCCGTTCCAGATTCTCACGTATCACAGCTTCCTTACAAGCCATTAATTCCAAGAAAAGTTCTTTATTACCAGATATATTTATCCACTGAAGGAATTCATCAGTTTCCCTTAATTGTGGATGTTGTATGGCACGAAGTGCATAATCTAAATTTTTATCTGAATGGTCTATCATAGTGTCAATAGTTTCATTAAACACGTAGAGGTTACTGAAACTGATGACACCCCGATAGGATTTTTTTTAAAAAAAGATGGTTAATTGTTTTCGGAGTATCTTTAAAGCTCTGGCAATGTGCGTTCTAACGGTATTATCACTAATACGTAACTTTTCACTGATTTCCGCACATTTCTTTTCATTTAAGAAAAACTCTTCCACTACGGTTCGCATTTGTGGAGCCATCTGGCGAATACTCTCCTGCATCCGGTTTATCTTATCTTCATACTCACGGTATTCTTTCACAGTCCAGCCACTGTAAAGTTCTTCCAGATACCTTTCCGCATTTTTATACACCACGTTCTGATGACGTATTTGGTCAATACAACGATTTCGCACCATGACGAAGAATAACGGCAGCAGATCCTCTTCCGTTGTCAACCGTTCGCTGCTCTCAAGCACCGAACAAAAGACATCGTTCACCACATCTTTTGCACTTTCCTCATCATTCAGCAGATTATATGCATGAATATAGAGTTTTTGCCAATGTTCCCTGTATATAACAGTTATAGCATTTTGACTATCATTCATGTATTTCCTGTTACTTTTTGCATTTTATAGAGCGCAAAGATAACCAATTAGAGCAAAAAACATTCTATTTATTAAAAAAGATTATAATTCATATAAATGCATTTGTTGTTATAGACATATTCTATTCCCATCGTCTGGCTCTTAATATTTTGACACCTTGTTTCTCCCCAGAAAGATACGATTCACAACTATATCCGACCGTTCCCATTCATCTGGATGTTGATTTAATCTTCGCTTTATCTTTACGCTTACAGAATGCTTCGATTATTTTTTTTACACGAAGATAATTTATTGATATTCTGTTCATATATGCCCGTTTTCTTTGTAGTACAGACTTTCCTTATGATACAATCATACTATCTTTTACTTTTTTAAGGTGGAATTCAACAAAAATGATTATTTTTACGAGCAAATTATTGTCTAACTCTTGATAATACAGACATATCTTGAAAATAAACGAACAAAACGAAAGTGAATTCCTACAAAAGCTTATGAACAAAGCGAATATAGGATGGTGGGAAGCTGACTTAAAAGCAAAGACTTACAAGTGTTCGGAACTTATCTCCCAACTACTCGGAATAGGAGAAGACGGGCTCATCAGTTTCGAAGATTTCAACAAGCGTATTCTAAAAGAAGACCAGGGATACGCCACTTTTCCGTCTTTTGACAAATTGCAACAGACTGTAGAAGAAATATACTTGTTTGATACTCCCAAAGGCCATGTATGGATTCGCAGCAAGGCATGCTTTCAGGAAACAGACGAAAACGGTAACACCAAAGTATATGGAATTGCCGAAACACAAGAGGGAATTCATATAGCCTCTGCACATCAGGCTCTACAAAATAGCGAGCGGATCCTGCATAATATTTATAAGAATCTTCCGGTCGGCATCGAATTATATGATAAGGACGGTCAAATGGTCGACCTGAATAAAAAAGATATGGAAATGTTCCGTATTTCCAATAAAGAAGATATTCTGGGAGTCAACATTTTCGAGAATCCTATATTGCCGGAGGAAATAAAACAAAAGATTAGAGACAATGAGAACGCAGATTTTACATTCCGGTATGACTTTTCCAAAATCAACAAATATTATCAGCCTGACAGTACAACCGGTTTCATTGACTTAACAACGAAAGTAACCACTCTATACGATCACAACCACGCACCTATCAACTACCTCTTAATAAATGTAGACAAGACCGAAGATACAATTGCCTATAATAAGATTCAGGAATTCGAGAGTTTTTTCGATCTGGTGGGAGATTATGCAAAAGTAGGTTACGCACACTTCGATGCTTTGAGTCGGGACGGGTATGCTTTGAGAAGCTGGTACATGAATGTAGGTGAAGAAGAGGGTACCCCATTGCCGGAAATCATCGGTATTCATTCCCATTTCCATCCGGAAGATCGGGCTGTGATGATCGACTTCCTGGATAAAGTGATAAAAGGAGAAAGTTCCAAGCTATCCCGCGATGTCCGCATCCGCAGAGCAGATGGAAATTACACTTGGACACGGGTTAACGTATTAGTCAGGAATTATCAGCCGCAGGATAATATCATCGAAATGCTGTGCATCAACTTTGATATTACCGAACTGAAAGAGACAGAGCGGATGCTGATTGGCGCCAAAGAGAAAGCTGAAGAAGCCGACCGGCTAAAATCTGCTTTTCTTGCGAATATGAGTCATGAGATACGTACTCCACTCAATGCGATAGTAGGCTTTTCCAGTCTGCTTGAGGAAGCGGAGGATGCAGAAGAAAAACATCTGTATATAACAATTATTGAAGAGAATAACAAGCTCTTGTTACAACTGATCTCGGATATTCTTGACTTGTCAAAGATCGAGGCCGGGACTTTCGACATTATCCCGGAACAAGTGGATGCACAACAACTTTGCAACGAACTGCTACAGGCTATGCAGGTAAAGGCTACTGAACAAGTAGAGATTCTTTTAGCACCGGAACTTCCCGAACTTACTTTTACCAGCGACAAAAACAGGTTGTATCAGGTATTGCTGAACTTTATAACGAATGCTCTGAAATTTACTTCCAAGGGTAGTATTGTCATTGATTACCAAATCAACGGAAATGAAGTCAGATTCTCGGTTCAGGATACGGGAATGGGCATCGAACCGGAAAAACAGGAAGCTATCTTCACCCGATTCGTGAAATTGAATAATTTCATTGCCGGCACAGGATTGGGACTTTCCATCTGTCAGAGTATCGTCACACAGCTGGGTGGCAAAATCGGAGTGGAATCGAAACCGGGAGAAGGGTCCTGTTTCTGGTTTACGCATCCGCTCAACTAAAACCTGATTTCAAAGAAAAATAAATATCAGAAAACAATGTTTACCGGTTTCTCTTTAAGAAAATACGGTCTGTTATAGTGTTGGGAAGTTCCGATTCATAATGTGTCACCATAATCATCGTCTTATCTTTGCGTCGGCAGAAAGCCTCGATCACTTTCTTTACCCGGCGACGATTATAGGTATCCAAGCCATGAAGCGGTTCATCCAGAATCAGCAGTTCCGGGTCTTTGACGAAAGCTCTTGCCAGCAAGGCCAAACGTTGTTCTCCACTGGATAGTTGCAGGAATGGTTTATCTTTCAAATTTGCAATGCCGAATATATCCATCCACCACTCACAGATAGCCATCTGTTCCGGTTGAGGACGTTTATACAGACCGATACTGTCATGCAAACCACTGGCTACAATCTCAATAGCGGGCAGATTTTTAAGATAAGCACGGTGCATCTCCGGACTTACGTAACCGATATGTTTCTTGATTTCCCAAATACTTTCTCCCGTCCCTCTTTTCCGTCCGAAGAGACTGATGTCACAGGCATACGATTGCGGATTGTCTGCACAGACAAGGCTCAACAGAGTCGATTTCCCGGCACCGTTCTCACCACTCAACGCCCACTTCTCACCACGACGGACTGTCCAGTCCAGTTCTTTCAGAATAGTTCGGTCGCCATAACGGATACTGACCTTATTCAGTTTCACTACTTCCTCCGAATCGTAATTGTTGCCATCAGATGGCAAATCTATAATCCGTTGCTGCAAATCATCAAAAGAGGTAACCACATCTCTACTACGGAAAGCTTCGAGATAGGCTTCACGTTCCATTTTAGGAAAGACCTCCATTTTGTCCACAGGAATGACATGAGTAATGAATGACGGTATATCATCGAGCATGGAAAGCACCAGAATAATTTGTACGGACGACATTTTCGTCAGACGTTCGAGCAAAGAGAATAACAGTTCACGCGTAGGAGCATCCAGTCCGATAAACGGATTATCCATAATCAACACGCGGGGAGCAGTCAACAGGGTTTTGGTTAGCTGGAATTTACGTAATTCACCGCTGGAAAGGAGAATGATTTTCTTGTCGAGCAACGGTTCGATACGGAAGAGTTCAAACAGTTCGCATTGCAGTTGCTCGTCCTTGATTTCTCCCAACATCTCACGAACATCGGGAGCCTCATCCTGATCATGAGCATTCCAACGCTGCTGATAGTAGTAATTGGCATCGGCAGCTCCATAAGTATCGCGGAAAGCAATGTATTTCACATTATCATAAAGAGTCTGGGTGGCAGAGGGGGAAAAATCATATTGCACGGTTCCATCACGCAATGGATATTTTCCGATCAGGGTATCTATAAAAAGACTTTTACCACCACCATTGGGACCTACAATGGCTATGTGCTCATTCGCTCCGATAGTTGCCGTGATGGGTTTGGCTAAACGCACAAGCGGGTTGCGTGCTACGCCCCCCGCCATGCAGAATGTATTTTGGTTCATATTCTTTTATTCTGTTTTATTATTGCCCGCAAAGGTAACAATTTTATCATAGAAGACGCCAAATTGCAAACATATTCTTATTCGTTCCGTATAGGGAATATCTTTGTTTACTTACTAAACCCATAAGGTGGACATTCAAAATTGGTAATATCCAATTTGTATTCCATCATATCTTTCAACTCGTGTATGGGACGTTCCAATTCGTAAGGTATCGGTTGTCTGCTGAATTGCTGGAAGTAAAGCAAACAAGCATCCCGCCACCAGACAGCATCCCGTGCCTGAATCTTCAGGCGGTGTTGCACATCACGAAAACGTTCGAAATCAATATACGGTTCCATCCTGTCCCACACTTTTTGAAAGTTTCTCACTTCGTTTACACCACGATCATACGCGTAGCACAGTTCTGTCCAAAGTGTACGCCCGCTCTTCATCTGATGATTCCAAGGGACATGGTGAAACCAAAGGAGCAGATTCTCCGGACAGGTATTCACATTGTCCAGTTGCTCGCATAATGGAGAATGGTATTGTCCGGTAGCATTACTTCCTGTACTGCTGCGGTCGAAACCTATTCCCATGTTGTCGGCACGGTGGTAATAAGGAGGTAGCCAATCCGGGCGGGCATCGGGAATATCACACCAGGGTTCCGGTCCGTAATGATGTCCCCATGCAAAGATATGATGCAAGCCGAGAGGCATCATGTAGTCTACTACTGCTTCTCTCGATTTCTGAAGCACTTGGGAGTTGAGAAAGGAGAGTTCAGCGTCAATTTGCTCTTTTTGAATGACTTCTCCTGCCGGAGTATCGATTTGCGCACCGGTAACGGGAAGAAAAGTCTGTTTCAACCATTCATTTCCTATCTGTTCGGAAGAAAGCGAATGCTTCCATGCCAAGCGTCCGAAAGCATACCAGTTAGCTTGGGCAAAAGGATGTCCACACCAATTAGTATCATCACCCATGTTTGCCACTCCGGAAATAGCCGTGAGCGGATGAGGGAATAACGAACCATCCGTCACACGGGCAATGGTGGAGCCTTTGCCTTGTAGATAAGTATCACTATCTAAACATTCTTTCCACATAGGAGCAAGGAACGCAAGGTGATTGGAAAAGCCAAGATACTCTTGTGTGATTTGAAACTCGGGCATAACTGCCGTCTTCTTCATAGCTCCGAACAGCGGGCTGAATGGCTCACGGGGCTGGAAATCTATCGGACCGTTTTTGATCTGCACAATAACATTGTCCCGGAACTTACCATCCAAAGGTTCAAATTCAAGATAGGCTTGTTTGGCACGGTCGCTGTCAGTAGGAGAATAAACGAAAGCGCGCCACATCACAATACCATGATAGGGCCTCAACACATCGGCAAGCATATTGGCTCCTTCGGCATGAGTGCTTCCGTAGTCACATGGACCGGGCTGCCCTTCGGAATTCGCTTTCACCAAGAAACCTCCGAAATCGGGAATCAGAGAATAAATCTCTTTGGCTTTCTGCTTCCACCAGTCTATCACTTCTTTATTCAACGGATCGGAAGTGGACAAACCACCTAAAGCTGCGGGAGAAGAGAAATTGATAGAAAGATATATTTTCAAGCCATAAGGGCGGAAAACGTCGGCCAAGACTTTGACTTTCTGCAAATAATCATTAGATAGTATCTTAGGACTTGCATTGACATTGTTTATTACGGTGGCATTAATGCCGATAGAAGCATTGGCACGAGCGTAGGCTTCATAACGGAGAGAGACAACAGACGGAAGTTCGTCCCATTTCCAAAGTGAATGTCCGGCATATCCGCGTTCGATTGTACCATCCAAGTTATCCCAATGATTCAGGATACGAATTCGATAATCAGGTCGTTCAGAGATATTGAGGGATTGCAAAGCTGATTCCGGTAGTTGTCCGGTAGCTTGCAGACGGAGTAAATGATAAGTTCCATAAAGTACTCCTTGTTCACCGCAAGAAGCTATCGTTATTTGATTGCCACCTTTGGAGGTCTGAATCGTATATCCCTCATTTCCAAGTGCACGAAGTTCTTTATTGCTCCGAACCTCCAAAGTAACCGAGATTCCTCCCTGCCAGAAGTTCTGTAATTCGGAAACCGCAATACGTAATGTAGGTGATTGTTTCTTGCTGGTGATTTCCGCTTTCGCTCCCGATGCATAACGAAGCCACAAGGCACTTCCATCTTCTGCCCAAATAGAAGAAAAGCAAAAAAGGATAGTGAATATCAATGCAAATATATTTCTAGGCATATTTTTCAGATAGAGGCGGTTGTTTTAATGTATTCTATTATTCATCTTTTCCCTCGATAGTAATGATTCGCCCGTCTGCATCATACTGAAGTTCACAGACTTTTAGGCTACGGAGCCATGTCTTTCCCTCTGATGGCACACAATCGTGATGAAACAGATACCACTTACCTTTAAACTCTACAATAGCATGGTGAGTAGTCCATCCTACCACCGGAGTCAGAATGACTCCCTGATAAGTAAACGGCCCATAAGGGTTATCACCTATTGCATAGCAGAGCAGATGAGTATCTCCCGTAGAATAGGAGAAATAGTATTTGCCATTATATTTATGCATCCACGAAGCTTCAAAGAAACGGCGTTCCGTATCCCCTGCTGTCAACGGCTTGCCGTTTTCATCCAGAATTACCACTGCACGGGGTTCTTCGGCAAACTCCATCATATCTTCACTCAAACGAGCGACACGCGACGGGATTGCTTCCTCCTCTCCTTCCGGCAAAATAGCAGATTCCAAGGCTTTATTATTACGGTAACGTTGAAGTTGTCCACCCCACAATCCACCGAAATACATATAATAGTTACCATCTCCGTCATCCCATACAGCCGGATCGATGCTGTAACTTCCCTTCATCGGATTAGCTTCCGGTATAAAAGGACCATAAGGTTTATCACTCACAGCTACCCCGATACGAAATATATCATTCTGATCTTTCAATGGAAAATACATATAGTACTTACCATCTTTACAAACCACATCACAATCCCAAAGTTGACGGCCCGCCCAAGGAATATCCTCTGTGGAAAGCACCACTCCATGATCTTTTATTTCACCGTTCATCACATCATCCATAGAATACACGTGATAATCTTTCATATTGAAATGATCGCCATTATCATTTTCGGCAATACCACTTTCCCAATCGTGCGAGGGATAAATATACAGTTTGCCATCAAATACATGTACGGCAGGGTCAGCCATATAATCACTGGGAACTAAATATCTTTTTTCTGTTTTCATATTATTTCTATTTTTTCTGTTAGAAACTTATTTTGTTTTTTCAGCCTCTTTGATAATCAGGTCGACTACCGGCTTCGGCTGATAATTGCGATCAAAAAGTAACGGATAATCCGTGCGGCCTCTCATCGGCCAGTCATTACGCCAAGAGTTCTGATCGGCTACTCCCCAAAGAGTAACCCTGGTGATGAGGTTATGATGCTTCAGGAACAGACGGAAAAAGTCATTCATTCTTTCAGTCCATGCTTTCGATACCTCTTCCGGTAATCCATCCGGATAAGGATTCATCTCTTTTTTATATTCAAAGGAAGCGGAAACTTCTGCACCTACATTGGGATTCGGTGATGGTATCACCGTCAAATCCAGCTCTGTTATCATTATCTTTACCCCTGTTCCGGCAAAGGCCAGCATACTCTTCTCAAATTCACTGATTTTCGGGTAGTCCATGCCTATGTGTCCTTGCATACCTACGGCATCAATACGGATTCCACGTTTTTTCAAACCATTTACCATCTTCACGACTGCATCTCTTCTGCCCGGTTGAGCCATAGAGTAGTCATTGTAGTAAAGTTCGGCATCCGGATCGGCCTCGTGTGCATACTGGAAAGCCAATGGAATATATTCTTTCCCCAAAATCTCATAAAACTTTGTCTTGCGATATGCTCCATTATCTTCAATCGCTTCATTTACTACATCCCAGCCTTTGATGCGGCCTTTATAGCGTTTCACGATAGTCGTGATATGGTCTTTCATCCGCTTCTTCAGGACTTCCGGAGAAACATTGTTCCCATCCTTATCTACGCAAAACCAAGGGGCCAATTGTGAATGCCAAATCAGGCAGTGACCGATGATAGCCATTTGATTGCTCTCACCAAAACTGACAAATTCATCTGCCTGCGTAAAATTATATTTATTTTCTTTCGGATGAATGACAGAAGACTTCATGCAGTTTTCCGCCACGATGGAATTAAAATTCTTCTTTACAACTTCAACAGCTGCGACATCCTTACCGGAACTTTGATGTGTGTTCACTGACACGCCAATCAAAAACTTGTTTTTCAAAGCCTTTTTCAGCGAATTTCCATCTTTCGCAAACACTTCTCCATAAGAAAAAGAAAACATCACTGTCAATAACAACAGAATTATTCGTTTGAGTTTCATACGTTATATTTTTGAGTAATAAACATTCTACATCTTATCTATTCGCCTTTCTTACAGCGCGATTCTATCTCCTCATTAATATTGTCAATCACATTATCTTCCAGTTCATATTTAGAAATAATGAACATAGCTACCAAAAGTAACAATGCCGGAATAACGGCCACGAGCCACAGTATTCCCTGTTCGGCAAAAGGCGATTGTGACACTTCATTTGTCTGGTCGAATCCGACAAAAGCCATAACAAGTCCCGGTACAACTCCTCCAAGAGCCATTCCCGCTTTATAGAAAATACCAGTCAAAGCATTGACTATGCCCGAAATACGTTTACCATGAGTATATTCGCCATACGAAATTACTTCAGGAACCAAAGCCCACATATACCCTGTTGCAATAATGACTCCGGTAGATTTTATGAACTGCGCCACAAAGACCAGCCATATCTGTGTTTTGAGTACCGGAACCACAGAAATAATATACAGCAATGCCATACCCAATATAGCGACTGAAAGGAATACATAAAACATTTGCTTTTTTCCAATAGCACGTTTAATGGCAGGTACCATCGGCATGAAAATGAATGCGGGTATCGAGCCCAAGGCCATGAAATAAGGTAACATCTCCGGTGCATGTACATTATAAATCATATAATATGAACCGGCAGAATTACCAATGGCCATCATTGCAAAAGCAGTAATGAAAAAGAATGCCAAAATACGCAAAGGTTTATTTCTACAAAATTCTACCCACAAGTCGGACACTTTTACTTTAGAAGTCTCCTCCCGGTTCATAACTACACGCTCTTGTGTCTGGCTAAAACAAAACACCAATAATACCAATCCGATAACAGCATAAATAGTCATCGTAATAAACCATGCGTTAGCAGATGCAGTAGTATTGATTTTACCATCGGGAGACAACACCTTCACCAGTATCGGAATACCGTATGCCACGGCCAAACCGCCCAAATTGGCAAGAAACATACGCACTGACGTCAACACCGTGATTTCATTCGTATCACGGGTAAGTGACGCATTCAATGCTCCATAAGGCACATTAATCAATGTATAACACATGGATAATCCAACGTAAGTGAAATAGGCATAGAACAGTGAGCCCGAAAAGCCGTTCCAAAAACAAAGAATAGCAAAACCTGTCAGCGGAATTCCTCCCCAAATAAGGTATGAACGGTATTTGCCTAGTTTAGGATTGTGCTTATCGACGAAAGCACCCACCAGAGGATCCCAAAGCACATCCACTATCCTGACAATAAGAAACATCACGGCTGCCACTTCCGGTTTAAGTCCATATACATTGGTATAAAAAATCAGCAGATACATACATACGGTTTGGTAAATAAGGTTTTGCGCCAAATCACCGGAACCGAATCCTATACGTTGAAGCCAAGAGAGTTTATAGAAACCTTTCGCTTCATTGGTCTTTATTGTATTCTCCATAAAATAGATAAATTGGTCATTTTCAGTTTTTCGTATTCATTTCTATCAAGATAGCTGCTGCCACTCGTTTCCCTAGCGTCTTTTTATCCAATGGATGAATATCATTCCATTCTCCTAAATCACTGTTTTTAATCAGAATAACATTTTTATTTGTATCGGCTACTTCCGCCTGCGCTTTCCGGAATTCCGCCCAGGCAGCGCGTCCTCCTTTATCTGTGGGTGAAAGAAAATCCGCCAGCTCAATAATATAAAAAGACATATCCGACTTATTCCATCGTTGTCTCCAATCGGTAATCATGGCTGTCAGCAAATCTTTATACTCATTTCTGCGCGAAACATTCGATTCTCCCTGATACCAGATGACACCGGATACCGTATAGTTCAGCAAAGGAGCAATCATGGCATTATACAGTCCTGTGGGTTTATAATGGAAAGCTGTTTGTCCCGGAGCAGCGGGCATAGGAGCACCGAGGTGATATTTCCAACTCCCCTCCAGATTGATCTCCGACCCTCCTTTTTCAGGCTGCCCTTTTCCGAAAAGGATTTTATAAGGCTTTTCCTTTACAAATTGAGGACGACCGCCATAACTGAACAGGCGTATGGTTATTGTATTTTTTCCGGCTTTCAACAATCCGGCAGGAATGGTATAGATACGGGGAGGATACTGATAAGAGACAGACCCCACAAATGTGCCATTTACATAGACTGAATCTGCATCGACGATGCATCCCAAACGAAGAGTCGCTTTCTCTCCCGCCGGTTTTGCAGACACCTGAAAGTCTTTACGGAACCAGTGGGAGCCATTGATGGTATTCAGTCCGTTTGTTGCCCAGCCAGAAGCAAACAAATCCGTTTCTTTCCAATTGCTATCATCATAATCGGTAGCATACCAAGGGGTAGCCTCATGCATCCCTTTGTCTCCCTGATATAACGACACATTCCAGGCATGACTTTTCTTCCTTTCCTCTCTTTTCATCGACTCCATCAAATCGTCCGCCTCATAAATACGCTTTTCATTCAAATAAAATGGAAAAGGCTTCAACCCTTCCTCGCTGATCCACGCTTCTACTGGTGAACCTCCGACACTGGAATTTATGATTCCTACCGGAACTTTTGTTTTCTGATAGATATCTTTAGCGAAAAAATAGACCAAAGCAGAGAAAGGCATCACATTTTCAGGAGTCATTGCCTGCCAGGAAATTCCCGGAATATCTGCCTGCGGGGCATGAAAATTATAGAGGAGAGGTGTTTTTATATAGCGCACCATCGGATAGTTACTGTCCGTAGATATTTCATCGCGAAAACGATCTGTAACCCGTGAAACAGGCAATTCCATATTCGACTGTCCCGAACATACCCAAACATCACCAATAAGAATATCTTTTAATTCGATATCATTAATGGTCATCGTATAAGGTCCGCCGGCTTTCAAAACAGGCAAAGTCACTTTCCAGTTACCTTGTACATCGGCAACAGTCTTATATTTCTTTTTCAGGAAAGTTATATCAACGGTTTCATCAGGATCAGCCGTTCCCCAGATATTGACAGGTTCCCCACGCTGAAGTACCATTCCGTCGGAAACAAGAGCCGGAAGTTTAACCTTTGCTCCGCCCAACAAGGCGAAGCAAAGGAACACAACTACTAACCCTACCTTATAAAACCAATACTTATTCATTCTGTCTTTTCTTTTATATGTCTTTATTTCATGATAATTTAGCAAGAGAAGAAATCCATCGGGATTCCACTTTGCAAACTTAGGAAGTTTCTTCCCACTTACCCAGAAATTCTGATTCAAATCATTACTCGCTTGTTACATCATCGTTTACGTATGTTACAAAAACTTGTTGCGATGTTACATCCAAGCTGAAACCACCAATGAACAGGAGGAAAAAGAAAGATTTAACAAGAACGGATTACAGCAGTTATTGTTATTCATTCAATCCGTTTTCATGAATAATCATTAAGAATTGCCCCGCTAAATATTCATAAAGCAGGTAGATTTACCGAAATTGTTATTGAAATGTATACCGGAAAGATTCTCTGTCTTCAAACAAAAGTTACTTATACATGATCAATGCAGACTGTCCGGGAATAATCACTTCCGGCCCGGTTTGCGTACCTAATCCACGCACATCTATCACGCCGTCTTTGCATACCACTGTATATTTACCAACAGGCACTTCCAAACGCGCAGGAGTCATACGGGAATTAAAAGCCACGATAATATCTTCCCAACTATCTCCGTTCGCATGATCCTTCAGGCGGAATGCAATCAGGTTTTGTCCTTCCACCGGAAGAAACTCCAGATGCTTCCGGACCTTTTCCGCATCTCCCATACGGAAAGCGGGATGGGACTTACGCAAATCTATGAGTCGTTTATAATACATGAAAACATCTCCGTTCGTCGTTTTACGTCGCCAATCGATAGCATTGACTGCATCCGGACTCTTATAACTATTGTCCACTCCTTGTTTATCGCGCATCACCTCTTCTCCTGCATAGATAAAAGGAATACCTTGCGAAGTGAAGACCACCGTTTGCGCAAGCTTATCAAGCCGGACCAGTTGTTCGGGAGTAGCTCCCGGCATACTTGCTTTCAAGCGATCAACAAGGCACAAACCATCATGACAGGAAACATAGCTAATCATCTGGGTAGGCTGTTCCGCCCACGGTTTCTGACTGTAATTGACGGAATCACACCGTACTTGCGGATGCTCAATAGCACCCACAATACCGAATTTAACACTCATTTCTGCTCCGGGAACTCCGGCAAGGAAAGCACCTTTCTCTTTTTTCCATACAGGTCCGCAAAGCCCGTCACGCAATTCATCCGAGAATACGGCAATTCCGGGCATATGGGAAACATTCCCTTTCATAGCCAACGAATCTGCCGGATATTGGGGAGTGTCGGCTGCCCAACCTTCTCCATAAATACAGATGGTAGGATCAACCTTGTTCACAGCTTTCCGGATCTCATTCATGGTTTCAATATCATGTACTCCCATCAAGTCAAAGCGGAAACCGTCAATATGATATTCTTTTATCCAGTAAAGAACGGACTCTATCATGAACTTGCGCATCATAGGGCGTTCACTTGCCGTCTCATTACCGCATCCGGAACCATTTGCCAATGTCCCGTCTTCTTTCTGACGATAAAAATAACCGGGAACAGTACGTTCGAAGTTACTTTCAACAGTATTAAAAGTATGATTGTAAACCATATCCATTATCACACGGATACCAGCTCTATGCAGTGCTTGTACCATCTGTTTGAACTCTTTCACACGAGTGGCAGGTTGATAAGGATCAGTTGAATAAGAGCCATCCGGCACATTATAATTCGCCGGATCATATCCCCAGTTATAGTGGTTTTCTTCCAGTTTTGTTTCGTCGATAGAAGCATAGTCAGAGGAAGGAAGAAGATGTACATGTGTCACTCCCAGTTCTATCAAGTGATCGATACCGGTCAGTAACCGATCCGAATTCATGGTCCCGTGTTCAGTCAATGCGAGGTATTTACCTTTATTCTTAATTCCCGAAGTAGAATCAACCGAGAAGTCACGATGATGCATTTCATAGATAATCATATCAGCAGGAGATTTCAGAGAAGGACGTCTGTCACTCTCCCATCCCTCGGGATTTGTAGTCTTCCAGTCAATAATGGCGGCACGTTTCCCATTCACTCCGACAGCATGTGCATTGATTCCCGGCGTGTCTCCCTGCCATTTATCATTGATTTTTACATTGAAGGCATAGAATTTACCAAGCAGGTTCTTATCTACTGAAGTTGTCCAGGTTCCATCTTCTGTGGGCTCCATCTTTACTGTTTCATAAGCATGTCCGCCTTCACCGGCATCATATAGCATCAGGCGTACTTCTTCTGCAGTTGGTGACCAAAGATAGAATTTGGTTGCCAACGGCGTATATTCCATTTCCATAAGACTTCCCGTACGAACCGGATACAGCTCAAAAGAAGCATATTCCTTTTTCGCAGGGGAGCAGCTCATTACTGTTGTCACTGTAGTCACCCCTAATATTGCTAAATAATTACTTCCCATCTTCATTTAAACCTCCCCTAGATATTTCCTATCTATCCCTATAATCAGTCGCTTTACTTCACCTTATCCGGATTCTTCGCTATAAAATCCTTCCAGCTATTATAACCTTTTTCCATTGTCGGCCGCCCCATTTGCAGGAAATGACAATAGGCTGCTGCCAATCCGTCCGTTGCATCCATAAAAGTAGGCATATCCTCTTTGGGAAAGCGCAACATCCGCTGTAACATATCCGCCACCTGTTCCTTTGATGCCTGACCGTTTCCGGTGATAGCCATCTTTATCTTCAAAGGAGCATATTCCGTAATCGGAATGTCCCGGCTCAATGCTACTGCCATCGCTACCCCCTGTGCACGGCCCAACTTCAACATCGATTGTACATTTTTACCGAAGAAAGGAGCTTCAATAGCCAGCTCATCAGGCAGATAACTTTCAATAATGCTCAATACCCGTTCATGGATATGGCGAAGTTTCAGATAGTGGTTGGCAAATTTACGCAAGTCGATAATCCCCATCGCAATCATTTCAGGCTTGGTTCCTTTCACTCTTAGAACACCATATCCCATGATTGTCGTACCGGGATCAATCCCCAGGATTATCTTTTCTTTTACCGGTTGAATCACTCTATCACCTCCATCAGGGTCGGAAACCCGATCACTTTATCTTTAAATATTTTTGTTAGTTCATCATTCAGACGTACTCCCTGTTCCAGATGCCAACGATGCAGCAACCCGCTGCTTTCCACCTCCCATTGCAAAGAATACGCACTTCCTTCTTCCCGATGACTCAATATCCGGCAAATACGCGGTGCTTTTAAAGCACCGTGTTTCTGTATTTCAGGGATATAGCTTTCTTTTATCCAAATCATAAAATTGTCGTGAACGTCATCGTCCACTTGAAAAGTTGTATTATAAATCAGCATATCTTAATTTCATACTATTATTTACCGCAAACATAGCAATTATTTCAGAATAATGCATTATATTTGCGCCAACAAAAAAGGATTCGTTTACAAACGTTATCATATAAGATAGAAAAGGGGCGTTAGCTCATCTGGCTAGAGCGCGACACTGGCAGTGTCGAGGTGATGAGTTCGAGTCTCATACGCTCCACCAAGCAGGGAAATCAAGAAATTGGTTTCCCTTTTTTAGTTAAACTAAAGCCCGACTTCGCTTAGTCAAGCAATTGGTTATCAGATTATTTAATAAGATAAATCTATAATGCAGCCGCAATTTTTCTAATATTATTAAGTCTCTCCTTTAGCTTATCGCTATTTCTAGCCATATCCAAATTGTAATCTGTTTGAATTCTAACCAAAACATCTGCCTTGATACCCAAAGCAGCTTCCAAGACTAATGCAAATTCAGAAGTTATATTTCTTTTCCCGTTCAAGACTTCATTCAATGCACTATAAGATATATTGAACTTTTCAGCAAAATCCTTTTGCTTTATAGCCCGGTATTCCAATTCATCTTTTACCAATTCACCAGGATGATACGGAGTGAACGACTGTAAATTGTTAGCTAATTTTCCCATATCCTTTATTTATAATGATTCGTTATATCTACTATCGAACATATTTCTATTATTGATTGATCGCTTTGACTGGGTATTTCCCTAAACTCCAAACGATATTGGTCGTTTATGCGCAAAGAAGAAAGCCCCTTTTTGTCCCCCTTCAGTTTTTCATAATTCAAAGATTGGAATGTGAACAAATCCTCCATTCTGGAGATATTCATTAAGACTTTCACGCACTTCAAATATCCCTTTACGATATTGGGCTGGAACCGATGTTTTTTATCGGTCATTTTCCCCTTTTCATACAGGTCAGCTAAATAATCTTTTTCAAATTCTACATTCATAGCTATTTATTGATGCAACAAAGATACTATTTCAAATTTAAAATTCGCACATTTAGTGAATTTATTTAAGATCATATTAGAAATAAAACCGCCCATCATACGATGGGTGAAACCTGCTCTAGTTTCAATATTTCAACATTAAAGTTATTACTCCGGCAAACTAAAATTAAAAAGGACCTTTATTCAAGGTCCTTTTTAATCACTTCGTCCATTTCTTTTATACGTTTCTCACGGTCTTTAATGGGACCGTCTTTCTTGTCATTCTTAAATGCGTCATCGGCACGGTCGGCAACCTCGCCACTCCATTCCTCAAACTGGTTCTTAGCCGGACGACCATTCGGTTCGATATTTTCTTCGGCTATCGAATCATGCCTGTTAATCATATCATCCATAATTTCTCGTTTTAAAAGTTTATGGCTATAAGACAATACAAACGAAGAAAAGTTTTCTATTTTAATGATTTTTGAAGAAATCAGTCATGTTATTATACTATCAAAGAAACACTCCAGCCCAATCTGTGTCATTCATCCAGATACCTATATAAATTACAGTTACCGGCAACGTCCAGTACATTCAGCTCTTTCAAGCGTTTTTCCACTTTCTTTTGTGAAACCAGCCCGAAATTCCGTAACATATCACGCAATTTCCTAAACCCATATTGAGAAGTGATTTGTAGCAGTTCCCGGAGTGTTTTTATATCAGCTTCTGAAATGATCCGCTGCGACCGAATATCGAATTTCAATTCTGTGATAGGAGTATCGAGCAAAGCCTTTGCCGCTTTTATATCTTCGGGAATAAAAATTTCCGGATTCGTCTCTTCTGCTTCCCTCATGAGCATATCATTATCAAAGCCATTCTGGCGGGATTTCATTTCATACGCCCTTATTGTTGCTCTAAGGCGGATATTGTCTTCCTTATAAGTCCTAAGGAATCCCGCTTGAGATTTTATTTCCTGTACAAGTCCCTCAAATACTTTCTGCGCTTGACGATATTTCATGTGTTTCCGGACACTAAAATCCTTGATGTTTCCTTGCAAGACGGTATAGAGAAATAGCTGCCGTCTTTCATCATTTCTTATCATTCCGGCAAGCTCTTTTATTATTAACCGAATCAATGGGGTCAACTCTTTCAGCGATTGAAGCAGAAAAAGTTCCTCTTCATTTTCCTTCATCTTCTCATCCATCCGGCGTTTGTGTTCTTCTTCGGAAAGACTGAACCGGATATTTCGTTCAAGACAATCCGTCAGACTGTTTTCATCAAGCATCAGATAATCACCGATTTCTGAATAAATAATCTCCTGTCTTTTACACCAAGTAATAATACGTCTGGTAGATACCTGATACTTGGTTGCTGCTTCTTCAATACCAATCCATTGTTTTGTTGTCATACCTCGTTTTGTTTTTAGATGTATACGTCGCAACCAGATACAAAAAGGTGCGAACGATACATATATTTCCCAACAGCGGTACTAGCAAAACCGACAGATGAAAATACAGTATGCCCGCACCAGAACTTATATATCGATAGGGATATAAGCTTGGCACGGACATTTGATTTATCATCTGTTTGAAAATTGCTAGTTTCCTGTTAGATAAATTAAATGTCCTATAAATACAAGTCCGGCTGTCAAAGGTCCGGTCCTTGATTGCAAATATACTTCTTTTTTCTGAAAAGAAAGATAATAAATGACAAGCTTTTTAGTTACAATGGAATTTTATATAAGATAAATAAGTAAACAACTACATGGGGGAATAGTTTCATCGGCGAGAAACTAAAGTTCCATCAGTGTGAAACTATAGTTTCACCTAAGAGAAACTAATAGTTCCAAGCAGGAGAAACTAAAGTTTCAAGGCGATGAAACTGTAGTTTCACACCGCAAAACCAATAGTTTCAAGGCTTGAAACTATCGGTTACAAGGCAGATCCCGCCCCGTATGTACAGGGGTAATAAATAAAATAGCTTATCTGCCTGTGGTTAATACTATTCAGGCCATGAAACTTCATCTGTGATTTTTACTTGATTTGGGTATGCATCTCTACCATACCGCCTTTGCAGTGCGTTTATCTCTTCTTTGCTTTGCAGTGACAGCATTATTGCCGTCACAGTGCTGTCACCATGCTGCTGTCACGCCATTAACTTTTCATAATCAAACAGTTAAGTCACAATCTGTGACAGATGACAGCAAATTTATTTTTTTTATTTATTGGAGAGAGTATAAGTTCAACTTATAAATGCAATATCTCTTTTTTTATTAATCGGACTTTAGATGCAAAGTTGCTTATTTATTCCGATAGAGTTGCGGACGGAAAGGAACATAAAGAGTGTAATTACTATCCGCCGGCTTTCCTCCCACCAATGCAGGTGACCATTTCGGCATCCCTTTGACAATGCGGAGAGCCTCCTCTGCAAATTCCGGATGAGTGGAACGTAGAATATGAGGACGAAGGATAACCCCTTCTTTATCAATAGTAAACTCACATAAAGCATAACCCGAAACATTCTTCTCCAAAAGCCCTGACGGATAAACCATTTCACTGGCAATATATTCTTCCGGAGTCATCGCAGAGAAATGAGCAGGTTCCTCCACCTGTCTTCCGGAAAGTGTCTTTGAACGGGGCCCCACCGGATAAATTCCGATATACATCGGCCGCTTATAAGCATCCGGCTCTTCCTTGGTACGCTGTTGCAATGCTTTTAATAAAGCAGCAGCCTCCACTGCCAACGTCTGTTCCGAAATATTTTCCCCTCGGGATAACATATAAGCCGACTGACAAACCAACACGAGACGTTCCATCAACGTTCCCTTTTCCGGCGACCATTTACGTCCCATCTGCTCTTTACCTTTGGCATCCGTAGAAGAGAAAAAATAAACAATTCCATCCAAACCAGCCGTAGAACCGTCCAAATCCTGTACCTGCTCTGTCACCAAACGAAAGATAGCCCCTAAAGAGTGATATAGGGAAGCACTAATGACAGCCGATTTAGTATCCACCGTCACCGTCCCCTTCTCTGCCTGCCAATAAGTACGCGATAATGTGTTCGAAACCAGCGTATGACGCCCGTTCCTCTTCTCTACCGACATCGCATACTCCGGTGAAAAGGAAGGGATAGCTGCAAAATGCGCATAAGGCTGTTTCTGGAAGCCTGTATTAAGTAAAGAAAACACACTACGATAATATTCGCCTAACTCGCCTGTATAAGTGGAAAAAGGCTTCACCGGCTCCAAATAGTCAATTTGGGCCGCAAGGCGAAAAGAAAAGGTTAAAAGCAGAAGACAGAAAACAATCTTTTTCATAAGTTGCCGGATTTTCGGTACATATCGGCAACAAAGATACAAATTATTTCGATGGTTCGTGATAAAATTATATCTTTGCACGGTTTTTACTAAGAAACTGAATAACAATACATCAAAAATATGATAGCTAAGATTGAACAACTTCTGAAAGAGGTGGAAGCCTTACACGCCTCCAATGCCGAAGAACTCGAAGCTCTCCGCATCAAATACCTAAGTAAGAAGGGAGCCATTAACGACTTAATGGCAGATTTCCGTAACGTAGCTGCCGAACAGAAAAAAGAAGTCGGCATGAGACTGAATGAACTGAAAACAAAAGCGCAGGACAAAATCAACGCGCTGAAAGAAATGTTTGAAAGTCAGGACAACGATTGTGACGGACTGGATTTGACGCGTTCGGCTTATCCTGTGGAACTCGGTACACGCCACCCGCTCACCATTGTAAAGAACGAAATCATTGATATCTTTGCCCGTCTGGGATTCAGCATTGCCGAAGGTCCGGAAATTGAAGATGACTGGCACGTGTTCTCGGCACTGAACTTTGCCGAAGACCATCCGGCACGCGATATGCAGGATACTTTCTTTATCGAAGCCCACCCGGACGTAGTATTGCGTACACATACTTCTTCTGTACAGACCCGTGTGATGGAAACGTCACAGCCTCCTATCCGCATCATCTGTCCGGGACGTGTATATCGTAACGAAGCTATCAGCTATCGCGCACACTGTTTCTTCCATCAGGTAGAAGCACTGTATGTAGATAAAAACGTATCATTCACCGACTTGAAGCAGGTGTTGCTGCTCTTCGCCAAAGAAATGTTCGGTGCTGATACAAAAATTCGTCTGCGTCCGTCTTACTTCCCGTTTACCGAACCAAGTGCGGAAATGGATATCAGCTGTAACATCTGCGGTGGCAAAGGATGTCCGTTCTGTAAACACACCGGCTGGGTAGAAATCCTCGGTTGCGGTATGGTAGACCCGAACGTACTTGAATCAAACGGAATAGACAGCAAAATATACAGCGGTTATGCTCTCGGTATGGGTATCGAGCGTATCACAAACCTGAAATATCAGGTGAAAGACCTCCGTATGTTCTCTGAAAACGATACGCGCTTCCTAAAAGAATTCGAGAGCGCTTACTAAATTAGATTTCACCACAGAGGACGCAGAGGACACAGAGTTCTTATTTCAGCCGTATCAACTACGGCTCGTTTTTCATAGAAAGTCATTAGAAAGAAAAAACTCCGTGAGACTCTGCGTCCTCTGCGTCCTCTGTGGTGAAACAAATACATTCATTATGGCAAAGGATAGACTCATTACTCCCAGTTATTGTTTCATCTTGGCAGCCAACTTCCTGCTATACTTCGGTTTCTGGTTGCTGATTCCTGTTTTGCCGTTCTATTTATCCGAATTCTTCCAGGCTGGAAATTCCACTATCGGCATTGTCCTCTCCTGCTACACGGTGGCAGCCCTCTGTATCCGTCCGTTTTCCGGCTATCTGCTCGACACGTTTGCCCGGAAACCTCTTTATCTGTTTGCTTACTTCATCTTCATGATGATGTTCGGCGGATATTTAATTGCCGGTTCCCTTACCTTATTTATTATCTTCCGAATCATTCACGGAGTCTCTTTTGGAATGGTCACAGTAGGCGGAAACACGGTAGTGATAGACATTATGCCATCTTCCCGGCGAGGAGAAGGCTTAGGTTATTACGGGCTTACCAACAACACAGCCATGTCCATCGGACCGATGTTCGGACTGTTTCTGCATGATGCGGGAGTTTCTTTTGCTACGATATTCTGTTATGCATTCGGTTCCTGCATTTTAGGTTTTCTATGTGCAAGTCTGGTAAAAACGCTCTACAAGCCTCCTGTGAAACGGGAGCCGATCTCGCTCGACCGCTTTATCCTGATGAAAGGACTGCCTGCCGGACTTAGTCTGCTGTTACTTTCCATCCCTTACGGAATGACCACTAACTATGTCGCCATGTACGCCCGCCAAATAGGATTGAACACACAAACCGGGTTCTTCTTTACCTTTATGGCAGTCGGTATGGCCATCTCCCGCATCTTTTCAGGAAAACTGGTGGATCGCGGAAAAATAACGCAAGTAATAGCTGCCGGATTATACCTGGTTGTTTTCAGTTTCTTCCTGCTTTCAGCCTGTGTATACCTGATTCAATGGAATGATACCGTCTGTACCCTGCTGTTTTTTGGCATCGCATTATTAATGGGTGTCGGGTTTGGCATTATGTTTCCGGCATTTAACACGCTGTTTGTCAACCTCGCCCCTAACAGCCAGCGGGGAACAGCGACTTCTACCTACCTCACTTCCTGGGATGTAGGAATCGGCATCGGTATGCTGACCGGAGGATATATCGCAGAAATAAGTACATTTGATAAGGCCTATCTTTTCGGAGCCTGCCTGACGGTAGTTTCCGCCCTCTATTTCAGACTAAAAGTGACGCCTCATTACCATAAAAACAAGCTACGATGAGAAAGAAAGAACGTTATGAGAAAGTAATCGCCTGGTTTCAGGACAACATACCTGTAGCCGAAACCGAACTGCATTACAACAATCCGTATGAGTTGCTGATCGCTGTTATTCTTTCTGCACAATGCACGGACAAACGGGTGAATATCATCACTCCTCCTTTGTATAAAGATTTTCCGACTCCGGAAGCACTGGCTGCCACTACGCCGGAAGTGATTTTCGAATACATACGAAGCGTGTCTTATCCCAACAACAAAGCCAAACATCTGGTCGGCATGGCAAAGATGCTGGTGAATGACTTCAATAGCGAGGTGCCGGATAATCTGGAAGATCTGATAAAGTTGCCCGGTGTAGGAAGAAAGACTGCCAATGTGATTCAGTCGGTTGTATTCAAAAAAGCGGCAATGGCGGTAGATACACACGTGTTCCGTGTCAGCCACCGCATCGGACTGGTCCCGGACAGTTGCACCACCCCGTTCAGCGTGGAAAAAGAACTGGTGAAGAATATTCCGGAAAAGCTCATACCGATTGCCCATCACTGGCTCATCCTGCACGGCCGTTACGTTTGTCAGGCACGTACTCCCAAATGTGACACCTGTGGTTTGCAAATGATGTGCAAATATTTCTGTAACACCTATAAAGTTACAAAAGAGGAACCAAAAGCCAAGAATAAATAACGATTTAATAGCAAGGAACCGAAATAAATAGTAACTTTGCAGTCGTTCTAAAAGAAGAATTTTAAAAACACTTTTAAATAAAAATAGAGTATTATGCAGACAATTGACAAATTCAATTTTGCCGGTAAAAAGGCATTTGTTCGCGTGGACTTCAATGTACCCCTGGACGAAAACTTCAACATTACAGATGACACTCGTATGCGTGCAGCTCTTCCTACTTTGAAGAAGATTCTGGCAGACGGCGGAAGCATCATCATTGGCTCTCACCTGGGCCGTCCGAAAGGCGTTGCCGATAAGTTCTCTTTGAAACATATCATCAAGCATCTGTCTGAACTGCTGGGCGTTGAGGTTCAGTTCGCTAACGACTGCATGGGCGAAGAAGCTGCTGTAAAAGCTGCTGCTCTGCAACCGGGAGAAGTGCTGTTGCTCGAAAACCTTCGTTTCTACGCTGAAGAAGAAGGCAAACCAAGAGGTTTGGCAGAAGATGCAACTGACGAAGAAAAAGCTGCTGCTAAGAAAGCTGTAAAAGAAAGCCAGAAAGAATTTACCAAGAAATTGGCTTCTTACGCTGACTGCTACGTAAACGACGCATTCGGTACTGCCCACCGTGCACACGCTTCTACAGCATTGATCGCTAAATATTTCGACGTAAACAACAAGATGTTCGGTTACTTGATGGAGAAAGAAGTGAAAGCTGTTGATAAAGTATTGAACGACATCCAACGTCCGTTCACTGCTATCATGGGTGGTTCTAAAGTTTCTTCTAAGATCGAAATCATCGAAAACCTGTTGAGCAAGGTGGACAACCTGATCATCGCCGGTGGTATGACTTATACATTTACTAAAGCAATGGGGGGTAAAATCGGTATCTCTATCTGTGAGGACGACAAACTTGACCTGGCTTTGGATTTGATAAAGAAAGCTAAAGAAAAAGGTGTAAACCTGGTATTGGCTGTTGACGCTAAGATTGCTGACGCATTCTCTAACGATGCAAATACTAAATTCTGTGCTGTTGACGAAATTCCTGACGGATGGGAAGGTCTTGACATCGGTCCTAAGACTGAAGAAATCTTCGCTAACGTGATCAAAGAATCTAAGACTATTCTTTGGAACGGTCCTACAGGCGTATTCGAATTTGATAACTTCACTCACGGTTCACGTGCAGTAGGTGAAGCAATCGTTGAAGCAACTAAGAAAGGCGCATTCTCACTCGTAGGTGGTGGCGACTCTGTAGCTTGCGTTAACAAGTTCGGTTTGGCTAACGGTGTGTCTTATGTTTCAACTGGTGGTGGCGCATTGCTCGAAGCAATCGAAGGAAAAGTTCTTCCGGGTATCGCTGCTATTCAAGAATAAGATTATTGTTAATTTCACACAAAAATGTTGGTCGGGGCAGTTCTTTGTGAAAAGAGTTGCCCCTATTTATAAAAAAAGAGGTCCTCTTATTTATAAAAACGAGGTATGAAAAGACCGGTACTATTCTTTTGGTTCATCCTTTTCTTCCTTTACTCTTGCCAGAGTAAGAAAGGAGACAGCTCTTTTTTACCTCTAGCCGAACTGCAACCACTTACCTTAGGCATGATGCCTACACTAGACGGACTTCCTTTTCATATAGCCAAAACGCAAGGCATTTACGACTCATTAGGACTGGACTTGACCATTCTTTCATTCAACTCTGCCAACGACCGGGACGCTGCTTTCCAAACCCGGAAAATGGATGGCATGATTACTGATTATCCCAGTGCGGTAGCATTACAAGCTATTCATCATACTGATTTAGCATTCATCCTGAAGAATGACGGTTATTTCTGCTTCATTGTCTCCAAAGAAAGTAATATCAACCAACTGGAACAGCTCAAGGAAAAGAATATCGCTGTATCGCGCAACACAGTTATCGAATATGCCACCGACCAGCTATTAAGCAAAGCCGGAATCAAGCATACGGAAATAAACATGCCGGGAATCGGCCAGCTTCTTCTCCGCCTGCAAATGTTGCAGTACAATCAGATTGACGCCTCTTTCCTGCCCGATCCTGCCGCATCCATCGCCATGAACAATAAACATCGTTCATTGGTAAGTACACAAGAGCTGGGTATCGATTTCACCGCTACCGCTTTTTCACGAAAAGCACTCAACGAAAAGAGAAAAGAAATCGAGTTACTCATCACAGGATATAACCTGGGAGTAGATTATATAAAAATGCACCCGCAGAAAGAATGGGAACAAGTACTGATAGAAATAGGTGTGCCCGAAAATCTGACAGGGCTCGTTGCCCTCCCCGGTTATCAAAAAGCAAAACGCCCCTCCGCTGAAGCGATAGACAAGGCTATACACTGGTTGAAAGAAAACCACCGAATACCCCAAACCTACTCTGAAAAGAATCTGATTGACACTACGTTTATCCCCACAGTATCAACCATAATCAAATAACAACTGACTCATGCGAAAAACACTACTTAAACTCTTCACTTTTGTATTATGTATAATAGGTATGCAAAATGCCCTTCTTGCACAAGAACAAACGCCACTAAATCAGGTTGTCAACACGCTGAAAGAACGAATTAGCCTCTCCGGATATGCCCAGCTGGGATATACATACGACGATGCAGCGAATCCTGACAATACATTCGACATCAAAAGAATCATTTTCATGGCACATGGAAAGATCACCAAACGGTGGACTTGCGACTTTATGTATGACTTCTACAATGGCGGTATGCTACTCGAAGTATATACCGATTATCAGTTTCTCCCCGGACTTACGGCACGTATCGGTGAATTCAAAGTTCCTTATACCATAGAAAACGAATTGTCTCCTACTACAGTAGAACTTATTAATTGCTATTCACAATCTGTCTGCTATCTGGCAGGAGTAAGCGGTAGCGATAAGTGTTACGGAATGACTTCCGGACGGGATATTGGCATGATGCTTCACGGGAAAGTATTTCGAGACTTCCTGCAATATAAAGTGGCCGTAATGAACGGGCAGGGATTGAATACCAAAGACAAAAACAACCAGAAAGATGTGGTCGGCAATTTGATGGTTTATCCTCTGAAATGGTTATCCGTAGGTGGTTCGTTCATCCGCGGAACAGGGCACGCCATAGCCGATTCGGAATATACCGGAATCAAAGCGGGAGAAAATTACGCCAAGAAACGTTGGAGTGCAGGAGGTGTTGTCACTACTCCGACTTTTAATCTGCGTACGGAATATCTTGGCGGAAAAGACCGAAGTGTGACAAGTGAAGGCTTCTATGCAACGGGAAGCCTACGCTTTGCACGGAATTTCGATTTCATCGCTTCGTACGATTATTTCAACCCGAACAAGAGCGCAGATTTCAAACAAAATAACTATATTGCAGGCGTACAATACTGGTTTTATCCCAGATGTCGATTGCAGGCACAATATACCTTTTGTGACAAAAAAGGAGATGGACAGAAAGATTCCAATCTGATACAGGCACAGGTACAGGTGAGGTTTTAATTCAAGTATTGAGTGTCAAGTATTAAGTATTAATCGTAGTAGTTGAAAACAGACTATCATTCATTCCCATAGGGTTATGAATGAAATTATAAATAAGGAATTAGGCACGGATTACGCGGATTACACGGTTTTGGCTGCGCAATCTTTTTGAAGCCGTGTAATCCGCGTAATCCGTGCCTGAATATATTCCTCTTGGAACAAATATTAATCTTATTAATAACAATAGCTAAAAAAACATGGAAAGTAAAATCGCCGAAACCAATGCCCGAATAGACGTGGCCGACGTATTAAGAGGATTGGCAGTAATGGGAATCATCCTCTTGCACAGTATTGAACACTTTAATTTCTATTCTTTTCCGGAAGAAGTCCCTTTTGAATGGATGAAATTTACCGATCAGGCAATCTGGAGAGGATTATTCTTCACATTCAGCAATAAAGCATACGCTGTATTTGCTTTGCTATTCGGTTTCAGTTTCTATATTCAGGACAATAACCAACAACGGAGAGGGAAAGATTTCCGCCTGCGTTTTTTATGGAGATTATTCATCCTGTTCATTATAGGACAATTCAATGCCGCTTTCTTTACCGGTGAAATATTAACCATGTATGCGATTTTAGGAATTATCCTGCCGATATTTTGCCGGATGAGTGACCGTACAGTTGCCATCTTTGCTACTTTATTAATCCTTCAACCTATCGACTGGGCAAAATTGATCTATGCCTTATGCAATCCTGACTATGTGGCAGGTAAAAGTCTGGCAGGTTATTATTTCAGCATCGCTTTCGACGTGCAAAAGCATGGCAACTTCCTTGAAACAGTCCGCATGAATATGTGGGAAGGACAAATGGCTAACATGACCTGGGCATTGGAACACGGACGTATCTTACAAACACCGGGACTATTCCTATTCGGAATGCTGGTTGGTCGCCGCAAATATTTCCTGTATAGCGAACAGAACGAACGCTTGTGGCTAAAAGCATTGGCAATTTCGCTTCTCTGCTTCTTCCCCATCTACGGATTAAATAATATGTTGCCGGAATTCATCGAACGGAGTGCCGTCCTTGTTCCTCTACAATTGATATTAAGTTCATTCAGCAGCCTTAGTTTCATGGTATTACTGGTGACAGGATTACTGTTGACTTTCTACCGTGTGAAAGACCGCAGTTTCTTTATGCGTTTCACCTCTTATGGTAAAATGAGTTTAACGAACTATCTCGGGCAATCTATTTTCGGTTCTCTTTTGTTCTATCATTGGGGATTCGAATTGGGACGATATTTAGGAATCACATATAGTTTTCTTTTTGGCATCCTTTTTGTTCTATTACAAATGGTATTCTGTTCGTGGTGGCTCCGACACCATAAACATGGTCCTTTTGAGGGTCTCTGGAAACGTTTGACTTGGATTGGAAAAAGTAAATAATTAAATAATGATGAACGAAAAAACGATTAATGAACAATACGCATATATACGTACCTTACTTGAAGAGAAAAGACTCAAGGAAGCTTTGATGCAGTTGGAATCTCTGCTGTGGCAGTGTCCTGACTGGGATCTGCGTACCCGCCTGGAACAATTGCAGACTTCCTACAAGTATATGCTGGAATACATGAAACAAGGAGCAAATGACCCTGAACGGTGGAATCTGTATCAGAAAATGGTATCAGACACGTGGGGAATTGCCGACCAATCACGTTTGCTCATATTGGATAACGCTTCATCAAGATACTATCATGAAGTACGACGCACTCCCAAATCGCCAGACTTGTCAAACTATGGTCTTAAAACCATATTGCACATACTGGAGTCTTTTAATGACGACTTGGCAGTCAGCGGATTACTGTCTGACGAAAAGATGGATGAAGTATTAAAGCGGCATGAGGACACGCTCAAGTTTATGTTTATCAGAACATGGACGAATAGTGCATGGACTCCCGAAGACGAGGAAGATGCAAAAGCCATGCTTGCCTCGGAATTACTTCCGGGAGATGACTTATGTTTGTTTGTCAGCGCCCTCACATTAAGCTTGATGGAATGTTTCGACTTACGAAAAATAATGTGGTTGCTTGATGCTTACGAGCATCCCAACGTCAACGTCAGTCAACGGGCATTGGTTGGTGCGATGATTATTTTCCACATTTACAGAAGCCGCCTTACTTTCTATCCGGAACTGATAAAAAGGGTGGATCTCATGGAAGAAATTCCTTCATTCAGAGAAGATGTCGCACGTATTTACCGCCAAATGCTATTATGTCAGGAAACGGAAAAGATTGATAAAAAGATGAGGGAGGAGATTATTCCCGAAATGCTGAAGAATGTTTCCTCCATGAAAAATATGCGGTTCGGCTTTGAAGAAAGCGATGAAGAGAACAACGATATGAATCCGGATTGGGAAGATGCATTCGAAAAATCCGGACTGGGGGATAAATTGCGTGAAATGAACGAATTGCAGTTGGAGGGTGCAGATGTATATATGAGCACTTTTGCGGCATTGAAAAACTATCCGTTCTTCCGCGAGGTACATAACTGGTTTTATCCATTCAGCAAGCAACAGTCTAATGTGCTCAAGGCAATGAAGCAGGCGGGAAATCAGGGAGGCAGTCTACTGGATTTAATTCTTCAATCGGGGTTCTTCAGCAATAGTGATAAGTACTCGCTCTTTTTCACGATCCATCAATTGCCACAGTCACAACAGGATATGATGTTGAGCCAACTGAACGAACAGCAGGTTGCAGAATTGGCGGAGAAATCGAATGTTGAGACGATGAAGAAATTCAATGAACGTCCGGGAACGGTCAGCAACCAATACCTGCACGATTTGTATCGTTTCTTCAAACTTAGTGTGCGTAAGAGTGAATTCAGAGATATTTTTAAAGAGAAGCTCGATCTTCATCATGTCCCTGCACTTGACAATATATTACACTGGGAAGATGTATTGTTCCCCATTGCCGATTTCTACCTGTCAAAGGAACGTTGGGACGAGGCTATCGAAATTTATGAGGAGTTGGAAACGATTGGCGGATTCGAAGGAGAGAGTGCGGAATATTATCAGAAGTTTGGCTATGCATTGCAAAAAAGGAAGAAATATGCAGAGGCTATCCAAGCTTATCTGAAAGCAGACACGCTGAAACCGGATAATATCTGGAACAATCGCCATCTGGCTATTTGTTATCGGCTGAACAGAAACTATCAGGTAGCAATCACCTACTACAAAAAGGTAGAAGAAGCTGCTCCGGAAGATACCAACGTGACTTTCCATATCGGTAGTTGTCTGGCTGAATTGGGGCAATATGAAGAAGCACTGAATTATTTCTTCAAACTGGATTTCATCGAGAGCAATTGCATCAAGGCATGGCGTGGTATCGGCTGGTGTTCATTCATCAGCCAGAAACATGAACAGGCGATGAAGTATTATGAAAAAATAATAGAACAAAAGCCTCTGGCTATTGACTATATGAATGCAGGACATGTTGCTTGGGTGATGGGAGATATTCAGAAAGCTGCCGTTTTCTATGGAAAAGCCATTACGGCAAGTGGAAACCGGGAACGATTCTTGGAAATGTTCCATAAAGATGAAGAGGCTCTTCTCACACAAGGAATTCGGGAAGAAGATATTCCTCTGATGCTGGATTTATTATAGTTTTCGCATCTTTCAGTTTGGGATATTCAGTAAATGTTCCTGCTTAAAAATACAGAAAAAGGCTGCCTCATTTTCTATTTCAAGGCAGCCTTTTTTGCATTATTGTACTAAGTATATCTTATGTATTTTATGTAATCAATACGTTAATTACACTGATATATTCAGATAGATTCAAGATACTTACTATAGCTTTTTCAACTCTCCGTACAGTTTCTGTATAGGAAGTCCCATAATATTATAGAAACTACCGGAAATTGATTTAACCCCGATATATCCGATCCATTCCTGAACGCCATAAGCTCCTGCCTTATCCATTGGCTGATAACGATCTACGTAATACAGGATTTCATCTTCCGACAAGACATCAAACAATACTTCGGAGGAAGCGGTAAAGCTTTTTTGCCACTCGGTAGTAGTCAGGCAAACTCCTGTGAAGACCTGATGAGATTTTCCCGAAAGAGTACGAAGCATTTCAACGGCTCCTTCCCTGCCCTCCGGTTTTCCAAGTACTTTCCCATCTAACCAGACTATGGTATCTGCCGTAATCAATAATTCTCCCGGCTTCATCATGGTACGGTAAGCATCTGCCTTTTCACGAGCAATATATTCAGGTATTTCAGCACCCACCAATGTGTCCGGATATGACTCGTCTATATCCGGCAATGTTCTGACTACATAGTCTACTCCCAGTCCTGACATCAGTTCTTTCCGACGGGGAGAATTGGAAGCTAATATAATCCGGTATTTCTTTAAGTTATCAAGCATGATTTTATTTACGATTTGACGATTTACTATTTACGATTGAAAATACTTTTTATTGATGATTGAAAAATGTTTCTGTTGATGATTAAGAGCAATTTCGTTGACGGTCAAAAGTACTGCTATTGACATCACCGGATTAATTTACAAAGATACTCCAATCGTAAATTGTCCAATCGTCTAATCCATTCACCAACCGAAAGCGTCTTCCGCCATCCATAGACCGTGAGCTTTCAGCACCTGCTCCACTACATCACGTCCGCATCCGCGTCCACCGTCTGCATATGAGATATACTTTGCAACGGATTTCACTTCCGGCACGGCATCTTTCGGACAGCATGGCAGTCCGCACTCACGCATCACTTCGATATCCGGTACGTCATCTCCCATATATAAAATTTCATCATCGGTCAATCCGTACTTATCACGAAAAGCACGATAATCGTGTATCTTCACAGCAGAACCCATGTATAAATCCTTCACTCCCAGTCCTTCAAAACGAATACGTACCGCTTCTGTGCGGCCACCGGTGATGATAGCTATGTGAAGTCCTTTTTTCACAGCCAGCTGGATGGCATATCCATCTTTGATATTCACGGTTCGCATCGGTTCACCGGAAGGATGCAAAGGTACAGTGGTCGAACTCAATACTCCGTCCACGTCAAAAGCTAAAGCTTTGATACGGGATAAATCATAGTTGATGGTGCTCATGGATACTTTTGCTCATTAGTTTATATATTTCCTGCAATGCCGGAGAATCTACCAACATGGCAAGATGATTACTCATCACATTCTCATCGTAACGAACAGCGGGTCCGGTCTGTGCATCACGTGGCGCCAATTCGTGTACTTTACGAGCCGTTTCATCTATCAGCGGAAGCATGACATCGAAAGGCAAGTTGTATTTTTCAAGTAAATCGGCTGCTAATGCATACATGTGATTTGTGAAGTTGCAGATAAAAACAGCAGCCAAATGAAGGCTTTTACGTTGCTCGGAAGAAGCTTCGTAGACCTTTTCCGAAAGAGTGGCGGCAACAGCCTTCAACAGCTCCACGTCTTCCGGCCTTTTCGCTTCAACAAAGAAAGGCACTTCCTGAAATTTGACTTCACGCTGTTTGCTGAATGTCTGCATCGGATAGAATACTCCGTAACGTTCTGCATGCCCTTCCCAAATGCTCATCGGAATGCTTCCTGCCGTATGCACCAACAAAGACGCCTGCTTTCCTTCTGTTATCTGCGGTAACAAATCTACTAAAGCGGCATCTTTCAACGATACGATATACAATTTTGCATCTTTGGAGACAGCCTGCAAATTTGTAGTATATTCAGCTTCTACTTTCTCGGCTAAGGTACGGGCAGATTCCATGGTCCGACTATATATCTGTACAATGCGGAAGCCTTTACGATAAAGAGCTTTCGCCAGATTAGTAGCCAAGTTACCTGCACCGATAAACACGATCGGTGTATCTTCTATACTTCTTTTCATTATTCTCTTATCGTTTTGCAAACCAGAATAAAATGATTCCGATGATGAGCAATGTCAATGGCAACAGATATCCGGATAACGAACCTAATAAGGATATTACCAAACCGATATTCATCACTAGCCAAAGGCCAAGCAACACCAGACCAATTGATTTATCGCGTTTGAAAATAAGGAAACAGATCGAAGCGTACAATAACATATTGTCCTTATTCATTACCCATGGTAGCCCGATGGAAGAAAAATGAATCAACTTATCGATCAGAAAAAGTGCTCCGATTACAATAAAGGTAACAGCGGTAGCCAGATAGGTATCTTTACTATTATTCGCTTTAGCAGCTCCCATGCTTATTTTCCTCCAAACTTATTAATATGAATTTTCTCCCATTGAAGATGTTCCTCATTGAAAGGTTTACGTTCCATCCCTTTATGGCCGATAGCAATGACAGAAAGAATCTGAAGTTGCAAAGGAATATCCAAAATTCCATGGACAAATTCATCGGAAGGCATTCCGGTAGCAGTGAAACGTTCGCGAACCTGCACCCAACAACTTCCCAAGCCAAGATCTTCAGCCTGCAACTGTATCATGATGGAAGCAATGGAAGCGTCTTCAATCCAAACATCGCTAGCCAACGGATCGGCCATTACAACAATCGCCAAAGCTGCGTCGGCAATGAACGAAGAAGCCTGTTCTTTGCAATGAGACAATTCTTTCAATACCTCTTTATCATCAACCACTACAAACTGCCAACTATTACTACGTTTGGAAGAAGGAGACATCAAAGCTGCTTTCATCAATGCAACTACCTGATCTTGTGTCAATTCTTCATCGGTGAACTTCCGCATACTACGACGGTTCTTTATCAATTCACTGAAATTTTCCATATTATTTCCGGTTTCATTTGATTAATGTATGCAAAGATAATGCAAACCGAGCGTAATAGGAAATAAAAGTTTATACTAAATGAAGAATATATCGTATCTTTGCACAGAGAAATAATTTCATTATGAAAAAGCGAATTACACAAGACGATTACGTTAAAGCGAATCGTAAAGCTAGCCGTGAGGCAGAAATTGAGATGTACGGGCACCCTATTTGTCACAAACGAGTGCACCAGTCAAAGAAAGTATATAACCGTAGAAAGATAAAGGCAGCCAATAAAAAGCTGCCTTATTTTTTTGTATTCAGGATAGCGTCACTATATTTAGAGGTATTAAAAAGATAGTTTATCTATACAATCCGTGTTAATTCTCCAGTTGTAGAATCGATAATAAATCCGTAAACTGTCACATCTGAAGGAATCAAAGGATGACGCACGATAAAATCGACTGTTCCCCTCACGGACTTTTCCGTATCTTCGAAGCCATCCAGCCAGGCATGAAAATCAACTCCGCAGAAGCGCATCATGTCAATATAATCCGGATTTATCCCCCGTGCCGTCATCTTTTCAAGCATCGTTTCACTATGCATGTGACAAGCTCCACAATCAGAATGAGCAATCACCATTATCTCCTCCACACCCAGTTCAAAGATAGCTACGAGTAAACTCCGGATCACGCTACCGAAAGGATGGGAAATAACGCCACCTGCATTCTTTATCATTTTTACATCGCCATTCTTAATTCCTAATGCGGCTGGAAGCAAAGCAGTCAGTCGGGTGTCCATACAGGAAAGAATAGCTATTTTCTTATCGGGATATTTGTTGGTAATATACGATTCATATCCCTTGTTCTCAACAAATTCTTTGTTGTAAGCTAATATTTCTTCTATCATAGTTCCGCTTAAATTATAAAGCTCTGTTCGATGGCACAAAGATAAAGAAAATATATAAAAAAGGGATATGTCATCGCGACATATCCCCTCCTAATTTAAAATTTAATCTGTAAGAGTTCTAATACCCATTATTTCCATATTCTTCTGCATTATCAATCTGACTCAAGAAGTTAAAAGAGATCGGACGTAAATAATGCTTGTTTTCATCAAAGTTTTCAGCCGCACGAGGATTACCAACAGTAAGACGTTGTTTGAAAGAATCTTTGTGACGCTTCATCGTCACCCAACGTTGATATTCTCCACATAATTCACGAGCATACTCGTCCATAACATCATTTTGTGTAGCATTACTCAATTTCATGGCATTGTAAGATGCATCATCACGAGCTGCACGCTTTTTCAGTACATTCAGATATTCTGCCGCTTTTCCGCCATTTCCTAATTGCTGGTTAGCTTCAGCAGCAATCAGATATACTTCAGCCATACGCATAATGAATACATCACCTGTCTTACGTTGCAGATTACTACTATATGAATCTTCCGATAGCCAATTAAATTTGTTGAAACCAGGATACATGTTTTTGTCATTAGTGACTTTTATATCCGTTTTACGATATTGTCCGTTATCAAACAAATCATCAATATTGATTACATAATATCTACGTTTCGCTTTTTCCGCATCCGAAAGTTTTTCTTTTGACAAATAGAAACAAATTCTATCATCGTCTTCAGCAACAGGATAAGGGATTACATAAGGATTCTTCACTTCTTGCAACTTGGAAGGATCACCGCTATTTTCTCCTTTAGGCCAAACCTTGGCAGTAAGCTTCGGAGCCCAAGTTCCATCGTAATATGCATAATTCAAGTCACCATATGGATAAATATACTCATTATGAAATTTTGCATCCAACCCATAAGTATTAATCATATTTTGAGTAAGAATTGTAAATGAACTAATGTTATCATTTACACCATGTTTGGTTCCTATTTTCGGTGTAGTACCATCATCCAATGTTTGCTTCTTATTAGTAAATAGGTAGCTACCTCCCGACTGTACGCCGGAGAACTGCACAAAGGCGGTCGTAAAGGTTACCTCCCATCGCTTATCATAATCTGCATCAAAGCAATCCAACAAATACTTGGAGGGTGCCAAAGTACTATTATTTGTACGTCCATACCAATAGTTTTGATTATCCGGTGTTGGATAAATAGTTAAAGTATTTGGTTTTGGATACATATAAGTAAAGTTATTATTACATTGTGTCCCCGCGTTCCAAATCTCCAGATTTGTTGCATCCGGACCGGCAGCAATAAATAAGGCCTCCTTATTATTTCGATTGTTCGCCGGTGCCCAAACATCTTCCACATCATCATAAAGACAACTGCTATATGCTGAAATCATATCTTCTGCCACTTCTTTTGCACGCTGCCAATAAGATACTCCATCCTCTGTCAAACCATATTCACCTCCACCTTGAGCGTAGACACGAGCCAAAAGTCCTAACGCAGTCTTCTTAGTCACACGCGCACGATTATTATCGTAAGGGGTGTCCTCAAGATTGTTGGCTGCAAATTTCAAATCATCAATTATCTGCGTATATAGTTCTTCAATCGAGTTACGCCGCGGAGTCAAAATAGGATCTTGGGATGATTCTTCCAATGTTAATGTTACATTGCCATAATTATTCACTAATATAGAGTAATAGAATGCACGGAGACAACGGGCTTCAGCCACTAAAGTCGTTATATCCTTTTCATTACCGTCAGTTACCAATTCAGCTCTGGTCACTACCGCATTACAATTACCGATCATAGAATAAGCCTGACCAAACAACTTATTTGTCGCATTGGTATTTGTGGCTAAACCATCATAATAAATCACCTGTTTGGCATAATCAGGATTACCTGCAGGAGTTATCCAACAGTCCGTTCCGCCTTCAGCAACGGATAAGAAATCATACACACTGAATAACTGCCCATAAAGTGATGAATAACAGTAAGATTGTAATCCTTTGAGCCCATCAAAAGTAGCAAGAATTTCATCCCCTGTTTTTTGACTTGGATTATACTCATCAAGCGAGCAGGCAGACATTGAAGCCACAGCGAATGTAAGCGCTGCTATTTTATAGATTGTTCTTTTCATTTCAATACTTTTTTTAGTGAAAACTAGAATGTAACATTTACACCAAATACAAATTGTTTGGTCAATGGGTACTTCAGAGAGCCATTCATTTCAGGATCATAGTCTTTCAGCAAATGGCTTTTTGCAAATACAAACGGATTTGTAATTGTAGCATAGAAACGACATTTCTCTATACCGGCTGATTTTAATATGGATTTCGGCAAGCTATATCCCAAGGTTATGTTCTTAATCTTTATAAATGAACCGTCTACATAACGTAGTCCATAATATCCTGTATATTGTTCAAGCCCTTTATTAGCATTGGCAGCAGGAAAATCATTTGATGGATTGTTTTCCGTCCAATAATTGAAATATGTTGGGAAGTTACGTATACCCTTCGGGTCATAAGATGTCAACATATCATAGGCAAACATCTGTCCGTAGCGTGCATACACGAATATACTTAAATCAAAGTCCTTCCAAGTGAAATTATTCTGAAAACCTAAAGACCAATCCGGAGAATTGTGACCCAGGATTTGATAATCCGCATCACTTGGAGTATATTTATTATCAGATGTATAATAAATAACATTACCATTTGCATCTACGGCAGCACGCCCCGTTTCCTCATCAATCTTATAGAATCTGCCATCTGCCTCCTTTACCAAATTAGGTATATTGATTTTCAAATCACCAGGTGCAGCCCCAAATACTGCCGCATCAGTCTCTTCCCCCTTTTGCCATACACCGTCCAACTTATAATGATAATAAGAATTAATAGCTTCTCCCAATGCCAATGCATATCCAGTGTCACCATTATTAAGCACATCAGAATCTCCACCGGACAATTTAGTAATTTCTTCCTTATTATGATTGAAAGTCACACTAGAGCTCCAAGTAAAATTCTTTGTTATAATATTGCGTGTATTAAGAGCCAACTCAAAACCTTTATTGCTGGTCTCACACATATTCAAATTTGTGGTATAATTCGCTGTAGTTCCACCATCTGGTGAGAATGCACCGTTTACAACAGGAAGAGCTTTATTCCATATAACATCTTTCGTTTTTGTATTATAATATTCCATACTAACATCAATACGATTATTCAGGAACGCAGCATCAATACCGATATTGGTATTATATGACTTTTCCCACGTAAGCAAGTAGTTTGGAATATTCTGCGAGAACTTATAAATAGGCGTCAAAACACCCCCTAACACCATATTGACAGAAGTAGCATCCAATGACGCAGCAGAAGAGTAAGGATCAATACCTGCCGTACTACCTGTAACACCGTATCCAAAGCGAATTTTCAGATTACTCAACCAATTTGTCGTACTCTCCATAAATTTCTCGTCAGAAATTCTCCAGCCCAAAGAAAAAGCCGGGAAGGTATCCCATTTATTACCTTCTGCCAGTCTGGAAGATCCGTCATGACGAACAGATGCAGAGAGCAAATACCTGCCCAAATATGAGTAATTCAAACGACCGACATATCCCATTCCTTTAGACATGCTATATGAAGTACTTCCCGAAGTTGCAGAATTACCGTCAAGAATATTATGCCATAAGAATTTATTATCAGAAACACCTTTCTGATACAAAGTAGTGACATCACTACGATTATGATTCCAAGACGTAACCGCGGTAAGAGTTATATCATGTACTTTCTTAATTTGGAAATTGTAGGTAAGTATATTCTCCCATTTATAGTTATACGAACGGCTGTCTTTTACCTGCGCCTTAATGCCATCTGCCGTTTGATTTGCTTTATACCATTGAACAGATCCCTCTCCGGTAAAAGTATTGCTACGTGAATATCCCAAACTGGCACCGGCACGAGTAATAAAAGTCAATCCTTTAAGAGGAGTGATTTCCAAATAAGGATTAAAATATACTTTGAGGTTTTGGGCCTGATTGCGATACAAACTTTTATCCTCATTCAAAAGATAATTATATACTGTAGATGAAGGGTCGGCAACTGGTTGAGGGTTTATACTCCCATCTTCATTATACAAAGTTCCAAGGGGATTTGATGCCATCAAAGTCTGCAAATCAGAATCAGCTTTATTTTGATGTACATAGGATAACTGCGTATCAATCCCAACCTTCATCCAGTTCTTAATCTTATGGTCTACCCGGATTTTAGATGAATAAAGTTTATAGCTATCTTGTGCAAACTGCCCATCCTCATTAGAAAAATTCAGAGAAAAATAGGCTTTTGTTTTTTCCGTTCCACCGGCCACAGAAACTGAATAATTCTGTGTTACACTAGTTTTCAACAAAGCATCCACCCAGTCTATATATTGTCCATTTTGATGCGCATTCCATTCAGCATCAGTAGTAAACAGATTTTTATCATCTGCAACTGAACTCCAACGTCCATCACCAGCACCAATAGAAGCATCTCTCAATGTTTGTATATAGCTCTCTCCACTACGCATCTCCGGTGTTCTTGACCAGCCGTTTACACCTACATACGCATTAAAATTAACTATAGCTTTACCTTCCTTACCGCCTTTTGTAGTAATTAAAATAACACCATTTGCACCACTCGAACCATAAATAGCCGTTGAGGAAGCATCTTTTAAAACTTCAATACTTTCAATATCATTAGGATTCAATGTAGAATAATCCCCTGGCATACCATCAATTATAAATAAAGGATTTCCAGAATCCTTCTGGAATGACCGGTTACCACGCAGCTGCATCTTTACTCCCGAACCGGCCTGTCCCGATTCACGCGTAATGTCCAATCCTGCTACTTTACCTTGCAAAGCCTGCATCGGATTCGAGCCCGGGTTCATTACAACATCTTCACTTTTTACAGAAGTGATAGCCCCGGTTAAATCGCGTTTCTTCATCGTACCGTAACCTACCACAACAACCTCATCCAATGCCTTTGTATCCGAAACCATTTTCACATTGACCGGTCCATTCCCCGCCACTGTTACAGTTTGTTCTTTATAACCGATATAAGAAATGACCAGTTCTTTTCTTCCCGCTGGAAGATTGATAGAAAAGTTACCGTCAAAATCAGTAATCGTACCTGTACTTGTTCCTTTCACAACAATAGAAACACCAATCAGTGGCTCCCCGCTTTCATCAACAACAGTTCCTTTCACAGTTTTCGTTTGTGTGACAACTTGCACCATAGTATTAGAGACTCCATCTTCTGCATAAACAGAATATGACAGAGGGGCATACAATAAAGACAGCCCTAAAATCATGGAAGCGCGTCTATGATGATTCTTCCATGCTTCAACAAATACATTGTATCTCATTCGTTCTAATTTAAAGTTAATATTAATTCTCGTTGTTTTGCAAAAACTATTTGATTATAATCATAATTATGACGAACATAATTTATACACGTACTCACCTTTTATACCATTTTTCTCTTAAAAGATATATTTTTTCCAATAAATTCGCAAAGATAAACAGCACTTTACTTCAAGCATCTCCAACAAATTCTCCGTTTTGTTGTTGAATAAAGAATAAAAAGTGTAAATTTGTACCTAGATGCCACTTAAACTAACGACATATTATCAAGGGAAGGATATTCCTGAATTACCGGGAAAAAACACCTTCCATTCCAAAGAGTTATTTCAGATTTATGAAGCAACTCCCGGGTATACTCCTTTATTAATAGTCGCAACGGAAGACGGAAAACCTGTAGCACGCCTGCTCGCCGCTATCCGCAAAGCTAAAAAGTGGCTTCCTTCCTCTTTAGTGAAACATTGTGTAGTATATAGCGAAGGTGAATTTCTGGACGAATCCCTTTCTGACAATAAAGAGAAAGCAGAAGAAGTCTTTGGGGATATGCTCGAACATCTCACGCAGGAAGCATCGCGCAGCTGTGTCCTGATCGAATTCCGAAACCTGAACAATTCGATGTTCGGCTATCGGGTTTTCAGAGCCAACGATTATTTCCCTGTCAACTGGTTACGGGTACGCAATTCGTTACACAGCATGAAAAAGACGGAAGACCGATTCAGTCCGTCGCGCATCCGGCAGATCAAAAAAGGACTCAAAAATGGAGCCAGAGTAGAGGAAGCACATACAGTGGAAGAAATACACGCCTTCTCACGAATGCTACACAAAGTCTATTCTTCCCGCATACGCAGATATTTTCCTGCCAACGATTTCTTCCGTCACATGAACAGCGTGCTAATTAAAGGAAAACTAGCAAAAATATTCGTTGTAAAATATAAAGAGAAAATCATCGGCGGTTCCGTCTGCATCTATTCGGGAGACGATGCATACCTCTGGTTTTCAGGAGGGATGAGAAAGACGTACGCACTTCAATATCCGGGCGTGCTAGCCGTTTGGAAAGCATTGGAAGATGCACACCAGCGAGGATTCCGCCACATGGAATTTATGGATGTGGGTCTTCCGTTCCGCAGACACGGCTATCGTGATTTTGTTCTCCGCTTCGGAGGAAAACAAAGTAGTACCCGCCGCTGGTTCCGCGTCAACTGGAATTGGCTGAACAAACTCTTAGTCAAATTTTATATCTAAATGTAATCTCAAGATTACAAAACAACTCTTTATGTTCCTTGTCCACCATTTTTTCTGCTTTATCACCCAACAATTAAATGCAGAAATATTTCTTTATTAGGTAAGAATTGTCTTTCTTTGTGCTGTTTTATGCCTTATGAGCACAGATTTAAAACCAAATAAAAAAAGTATAGTTATGAAGATTTCACACATTGAACATCTGGGCATTGCTGTAAAAAGCATTGAAGAAGCCCTTCCTTACTACGAAAATGTATTAGGTCTGAAGTGTTACAACATTGAAACAGTGGAAGATCAGAAAGTAAGAACCGCTTTTTTAAAAGTAGGTGAAACCAAAATCGAACTGTTGGAACCGACTTGCCCTGAAAGTACCATTGCCAAATTTATTGAAAACAAAGGTGCAGGTGTTCATCACGTTGCATTTGCTGTAGAAGATGGCGTAGCTAATGCTTTGGCAGAAGCAGAAAGCAAAGAAATCCGCCTTATCGACAAAGCTCCCCGCAAAGGTGCTGAAGGTTTGAATATCGCTTTCCTTCACCCGAAATCAACTCTGGGCGTGTTAACAGAACTCTGCGAACATTAATCATAAACTCTAAAACCAACAAGAACTCATGAGTAATCAACTTGAAAAAATTAAAGAGCTTATTGAACGCCGTGCCGTAGCACGTATCGGAGGCGGTGAAAAAGCAATTGCGAAGCAACATGAAAAAGGGAAATACACAGCACGCGAGCGTCTGGCTATGCTGCTTGATGAGGGTAGCTTCGAAGAAATGGACATGTTCGTTGAGCACAGATGCACGAACTTCGGTATGGATAAAAAACATTATCCGGGCGACGGAGTAGTGACCGGCTGCGGTACGATCGAAGGACGTTTGGTATATGTGTTCGCACAGGACTTTACCGTTTCTGCCGGTTCACTGTCAGAAACAATGTCACTGAAAATCTGTAAAATCATGGATCAGGCAATGAAAATGGGTGCTCCCTGCATCGGTATCAACGACTCGGGTGGTGCACGTATCCAGGAAGGTATCAATGCTTTGGCCGGTTATGCAGAAATCTTCCAACGCAATATCCTTGCTTCCGGTGTTATCCCACAGATTTCCGGTATCTTCGGTCCTTGTGCCGGTGGTGCTGTTTATTCTCCGGCTCTGACCGACTTCACGCTGATGATGGAAGGCACTTCTTATATGTTCCTTACCGGACCAAAAGTTGTGAAAACCGTAACAGGTGAAGATGTTAGCCAAGAAAACCTCGGTGGTGCAAGCGTTCACTCCACAAAATCAGGCGTGACTCACTTCACCGCTAAAACAGAAGAAGAAGGTTTCGAACTGATTCGTAAACTGTTAAGCTTTATTCCTCAAAATAATCTTGAAGAAGCTCCTTATGTAGATTGTACAGACCCAATCGACCGTTTGGAAGATTCTTTGAACGATATCATTCCCGACAGCCCAACTAAACCGTATGATATGTACGAAGTAATCGGCGCTATCGTGGACAACGGTGAATTCCTTGAAATCCAGAAAGATTATGCAAAGAATATCATCATCGGTTTTGCCCGTTTCAACGGCCAGTCAGTAGGTATCGTTGCTAATCAGCCCAAGTATCTGGCTGGTGTGCTCGACAGCAATGCATCTCGCAAGGGTGCACGTTTCGTCCGTTTCTGTGATGCATTCAATATTCCTATCGTATCGTTGGTAGACGTACCGGGATTCCTTCCGGGAACAGGGCAGGAATACAACGGTGTTATCCTTCATGGAGCTAAGCTGTTGTACGCTTACGGTGAAGCTACTGTGCCCAAGGTTACTATCACATTACGTAAATCTTACGGAGGTTCTCACATCGTGATGAGCTGTAAGCAACTTCGCGGTGATATGAACTACGCATGGCCGACTGCCGAAATTGCAGTAATGGGTGGTGCAGGAGCAGTAGAAGTATTGTACGCACGTGAGGCTAAAGATCAGGAAAATCCTGCCCAATTCCTTGCAGAGAAAGAAGCAGAATACACGAAACTGTTTGCCAATCCTTACAATGCAGCAAAATACGGCTACATTGACGATGTGATTGAACCACGCAACACACGTTTCCGCGTGATCCGTGCTTTGCAGCAGTTGCAGACTAAGAAATTGAGTAATCCGGCTAAGAAGCATGGTAATATTCCGTTGTAATCCAACCTTTCACATTAAAACAAGAACGATTATGAACAAAACCAAAATCGGAATATTCCTTTCTTTGCTGTTGCTGATTGGGCTGACTTCTTGTGGAGAGCAAAAGTCAAACAACAAGTTGGTACTGAATGAAATCCTGATAGACAATCAGAGTAATTTTCAGGACGACTACGGGTTGCACAGTGCATGGATCGAAATATTCAATAAATCATTCGGTAGCGCCGACCTGGCAGCTTGTTTGCTGAAAGTAAGTAGCCAACCGGGCGATACAGTTACTTATTTTATCCCGAAAGGTGATATACTGACATTAGTGAAACCACGTCAACATGCTCTGTTCTGGGCAGACGGCGAGCCTAACCGCGGTACTTTCCATACCAGTTTTAAGCTGAATCCGGAGACTGCCAACTGGATTGGCTTGTACGACTCCGGCAGAAAGTTGCTTGACCAGATTGTAGTGCCGGCAGGCGCTCTCGGTCCCGACCAATCATACGCTCGCATAAGCGACGGAGCAATGGAGTGGGAAGTAAAAGGTGGAAGTGGTGACAAATACGTGACTCCGAGCACTAACAATAAGACTCTTGACAGTAATGCCAAAATGGAAAAATTTGAGGAACACGATGCTGAAGGTATTGGAATGTCTATTTCTGCCATGAGCGTAGTATTCTGCGGATTGATTCTTCTCTTTATTGCTTTCAAGATTGTAGGAAAAGTAGCCGTAAATTTGAGCAAACGTAATGCTATGAAATCTAAAGGCATCGACAAACAAGAAGCGAAAGAGCTGTCACAAGCTCCGGGCGAAGTTTACGCTGCCATCTCTATGGCATTACACGAGATGCAGGATGAGGTACACGACGTAGAAGAAACGGTACTCACCATCACTCGTGTAAAACGTAGCTATTCACCATGGAGTTCGAAGATTTACACCTTGCGTGAAACTCCCAAAAAGTAAATCACCCCATAAAAAAATAAAACGATGAAAGAATACAAATATAAAATCAATGGTAACTCTTATAAAGTGACCATCGGAAATATTGAAGATAATATCGCTCATGTAGAAGTGAACGGTACACACTATAAAGTAGAAATGGAGAAACAACCGAAGCCTGCTGCGAAACCAGTAACAGTGCGTCCTATGCCTAATGCTCCTACTGCTCCTACTCAAGTAGTGAAACCAGCTGCTCCGTCTACCGGAAAATCGGGAGTGAAATCTCCGCTGCCGGGCGTTATCCTTGACATCAAAGTAAACGTAGGCGATACTGTAAAGAAAGGCCAGACTATCATTATATTGGAAGCCATGAAGATGGAAAACAATATCAATGCGGATAAAGACGGTAAAATTACTGCCATCAACGTAAACAAAGGTGACTCTGTTCTTGAAGGTAATGACCTCGTAATTATTGAATAATATGGGAGATTTTATAAACTTTTTAGGAAATAACCTCGCCGACTTCTGGACATATACGGGCTTTGCAAATGCTACTGTAGGGCACATCGTTATGATTCTTGTGGGTTTGGGGTTCATCTATTTGGCAGTAGCCAAAGAGTTCGAACCGATGTTGCTGATTCCTATCGGTTTCGGTATATTGATCGGTAATATACCTTTTAATATGGATGCGGGACTGAAAGTCGGTATCTATGAAGAAGGTTCTGTATTGAATATCCTGTATCAGGGAGTGACCTCCGGCTGGTACCCGCCGCTCATCTTCTTAGGCATCGGTGCTATGACGGATTTCTCGGCACTTATCTCCAACCCGAAATTGATGTTGATCGGTGCAGCTGCACAGTTCGGTATCTTCGGTGCATACATGATCGCATTGGAAATGGGTTTCGACCCGATGCAAGCCGGTGCTATCGGTATCATTGGTGGAGCAGACGGTCCGACGGCCATCTTCCTTTCCTCCAAGCTAGCACCTAACCTGATGGGAGCCATTGCGGTGTCCGCCTACTCCTACATGGCGTTGGTTCCGGTGATACAGCCGCCTATTATGCGCCTGCTCACCACCAAAAGTGAACGCGTCATTCGCATGAAACCGCCGCGTGCAGTTTCTCACACAGAGAAGGTGATTTTCCCGATCATCGGTTTGTTGCTGACTTGCTTCCTGGTTCCTTCCGGTCTGCCTTTGCTAGGTATGCTGTTCTTCGGTAACCTATTGAAAGAAAGTGGTGTAACCCGTCGTTTGGCTAATACTGCCAGCGGTCCGTTGATTGATACTATCACTATCCTGTTGGGTCTGACAGTAGGTGCTTCTACGCAAGCTTCCGAATTCCTGACGCTCGACTCTATCAAGATTTTCGCTCTCGGTGCATTGTCATTCATCATTGCAACTGCATCCGGTGTCATCTTTGTTAAGATATTCAATATCTTCCTGAAGAAGGGCAACAAGATTAATCCGTTGATCGGTAATGCAGGTGTATCTGCCGTTCCTGACTCTGCACGTATCTCGCAAGTAATCGGTTTGGAATACGATTCAACCAACTACTTGTTGATGCACGCTATGGGGCCGAACGTTGCCGGAGTGATCGGTTCAGCAGTTGCTGCCGGTATCCTGCTTGGATTCTTGATGTAAGAGACAAATGCCCCTGCCGGATTTCCATTCGGTATGCTTTAAACATATATATATAAAGATCACCCGTGTTACATTCAGTTGCGACACGGGTGTTCTTTATATACAGCCATAGTGTTATCTTCTCTTATCATTCCGTTAATCTATCCAAAACGATCTACGAATAATTCGTAAATAAAATATTTTTAGTAACTTGTAACAAATAAGTCAAACAACTAAAATAAGATTTTATGAAACGGATTATTATTCTGTTCTTCCTTGGTTGCACCATCCCTCTCATGGCACAACACACAGACCATATTCAGGAAGCTATGGCAAACTACGATTACGAGACAGCTCTTTCTCTTATCGCCCAAAAGAAATCAACCCCTCACCTACTCTTACAGAAAGGCAAAGCGTTGCGAGGACTAGGACTCACCACAGAGGCACTATCCACCTACGAAGAAATTATCTCTAACGATACCACCAATGCTCGTGCATTCATTGAAGCAGCCGAATGCTGCCGGGCACTGGCCAAATACAATCAAGCGCTGAAATATTACGAATACGCCCTTGATCTGAATCCGGAGAACAAATATGTACGTATTCAATATATCAGTTTACTCCTGACCCAGCAAAAGTTTCGCGATGCACTTGGCGAAAGTAGTCTAATGACGGAAAAAGACAGTTCTGCTATTGTCCTGCATCTGCAAGCTCAAAGTTTTGAAGGGATGGGCGAACTTCTGCCTGCCGCAGGTTGCTATTACAATATTCAGGAGAAATATCCCGACGATTACCTGGCTGCCACCAAACTGGGAGCTTTGAATATATCCGGTTCATATTTCGATGAGGCCATCGAAGCTACAGAAAAATACCGTCAAATTGACAGTACCAATATCTCGGTCAACCGGCAGAATGCCTTGGCATATTGCCTCAAACGAGACTATCCCACTGCCATCCGGCGTTATGAATATCTTGTTAGCCAAGGAGATAGCACCTTCCACACTTGTTATTATCTGGGAATTAGCTATTATGCAGTGGAGAAATATTACGAAGCCCATGATTTTTTGGAAGTCGCCCGTAAATACGATCCCGATAATATCAATCTCCTTTATTATCTCGGCCGGGCGTGTTCTAAAACTTCCTGGAAAAAAGAAGGCGTAAACTATCTGGAAAAAGCAATTGAATTATCCATACCTAAAGATAGCAGCATGACCAGACTCTATATTGGAATGACCGACTGCTACAAGATGGCACAAATGCATAAAGAACAGATCGAATCCATCAAAGAACGTTACCAACAGTATGACAAACAAAACCACAAACTATTGTATGACATGGCCTATATATACTTCTATGCCCTGAAAGACAAGAAAAACACCGAGCGCTGCCTGGAAGCATTTCTAAAAACACGTCCTAAAGACAGTGAGAAAGAGGAGCCGGAAATAAATGAGGAAGGCGAACTTATCCTGGGAAAATCTAATTATTATAATGCTGCTGCCAACTGGCTGAAAGTTCTTCGAGACAAACAGAAAGTAGAAGAATTCTTTCAAAACGGACACTCAACATCCATGAAAAATGAACAGAACAATAAATAAGTATGGCTCTGCTCTGCAATGATATTCGCTAGGACAATATTTAAGTTAACAAAAAAGGCTGTCCTGGGTTAACCGGGATCAGCCTTTCTTTTATTTATGGAATAATCCGAGGATTACTGTGCCAATTTGTTATCAGAACCGAGCACGTTCAGAATTTTGTGCTTGTATAGTTTTTCCATGTTGTCACGAGCCGGACCAAGATACTTACGTGGGTCGAATTCAGCTGGTTTTTCAACGAAAGTCTTACGGATAGCAGCAGTCATAGCCAGACGTGAGTCAGAGTCGATGTTGATTTTGCAGACAGCAGACTTAGCAGCCTTACGCAACCATTCTTCCGGAATACCGATAGCAGCTTTCAGTGCACCACCGTATTTGTTGATAGTTTCCACTTCTTCTTGAGGAACTGAAGATGATCCGTGAAGAACGATAGGGAATCCCGGAAGTTTTTCCATTACAGCATCCAATACTTCGAAAGCCAATGGAGGAGGAACCATTACACCTGTAACCGGGTCGATGTGGCATTGTTCCGGAGTAAACTTGTAAGCACCGTGAGAAGTACCGATTGAGATAGCCAAAGAGTCGCAACCAGTGCGAGTAGCGAAGTCGATTACTTCTTCAGGGTCAGTATATGTGTGGTGGTCAGCAGAAACTTCATCTTCTACACCAGCCAATACGCCAAGTTCACCTTCTACAGTTACGTCGAACTGGTGAGCGTACTCAACAACTTTCTTAGTCAATGCAACGTTTTCTTCGTAAGGAAGATGAGAACCGTCGATCATCACTGAAGAGAAACCTGAATCGATACAAGATTTGCAAGTTTCGAATGTATCTCCGTGGTCAAGATGAAGAACGATTTCCGGATGTGCGCAGCCTAATTCTTTAGCATATTCTACAGCACCCTGTGCCATGTAACGCAACAAAGTAGCGTTAGCATACTGACGAGCACCTTTAGAAACCTGAAGAATCACAGGAGATTTAGTTTCAACAGCAGCCTTGATGATAGCCTGCATCTGTTCCATATTGTTGAAGTTGAATGCTGGGATAGCATATCCACCTTTGATAGCCTTAGCAAACATTTCTTTTGTGTTTACCAATCCTAAATCTTTGTAATTTACCATTTTGTTTAAAGTTTATTGTTAGTGAATAAAAATTCTACGCAAAAGTAAGCATTATCCATCGAATAACGAACATTGGAAAGAAAAATATAGTAGAAAAAGGTTTAAATCAGACACCAAAAATTAGCAGGAATACGAGTGTGACATTAGATTGTAATGTCTACCTTGCAAATAAACGGATAAAAGACAGTAAAGTGCATTTCTGCATTCTATCCATCATTCATCAATATGAGTTATGCTATTCGTATATGAATAATGCGAATCATATTAATATAGATATATTATAGGTACGGATTGCCTAAATTTAGAAAGCAGAGCATCTTTATCGAAGTTTTTTCCATAAAACCTTTTTCTATTTCACAGAAAAGCATTATCTTTGCGCTCTGAAAATGACCATTACACTATTTCTTACCAAAATAGTAACAGAATATAAATTAAAAAAACAGATACTGAAATGAAAAAAGGCCTTCATCCAGAATCATACCGTCCGGTAGTATTTAAAGATATGTCAAATGGTGACATGTTTTTGTCTAAGTCAACTGTAGCAACTAAAGAAACCATCGAATTCGAAGGTGAAACTTATCCGTTGCTGAAGATTGAAATCTCAAACACTTCTCACCCGTTCTATACAGGTAAATCTACATTGGTGGATACTGCAGGTCGTGTTGATAAGTTCATGAGCCGTTACGGTGACCGTAAGAAGAAATAATTCGATCTTTCGTGAAAGATGAAAAAAGAGGAGATTCTCGTAGAGAATTTCCTCTTTTTCGTTTCTGTATTCCTTATTCCTTTCGATTTGTTTATTCCTCCCCCTTCGAAACAAAATGGTTTCAGCCGGAGTCAGAAAGTTTTTAGAGATATAACCCCAAAAAGAAATAAAAGAAATATCACCAAATCCGATTTATTATCAAATAAAGGGAGTACCTTTACCCGACTAATTAAGTAAAAATGGAAATAACTGATTTAAAACAAATGACAAAGGAGGAAGTTTTTAATTTTATCAGACAACGCCTTTCTTTCAATGATGAATTGCTCGAGCAATTCAGACATGTAAAAAAGGACGATCTCGCAAAAGAACATCGTAGATTCGAAATGTCCGGAAACGAATCAAAAACAGGCTGGTGCACAGTTTTCAATACTGCTATTCTAAATGAGTTTGCCGATCTGGGTATCTATAACTATACTTCTTACCTTTTTCTCGACTTCCACAATGGCACTCCAACCATTTATCTCAAATACTTTCTTGAGGACGAAAATCTGGAATATACATTTAACGGATATACCACAACAGAAATCATATTTGAAATTTTAGAACTGACTATCTTCTCCGGAAAGCCGGAAAGAAAACGGAACTAAAACGGAATAAAAAAATAGTTGTACAGAAATATAATGTTTCTGGCGGTTAGTGAACTGTACTCCTAAAGTTTTGTATCCAACTTTAAGAGTGCAGTTCATGATTAAACTGTCGGAAACTTTTTATCATTATCACCATATTCCTTATCTATATATCATATCTACCCTATCAATATACCATATTTCCTGTAATTGATACCTCTTTTCCATCTAATTCCGAAAAAAACATATATCTTTGTCATACGCTTTCTGCCCATCAGCGTGATGAAAAAGCAAAAGCGGTTTTTTATTTCCTAACGGAGTAAATAACGTATTGTCTCCCAAATCGAAACTTAGCAAATTTCATGCACCGGGAGATGATACAACAGATACTCCACGTAGATGATCGTATATCAACATATCGATTAAAGATGTTATATATATATATTGATTAGCATAGGTGTCTGTTGTTTATCATTATCTGGTGCACGGTATGCTAAGACCTCGATTTAGATAATAGTACAACAGCACTCACGTTTTTATAGTATCCGGTCGGTTTCAACAATCCTTATACCCCAAACCAATTCTCCCCCCCGACCGAAATCACAAAAATCGTGGGTGTTCGTTGCACCTCTCCGGACAATACGTTATTTACTCCTTTTTCTTATAACACATTAAAACAAAAGCGATATGCCAGAATGGATTAGTGTAGAAAAAGCAGTGATTAAGTATCACATCGAAAAAGAAGCGATCCTGCTTTGGGTGGAAATGGGACAATTCCCTATGTTATACATAGACAATGTTCCGAACGTTGACGAAGAATGTATTCTGGAACTCTTTCGCCGAAGTAAAGCCGGTATTACAACAGAATATATTGATACGCTGGAACAACTGTGTATAGACAAAACGATGGTCTGCGAGAAATACGCCCACATTATTCAATTGAAAGAAAAGGAAATTCAGTTGCAAAAGGAAATAAATACGTTGATAAACGAGATACAAGCAGCAATGAAAAGACAAAACGAACGAATCCGGGATTTGAAAAAAGCGATTGGAGAGAATAACAACGTTATACGTAGTGACAGTTGGATAAAAAGGCTGTGCAAAAGGTTCCAATAGTGAATAATTGTCAGTGCACCTGCTAATGATGAATCAAAACGCCAATATGTTAATATGCCAATTACCATGTGGGACACAGCGTAAACAATTAGCATATTGACACATTATTACACGGTTTTCACCACAGAGGACACGGAGGACACAGAGATTATTCTTCAGACGACGAATGAGCAATGGTATATCCTCTACCGCAAAGCCCAAGCGATGCATACCTGTATCCAGTTTCA
>NZ_JBCGVL010000004.1:0-456722 GCF_047310725.1 Bacteroides sp. 90-K9/2
GTAACAATTAGTTATCTACTATCAACTTAGTATGGACAGGACCCGGAAAACCAACTTTGCACGGATGACTTTGCCGGACATTGGGCGCACAATGCCAACCTTTCAGTGAAAGCGATTATGGGCGTAGCCGGATATAGCGAGATGGCTCGTATGCTCGGTTTGAATGATGTGGCAGATAAATATGCAGCGACAGCCAAGAAAATGGCGGTGAAGTGGGAAGGAATGGCAAATGAAGGCGACCACTACCGTTTGGCTTTTGACCGTAAGAACACTTGGAGCCAAAAATACAATATGGTTTGGGATAAGTTGTGGAATCTGAATCTGTTCCCTAATAATGTAATCGGAAAAGAAATCAGCTATTACTTGACAAAACAGAATCCTTATGGACTTCCTCTAGATTCCCGCAAAGAATACACAAAATCCGACTGGATTATGTGGACAGCAGCTATGTCTCCGGATAAAGAGACTTTTCAGAAATTTGCTAATCCTCTCTATAAATATATCAACGAAACGGTATCTCGTGTGCCTATCAGTGACTGGCATCATACAGACAGCGGCAGATGGGTCGGCTTCAGAGCACGTTCAGTAATCGGAGGATACTGGATGAAGGTATTAATGGACAAAGTTCAGAATAATCAATAATTTAAATCTAGTGTATTATGAAATGTAAAACTATGAAACATGGGAGCATAGGGCTACAGTGCATGATGTTGGGATTCATCTTTGCAGTCTGTCTTGGTAGCTGTAAAGATAGTAAAGATGAGACATCAGCGCCTTACGATCCGAATCAGCCGGTAGAGGTGACAGATTTTACGCCTAAATCGGGAGGTGGAAAAAAGAAAATGATTATCTATGGAAGTAATTTTGGAACAGACCGTTCTATCATTTCTGTAAAGGTAGGTGGAAAAGATGCGATTGTTGTCAGTGCCAAAGGTACCAGTATTTACTGTTCTACACCGGAAAGCTGTTTTGAAGGGACTGTCGAAGTGAAAGTTGGTGAGCAAACGGTGATATTGCCTGAAAAATACCAGTATGAACCGCAAATGGTAGTAACGGACTTATGTGGTGATGTGGACGAATTGGGTAATGGAGATGTCGTAGAGACTGGGCCGTTCGATAATTGTGGAAAAATAGAGTATCCTTTCTGGTTCTCTTTCGATCCCCAACATCCTAACATTCTTTATTTGTCTCAAAATAATCAAAGTAGACCTTTAAGAGTGTTGGATTTGGAAAAGAAAATGATCTATTCCAAAAAATTGGATAATATTGATCGTACAACGACCATTACATGGACGAATGATGGAGATATGGTATTGGCTACCCCACAAAATAATGGTGCTACGAATAGAAATAATATTATTTTAGAGCGTGGCAGCAGTGCCGATGGGCAGGATTTCAAAGAGTCCAGTTGGGTGCCTTTGACGCATGGCAATGCTTGTAATGGATCTATGATTCTTCCACAAACGGGAGAGCTTTATTTCAATCATCGTGCAACGGGCAATGTATACAGATATAATTTTATAGAGAACGGCTATAATAACAATCCGAATGTTCCTAACGGAGCCGGATTGCCTGACCTTCTGGCATTTAGTGTGCCTAATCAGACGGTTGACTTCAGTATGGTCCCTCATCCAACGGGGAAATACATTTATATCATCATGCATGAGTCACATTATATCCTTCGTTCCAATTATGATGAAGAAACCAAAAAACTGGTGACTCCGTACATCGTATGCGGACAATCCGGTGGGGCTGATTATAAAGATCTTGTAGGTATCAATGCGCGTATCAATAAACCTGGTCAAGGTGTTTTCGTACTCAATGAGGAATATAAGGCTGCTAATAAAAGTGATTGGTATGACTTTTATTTTACGGATACAGAAAATCATTGTATCCGAGTGTTGACTCCGGATGGAATAGTTTCGACGTTTGCCGGACGTGGTTCTGCCTCTTCAACTAGTTATAAATGGGGTAAGCAAAACGGAGAGATACGCGAGAGAGCTCGTTTTAATAAACCGATAGCTTTGGCCTACGATGAGGCGACGAAGACTTTCTATGTTGGCGATTCGGGAAATTATAAGATTCGGAAGATTGCCAAAGAGCAGGCTCCGGACGATTTAGTCGGAGCAGAACCTAGTGACAGTGAGAATCAAGAAAATCAATAAAAAGAAGAACACATGAGAGTAAAAGAATTTATTACGATTTGCCTGTTACTGGTCTCTGTTTCCCTTTTTGCTCAGGAGAAGACATTTGAGGTGACAGGAGTCGTGACAGATACAAATAAAGAGCCGTTGGTCGGCGTCAATGTGACAGTGAAGGATAAGCCGGGCTTGGGAGCGATAACAGATATCAACGGACGTTACAAAATTAAGATTGAGGAATTTTCCCGTTTGGTATTCTCGTATATCGGTTTCGATACGCAAGAGGTATTGGTGAAACGTCAGAATTTGGTCAATGTATCGATGAAAGAATCGGATGCCAGGGAAATTGATGAAGTGGTTATCACGGGAACCGGTGCACAGAAAAAGTTGACCGTGACCGGTGCCGTGACGAACGTAGATGTCGAGGTTTTAAAATCTAATCCTTCAGCCAACCTCTCCAATGCGTTGGCGGGAAACGTGCCGGGTGTGCTTGCCATGCAGACTTCCGGACAGCCGGGTGTGAACACCTCTGAATTCTGGATTCGTGGTATATCTACTTTTGGTGCCAATAGCGCTGCATTGGTGTTGGTTGATGGCTTTGAACGTGATCTGGATGAAATCAATATTGAAGATATTGAATCTTTTACTGTATTGAAAGATGCTTCTACTACAGCGATTTATGGTCCTCGTGGTGCAAATGGAGTAGTGCTGATTACAACCAAACATGGTAAGGAGGGCAAGATTAAGATTAATGCTAAGGTGGAGACCTCTTATAATGCGCGTACCATTACGCCGGAATTTGCGGATGGTTATACTTATGCCATGTTGATGAATGAAGCGCGAATTACTCGTAATCAGGAGAGAATGTATCAAGATGATGAAATGGAGATTCTGCGGTTGGGACTTGATCAGGATTTGTATCCGAATGTAGACTGGATGGACGTGCTGTTGAAAGATGGAGCGATGACTTATCGTGCCAATTTGAATATGAGTGGTGGCGGCAGTACGGCACGTTACTTCGTGTCTCTTAGCTACGTCAATGAAGAAGGTATGTATAAAACAGACGAGGCCATGCGCAAGGATTACAACACCAATCCTAGTAGCCAGCGTTGGAACTATCGTTTGAATACAGATATTGACATTACGAAGAGTACTCTTGTCAAAGTAGGGGTGTCCGGTTCATTGAAGAAACGGAATGCACCGGGACAGGGTTCTAACGTATGGACTTCTTTAATGGGACAGAGCCCGATCAGTATTCCCGTCATGTACTCTAACGGTTACATTCCTTCACACGGAACGGACGATAATCGTAATAATCCTTGGGTACTTGCTACACAGAGTGGTTATAAGGAAATCTGGAATAATAAGATTCAGACCAATATCTCTTTGGAGCAAAAGTTGGATTTTATCACCAAAGGTTTGCGCTTTGAGGGACGTTTCGGATTCGATACAAACAATCAGAGTGAAATCGATCGGATAAGAATGCCGGAAACTTGGCGCGCTCAAAGAGACCGTGATGATGAGGGGAATGTGGTTTACAAGCAACAGAACGCAGAAAAACCGATGGCACAAACCAGTTCTTCTACTGGTGAGCGGCGCGAATTCTTGGAAGCATTCTTACAATATAGTCGTGCGTTCAAAGCGCATCATGTGGGTGGAACATTGAAATATAGTCAGGATGCTTATCGGACCACGGTTGGTATAGGAACGGATGTGAAAAATGGGGTTGCCCAACGTCACATGGGATTGGCAGGTCGTGCCAGCTATAACTGGAACTATCGTTACTTTGCCGATTTTAATTTTGGTTATAATGGTTCGGAAAATTTTGCGGATGGACACCGTTTCGGCTTTTTCCCGGCTTTTTCTTTGGCTTGGAATATAGCGGAAGAGAAGTTTGTCAAGAAACATCTGAAATGGATGAATATGTTCAAGTTGCGTTATTCTTATGGTAAAGTGGGTAACGACAAGATGAATGAACGTTTCCCCTATTTATACACGATTAATGATAATGGAAGTGGCTGGACTTGGAGTGATTACAATTCTTCGGACAATGTTTATACAGGAATGTGGTATACACAACTGGCATCCAATAATGTTACTTGGGAAATTGCAACCAAGCACGATGCAGGTGTGGATCTCTCCTTATTCAACGACAAGTTTACGGCTACTGTAGATTATTTCCACGAACGGCGTGACGGTATCTATATGGAACGTAAATATCTGCCGGGCATTGTGGGGGTGAATAGTAACCCGAAAGCGAATGTGGGAAGTGTGCTGTCGAAAGGTTTTGACGGGAACTTTGCTTATAAGCAGAAGTTGGGAAAAGTCAATCTGACTGTCCGCGGTAATTTCACTTACAGTAAAAATGAGATTCTGGAGAAAGATGAAATGAATGCGGTTTACCCTTATCAAAAAGAGGCCGGTTATCGGGTGAATCAGGCGAAGGGATTGATCGCTTTGGGGTTGTTTAAGGACTACGATGATATACGCAATAGTCCGCAGCAAACCAACTGGGGAAAGGTTCAACCGGGTGACATCAAATATAAGGATGTTAACGGAGACGGAATTATCAATGCGAGTGATGAGGTGGCTATCGGTGCCACAACGAAGCCCAATTTAATTTATGGGTTTGGTATCTCTGCGCAGTGGAAAGGGTTCGATTTCAATGCACATTTCCAGGGGGCAGGCAAATCTTCGTTCTTCATTAACGGGCCTACCGTATATGCCTTTAGTGGTAGCCAGTGGGGAAATGTCCTGACAAATCTGGTGAAAGACCGCTATGTCGATGCGGAGACAGCTGCCACATTGGGTATCTCTGCCAATGAGAATCCGAACGCTTCATATCCGCGTCTTAGTTATGGAGGAAACGACAATAACTATAGGGCCTCTACCTTCTGGCTAAGAGACGGTTCTTATTTGCGCTTGAAAACATTGGAAGTGGGCTATACCTTACCGAAATCGATCGTAAACAAGATGCGGTTTAATAAGATACGTGTATTTTTCATTGGTACCAACCTCCTGACGTTTGCCAAATTTAAAGAATGGGATCCGGAAATGGGAAGTACTAACGGAGAGAAGTATCCGCTTGCCAAAACATTTACTTTGGGGTTGACTGTGAATATCTAATTTAATGCATGAAAAATGAGAAAGATATATAAACTGTATATTGGTATTATGCTGAGCGTGATTGCCGTTGCTTGTTCGGATAAACTCGACTCAGATAAATATTTCAAAGACCGTCGGTCTTTGGAGGATGTGTTTACTGACAAGGAAAACACGGAAGAATGGTTGGCAAATGCCTATTCCTATTTGGGAGGATACAATCTGGAAGTATCTATGATGCTGAATACAATCACTAATTTTGCCGATGACATTTATTTCGGAGGCAATAGTCTCGCAGGGTATAAGACTTTTAAGACCGGTACTTACGATGAGAGTTACCGGCACTCATGGGATGATAGTTATAAAGGTATCCGCCAAGCCTCTATCTTCATTCAGAATATTGACATGAACACGAAGTTTACGGAAGAGGAGAGAGCGGATCTGAAAGCGCAGGCGCGCTTTGTCCGTGCTTACTATTACTGGTTGTTGTTACGCAAATACGGTCCTGTACCCTTGCTGCCCGATGAGGGATTGGATTATACTGCCACTTATGATGATCTAGCCATTCAACGCAGTTCGTATGATAAGTGTGTGGAATACATTGAATCGGAGATGCTTCTGGCTGCCAAAGATCTGCCCTTGACCCGTGCCATTAACCAGGTGGCACGTCCTACGCGCGGAGCGGCATTGGCTGCTCGTGCCAGAGCATTATTGTATTCGGCTAGTCCCATCAATAATCCCCGCCCGGGAGATGCGGACAAGTTCTCGGATATGGTAGATTACGACGGAAATTGTTTGATGTCACAGGAATACAATGAATATAAGTGGGCCAAAGCAGCTGCTGCGGCCAGAGATGTGATGGAACTTCCCGGAGAAAATAGCGGACATCGCTATGAACTCTATCATAAAAAGGCGACTAACATTGCCGAACCCGGATATCCGGCTACCATTGCCCCTTACCAGGACGATGACTTCTCAACGAAGACATGGGACGAAGGTGGTTATAGTGATATAGACCCTTATGAATCTTATCGGGCAGTTTTTAATGGTGCATTAGCGATGTATCAAAATCCGGAGTTGATTTTCAGTCGCGGACGTAACCAGGGAGGTAACAGCCTGGTTGAAATGGTGAAGCTTCAAATGCCGAGAACTTTAGGGAACGGAAGTAATGCTTACGGTATGACATTAAAGATGTGTGACGCTTACTATATGTATGACGGTTCAGAGTTTGACCGCCAAACCTTTTTGGACACTTGTCGGGTTGGAAACCGTTTTGTGACTGAAAAGGAAGGACAAGCAGGGACATATCCTCATTTAAAGAAAGGAGTGTGGAAAGAATATGCATGGCGTGAACCTCGTTTCTATGCTTCCGTTTCTTTCAATGGTTGCGTGTGGTCTTTACTGAAAAATGCAGAGACAACAGACTATAAGAATGACGTTGAGAAGCAGGTCAACTATTATTACGGCATCAATTCTGACGGTTTCTCCGGTACAGGTGTTTATTTGCGGTCCGGCATCGGTATCATGAAGTATGTACATCCGGATGATACGAATCGGAAAGAAATCAAAGCGAAAGCGGAGCCAGCTATTCGTTTTGCCGAAATTCTGTTAATCTATGCCGAAGCTTTGAATGAATTGGAAGACGGATCTTCATACAACATTCCATCGTGGGATGGTTCTACTAGTTATACTGTCAAACGTGATATTGATGAAATGAAAAAGGGCATCAGAGATGTGCGTCGTCGCGCAGGTGTTCCCGATTATACCATGACAGAATATCAGGATCGGGATGTGTTCCGTACGAAACTGAAACATGAACGTCAGATTGAGTTCATGGCAGAAGGACAGCGTTATTTCGATTTGCGCAGATGGAAAGATGCAGAAGTGGAAGAATCCAAGAAAAATTACGGATGTAACTTTTATATGTCGGATACAGAGGAGCAGAGAGAACAATTCTACACTCCGATTGAAATTGCGGATTTGCCCACTGCCTTCTCACGCAAGCTCTATTTCTGGCCGATCAGCCACGATGAGTTGAAACGCAATAAACGGTTGACACAGAATCCGGGATGGACATACAATGATTAATCTCCTAATAAGAATATGATATGAAGAATATATATATTTATTTAAGTTTATTGGCTGTCATCGTCTTGGGAACCGCTTGTAATAATGAGTGGGAAGATGAGCAGTATGAACAATACGTCTCTTTCAAAGCGCCTATCGCTTCCGGAGGCGATGGTGTTACTACTATCTACGTCAGATATAAGGAGGATGGGAAAGTGACTTATCAATTGCCTGTAGTTGTCAGCGGCTCTACAGTGAACGGACAGGACAGAGATATTCATATAGCGGTGGATAAGGATACACTGCACACGTTGAATATCGAGCGTTTCAGTCTTTATCGCCCGGAACTGTGGTATACGGAACTGGAGGAGGACAAATATGAATTCCCCGAAACGGTGCATATTCCTGCCGGTTCGTGTGTAGAACAGTTGAATATCGATTTCAATTTGCAAGGCATTGATATGTTGGAAAAGTGGGTTTTACCACTAACCATTGTAGATGATGAGTCTTACAATTATCAAAGTCATCCGCGCAAGAACTATGCGAAAGCTTTGTTGAATGTGGTTCCCTTTAATGATTATTCAGGTTCGTATGCGGCTTCGTCCATGAAAGTGTATACTTATATCAATGGTAAGCCCGATACCAATGCCAGAACGACCGATAAGCGCACCGCGTATGTGATAGACAACAATTCCGTATTCTTTTATGCCGGTCTGATTAATGAAGACATGGATAAGGATATCCGTAAGAAATACAAAATCAATGTGCGTTTTAGGGACGATGAAACATTGGATATGGAACCAGATGATCCCAATAACGAAATGCAGTTCAAATTGATAGGAACACCTATCTATAGCAAAACATCGATTATGGATGCTACACGCCCTTATTTGGAACGTCGTTATGTTCAAATCATGTTTGAATACGATTTTCAGGATTTCACCTATGGTGGAAGTGGTATAGAAGTCATTCCCATCAAATATAGGGTGGAAGGAAGCATGACGCTTCAGCGGAATATCAATACCCAGATTCCGGATGAAGATCAGCAGGTTGAATGGTAATCCTATTAATAAATAGAAATAGGGAAGATATAGGAAATTATATCTTCCCTATTTGCTTATAAATAGATTATGACCGACAGCTTTCACCTCTGTTTACCTGTTTTTTTCCTTTATTGATTTGTATTTTTCCTTTTTTAAAAGAAAACTTCTCTACTTTTGTTCTGTAGGTCAGTCATACAAAAAACGACAAGAAGTACAGTTAATTAAATCAAAATAGTTATGAACATCAAGAAACATTTGCCTTGGCTCGGAGCTTTGCTACCCGTGGTCAATATGCAGGCAGAGACAAAACCCAATGTTGTCATTATCTATATAGATGATATGGGAATCGGAGATATCGGTTGTTATGGAGGTAAGTTTGTCCCCACTCCGAATATTGACAAGATAGCGCAGGACGGATTATTATTCAATCAATATTATTCCTCGGCACCGGTCAGCTCACCTTCCCGTTGCGGACTGACAACAGGGACATTTCCTATAACACAAGGAATCAACACCTTTTTAAATGGGAAAGCTGCTAATAAAAAATGTGAGCAACGCAACTTTCTAAGCGATAAGGCTCCTTCTATGGCACGTGCTTTTCAGAGTGCAGGTTATGCTACCGGACATATCGGGAAATGGCACATGGGAGGCGGACGCGACGTGCGCAATGCCCCTTCTATTAGGAATTATGGTTTCGACGAATATATATCAACGTATGAAAGCCCTGACCCTGATCCGGCAATCACTGCTACCAACTGGATCTGGTCAGCTAAAGACAGTGTAAAACGTTGGAGACGTACCGAATACTTTGTAAATAAGAGTATTGACTTTGTCAAACGTCATAAAGACCAACCCTTCTTCCTGAATCTGTGGCCGGATGATATGCATACCCCTTGGGTACCGGAATTTAAGCAAAAAGAAAACAAAAGCTGGAATACGGAAGAAGCCTTCATTCCTGTTCTTGCTGAAATGGATAAACAGATCGGACGTTTTATCAAAGCACTGGAAGAGCTGGGATTATCAGAAAATACAATCGTGATTTTCACTAGTGACAACGGACCGGCTCCCAGCTTTCAATCCGCTCGTGCTGCTTATTTAAGAGGAACTAAGAACAGCCTTTATGAAGGTGGTATTCGTATGCCGTTCCTGATAAAATATCCCAAGAAGATAAAGGCCGGGCAAGTGAATAGCGAAAGCGTGTTGTGTGCAGTCGATTTATATCCGTCTTTGTGTGCAATAGCCGGGATTGCAACAGAAAAAGGCTATCAAGGAGACGGACAAAATTATGATAAAATTCTTTTGGGTAAGTCAAAAGCTAAACGTAAAACAGATTTGATGTGGGATTTCGGAAGAAATCAGTTCTTTAAGAAACCGGGAAACCCGAATGACAGAAGTCCTCATCTGGCTATACGCAGCGGTAACTGGAAGTTGCTGATAAATAGTGATGGAAGTGATGCGCAATTGTATGATATTGAAAAAGATAAGTTCGAGAAAAATGATGTAGCACAGTCGCATCCGGAAGTTGTAGCCAAGTTAAGTAAAAAAGTATGTAAATGGTTTGAAGAGAATAAAGATAAAGGAAAAGAGTAATACAGTGAAAAACAAATTATAAACCAACATTAAACTTATGAATTCTAAATTATTACTATTGCCGACTGCTTTGATGGTTGCCGGTAATTCTGTAGCGGAAGCGAAAGGGAAAAAGTCGGATAAACGCCCTAATATTCTGGTAATTCTTGCAGACGATCTCGGGTACTCCGATTTGGGATGCTATGGTAGTGAGATTCATACTCCTAATTTGGACAAACTGGCACAAGAAGGAGTACGATTTAATCATTTTTATAATGCAAGCCGTAGTTGTCCGACGCGTGCTTCCCTATTGACGGGACTTTACCAGCATCAGGCCGGAATCGGACGAATGACCTTTGATGCTCACTTACCGGGCTATCGTGGGACACTCTCACGTAATGCCGTTACCATTGCCGAAGTATTGAAGGAAGCAGGATATACCACCAGTATGGTTGGAAAATGGCATGTTGCAGAAACTCCTCTGCGCAAAGATCAACGCGAATGGCTGGCACACCGTGTTTTCCATGACACATTCTCTGATTTGTGTCATTATCCTGTAAATCGTGGGTTTGATTCTCATTATGGAGTTATTTATGGGGTAGTGGATTATTTTGATCCGTTTAGTCTGGTAGAAGGTGAGGTACCCATAAAAGAAGTACCCGACGGGTATTACATCACACAAGCTCTTTCAGACCGTGCTGTACAGGAAGTAGAAGAATACGCAAAAGATGACAAACCATTCTTCATGTATCTGGCTTATACAGCACCACACTGGCCGCTGCATGCATTGCCGGAAGATATTGAGAAATACAAGGATACCTATAAAGTAGGTTGGGAAGCTATCCGTAATGCCCGCTACGAACGTCAGAAGCAATTGGGCATTTTCCCGGGAATGGATAATTTCTTGTCCGAACGTCAGTTTCATGACAAATGGGAAGACAATCCGCACGCGGAATGGGATGCCCGTGCCATGGCTGTTCATGCTGCCATGATCGACCGTGTAGACCAAGGTATCGGGCAGGTTATTGAGGCTTTAAAAAAGACTGGGCAGCTTGATAATACATTGATTCTTTTCCTGTCTGATAATGGGTGCAGTAATGAAGATTGCCAGAATATGACTGGTGGGGAGAACGACCGTCCGGATATGACCCGTGATGGAAAGAAAATCATTTACCCACGTAATAAACAAGTATTGCCCGGACCACAAACTACATACGCTTCATTAGGAGCCCGCTGGTCTAATGTGGCTAATACTCCGTTCCGCTTCTGGAAAGCTAAATCTTATGAAGGAGGTATCTGTACTCCGATGATTGCCCACTGGCCGAAAGGTATCAAAAAGAACGTAGGTGGCATGACGTCTGAAATCGGCCATGTGATGGACATTATGGCTACTTGTATTGATCTGGCGGATGCAGAATATCCTACAACGTACAAAGGACATGATATTCTTCCTATGGAAGGAAAGAGTTTGCTTCCGATCTTTAAGACCGGACATCGTAAAGGACATGATTATTTAGGTTTCGAACACTTCAACGAACGTGCTTTCCTGTCTAATGATGGCTGGAAATTAGTTCGTCCGAAAAATAACTCTCAATGGGAATTGTACAACTTGAATGAAGATCGTAGTGAGCAACACGATCTGGCTGCTAAATATCCGGAAAAGGTGGCAGAGATGGCAAAGGCTTATGAAGCATGGGCGAAACGTTGTATGGTAGAACCTTATCCGGGACAGAAAAAGAAATAAGAATTATTTCATAGAAAATGGGTTTTATATAAAACAGATTAATAGAGGACTGAACAAATAATGGGGATGAAGGATTCCGGGTCAGGAATAACTTCATCCCCATTAATATATTCACATACTAACTTGACTAATCCGTAATAGAGATTATTGTTCTGTTTTGCTAATAGTAGAATACCTCATGCTTCCTATTTGTCCATCTTTACCCAGTGTTTCCGCTTGAATAATCAACGGAGTGGAATATTGATTATTATAACATTCAATCACCGCTTTCCCATTTTCATCAGCTTGTACGGATGGATTCCAGTATAACGTCCGTCTTTTATCTACTTTGTCCATATACAGCTCCTTGGTCGGGTAGGCGGGAGAATAATATTCCAATGGACGGGTATATCCTTGGATAACAGTTTGCCGGGTACCTAGTACCGCACTTTGGCTTTTATTCAATACATCGCGTCTGGGCAGGGGAATCAGGTAGAAAACACTATATTTATCCAGTTTGCTTATATCGACTCCTGTACTATCGGTCACCTCGGACATCTTTGTATTTTGGATGATGTCGTCATCAATACCTCCGGTACCTTTGCTAATGATGATAGAAGCTAATCCGTCCACCTCGGTCAGCATCATTTGAGTTTCTGTTTCAGACAAAATGTGATTATCCATAATATAGCAGATCGGTTTCTGGCGATACGTATGCTTGTCATTGGTACGATCCCAATAAAATTGCGGGCTCAACTTTTCCATTAATTCGGGAATGGTAGTGACAATCTTTCCATTATCGCGTAATACATCCACCGAACGGCGTACATCGTAATAAGCATCAATACTCTTCTCGCTGATCTTGGTAGCCATGTTACTTCCTTGCCGGCGTTTGCTTTTTATTTCCACCTCATCCAATACATAAAGTCCTTCTACCTTCCGGATAGAATCCATGTATAGAGAATCAAAACTCTCGGCTTTCTGTTGCCAGTAGGCCAGGTCTTTCCATTCCGGATGAAGCTCTTTGTAGCCGTAGGCCCGCGGAGCGGGGGAGAAATTACGGTCGATCAGGATAGAAGCATCCTTATTACGTTCTTTACCGACTTTCCGGGTTTGGATCACTGCCTCCGTCGTTCCTTCAAAATCTTCCACCGGAATGGTGAAACGACCGTTTTCATCGGTCACGGTTCCTCCGGTTATGAATTGATCGTCCTTCTTCACTATCACGCTAAGCGCAATATCTTTCAGCTTATTTTTGAGAATGGTTGATTTCACCTGCCCGTTCAGTGCCAATTGTGCTTCCGGCAATTGAAGCGGAGTGAAAGGAGCGGTAGAGATGGTCTGGTTCATGTCATATTTACGCCATCCGTGCACCATCAATAAAACATCCAGTTCGGTTTGCTTTCGCGGAGACGGGGATGCGAAGTAATAACCGGGTTGGTGGATATATCCTTTTAAATCGGAGGTTAACAGCAGATCGGTGAAAATATTGTTGTCATACTCCAGGTAATCCGACCGGACACCATCCCGGATGCTGACTGACAATTCTCCGGATACTGGTTCTCCCTTAGCATTCTTTACTTGCAATTCGCAACGAATGGGAGCGTAGGGAGCGTACACTTCTTTCAATCCTTCCGTCGATATTTGCAGGGGAGCACGCGGATTGGCAAAGACGAAACGTTCGCACAATGTATTACCTGCCCGGTTGATGAGGCTGACCTGCAGTACACCTGCCGGTAGTTTACGGGTGGGCAAAATAAACTCCTGCGGAGCATCTGCCCGGCAACTAATCAGCTGATGAATAGATGGACGCCCTTGATGACTGATAAATACAGCCAATGTGTCTTGAGGAGTGGCGGCATTGCAGGATACTCTCACCAAAAGGGCACCGGCATTACTGACAGTGCTTAAAACATACCCGTTGGGCAATGCCTGTGGAAGTGTGAATTCATATTTCTTTCCTTGAAAACTGACTTTAGCGATCGCGGGTTGAGCGGAAGGAGTATATTCAAAATGTCCTATTCCATCGTGCAAAGTTTCGAAAGAGGTGATCTCTGTTCCTTCTTTGGTATAGATCGTTCCCGATAATTCAATGTCCCCTCCATTCTTACTCTCCGCCTTGAAAGCGACTTGCGAAGTTACCCCCTCCACTAATTGTCCTCCTTCAGGGAAAAAACGCAAATTAAACTTCTCCTCCGTTTCAGACGGACGGTTCTTCATCGACGAACTTAGTTCGTAAGTCGTGATACTACGTTCCAATTTATCACTATTGGAAAGCTGATAAATAGGAAAAGTGCGCGAAAAATACTGTGGCTCATCGAAAGCAAGCATCCAGCGCGTATAGGCGCGTACCTCATAATAACCGGATAGCATTGAATGAGGAAGAATAAATTGCCCATTTCCTTCTCCCTGTGTCAGCTTGATAATTTGTTTATCTGCTATATGCCCTGTCTGGTCTACTAACTCCACATACAGAGGGCGACTGATCAGACTGAAAGTCTGCTTTTCGGCAAGGGTGACATAAGCTTTGAACCAAATTGTGTCACCGACGTAATAACTCGTATTATCAAAATGTAAATACGCTTTCTCCCGTGGAAAGTTGTTGGCGAATGTTTGTGCCTGGTTCATATATTGTTGGAATATAACCTTGGCGGGAGGTACTTCTCCTGACACATACGCGGTCAGGAGATTATATACAATGAATATCAGTACGAATAGTTTGTTTTTCATGGTAGTTTACTATTTTTTTATTTCTCTCGGCCTACTTGGAATCTTTTCGAAGATAGCTTTAATACGTTGCATATCCAGCTTGGGACGTCGGTCATAATAATAAATTCCATTTTTCTCTAAATCAATGTCGGTCAATTGCGTGTAGCAAAATCCTGTAACATCGGGTGAAGAAGCTATCGTCTGGATTAGCCCTTCCAGTCGTTCGTAGAATCCCTCTTCGTTGGTAAGCATTCCTCCATATCCCCACGAGTTATCCCGTTTGGTCGATTCTGTCCAAAGTATACCTCCGAATTCTCCGATGAAAAAAGGCTGATTGTTGTAGAACGCCATTCTGTTGTTAGGCTTCAAGTGTTGTGCAAAACGTATGGCGTCAGATTCGTAGTTCCTGATACTCCAGATGTCACTCATGAAGTGTACGTCCCCTGCAATACCGTTCACAGGACGTGAAGGGTCTATGGCTTTGGTCAGTTGATAGGTGCCGATGCACAGACGCATCATTGTACCCGACAGGAGGGATAATGCATCTTCAAGCGGCTGATTGAAGGGAACCCAGGTTATGATTGACGGATGATTGCGATCTCGTGTGATAACTTCTGTCCATTCGCTGAGGAAGTTGCGTGATGCTACTTCATTCTTGATATTCATACCCCAGTTGGGAGATTCTCCCCAGGTTATAAATCCCAATTTGTCAGCCCAGTAGTGGAATCTTTCTTCAAATACCTTTTGATGAAGGCGTGCTCCGTTGAATCCGGCTGCTTTGCTTAGTAGAATATCATTTTTCAGAGCTTCGTCGCTTGGAGCTGTCCAGATTCCATCCGGATAATATCCCTGATTTAGGACGAGGCGTTGAAAGTAAGGCTCATTGTTTAAATAGATCATTCCGTCTGATGTATGCACTTTACGCATACCTACGTAAGATTTTACCTCATCTACGGTTTCTCCGGTCGAATTTTTGACGCTGTAGACAATATCATAAAGTTGCGGATCTTCGGGACTCCAGAGTTTCATATTCTTGACGGGAAGAATGACAGGAATCCCATTATTACATTTTATTGTTTTTTGAATCACCTTTTTCTGGTTGTCGTACAAGGTGATTTGAAGTGTCCTGTCATTGGATGCCTGATAAAATTCTGGTGTGATGATTAGCTGCCCTTCATCAATATCCGGGATGGTTACGGCTGATTTCAGGCCATAGTGAGAAACTGCTTCCATCCATACTGTTTGCCAAATCCCTGTGGTACGGGAGTAGAAACATCCATAGGGAGATATTCGGGTGGATTGTTTACCGATAGTTTGAAGTCCGGAACGGGCATCATCTGTAACATAAACAACCAGATTGTGTTTTTGTCCCGCTTTTACGGCAGTAGTTACATCCATTGAAAAAGAAGAACTTCCTCCATAATGACTGCCTACATAATGTCCGTCGATGAAGACTTCTGTGTAATAGTCAACTGCTCCAAAGTGCAGTATGATTTTCTTTCCCTCCCAGTCGGAAGGCATGGATATGGAACGCTGGTACCACATCTGATTGATAAAATCTGTATAATTCACTCCTGACAGCTTGCTTTCAGGACAGAAAGGGACGGTAATTGTATTACTGAGTTGCTTGGCTGCTGTCAACCGCCGGCTTTTCCCCGAATTGGAGAAATCGAACTCATATGTCCATTCACCGTTGAGATTAATCCATTCGGATCTTTCAAACTGGGGTCTCGGATATTCCGGACGAGGAATATCATTGGTCGCATTTAATGTAAAGGATAACAATAAACCGACCAAAATCAGATGTGTCTTTTTCATTCTACTATTTTTTTATTTTGCGTTTGGTGCGCAATTTTTAGTGTATTAGTTTTATACAAAGATAGTGTATCTGAAATACAAAGGAGGAAACATTTTGTTCAATAAAAGAAAAAAGCTGTTCATTCTAAAAGGTTACATTGAATTAAACATCGAAAATGGAAGGTTACTATTGTATTTTAAATGGGGAATTTTCTTTCTAGGTATCACATATACCTGATTTTGTTCTTTATTGATTAGCATTTTTCCTTTCTTTTGCATAAACTTCTCTACTTTTGTTTTCCAGATAATTGATAATACTATGGTAAAGAAGAATTTCTTAATGACTGCCCCCTTACTGATGGCATCGTTTTGTTCGGCACAGGAAAAGCCGAACGTCGTACTGATTATGGTAGATGATATGGGTTATTCCGATATCGGCTGCTACGGTGGAGAAATACTGACCCCTAATATTGATGCGTTGGCATCCAAAGGAGTACGCTTCACCCAATTTTACAACACTTCACGTTCTTGCCCCGCCCGGGCCAGTTTAATGACAGGACTATATCAGCATCAGGCGGGCATCGGGCAAATGTCCGAAGATCCGTTTAAGCAAGAGAATCAAAAGAGTCCGAACGACTGGGGAGTGCCGGGATATAAAGGATTCCTGAACCGGAACTGTGTCACAATAGCCGAGGTCTTGAAAGAAGGAGGCTACCATACTTATATGGCTGGTAAATGGCATCTGGGAATGCATGGAGAAGAAAAATGGCCTTTACAACGGGGATTTGAACGTTTCTATGGTATCCTGGCAGGAGCTTGCAGCTATCTTCGACCATCAGGAGGACGCGGGTTGACGCTAGATAACACCAAACTTCCGACTCCGGAAGCGCCTTATTATACAACGGATGCATTTACTGATTATGCCATCCGCTTTGTTGATGAACAGAAAGACGATAAACCTTTCTTCCTTTATCTGGCTTTTAATGCTCCTCACTGGCCGTTGCAGGCGAAAGAGGAAGACATTCAGAAATTCACAAAGATCTATCGTGAAAAAGGATGGGATGAAATTCGTGAAGCAAGACGGAAACGGATGACTAAAATGGGAATTATTGACTCGAGCACAGAATTCGCCGAATGGGAAAACCGGAAATGGGATGAATTGACGGAGCAGGAGAAAGATAAAGTAGCCTATCGGATGGCTGTTTATGCAGCACAGGTGCATTGTGTAGATTATAATGTAGGAAAATTGCTGGATTACCTGAAGAAGAATCATAAACTGGACAATACGCTTGTCATGTTCCTGTCCGACAATGGTGCTTGTGCCGAACCTTATGCAGAATTAGGAGGCGGAAAAGTGTCAGAGATCAACGACCCGGCTTGTAGCGTATTCCCTTCTTATGGAAGGGCATGGGCACAGGTTTCCAATACTCCGTTCCGCAAATACAAATGCCGTTCTTATGAAGGAGGTATTTCTACCCCTCTCATCGTGTCGTGGAAAAACAATCTGAAGAATAAAAAAGGTGAATGGTGTCGTGTTCCCGGTTATCTGCCGGACATTATGCCGACTATTCTGGAAGCGACAGGAGCCGCTTACCCGGAAACTTATCACGGTGGAAACAAAATATATCCATTGGTAGGAAGCAGTCTTTTCCCTGCTATTCAAAAGAAAACAGACTCTTTGCACGAATATATGTACTGGGAACATCAAAACAACAGAGCGATCCGCTGGGGCAACTGGAAAGCGATCCGCGACGAAAAAGGAAAAGAATGGGAACTGTATGACGTGGTTAAAGACCGCACCGAACGTAACAATCTGGCAGAACAGCACCCTGAAGTATTGACGAAACTGGTTACCGAATGGGAGAAATGGGCGAATGCTAACTTTGTATTGCCTAAACATCCGAAGAAATAATTAGGAGGAACACAAAATGAATAAATTGCTATTGAGCGCATCCGTTGCATTGGGTTCTACCAGCCTGGCATATGCACAGCAAACGGAAAAACCGAACTTTGTGTTGTTTATAGCCGACGACTGTTCCCATTATGATCTGGGCTGTTATGGAAGTGTTGATTCGAAAACTCCGAATATCGACCGTTTCGCTACCCAAGGAGTACGTTTCACACAAGCCTATCAGGCTGTCCCGATGTCATCACCTACCCGCCATAATTTATATACAGGTTTATGGCCTGTACGTAGCGGGGCTTATCCCAATCATACTTGTGCCGATGAAGGAACATTGAGTGTCGTGCATCATCTGCAACCATTGGGCTATAAAGTAGCATTGATCGGGAAATCGCATATCGCTCCGGAATCAGTATTTCCTTTCGACCTTTATGTACCTTCTTTGAAAGGAGGAGATTTGAATTTTGAAGCGATTCAGAAATTTGTTTCCGATTGCAAAGCAAAAGGAGACCCTTTTTGTCTGTTTGTTGCTTCCAATCAACCGCATACTCCCTGGAATAAAGGAGACGCTTCGCAGTTTAATGCAGATAAACTAACCTTACCCCCTATGTATGTGGATATTCCCCAAACACGCAAGCAGTTTACTCGTTATCTGGCAGAAATCAATTTTATGGATCAGGAGTTTGGCAACGTCCTTTCTATTCTGGATCAGGAAAAGATGACAGATAAATCTGTTGTCGTATATTTGAGCGAACAAGGCAACAGTCTGCCTTTTGCCAAATGGACTTGTTATGATGCGGGAGTACATTCTGCGTGTATCGTCCGCTGGCCGGGAGTGATTAAGCCGGCAAGCGTGAGTGATGCATTGGTGGAATACGTCGATATTGTTCCTACCTTTGTCGACATAGCAGGAGGAAAGCCGCAGGCGAAAATGGATGGAGAAAGCTTCAAACCGGTGTTGACAGGCAAAAAGAAGGAACATAAAAAATATTCTTTCTCCCTTCAGACCACGAGAGGTATCAATGCCGGATCGCCGTATTACGGAATCCGTTCGGTATACGACGGCCGGTACAGATATATTGTCAATCTCACTCCGGAAGCTACTTTTCAGAATGTTATGACGAGTTCTCCTTTATTCAAGGAGTGGAAAAGTCTGGCGGAAACGGATAGTCATGCGAAAGCTATGACGACCAGATACCAGCATCGCCCTGCTATCGAACTGTACGATGTGAAGAATGATCCGTATTGTATGAAAAACTTGGCGGAAGATGCGGGACAAGCCTCTACCATCAGCCGGCTGGATAAAGAATTGAAACGATGGATGAAGGATTGTGGAGACGAAGGACAAGCTACCGAGATGCGTGCCTTCGAACACATGCCGGGAAAGAAAAAATAAGCCGTCACATATCAAACGAATGAAACACAGAATGTTATTAATAAATCGTATATCATGAAAAAAGAATTTTTTGGTTTGCTTTGTGGATGTACTCTGCTTCCGGCATTTCTTCATGCACAGACAGAGCGTCCTAATATTGTGATTGTATTGGCCGACGATTTAGGTTGGGGAGATGTCGGATTTCATGGAAGTGAAATCAAGACTCCCTGTCTGGATGCTCTGGTTGGAGAAGGAGTGGAGCTCGAACGTTTCTATACCTCTCCTATCAGTACGCCTACCCGTGCGGGACTGATGACGGGACGTTACCCGAACCGCTTTGGTGTTCGTTCGGCTGTTATTCCGCCTTGGCGTGAAGACGGTCTGGACGAGAATGAAGAAACGATGGCCGATATGTTGGCACGCAACGGATATAAGAACAGAGCCATTATCGGTAAGTGGCATTTGGGACATACGAAGAAAGTGCATTATCCGATGAATAGGGGCTTTTCTCATTTCTACGGTCACCTGAACGGTGCAATAGATTATTTCGACCTTACGCGTGAGGGCGAATTGGATTGGCACAACGATTGGGAAACTTGTCATGACAAGGGATATTCTACCGAACTGATAACTAAAGAAGCTATCCGTTGCATCGATGCTTATGAGAAAGAAGGTCCGTTTATGTTGTATGTAGCTTATAATGCGCCTCACACTCCGCTGCAAGCACAGGAAAAAGATATTAAACTTTATTGTGATAACTTCGACAGTCTGACACCGAAGGAACAGAAAAAGGTGACTTATAGTGCAATGGTTTCCTGTATGGACAGAGGAATCGGAGCTATCGTAGATGCCTTGAAGAAGAAAGGAATAATGGACAACACTTTCTTTATCTTCTTTAGCGATAACGGTACTGCCGGCGTTCCGGGATCCTCATCAGGACCATTGCGTGGGCATAAATTCGACGAGTGGGATGGAGGCGTGCACGCTCCGGCTGTTCTCTATTGGAAGAAAGCAGAGAAACAGTATAAGAACTTGAGTTCGCAGGTGACAGGTTTTGTTGACCTTGTTCCCACATTGAAAGAACTGGTAGGAGATAACAGTCGTCCGAAACGTGAATATGATGGTATCAGCATACTCCCTGTATTGAATGGTAAGAAGAGCTGCATCGACCGCGATTTCTATCTGGGACACGGAGCCGTAGTCAATAAAGACTATAAACTGATCAGAAAAGGCATGAAACCGGGACTTGATTTGAAACAGGATTTTCTGGTTGATTATAAAACAGATCCTTATGAAAAGAAAAATGCCAGTGCAGGAAACGAGAAGATTGTGAAGGCCCTGTATCAGGTTGCCTTGAAATATGACACCATCACTCCTTGTATACCGGAGGTTCCATACGGTAAAGGCCGTGACGGATTCAAGGCTCCTAAAGAATGGAAAGTAGTACGTTGAATCTGTTAACCCTATGAATTGAAAATAATACAAGATGGAAAAATCAATGATTAGCATGTGCCTTTTAGGCGGATTGGCGATAGGGAATGGGTTTGCCCAAACTCCTTCGAAACCTAATATTCTATTAATCATAGCCGACGACTGCTCCTATTATGATATAGGCTGTTTCGGGGCTGTAAACAACAAGACACCTCATATAGACGCACTGGCGGAGCAGGGGATCAAATTCAACAATGCGTATAACTCCGTTTCGATGAGTACGCCTACCCGGCATTGTGTGTATACAGGTATGTATCCGATGCATCATGGTGGTTATGCAAACCATAGTGCGGTCAATGCTGATGTAAAGTCTCTTCCCACTTATCTAGGGAAACTTGGCTATCGGGTAGGATTAGCCGGGAAATGGCATATCAGGCCTTTGGCTAACTTCCCCTTCGAGAAAGTACCGGGATTTCCTGAAGGATGTACAAGTACAAACACTGACTATCATACCAAAGGCATCGAAAAGTTTATGGAGCGTGATGCTTCCCAACCTTTCTGTCTGGTATTGGCTTCTATCAACTCGCATGCTCCCTGGACGGGTGGTGACGCTTCCGTCTTCGACCGGAAGAAACTTCAATTGCCGCCACAATTTATTGATACGGAAGTAACGCGTGAATACTATGCCAGATATTTGGCTGAAGTCGGTTTGCTCGATCAGCAGGTGGGTGACGCTATGCAGATTCTGAAAGATAAGAATCTGCTGCAGAACACGCTTGTCATTTTCATCTCCGAACAAGGTACGCAATTTGCCGGAGCTAAATGGACGAATTGGAGTGCAGGGGTCAAGTCGGCGATGGTTGCTTCCTGGCCGGGTGTCATTAAACCGGGTGTGGAAACTTCTGCCATTGTTCAATATGAGGATCTTCTTCCTACGTTCATCGATGTTGCAGGCGGAGAAATTCCTGACGTGATAGACGGAAAGAGCTTGCTGGGTGTGTTTCAGGGGAAAACGAAGACACACCATAAATATGCTTATCATGTTCACAACAATGTTCCCGAGGGTCCGGCCTATCCGATTCGCTCCATTTCAGACGGACACTATCGCTTGATCTGGAATCTGACTCCGGAAGAAACATACGTGGAAAAACATATTGAAAAGGCAGAATGGTATCTCTCCTGGAAAGCACAGGAGTCGGATCAGGCACATAAAATATTGAACCGTTACAAGAATCGTCCTGAATTCGAGCTATATGATATCAAGAAAGATCCGTTCGAGATGAATAATCTGGCGGATATGAAGAAATATAGTAAGAAGAAAGCTGAACTGACGATGGAACTGCAGAAATGGATGAAGCAGCAAAATGATACCGGAGCTGATAAGGACCAGCCACGCACCCCTAAGAACAAGCAGAAGAAAGCAGCCAATGCATAGCATTCCAACAATGCTATCGTTATTTGCTCTCTGAAAGAGATTTTATTTTTTTATTTCTCATTTCTCATAAAATCTCGATAATTAGCTTGTAATTAAATGTATATAGTATGAGAGATGTTTTTTAAACAGGCATCTCTCATACTTTTTATAGATATTTTAACGGAAAAAGGGCTTTCTCTCATACGTTTTTCAATCATTTCTCATACACTTCTCATCGAAATTGCACGGATGATGGGTACTGTAAACGCCTACATTGAAAACAGATGAAGAGCATTTTCCGTTCAAACAACCTGATGTCCTCCTGTTTTCCATTCGTTCTTGCCTTGTTATTGATAAAGCATCTGCATCGTTCCACTAGAGTGGCACAAACTGTTTACTAGAGTGCACAGACCTGTTCACTGGAGTGAAAGGGGTCGTTCACTGGAGTGGAACGAAAGAGATGGCAGTAGGATAATACGGGCATGCCGCTTGGAAAACATGAAGGCATAGGCGATATCACCTATTAACTACGGTTTTAATACATTATATATATGAATAAACTAATCACAATCTCTTCTGCACTTTTTGCAGTAACTGCTGTAAGGGCGCAAACACCCAATATCGTGTTTATATTGGCTGACGATTTAGGCTACGGAGACATCTCCGCCTTCAATCCCGAATCTAAAATCCATACTCCTAACATCGACAAACTGGCCGGGCACGGAATTGCCTTTACGGATGCCCATGCTTCCTCTGCTTTATCCACTCCTTCCAGATATTCTCTCCTGACCGGAAGATATCCGTGGCGTACCAAACTGAAACGAGGCGGTCTTAATGGTGATTCACCTGCTATGATCGACCCTGAACGTCGCACCATCGCACAAATGTTTTCAGCCAACGGATACAATACCGCTTGTATCGGCAAATGGCATTTAGGCTGGGACTGGGGATATACGGACAACGGTAGAAGCATGAAAGATATCGATTTCTCGCTCCCGATCAAGAACGGACCTACCGACAGAGGATTTGACTATTACTTCGGCATCCCTGCATCACTGGATATTTCTCCCTATGTTTACGTGGAAAACAATAAGGCAACCTCTATCCCCGATCATGTGATAGAACCCCAGAAAAAGAACCTGGCTTTACTGATGCACGGAGGAATGGCAGGAGCTGACTTCAAACCGGAAGAATGTTTTCCCAGCATCATTCGTCACAGCCTGAACTATATCAATGAGCAGAAAGGCAGTAAGAAACCATTCTTCTTATATTTGCCTATTACTGCTCCCCACACACCTATATTGCCTTCGAAAGAATTTCAGGGTAAAACCAGCATCGGTCCCTATGGTGATTTTGTAGTCATGATAGACGACATGGTGCGCCAAATTGTAGAAACATTGAAGAAGAATAAACAACTGGATAACACCATCATCGTATTTGCTTCGGACAATGGCTGTGCTGCCTATATAGGCGTCAAAGATATGGAAAGACAGGGGCATTTCCCCAGTTATATCTACAAAGGCTATAAGAGTGATATTTATGAAGGCGGTCACAGAATACCGCTTATTGTCTCCTGGAAAGGTAAATACGGGAAAGAGACAAATAACTCTCTGGTTTCGTTGATTGACTTTTATGCTACCTTTGCCGAAATGCTTAACCACAATTTGGAGACGGAAGAAGCCGTCGACAGTTACAGTATGTGGCCGATATTGAGTAAGAAAGGCACTTCCACCCGCAAAGACTTGGTGCATGAGGCAGGAGAGGGGTATCTGTCTTTACGTACTTCCCAACTGAAACTGGTATTTTACGGAGGCTCCGGTGGGTGGACATATCCCGTTAAACCGGTTGATGTAGCTAAGTTCCCTCCGATGCAATTGTTTGATATCGTGAAAGACCCTTCGGAAAAAGAAAATATCATCGGTGATAAACGTTATGAGAATGAGGTGAAAGAGATGAAACGGACTATGAAGAAATATCTGGAAGAAGGACGCTCTACACCCGGTGAGAAAGTATCGAATGATACGGAGAATAGCTGGAATCAGGTAAAGATCTTCATGCAGGAAGAAGAGTAAGCCCATCGGGAAAAAATGAAAACATAAAAAACAGCCCCCTGAATATAGACCTTCAGAGGTGCTGTTTTTAAATTCAACAAGGAAAAGAGTATTATTCTAATTATTATTTATTCAGAGAGTTACAGATTTTCTGGTTGATTTCCCTGATTTTAGCTTCATCCATTTTGATTACTTTACGGTCGTAAGTGAGCAGACCGTTGATTTCACCTTCTACGTCTGTTGTCTGAGTATATACGGCAGCAGAGAATCCTTTCTGGATCAATTCCAACAGATGTCTGCCATATTTGATGTATTCGTTGGTTACTTCGTCCGATGTATTGAACTTCACATAACCCCAGTTTTTCTTGTCATTCACCCAAGTGTTTCCTTCTACTACAAGGCCGATACCTCCGTACTCACCCAATACGGTAGCACGTCTCGGATCGTAAAGGAACATGTTTGGTCCCGGATAGTGGTGAAGGTCGAGAATATCGCCACAAGTGTAGTGATTACCACCACTGGCAGGATTCACCAGTCGGCTAGGATCGTATTCTTTGGTCCACGCTACGATTTCCGGAGTTTTGAATTGGCCCCATGCTTCATTGAAAGGTACCCATACAGCGATACTCGGATAAGAGTACAGACAGTCGATGATTTCTTTCCACTCTTTGCGGTAGTTAGCTTCGGAAGCAGCAGAGCGAATCACTTCTGTACCGTTGAAATAGTTACGTGCTTGCCACTGTGGGCTGGGACCACCGTTCGGCATATCTTGCCATACGATCAATCCCAACTGGTCGCAATGAGTGTACCAGCGTGCAGGTTCTACCTTAACGTGCTTACGTACCATGTTGTAGCCGAAGTCTTTTGTTTTCTTCAAGTCGTAAACCAAAGCTTCGTCTGTCGGTGCAGTATATAAACCATCAGGCCACCATCCCTGGTCGAGCGGACCGAATTGGAAATAATCTTTGTTGTTCAACTGCAGGCGAGTGATACCATTCGGACCCTTGCGGATAGAATATTTACGCATAGCAGTATAGCTCTTTACCTGGTCGATTGCTTTTCCGTCTTTATACAGAGTCACTTCCATATTGTAAAGGAAGGGAGAGTCCGGAGACCACAGTTTAGCATTAGCAGGCATTGCCAGTTCAACGGGTACTCCGTTCAACGCTGCACCTTTGGCTACAAGGTTCTTGCCGTCGAATACTTTTACTTCCACTTTGTCAGCAGAAGTTGTGTTGGCAGCAACTTCTACCTTAACAGAGTTATTATCAATATTAGGAGTAGTTTTCAGATTAGCGATGTATTGTGCTGCCACCGGTTCCAACCACACTGTTTGCCAGATACCTGTAACCGGAGTGTACCAAATGCCATGAGGATTTGCTATTTGTTTTCCTCTGGGTTGTTCGCCACGATCTGAAGGGTCCCATACTTTTACTACCAGATCATTATTGCCTTTATTAAGTACGGAAGTGATATCGAAATAGAAAGGAGTAAATCCGCCTGTGTGTTCACCTACCTTTACGTCATTCACCCAAACTTCTGCTTTCCAGTCTACTGCTCCGAAGTGCAACAGGACTTGTTTGCCACGCCAGTTGGAAGGAACGTCGAAAGTGCGTTGGTACCACAGTTCCTCTTTCTCGTTTATCATTTTGCCTACGCCTGATAAAGACGATTCTACAGCAAAAGGAACCAGAATGTCACCCTGGTAAGCAGCAGGCGCAGGAGCTCCCTTCTTTGTGATTGCATATTTCCAAAGCCCGTTCAGGTTTTTCCAGTCACTACGTTCCATGATAGGACGCGGATATTCCGGCAATACATTTTTAGGATCGAGCTGTTCTCCCCACGATGTCTTGATTTTGTCACCGGCAGGTTTCCATTGAGCAAAAGTCGAACTGCATAGAGCCAATGCAAGTAGCATTGTTAGAAAATTCTTTTTCATGTTCATGGTATACATTATAATTAGTTATTAGATATAAATTCCATAAGAAGGAACATTGCAAAGAAAGTGGAATTTAAAGAGAATAAAGGAAACTTGCCGTTCAAAAAACAGCAAAATCTCTTCTTTTTCTATATAAAGTCTCCTATAAAGTTACTTTTGATGATAAATACCGGAAGTAGTGGTCAGTTTTTTTCTTTGTTGAACAATCGTTTTTTTGTTATTTGTCAGCAGTTTTTGTTCCTGATGGTTTGGGGAGTTTCGTTCCGGCTTTGTCCGGAACACCCAGTACAGGCATTCCGTCTTTGTCCCACTCCATTTTTTGTAAGCGGGGAGTACGTGAGTCCATTGCACCCGGAGCGTCGTTGGGAATCTGGCGGGCATGATAAAGCATATAACATTCTTTTCCATCCGGTGAAGGAATGAAAGAACTGCCGCCGGGACCAAAAACTTCGTTTTTCGGCTCCTGCTGAAATACAGGGGTCGGATGTTTCTTCCAGGAAGCGGGATCCAGCAGGTCAGCATTGGCGTCTGCTGTTAGTAATCCTACACAATAATAAGGCGTCCAGCTACCACTGGCAGAATAAAAAATGCAAACTTTGTCTTTATTCTTCGGTTGGAAAAAATGAGGTGCCTCGTTCACATGAATCGGATAGGCCGTTTTACTGCCATCAGGATTGACCCATTGACATTCCCATTCATATTCAGGTTTGGAAATCAGGACTCTATCGGAAGAAAGAGTCCATGGATTTTCCATGGAAGCGATGTAAATGCACTGTGTCTCACTGTCGATTCTTCGTTTTTGCCATCCGCACCAGATCATATAATGTTGTCCGTTATGTTCAAAAGTGCTTGCATGAATCGCCCAGTTGTTATCTTTGTCAGTCGGTATTCGGCCTTTCATGACAAACTTTCCTTCTGTAGGAGTGGCAGCCTCGTTCTCAATTACATAAATCTGGTGATTGTCCATGTTACCGTCATCTGCCGCAAAATAGATATACCATTTATTATTGATCCGATGTAGCTCGGGGGCCCATAAATGGTGCGAATTACTAGGGTCTGTCGGTATCCATACCGGTTTTTTAAGACTGTCATCCAAGTTTGTTATATCACTCGTTTCCCAAAGTATGATCCTGCTTTCGGAACCTTGTGTGTAGTAATATTTCCCTTCGTGAAAAACACCCCATGGTTCTGCTCCTTTTTCGCGCAACGGATTCGTATAGGTATCTCCTGTTATCGTTTCCTTTTCCGGCTCTGTTTTCTTCTTGGGTTGGCAAGATGCACAAATAATGACTAAAAGTACAGTTAGTAATGAGATTCCGCTTTTCATGGTATTTTTCATTTTATAATGACACTGCAAAGAAAGCACAAAATCTTGATAAATCATCTTTTTTTTGCAGATTGGTTAGTATTTATCCTTAATTGGTTCATAATTATTGAATTTTCTATTCGTTTTTTCTCATCTTTGTAGCACGAACTTTAAAATTGATATTATATGAAACTAAAACATCTTATTCTTTTCTGTATTATTTGTTGTTCCCTGTCTGTATTTGGGCAAAAGGCCGGTCAGCAACCAAAGACAAGTGGCAATCCTGTATTTCCGGGCTGGTATGCCGATCCGGAAGGAATTGTGTTTGGAGATGAATACTGGATTTACCCTACGTATTCGGCGCCTTATGACGAACAAACCTTCATGGATGCTTTCTCGTCTAAAGACTTGGTGAACTGGACAAAACACCCGAAAGTGTTGTCGAAAGAGAATATAAGTTGGTTTAGACGTGCTTTATGGGCACCTGCTGTGATTCATGCGAATGACAAATATTATATATTCTTCGGTGCGAATGATATTCAAAGTAATAACGAGCTGGGAGGTATCGGTGTGGCTGTAGCCGACAATCCTGCCGGACCATTTAAGGATGCACTGGGCAAACCTCTGATTGATAAGTTTGTAAATGGTGCACAGCCGATCGATCAGTTTGTTTACAAAGATGATGACGGACAGTATTATATGTATTATGGTGGCTGGGGACATTGCAATATGGTGAAGCTAGCTCCGGACTTGTTGAGTATCGTACCGTTTGAGGATGGTACCATCTATAAGGAAGTAACTCCCGAAAAATATGTAGAGGGACCTTTCATGTTAAAACGTAACGGTAAATACTATTTTATGTGGTCGGAAGGCGGTTGGACCGGACCGGATTATTGCGTAGCCTATGCGATTGCCGACTCACCATTCGGACCTTTTAAAAGAGAAGCAAAAATCTTACAGCGAGATCCCAATATTGGAACGGGTGCCGGCCATCATTCTGTAGTGAAAGGTCCGGGAGCGGACGAATGGTACATCATTTATCATCGCCATCCATTAGGTGAAACGGATGGAAACGCTCGTGTGACCTGTATTGATCGCATGATTTTTGATAAAGACGGAAAAATAAAACCCATAAAGATGACTTTCGAGGGAGTAGAAGCCAGCCCATTGAAGTAAAATCTGAAAAGTTCAGCCCATCGGTAATTAATATTTTAATAAAGATGGGCTTTTTTTGATTTATTGTTTTATTTTTGTCCTTATAAATTCAATATACTTATTATAATGAAATCGGATATACACTCTCTCTCTGATTCCCTTTTGTGGAGAAGGTTTCTCGAAGGAGACTCGAGTGCGTATACCCAAATATATAATCAAACAGTACAAGATCTGTTTCGATTCGGATTATTATATACTTCGGATAAAGAATTAATTAAAGACTGCATACATGATGTGTTTGTGAAAATTCACATGAATCGTGCAAAGTTGGCTCCAACAGATAATATTGCCGCCTATTTGACAGTGGCGTTGAAAAACACTCTTTTTAATGCGCTGAAAAAAACAACAGATTCTCTCCCGTTTGATGAAATAGGTGAGAGAGAAGATACGGTTGACGACTCTCCTTCCACTCCGGAAACTATATATATTAATAATGAACAGGAAAAACAAGTTCAGACAACCGTACATTCTATGATGTCTGTATTGACGGACAGACAGCGCGAAATTATTTATTATCGGTATATCAAAGAGATGAGTATCGATGAAATCAGTAAGGTGACAGATATGAATAATCAGTCTGTTTCTAATTCTATTCAACGGGCTTTGGGACGTATCCGCGACTTATTTAAGAGAAAATAAGAGAGAATAATCAGCCCATTTTTCCTGCCTATCAAAAAAAGTGGAAAAAACTTCGAAAAAGGTGAGTATAAAATGAAAGTACAACTGTTATTCATACGTAAAGACAATGAAAATGATGAACTCTGAACAAGAACATACAGATTTTTCCCTATATACTTTTGAAGAATTTCTTCAGAATGATTTCTTTGTTTCTTCTATGAACTATCCTACGGAAGAAACACAGAAGTTCTGGGATGAATTTGAACAGATGAATCCTTCTAATATAGATGAATATATCGCTGCAAAAAGATATTTGGAAGTTTTTTCGAAAGAGAAGGGTGAGGTACTTTCAAACCAGGAAACGGATGATTTATGGATTCGTATTCAAGCGACTAATATAAATAAGGAGAAAGCGAGACGCAAGAACTATTTCTTAATAGGATTGAGTGCGGCTGCCAGTGTGGCTATTCTTGTGGGATGTTTCTTCTTTTTGAAGAACTATTCTTCGGCTCTGGATCCGGACATTGCCACATTTGCTGTGAATACGAAAGCCGATTTGCCTTTGACGGAAGAAACACTGTTGATTTTGGCAGAAGATAATGTCGTGAGTTTGAAGGAAAAAGAAACAGAGATCACGTATGATTCCGTAGAAATCAAAACGAATCAGGAAAGTATACAAAAGGAGAAATCGGCAACTTATAACCAATTGGTTATTCCACGTGGAAAACGTTCGGTATTGACGTTTGCCGATGGATCTAAAGTCTGGGTGAATGCCGGTACAAGGGTGGTTTATCCGGTGGAGTTTGAACAAGACAAACGTGAAATCTATGTGGATGGTGAAATCTACATAGAAGTGGCCAGAGATGAAAATCGTCCTTTCTATGTGCGGACCAAAGATATGAATGTCAGAGTGCTTGGTACTAAATTTAATGTAACTGCGTATGAATCGGAAGCAATTAGAAGTGTAGTGCTGGCACAAGGATGTGTTCAGGTGGAGACAGACCGGACTCCTAAAGCCATTCTGGCTCCTAATCAGATGTTCAGTTCTGCCGATGGAAAGGAAAATATAACACAGGTAGATGTAGAAGAAGCTATATCATGGGTGAATGGACTCTATTATTTCCAAAGTGCTGATTTGGGAATCGTTTTGAAACGTCTGTCTACCTATTATGGCATTAACGTAGAATTTGACCCAGCGCTAAGTAAAATAAAATGTTCCGGAAAAATCGATTTGAAAGACAACTTTGAAACAGTAATTAATGGATTAACCTTTGTTGCACCAATCTCTTATGCCTATGATGAACAATATAAGACGTATCGAGTCGTAAAGAAATAGATATGAAAAAATAAGATAAAGAATAAATCTAATTCCTGAATTTTATGGTAATTTTTGTAGAAAGTGGATGATACACGCTATCATCCAACTGGGACGTGTGTACCCAATAATGTTTAGATACAGAAATAATATTATGAGAAAATTTTAACATGTTTAATATGAAAAATGCAATTAGAGAACGAAAGAGTAAGGTTCTCGGGCTATTCCTTTGCTTTTTACTTCTCGGAATAGACTACTCTTTCGCAAGTTACAACAATTATTCTCAATTTAAGACCCTCTCGGTCAGCGTTAATAACTCGACGTTGAGAGAAGTGCTTAAAACGATAGAGAAAAGTAGTCAATTTGTTTTCTTCTACTTAGATGATGCTGTGAACTTAGAACGTAAGGTATCTATCGACAGTAAGAATAAGAAGATAGAAGAAATTCTTTCTGAACTTTTCGAGGGTACTTCATGTACTTATCGGATCTCTGACAGACAAATCTTTATTTCCGGAAAAGCATCGGCTCCTAATGAACAGCAACAGAATAAACGGAAAATAACCGGACGTGTTACTGATGTAAAAGGGGAACCGCTTATTGGAGTGAACGTTACCGTGGATGGAGATGCAAACGGTTCGATTACCAATATGGATGGTTTGTATGAGATATTCGTAACCAAAAAAAGCGTAGTGCTTAAATTTACTTATATCGGCTTCAAAACTTCAGAAATACGGACGAATGCTTCTACCAATATTTACGATGTGGCTTTGGAAGAACAGGTGAACGAGTTGGAAGAGACTGTGATTGTTGGTTATGGTACCCAGCGTAAAATAAGTAATATCGGTGCACAGTCTTCTATGAAGATGGAGGATATTAAAACACCTTCTGCCAGTTTAACTACAACGTTGGCAGGTCGTTTGGCCGGTGTTGTAGCCGTGCAACGTACGGGAGAACCGGGTAAAGATGCCGCTGATATCTGGATTCGTGGTATTTCTACTCCCAACACTTCTTCTCCGCTGGTATTGGTGGATGGAGTGGAACGTTCGTTCAACGACATCGATCCGGAAGACATTGAATCGTTGACAACACTGAAAGATGCATCGGCAACGGCTGTGTATGGTGTGCGAGGCGCTAATGGTGTGATTCTGATTAAAACCAAACCGGGAAAGGTGGGGAAACCGACAGTGAGCGCGGATTATTATGAATCGTTTACCCGTTTCACGAAGATGGTTGATTTGGCAGACGGTATCACTTATATGAATGCAGCTAACGAGGCAATGCGTAATGACGGTATTGCTACAAAATATACGGAAGACCAAATTCGTAATACGATTGCCGGCAAAGATCCTTATTTGTATCCGAACGTGGATTGGTTGAAGGAAATCTTTAATGATTGGGGACATAATCGCCGTGTGAATGTAAATGTGCGGGGTGGTAGTGAAAAGGTTGCTTATTATGCGTCAGTCAGCTACTTCAATGAAACAGGTATGACGGTGACTGATAAGAATATCAACACCTATGATTCCAAAATGAAATATAGCCGTTATAACTTTACCACTAATCTGAATATTGATGTGACTCCTACTTCTAAAGTGGAGATCGGTGCACAAGGTTATTTGGGAGAAGGAAACTATCCGGCTATCTCTTCTGCTGATTTGTATAATGCGGCAATGTCAATTTCACCGGTTGAATATCCAAAGATGTTCTTTGTCAACGGAGAAGCCTATGTGCCGGGAACTTCAACTAACAACAATTTTAATAACCCTTATTCACAAGCTACCCGTCGTGGATATGATAACCTGACGAAAAATCAGATCTATTCTAATCTACGTATCACACAGGATTTGGATATGCTTACTAAAGGGTTGAAATTGACTGGCATGTATGCGTTCGACGTGTACAATGAGATACATGTACATCAGGACCGTGCAGAGTCTACTTATAACTTCCTGGATACCAGTGTTCCTTACGATATGGACGGACAACCCATTTTGCAACGTATTTATGAAGGAAGTAATGTGTTGAGCTATAAACAGGAAACAAGTGGTAATAAGAAAACTTACCTGGAGGCTTCCCTGAACTATGACCGGACGTTCAATGACGATCATCGTGTCAGTGCATTGTTTCTGTTCAACCAGCAATCCAAACTGTTGTATCCGAAAGGTACACTGGAAGATGCGATTCCTTATCGTATGATGGGTATTGCCGGTCGTGCTACTTATTCGTGGAAAGACCGTTATTTTGCAGAATTCAACATCGGTTATAACGGTGCCGAGAACTTCTCACCTAAACATCGTTTCGGTACTTTCCCTGCATTTGGTGTGGGTTGGGTTATCTCAAACGAGAAATTCTGGCAACCGCTGTCAAAAGCTGTTTCTTTCCTGAAGATACGCTATACGGATGGTAAAGTAGGTAATAGTGAAGTTTCCGACCGTCGTTTTATGTATCTGGACCAGATGAAAGAGAATGGCGATTATGGTTATAAATTCGGACCGAATGGTACCAAATGGTCTGGTTATGAAACAGTGAATATGGCTGTTGACTTGATTTGGGAAGAATCTCGTAAGCAAGACTTGGGTATTGATATTAAACTGTTTAATGACGACCTGTCTATTGTATTCGACTTGTTTAAGGAACGTCGTGAAAACATCCTGTTGAAGCGTGAGCATTCTATACCTTCATTCCTGGGATACAATACATCTGCTCCTTATGGAAATATTGGTATCATAGAAAATAAAGGGTTCGATGGAACGATAGAGTATAACAAGCGTATTAATAAAGACTGGGTACTTGCGCTTCGTGGTAATATCACCTTTAATAAGGATAAATGGATTCAGGGAGAACTGCCGGAACAGAAATACGAATGGATGAACCAGTATGGACGTAACATCAATGGAGTTAAAGGATATGTGGCCGAAGGACTGTTCACACAAGCTGAAATAGATGATATGGCACGTTGGGAATCGTTGTCGGATGCCAATAAAGCAATCACTCCCAAACCTTTTGCTTCACAGTTTGGTACAGTAAAGGCGGGAGATATCAAATACAAGGATTTGAACAATGACGGTCAGATTGATGCGTACGACCAGACTTACATTTCCCGTGGGGATGTGCCGACAACTGTTTATGGTTTCGGATTTACTGTAGGTTGGAAAGATTTGTCGGTAGGTATGATGTTCCAAGGTGTAGCAGGAGCCGAACGTGTTTTGAATGGTAGCAGTATTAATCCGTTTAACGGCGGTGGTGGTAGCGGTAACCTCTACTCTAACATTGGCGACCGTTGGACAGAGGAAAATCCGGATCAGAATGCCTTTTATCCGCGTCTGTCTTATGGAAGCGAAACAACCAGTAATATTAATAACTTCCAGAAGAGCACATGGTGGGTGCGTAACATGAACTTCCTGCGTCTGAAGACATTGCAGGTATCTTATAACCTGCCGAAACCTTGGGTGAATAAAGTTCATCTGAAGAATGCGGCTGTATATGTAATGGGAACTAACCTGTTCACCTTGAGTCGTTTCAAATTGTGGGATCCGGAGTTGAATACCGATAATGGTGCTTCTTATCCAAATACGACCTCTTACTCAGTTGGTATTAATTTCACATTCTAAACAAAAAGATAATGAAAAAATATAATTATATAATCGTTAGTTTGCTGGCGTGTCTCTTGACGACATCTTGTAATGACTATTTTGATCAGGTGCCTGATGACCGTTTGTCACTCAAAGAGATTTTTACAACCAGAGATGGAGCTTTACGGTATCTTTCGAACGTATACACATTCTTACCGGATGAATTTAACCAACGTCAGGTACATGAAACCAGTCTGTACCGTACTCCCGGTCCTTGGACAGGTTCCAGTGACGAGGCAGAGTGGACAAATGACAATAAGGGAAAACTGATAAATAACAACTCTATCGATGCTACCGAAGGAACGATGGTATTGTATCGCTGGAAGAGCTGGTTCTCTGGTATCCATGAAGCTGCAGTATTTACAGAAAATGTAGGTCAGGCACCGTTGACTGTTACAGAAAGAAATCAATGGAAAGCAGAAGCAAGAGCTTTACGGGCTATCTACTATTTTTATTTAGTACGTACTTATGGCCCGGTTCCTTTGCTTGAAAAGGACTTTGCGATGGATACTCCAAGTGACGAGTTGCAACTCCCGCGTAATACGGTAGATGAGTGTTTCGATTTTATCGTATCAGAACTGAAAGGTGCACAAAATGACGGTTTGCTGGATGATGCTTCTACCGACAAGGTGTCCGGATATGGTCGTATTGACAAAGCGATTGCACAGGCATTTATCATTGAGGCATTGACTTATCGTGCCAGCTGGTTGTTTAATGGAGAAAGTACCTATTATTCTGATTTGGCTAATAATGATGGAACAAAACTATTTCCCGACAGACCGGATGAAGCTACCAAACGCGCCAACTGGCAGAGAGTGATTGATGAATGTAACACATTCTTCTCTAACTATGGTAGCCGTTATCATCTGATGTATACCAATAAGGATGGTGTTTCTGTTTCCGGCCCGGACTCGGAAGGATTCAGTCCGACAGAGTCTTATCGTCGTGCAGTGAGAACCCTGTTTTCTGAAATGGGTAACAATAAAGAGATGATTTTCTATCGTCTGGATAATGCTGCTGGAACCATGCAGTATGACCGTATGCCGAATAGATCCGGTAATACGACCGACTACAGAGGTGGTAGCTTGTTGGGGGCAACACAGGAAATGGTAGATGCCTATTTCATGTCAAACGGAGAATCTCCTATTTCCGGTTATAGTGCTGACGGAGTCACTCCGATTATCAACGAAAAATCTGATTATGTAGAAGAGGGAGTCTCTACAACAGAATACAAAGGAACAGACGGTACATTATATGCACCGGTAGGAACCAGAATGATGTATGTCAATCGTGAACCTCGTTTCTATGCCGACATTACCTTTAGCAATTCAAAATGGTTTGAGGGAACAGAAGGCGGTTATGTAGTAGATTTTACTTATAGTGGAAGTTGTGGTAAAGAACAAGGTAGCAATGACTATACGAGCACAGGTTATTTGGTGCGCAAAGGAATGGATTCCGGCGACCGTAACCAGAATTTGGTTTGTGTGCTCTTACGTCTGACTAATATTTATTTTGACTATATCGAAGCGCTGGCACATGTCAGCCCGACTCATGAAGATATCTGGACTTATATGAACATGATCCGTAAGCGTGCAGGTATTCCGGGATACGGTGAGACAGTCAATCTGCCTAAACCGACTACAACGGATGAAGTCATGGAGTTGATCCGCAAGGAGAAACGCATCGAATTGAGTTTCGAAAACTGCCGTTATTTTGACGTACGCCGCTGGGGATTGGTAAATGAATATTTCAACAAGGCAATTCATGGAATGAATGTCAATTATGACGGAAATGAATTCTTTAAACGTACGGAGATTGTAAAACGTATTTTTGACCGTCAGTATTTCTTCCCGATACCACAGGGTGAGATTGATATTGATAAGAACTTGGTTCAGAATACAGGATTCTAAATACTGATTATAAAATAGAAATTATGATGAAACAATATATTTTCTCTGCAGTTTGTCTCATGTCCGGTGTCCTTTGTATGTCCTCTTGCAATGAGGATAAGCAGGCAAAGCCGTATACGCCGGATTATGAGATTGTCCCGGAGTATACCAATGCAGATACCTGGACTGCCTATGAGGCATTTAATGATTATTTGCTGGACCCCGATAAGAATATTTATAAAACAAGTACCGCTTATACTGCTGCTGTAGACCGCAATAACGGAGCTGCCGCTATCTGGTGCCAACCTATTTACTGGGACATGGCGATGAATGCTTATAAACGTGCAAAAACGGAAGGGAATACGGAAAGAGAAAACAAATACAAGCAGTTGTGCGATGATTTGTTTGCCGGAAATAAAGCGCATTATGCAAACTTTGATTTTGACAATAATAATGAGAACACCGGCTGGTTTATCTATGATGATATCCAATGGTGGACCATTACTTTAGCGCGTGCTTATGAATTGTTTAAAGTAGACGAGTATCGCAGTCTGGCAGAAGCAAGTTTTGCACGCGTGTGGTATGGCTCGAAAAAGGTCGGTGATACGGGTTCGTATGCAGATCCGGAAAAGAATTTGGGTGGAGGTATGTTTTGGCAATGGCAGCCTATCAGCAATCCGAATGAGAATGTAGCCAGCGACGGCAAGATGGCTTGTATCAACTTTCCGACTGTAGTGGCTGCATTGACTCTCTACAACAATGTTCCTGCCGACCGTGTGGCAGATCCGAATCCGGAAAGCTGGAGTAATAAGTACGGTAACTTTACCCGTCCGCATTATGAAACAAAAGATGCTTATCTGGCAAAAGGAAAGGAAATCTATGAATGGGCTGTGAAGAATCTCGTGGACAGCAATACTGGAGAAGTTGCCGACAGTAAGCATGGCGAAGGAAATCCGGCATGGTCAGCCCATGTGTACAATCAGGCCACTTTTATCGGAGCTTCGTTATTGCTATATAAAGCTACCGGAGAGAAAACTTATTTGGATAATGCGGTTCTGGGAGCCGACTATACGATGAATACCATGTCTGCAACCTACGATTTATTGCCGTTTGAGAGTGGAGTGGAACAGGGTATTTATACCGCTATCTTTGCGGAATACATGGCTATGCTGGTAAACGATTGTGGTCAGACACAGTACTTACCATTTTTGAAGCGTAACATTAATTATGGCTGGGCTAATCGCGATCAGACACGTAATCTATGTGGCGGCGAATACCATAAGGCACAGATAGAAGGTGCTACTCTCGACAGCTATAGTGCGTCCGGAATACCGGCATTGATGTTATTGTTTCCGGCAGATAAATAATTGTAACCCATAAAAAAGAAGAATAATGAATACGAAATATTCAAATTGGAAAATGTGGTATTATGTGTTATGCATGATACTGACACTTCAATTGGCGGCTTGTTCTGAAGAAACACATGACGAGTATACTGCGGCTCCTGAAATAGAGGATGCCTATATCGACCAACTGGATGCATTGATTGCTGAAATGACCGATTTGCAGCAAAATTCAGAATACGGAGATAAGAAGGGACAGTATCCCACCGAAAGCCGGGCTATTCTGACAGATGCGATAGATGATGCTAATCGTGCAGTACTTCTAATCAAATATCAGAAACCTTCTCCGTCAGAAAGTGAGAAACAACGTTATGTGGCAGAAGCCGAAGCGGCTATAGAACAGTTTGAAAGCACGATCCGTACAGAAGATGCTGAAACTACGCCGGCTGAACTGTTTGTGGATGGACGTGGAGACGGTGGTTCTTACATCGATTTCGGACGTAGCGAAGAATATGTGAATTTCGGAACTGAAGGAAATCAAGCCTTTACTGTTGAGTTCTGGGTGAAAGTAACCAAAGGTGGTGGAAAAGACCAGAATGTGTTCCTCTCTACCTACATGGGCGGTGATGGATGGCGCAATGGCTGGATGATGTATTGGCGCAATGCAGACGGTGGTATTTATCGTGCAACTTGGGGCGAAACGGGAGGAAATATTTGTGAACCGTCATTAAAGGCTCCGGAAGATGGAGAATGGCAACACTTCCTGTTTGTGTACAGTGATAAAGGTTTGCCGGGTAGTCCGGAATTCCGTGCGAAGTTGTATGTGAATGGAGAAGTGAAAACGACCGAGGGAAATGTTGGCAGCAGATTCTATAATTCCAGTAACTATGCCAGCTATAACACGCCGATGACCGCTTTCGGACGGTATATGCGTACCAGTGATAATCTGTTTGAAGAAGGTTTTGCCGGTTATATGAAAAAAATCCGTATCTGGAAAAGTGCAAAGGATAACGAATATATCCAGAGCTCTTATAATGGGACGACTGAAGTGACTGGTAAAGAAGAAGACTTGGCGGCAGCATGGGATTTCACCACCAAACCTTCCGGTTCGGGTAATGAAGTAATAGACCTGACAGGTCGTCATACTGCTAAGATTATCGGTACTTACGAGTGGCAACGTATTGTTGAATAATAATGTAAAAACGATGAAAAACATGAAATGTTTAACTAATAAATGGAGAGAGGGAGCAATGCTCCTCTCTTTCCTCCTGATTTCTTGTCTGGCAGGGATATTTACCGCTTGTGATGATATTGAAGACGAGTATATAACAGATACACAATTGAGTATCCTGCAAGGGAACCGTACATCATTGAACTATTTATTGAAAAATTCAACCTATGGAACTGCTCCCGGCACCTATCCCGAAGCCGGAAAGGATATATTGAATGCTGCCATTGCCGAGTTGGATGCCCTGATAAAGCGGGTAGAAGGTGGCGAAGAACTGGATGAAACAACTCTGGAAGCTGCTGTAGCAAAGGTAAATAAGGCTATTGATGAGTTTAAGAATTCAAAATATTATAATCTGTCTCCGGAAGCACAACAATATATTAATAATTTGCTGGCTAAAGCGGATGAAATACTTGCAATCGTTAATGATGAAACGAAGTGGGGAAATCATCAAGGACAATATCCGGTTGATAATAAATCAGTTTTGGAGAGTGCTGCTAAAGACTTGGAAAGTCTGGCTGAAAGAATCAAATCCGGTTCCATTACAGATATGACGAAGGAAATTTATGATGAGGCTATTGCCGCTGCCGATAAGAAAGTGGAAGAAGTAGAAGATTCTGCATGGCCGGATAACAGCCAGATTACCTGGAATCTGTTTGTAGACGGAAATGCCGGTTCATATATAGACTTTGGTTATAGTGAGGATTATGTAAAGTTTGGAGAGGATGATAATCAGGCATTCACGATAGAACTTTGGGTGAATATCAAAGAATACTGTAATAAACAGGGGGAAGATAACTGTACTTTCCTTTCTACGATGACGAACGATCCTTATTGGAGCGGATGGCGTGCACAGGATCGCACAAAAGGGCTGTTGAGAACAATGGTTGCCCATTGGGAAGATGATAATCATACAAATCCTCAAGAGTGGGAGCCGGGATGGAAGAAATCGGACAACTGGACTAAAGATCGTTGGACACATTATGCATTCCTGTTCAGAGATAAAGGGTTGCCGGGATTTGACACTCCGACAGATGTGAAATGTTATTCCATGATTGACGGTACGAGACAAGGAGATCCCATCCGTGTGGGTGAACCCTGGAGAACATATATCAATAAACAATCCATAGCTAATCAGATTCACATGACCGGATTCTGTATGATGGACAATAATGGAAATCGTAATGAATGGTTCTCCGGTTACATAAAGAAGATACGCATCTGGAAAACAAACCGGACAGAAAATCAAGTATATGCTTCTTATATGGGAAATGAAGAAGGTGTAAATGCTGATAATGCGGATTTGGTAGATGCTTGGGATTTTGAAGTGAAAGGCGATCAGCCTACTCAAAGTGCTACCGAAACAATAAAAGGTGTGAAAGGTCATACAGCAACATTAGTTGGTGATAACTGGCAATGGGTTGAATCTACAACTATTTCAGATAACAAATAATTGTTTACCAGGATGAGTTTTCAATAGGTAGATTAAATATTCCCCTTATCTCTGTCGTAAGGCAGAATGAGGGGAAATTATTCTCCAATACCCTTTTATTAATCCTATATTTTTATTGCAGAAAAGCGTTTTGGTCTGTATTTGTTCTTTATTGAATAAATATTATTGTTTTTTTTCAGCTATTTCTGCAATCTTTGTAACAGGAAAAATACTATAAACTTATAAACTATCATGAAAGGCAAAATTCTTTTGGCTCTGACGCTGCTAATGGGAGCATCAACTACTATATGGGCAGTCGGCAATTTAGGAAAAGCAAACCAGAAGAAGCACGCATATACTAACGAAGATGTATGGGCAGCTTACGAAGGATTTAACAATACCCTACTAGACTCTAATAAATATATTTATAAAACAAATTCCTCCTATCCAAGCGCCGTTGACCGCGGTAATGGAGCGGCGGCTATTTGGTGTCAGCCTATTTATTGGGACATGGCGATGAATGCCTATAAACTGGCAAAGGCACAGAAAGACAAAAAAAAGACTCGTGAGTATAAAACTCTTTGCGAGAAAATTTTCGCAGGAAACAAAGCACAATATTGCCAGTTTGATTTTGATGATAACAACGAAAACACCGGCTGGTTCATCTACGATGACATCATGTGGTGGACTATTAGTCTGGCGCGCGCATACGAGCTTTTTGGAGTGAATGAATACCTGAAACTCTCGGAAGCCAGTTTCAAACGTGTGTGGTATGGCTCGGAAAAGGTGGGTGATACCGGTTCGTATGACAAAGAAAACGGAGGTATGTTCTGGCAATGGCAACCCATTCGGAATCCGAAACCGAATAAATTCGGTGATGGAAAGATGGCATGTATCAACTTCCCGACAGTGGTAGCGGCATTGACGCTCTACAATAATGTGCCTGAAAATAGAAAAGAATCGACCGACAAACGTCCGTCTTATCAGACGAAGGCTCAATATCTTGCCAAAGGCAAAGAAATCTACGAATGGGGAGTGGAAAATCTGCTGGATAAAGAAACGGGAAAGATAGCTGATAGCCGTCATGGAAATGGCAATCCCGCGTGGAAGTCACATGTCTACAATCAGGCAACCTTTATCGGTGCATCCATACTGCTTTATAAGGCGACCGGAGAGAAACGTTATCTGGACAATGCAATTTTGGCAGCAGACTATACAGTGAAAGATATGTCTGCGGAACATAAAGTGCTACCTTTCGAAGGTGGTATTGAACAGGGTATCTATACTGCTATCTTTGCAGAATACATGGCATGGTTAGTATATGATTGCGGACAAACCCAATATCTTCCGTTCCTGAAACGTACCATCAAAACAGGTTGGGCAAACAGAGATGAGACGCGGAATGTGTGTGGAGGCGAATATCATAAGAAGTTGCCGGCAGGTGCGGAAATCGACAGTTATTCAGCTTCCGGTATACCGGCATTGATGCTTTTATTTCCGGCTAAGAAGTAAATAGAAAACGACACAGAACCACGTGAAAATGAATAATAAACAACTACTGATTGTATTCAGCCTTTTATTAAGCGGTAATAATGCCTCCTTTGCTCAAACTCAAACGACTAACGGCAAGGAAGCAAAAACAACTTTTCAAACAGCCGAACCCTGGAAACCGGAAACAGATGTGCGTGCCGATGCCACGATGGTATATGGTACACTTGATAAAAAGGGTGTTTCTTTTGAACAACGTGTCCAGTCGTGGAGAGACAAGGGATATCAGACACAATTTATGACCGGAGTGGCATGGGGAGACTATAAAGACTATTTTCTCGGCAAATGGGATGGAATAGACGGTCACCTGAAAGAAGGTCAACGGGATCGTAACGGAAACGAGATAGCCCACGGACACTTGATACCCTACATTGTGCCTACCGAAAGTTTTATCCGTTATATGCAGGAAACGCAGATAAAGCGGGTGATTGATGCCGGAATTACTTCTATCTATTTGGAGGAACCTGAATTCTGGATGCGTGGCGGATATAGCGAAGCCTTCAAGTCAGAATGGCAGAAATATTATAATTTCCCCTGGAGACCTCAACATGAATCTCCCGAGAACACCTACCTTTCCAATAAGTTGAAATATCACCTCTACTATTATGCACTGGATAAGATATTTACTTATGCCAAAGAATACGGTAAATCGAAAGGGCTGGATGTGAAATGTTATGTGCCTACTCATTCTTTGATTAACTACACTTCCTGGCAAATTGTAAGCCCGGAAGCCAGTCTGGCTTCATTGGATTGTGTAGACGGCTACATAGCACAGGTATGGACGGGTACTGCCCGTGAACCGAACTTCTATAACGGTGTAAAGAAAGAGCGTGTATTTGAGAATGCCTTTCTCGAATATGGCTGCATGAAATCCATGACCGATCCTTTGAATCGCAAAATGTATTTCCTGACCGATCCGATTGAAGACCGTGCCAAAGACTGGCTGGATTATAAGATAAATTATCAGGCCACTTTTGCCGCACAGCTAATGTACCCGATGGTAGATACTTATGAAGTGATGCCATGGCCGGACCGTATTTATCAGGGATTATACCGGATAGCCGGAACCGATCAGAAAGAACGCATTCCACGCTCATACTCCACGCAAATGCAGGTGATGATTAATACATTGAATGACATTCGCACCTCTGACAAGCAGATCAACGGTACACACGGCATTGGGGTATTAATGGCAAATTCGTTGATGTTCCAGCGTTTTCCGGATCATAACGGATATGACGATCCGCAATTCTCCAGCTTCTATGGCCAAACTTTGCCATTATTAAAAAGAGGAATCCCGGTGGAACTGGTACACATGGAGAATACTCCGTTCCAAGAAACTTTCAAAGGACTTCAGGTACTCGTAATGTCCTACTCGAACATGAAACCGATGAAGCCGGAATACCATAACTATCTGGCAGACTGGGTTAAAAAGGGAGGTACACTGGTGTATTGCGGAGAAGATGTCGATCCCTATCAAACCGTTTTGGAATGGTGGAATACAGAAGGAAACGCCTACAAAGCCCCTTCGGAACATTTGTTTGAGACAATGGGCTTGTCCCGCACTCCCGGTGATGGAACATATCGTTCCGGGAAAGGTACTGTGATTGTCATACGCGAAGATCCGAAACATTTTGTATTGAAGAACGGCAACGACCGCAAATACTTTGAAACGATTGCATCCGCTTATCTGGACAAAACAGGTAAAAAGATAGAAATCAAAAATAATTTTGTGGTGGAACGGGGACCTTATACAATCGCGGCAGTAATGGATGAAAGTTCCTCTAAAGAGCCTTTGAAACTGTCGGGACTGTATATCGATTTATTCGACAAAGACCTGCCGATACTGACCATGAAACAGATTAATCCCGGTGAACAAGGATATTTGTATGACTTGAGTAAAGTGCCCGGTAAGGTGAAAGCGAAGGTGCTTTGCGGAGCTTCTCGCGTTTACGATGAGAAAGTCGGGAAGCAGAGCTACTCATTTGTAGCTAAGAGTCCGTTACATACGACGAATGTATCCAGAATCCTCTTGCCGCGCAAGCCCGGGAAAGTTCTGGTAAACGGGAAGACGGAACAGCCGCAATGGGATGAATCTTCAAAAACTCTTTTATTGAGTTTCGAGAACGATCCTGCCGGAGTGAATGTATCCATAGAATGGTAAAATAGATTAAATAAAACAGGTGATTTAAATTATGAAACAACAACTGATGATGCTGTTGCTGGGAACAGCTTCCGTACTTTGTAGCTGTGAGACCCAGATAGAGCAGCACGAGAAAAATGAATTACGTGCTCCGGCCTATCCGCTGGTGACGATTGACCCTTACACTAGTGCTTGGTCTACTACTGACAATCTGTATGATGGCTCCGTAAAACATTGGACAGGTAAGGATTTCCCTTTGCTTGGAGTGGCGAAAGTAGACGGACAAACTTACCGTTTCATGGGAACGGAAGAACTGGAACTACGTCCTTTGGTAAAGACATCCGAACAAGGTAGCTGGATAGGAAAGTATACCACTCAACAGCCTGCTGACGGATGGCAGAATGCCGGATTTAATGATAAAGCATGGAAAGAAGGCGAAGCTGCTTTCGGAACCATGGAGAATGAACATACAGCCAAGACCCAATGGGGTGAAGAATTTATCTGGGTACGTCGGGTAGCTGATATTCAGGAAGACTTGACAGGAAAGAATGTATATCTGGAATTCTCTCACGACGATGATGCTATCATCTATATCAACGGCATCAAAGTGGTAGATACTGGTAATGCTTGTAAAAAGAACGAGAGAGTGAAACTGCCCGAAGAAGTGGTAGCTTCTTTGAAACCGGGTGAGAATCTGATTGCCGGCTATTGCCGTAACCGTGTAGGAAACGGATTACTGGATTTCGGATTATTGGTAGAACTGGACGGTTACCGTTCTTTCCATCAAACAGCACAACAAATATCTGTAGACGTACAGCCTATGCAGACTTATTATACCTTTACTTGCGGTCCGGTAGATTTGAAACTGACATTTACCGCTCCTATGTTTATGGATAATCTGGATTTGCTGTCACGTCCGGTCAATTATATTTCTTATGAAGTAGCTTCCAATGACGGCAAGAAACATCAGGTTGAATTGTATTTCGAAGTATCTCCGCAATGGGCAATCGACCAACCTCACCAGGAATCTGTAGCCGACAGTTTTACTGACGGCGACTTGTTATTCCTTCGTACCGGAAGCCGTAATCAGGAAATCCTGAAGAAGAAAGGTGATGATGTACGTATCGATTGGGGACATTTCTATCTGGCTGCTGAAAAAGAAAACAGCACATCTGCAATCGGTGACGGCAGAGAACTGCGTAAAAACTTTGTAGCAAATAAACTGGAAGCTCCTACCACGAATGGTTATGATAAATTGGCTTTGGTACGTTCATTAGGCGAAACACAAAAAGCGGATGGTCATCTATTGATCGGATACGATGATATTTATTCTATCCAATACTTTGGCGATAACCTGCGTCCTTACTGGAACCGTCAGGGCAATGAAACGATTGTATCCCAATTCCAGAAAGCAGAGAAAGAATATAAGACACAGATGAAGAACTGTGCCGCTTTCGACAAGAAAATGATGGAAGAAGCGATTGCAGCCGGTGGACGTAAATATGCCGAACTTTGTGCATTGGCTTATCGTCAGGCATTGGCTGCTCATAAATTGGTAGAAGCTCCGAACGGTGACCTGGTATTCCTTTCTAAAGAAAACTTCAGTAATGGTTCTATCGGAACAGTCGACCTGACTTATCCGGGAGCTCCGCTGCTTTTGTACTATAACCCGGAACTGGTGAAAGCTACCATGAACCATATTTTCTATTATAGCGAAAGCGGAAAATGGGAGAAACCGTTTGCGGCACATGATGTAGGTACTTATCCATTAGCTAACGGCCAGACTTATGGCGGTGATATGCCGGTAGAAGAATCGGGTAATATGGTAGTGCTGGCTGCTGCTATTGCAAAGGTGGAAGGCAATGCAGAATATGCACAGAAACATTGGGAAACACTGACTACTTGGACGGATTATCTGGCAGAGCACGGACTTGATCCGGCCAACCAACTTTGTACCGATGACTTTGCAGGTCACTTCGCACACAATGCCAACCTTTCTATCAAAGCGATCATGGGTGTTGCTTCATATGGCTATCTGGCAGATATGCTGGGCAAGAAAGAAGTAGCCGAGAAATACACACAGAAAGCAAAAGATATGGCTGCCGAATGGGTGAAAATGGCGGATGATGGCGACCACTACCGTCTGACATTTGACAAACCGGGAACATGGAGCCAGAAGTATAACTTAGTGTGGGATAAACTGTTGAATCTGCAAATCTTCCCTAAAAATGTTGCAGAAACGGAAATAGCTTACTATCTTTCGAAGCAAAATAAATATGGTCTTCCATTGGATAACCGTGAAACATACACCAAAACCGACTGGATCATGTGGACAGCTACATTGGCTGACGACAAAGCTACCTTTGAGAAATTTATTGAACCGGTATATCTGTTTATGAACGTGACACCTAACCGTGTTCCGATGTCCGACTGGGTATTTACAGATGAACCGAATCAGAGAGGCTTCCAGGCACGTTCCGTTGTAGGTGGATATTTTATCAAGATGCTTGAAGGAAAACTGATTAAATAAAACAAGAATACCATGAAGAAACTAGCTCTATTCGCTTTTACGTTACTTAGTGCATGGAGTATGACTGCAAAAACAATTACCGGCCCAGTGGACTATGTTAGTCCGCTGGTTGGTACGCAGTCAAAGCACGCACTATCTACCGGAAATACTTACCCCGCCATTGCGTTACCCTGGGGAATGAACTTTTGGGTTCCGCAGACTGGTAAAATGGGCGATGGATGGGCCTATACGTATGACGCTGACAAGATCAGGGGATTCAAACAAACCCATCAGCCAAGTCCCTGGATCAATGATTACGGTCAATTTGCTATCATGCCGGTCACCGGTGAAGCAGTATTCAATCAGGACCAGCGTGCCAGTTGGTTCTCTCACAAAGCTGAAACGGCTACCCCTTATTACTATAAGGTATATCTTGCCGATCATGATGTAGTGACGGAGATTGCTCCGACAGAGAGAGCCGCCGCTTTCCGTTTCACTTTTCCCGAAAACGACCACTCTTATGTAGTGGTAGACGCCTTCGATAAAGGCTCGTTTGTGAAAGTGATCCCTTCGGAGAACAAGATTATCGGCTATACTACTAAAAACAGCGGTGGTGTTCCTGCCAACTTTAAAAACTACTTTGTACTGGTATTCGACAAACCGTTTACTTATACGGCTGCCGTAGCCAGTGGTGTGATTGACACCAACAAACTGGAAGCGACAGACAATCATGCCGGTGCACTGATCGGTTTCAAAACCCGCAAGGGCGAACAGGTGAATGTGCGTGTAGCTTCTTCTTTCATCAGCCCCGAACAGGCTGAACTGAACCTGAAAGAGCTGGGTACGGACAACATTGAACAGATTGCTGCGAAAGGCCGCAAGGTATGGAACGACGTTCTGGGACGTATCGAAGTGAAAGACGATGATATCGACCATTTGCGTACATTCTACTCCTGCCTGTATCGTTCGGTATTGTTCCCTAGAAGCTTCTATGAAATAGATGCCAAAGGAGACGTTATGCACTACAGCCCTTATAACGGTGAAGTACTTCCGGGCTATATGTTTACCGACACCGGCTTCTGGGATACATTCCGTTGTCTTTTCCCATTCCTCAACCTGATGTATCCATCCATGAATACAAAGATGCAGGAAGGATTGGTGAACACCTACAAGGAAAGCGGATTCCTGCCGGAATGGGCGAGCCCCGGTCATAGAGGTTGTATGGTTGGAAACAACTCTGCTTCCATAGTTGCCGACGCTTACCTGAAAGGATTGAAAGGATACGATATTGAGACGTTGTGGGAAGCCGTGAAACACGGAGCGAATGCTGTGCATCCGAAAGTGGGTTCTACCGGACGCCTGGGATATGAATATTATAACAAGTTGGGCTACGTACCTTATAATGTAGGTATTAACGAGAATGCAGCCCGCACACTGGAGTATGCTTATGATGACTGGTGTATCTACCAACTCGGCAAAGCCTTGAAGAAACCGAAAAAAGAGATTGAAATTTTCGCAAAGAGAGCGATGAACTATAAGAATCTGTATGACCCCGAACACAAACTGATGCGTGGCAAGAATGAAGACGGCACCTTCCAGTCTCCGTTCAACCCGTTGAAATGGGGAGATGCTTTCACAGAAGGTAACAGCTGGCATTACACCTGGTCGGTATTCCACGATCCTCAAGGTCTGATCGACCTGATGGGTGGTAAAGACGGCTTCAACCAGATGATGGATTCCGTATTTATTCTGCCTCCGATATTCGATGAGAGCTATTACAGAGCCGTTATCCATGAAATCCGTGAAATGCAGATTATGAACATGGGCAACTATGCACATGGCAACCAGCCGATCCAGCATATGCTTTATATGTACAACTATTCCGGCCAACCCTGGAAAGCGCAGCACTGGATTCGTGAAGTGATGGACAAACTTTATACCCCTGCTCCCGACGGTTATTGCGGTGATGAGGACAACGGCCAGACTTCTGCCTGGTATGTATTCTCGGCAATGGGATTCTATCCGGTATGCCCCGGTACGGATGAGTATGTCCTGGGTACTCCTTACTTCAAAGAGATGAAACTGCATCTGGAAAACGGAAAGACAGTAACCATCTCCGCCCCGAATAACGGAGACGACAAGCGTTACATTTCATCAATGACACTGAACGGCAAGGAACATACCAAAAACTACCTGACCCATCAGGATCTGATGAATGGCGCCACCATTTCTTTCAAGATGGATGCCAAACCCAATCAGCAACGTGGTACGAAAGAAAGCGATTTCCCTTACTCTTTCTCTAATGAATTCAAAAAGAAGAAGTAATCATGAAAAAACAAATCAAATATATCAGTGCAGGTATGCTGGCGGGTATGCTTCTCTGCGGTGGCCAGCTGCAAGCTTCCAACCGTATGACGGAAATGCATGTATGTCTGGCAGATGCCATTCAGAAAGATAACCGCCCGGAAATATCCAACCGCCTGTTCCGTTCGAATGCAGTGGAAAAGGAGATTCTTCGTGTACAGAAGCTTCTGAAGAATGCGAAGCTGGCATGGATGTTTACCAACTGTTTCCCGAATACCCTGGACACTACCGTACATTTCCGTAAGGGAAGCGATGGCAAACCGGATACATTCGTGTACACGGGAGATATTCATGCCATGTGGCTGCGCGACTCCGGTGCACAGGTATGGCCTTATGTGCAACTGGCTAATTCGGACCCCGAACTGAAAGAAATGCTGGCAGGAGTGATCCTCCGCCAGTTCAAATGTATCAATATCGACCCGTATGCAAATGCGTTTAATGACGGTGCCATTCCTAACGGTCATTGGATGAGCGACCTTACGGATATGAAACCGGAATTGCACGAACGTAAATGGGAAATCGACTCCCTGTGCTATCCGTTGCGTCTGGCTTACCACTACTGGAAGACTACCGGAGATGCAAGCATATTCACCGAAGAATGGATTCAGGCAATCACTAACGTACTGAAAACCTTCAAGGAACAGCAACGCAAAGAAGGAGTAGGCCCTTATAAATTCCAGCGTAAAACAGAACGTGCACTGGATACTGTGAGCAATGACGGCCTTGGAGCACCGGTGAAACCTGTCGGTTTGATTGTTTCCAGCTTCCGTCCTTCGGACGATGCCACCACTCTTCAATTCCTGGTTCCTTCCAATTTCTTTGCCGTGTCTTCTTTGCGTAAGGCTGCCGAGATTCTGGAGAAAGTAAATAAGAAAACAGCCTTGTCTAAAGAATGTAAAGACCTGGCTCAGGAAGTAGAAACAGCTTTGAAGAAATACGCGGTATATAATCATCCTAAATATGGTAAAATCTATGCCTTCGAGGTAGATGGCTTTGGAAATCATCATCTGATGGACGATGCTAACGTGCCGAGCCTGCTTGCAATGCCTTATCTGGGCGATGTGAATGTGAACGATCCGATTTATCAGAACACCCGTCGCTTTGTATGGAGCGAAGACAATCCTTACTTCTTTAAAGGCAAGGCAGGTGAAGGAATCGGCGGACCGCACATCGGTTATGATATGGTATGGCCGATGAGTATTATGATGAAAGCCTTTACCAGTCAGAATGATACCGAAATCAAGACCTGTATCAAGATGCTGATGGATACGGATGCCGACACGGGCTTTATGCACGAATCTTTCCATAAGGATAATCCGAAGAAATTTACCCGTGCATGGTTCGCTTGGCAGAATACTCTTTTTGGTGAACTGATTTTGAAGTTGGTTAATGAAGGAAAGGTAGATTTATTGAATAGTATACAATAATATGCTGACATACTAAATTAGACGTGGATAACGCGGATGATGCGGCTCTTTCTCTGATGTAAAATGAGAAAAAACGCGTTATCCGCGTCGTCTGCATCTGAAAATGAATATCTAAAAACAAGTTGTATCATGAAAAATTTATGTGTATGGGTAGTTGCCGCCCTTTTAATGGCATCTTGTACGCCGAAAGCCGAAAAGACTACGGATTCCGGTTTATTGCAGAGTAATTTCCAGACGGAAGTGGATGGAAAGAAAACTGATTTGTTTACTTTGCGCAACAAGAACAACATGGAAGTTTGTATCACGAACTTTGGTGGACGTATTGTTTCAGTGATGGTCCCCGATAAAGACGGACAGATGCGCGATGTCGTGCTCGGTTTCGATTCTATTCAGGATTATATCAGTAAACCGTCGGATTTCGGCGCAACTATCGGACGTTATGCCAACCGTATCAATCAGGGTAAATTTACATTGGACGGTGTGGAATATCAGCTTCCTCGTAACAATTATGGCCATTGCCTGCACGGTGGTCCGCAAGGATTCCAGTATCGTGTGTTTGATGCTGTTCAACCCAATCCGCAGGAACTGCAACTGATCTATCTGGCAGAAGACGGTGAAGAAGGTTTCCCTGGAAATATCACTTGTAAAGTGGTAATGAAACTCACAGATGATAACGCTATCGACATTCAATACGAGGCAGAAACAGACAAGCCGACTATTGTGAATATGACCAATCACTCTTATTTCAACCTGGAAGGAGACGCAGGCAACAACGCCGGGCACCTGTTGACAGTTGATGCGGATTATTACACTCCGGTAGACAGCACCTTTATGACTACGGGTGAAATTGTTACAGTAGAAGGTACTCCAATGGACTTCCGTACCCCGACTCCGGTAGGCGAGCGTATCAATGACTATGATTTCGTACAACTGAAAAACGGCAACGGCTACGACCACAACTGGGTATTGAATACAAAAGGTGACGTAACTCGTAAATGCGCTTCTCTGAAATCACCGAAGACAGGTATCGTACTCGATGTTTATACCAATGAACCGGGTATTCAGGTATATGCCGGAAACTTCCTCGATGGCTCACTGACAGGAAAGAAAGGTATCACTTACAACCAACGTGCTTCCGTATGTCTTGAAACACAGAAATATCCGGATACACCGAACAAACCCGAATGGCCGTCGGCTGTACTTCGTCCGGGTGAGAAATATACAAGTCAATGTATCTTTAAGTTTTCTGTAGATAAATAATAAAAGTATGAATCAGCTCCCTGCTCTCGATCATCGGATGGTCTGGTTAGACGTAATCCGTGCTGTGGCCATGTTAATGGTGATTGGTGTACATTGCATCGATCCTTTTTATATTTCTCCTACGTTGGGCGTCATTCCCGAATATACGCATTGGGCGGCTATTTACGGGTCTTTGTTGCGTCCTTCCGTTCCTTTGTTTGTGATGATGACCGGTTTGTTATTGCTGCCTGTCAAACAGCAACCTTTGGGAACGTTTTATAAGAAACGTATCTTTCGTGTATTGTTTCCGTTTCTGATCTGGTCTGTTCTCTACAATATGTTTCCATGGTTTACGGGAGTAGTGGGGCTTGATAAGTCCATTATCGGGCAGTTCTTTTGTTATGTGCAGGGAAATGAATCCCAAGAGTTGATGGATTCCCTGAAAGATGTGGCGATGATTCCCTTTAACTTCAGTTTTAAGGAGAATCATATGTGGTATATCTATCTGTTAATCGGCCTTTACCTGTATATGCCTTTCTTCTCGGCATGGATAGAGCGGGCAGATCAGAAGATGAAACGCACTTATCTGCTGATTTGGTTCATCTCTTTGTTTCTGCCTTATATGGCGGAATACATCTCCGGTTATCTGTTCGGTACAAGCACCTGGAATGCATTTGGCATGTTCTATTATTTTGCCGGATTCAACGGATATTTGTTACTGGGGCATTACGTCAAGAAAGGAAATGACTGGGGAATATGGAAAACGCTGCTTATCTGTGCCGTGCTTTTTGCCATAGGCTATTATGTCACTTATTCCGGTTTCAGTGCGGCGGCAGCCGACCCCAATCATACGGAATCGGATATGGAATTGTTCTTCACTTTCTGTAGTCCGAATGTCGTGCTGATGACGTTGGCCGTGTTCCTCTTGCTTCAGAAAGTGACGGTTACTAACCGCATCGTTATCAAGGCACTGGCAAATATGACGAAGTGCGGATTTGGTATTTATATGGTGCATTATTTCGTTGTAGGTCCATTCTTCCTGTTAATCGGTCCGTCGTCCATCCCTATTCCTCTGCAGGTTCCGTTGATGGCGGCAGGTATTTTCCTTTGTAGTTGGGCGTTTACAGCACTGATGTACAAGTTGATGCCTAATAAAGCTCATTGGATAATGGGATAAATAAAAAAGAATAGACGATATGAAGAAAATAAAGACTAAAAGTATTTTTGCATCGATAGTGCTTGGGGTGGCGGTTACAGCTTGCGCATCTGCTCCCTCCAGTGGTACGGTGACAGTAGTGGATCGACCGGACATACAGTCTACCAATACCAATTATACAGGGTATCGCGCTCCGCTTCGTCCATTGAATTTTATAAAGTTGCCGGTAGGCAGTATTCAACCTGAAGGTTGGGTGAAGAAGTATCTCGAATTGCAGCGTGACGGTCTGACCGGACACTTGGGAGAGATCAGTGCCTGGCTGGAAAAAGATAATAATGCTTGGTTGACAACCGGTGGTGACCACGGCTGGGAAGAAGTTCCCTATTGGCTCAAAGGCTACGGCAATCTGGCATATATCCTGAACGACCCGAAGATGATTGAGGAAACCAAGTACTGGATTGAAGGCGTATTTGCCAGCCGCCAGCCGGATGGTTACTTCGGTCCTGTCAACGAACGTAACGGAAAACGTGAACTTTGGGCACAAATGATTATGCTCTGGTGTCTGCAATCCTATTACGAGTATTCTCAAGATCAGCGTGTCATTGACCTGATGACGAACTACTTTAAATGGCAGATGACTGTTCCCGATGACCAGCTTCTGGAAGATTACTGGGAGAAAAGCCGCGGTGGTGATAATATCATCAGTATCTATTGGCTTTACAACCATACCGGAGATGCTTTCTTGTTAGAACTGGCTGAAAAGATTCATCGCAACACTGCCGACTGGACTAAATCTACCTCTTTACCCAACTGGCACAATGTCAATATCGCCCAATGTTTCCGTGAACCTGCCACTTATTATATGCAGACCGGGGATTCAGCGATGCTGAAAGCCTCTTATAATGTTCATCATCTGATTCGCCGTACTTTCGGACAAGTGCCCGGTGGTATGTTCGGTGCGGATGAGAATGCCCGTTTGGGATACATTGATCCCCGTCAGGGAGTGGAAACCTGCGGACTGGTTGAACAGATGGCTTCCGATGAAATCATGCTTTGCATGACGGGAGACCCTATGTGGGCTGAACACTGTGAAGAAGTAGCATTCAACTCTTATCCTGCTGCCGTGATGCCGGACTTTAAAGCATTGCGCTATATCACCTGCCCGAACCATGCCATCAGTGATTCCAAGAATCATCATCCGGGCATTGACAATCGTGGCCCGTTCCTTTCGATGAATCCTTTCAGCAGCCGTTGTTGCCAACACAATCATGCACAAGGCTGGCCTTACTTTACCGAACATCTGGTATTGGCAACTCCCGACAACGGAGTGGCAACTGCTATTTATGCAGCTTGCAAAGCTACTGTAAAGGTGGGCGACGGAAAGGAAATCACTCTTCACGAAGAGACGAATTATCCTTTTGAGGAAAGCATTGCTTTCTCTGTTTCTACCGGTGAAAAGGTCACTTTTCCGTTCTATCTCCGCATTCCTTCATGGACAAAAGGAGCAGAAGTGCGCGTGAATGGTAAGAAGGTAAATGTAGATCCCGTAGCGGGAAAATACCTTTGCATCCATCGGGAATGGTCGAATGGAGATCGCGTGGAACTGACGTTACCGATGTCTTTGTCTATGCGTACCTGGCAGGTTAATAAAAATAGCGTAAGCGTAGATTATGGCCCCCTCACTTTGTCTCTCAAGATTGCAGAGAAATATGTAGAGAAAGACAGCCGCGAGACTGCTATCGGTGATTCTAAATGGCAGAAAGGCGCTGATCCCCAGAAATGGCCTACTACTGAAATCTATCCGAATAGTCCCTGGAACTATTCATTGGTACTGGACAAGACAGAACCTTTGAAGAACTTCAAGGTAATCCGTAAATCCTGGCCTGCCGATAATTATCCTTTCACAGTAGCCAGTGTACCTTTAGAGGTAAAAGCTACCGGCCGCTTGGTTCCTGAATGGAAGATAGACGAAACCGGATTGTGTGGCGTACTGCCGGAAGAAGATGCAGTGAAAGGTAATAAAGAAGAAATAACGTTGATCCCTATGGGTGCGGCACGGTTGAGAATATCTGCCTTCCCGAATACAAGAGAATAAATTAATAACTAGAAAACTTAGAAAAATGAAACGTATTGTTTTTTTAGATTATGTCCGTGTGTTTGCATGCTTTCTCGTAATGGTTGTTCATGCCAGTGAGAATTTCTACGGTGCTCCCGGATCCACAGATATGGCAGGACCGCAGTCTTTTTTGGCTAATGAAGCAGACCGGTTATGGGTAGCTGTTTACGACGGTTTCTCGCGTATGGCAGTGCCGCTGTTTATGATAGTCTCCGCATTCCTGCTTGCACCGATGAAAGAGGAACAGACGATGTGGCAATTCTATCGCCAGCGCTGTCTCCGCATCCTGCCACCGTTTTTTATATTCATGATACTATACAGCACCCTGCCAATGCTATGGGGACAGCTGGACGCGGAAACATCTATCAAGGATTTATCACGAATATTCCTGAATTTCCCTACGCTGGCCGGACATTTCTGGTTTATGTATCCTCTGATTAGTCTTTACCTGTTTATTCCTATTATATCTCCCTGGTTGCGTAAAGCCACGGCAAAAGAGGAACTCTTTTTCATAGGACTATTTGTATTGTCAACCTGTATGCCCTATCTTAACCGTTGGTGCGGTGAAGTGTGGGGACAATGTTTCTGGAATGAATATCACATGTTGTGGTACTTCTCCGGCTTCCTCGGATACCTCGTATTGGCACATTACATACGTGTACACCTCACATGGAATCGTTCCAAACGTTTCATCATAGGCGCCATACTAATGGTGATCGGTGCTGCATGGACTATTTATTCATTCTACGTTCAGGCTGTACCGGGCGAACTCCATTCCACACCTGTAATAGAAATAGGATGGGCTTTCTGTACCATCAACTGTGTGCTTCTCACATCGGGTACGTTCCTTTTGTTCACATGCATAGAGGGTCCGAAAGCTCCGGTGCTGGTGACAGAAACATCCAAACTCAGCTATGGTATGTATCTTATGCATATCTTCTGGCTCGGATTGTGGGTATCTGTATTCAAGGACACATTGGGATTACCTACCGTTGCCGCTATCCCATGTATTGCAGTGGTTACATTTATCAGTTGTTTCGTAACGACGAAGATCATTTCGTATATACCGGGTAGTAAATGGATCATAGGATAAAATAAATATCCTATCAAATAAGGGTATCACTTTCACGGTTTCTATCGGTGAAAGTGATACCCTTTTTTTATGCTTGTTGAATTGAAACTACATCTTCAATTATCAACGGAATAAGGTTTTATATTCGGGTAATCAAAAATATAGTGCCTGATTAAAGACTGACTATTTAATGGAATCGAACTTCAATGTGCCATTTTCATTGACTATTTTCAAAGTGCGGTTACCTTTAATTCCCATATCAATGAAATCAACTTTGTAAAAGCCATTGGTTAATACGGCTACTGATGTCACTTTACATACGTCGCTTGGTCCATCTTGCGCACCTGTCCGGAAATCCCATATTGCATACCCTTCGCCGTCATACTCGTAGTTGTCTTTCAACTGTTTCTGCAATTTGGCTGTACAATGTTTCTTCACAGCCGGAATATAATTCTTTTCTCCAAAGACGTAGTTTGCGTAGAAATCTTTAATGAATTGGATTACTTTAGCATTGTCCACCTTAGGCGATTGCAGAATAGCAGTAGTCTTGTTGGCGGGAGGCGTTTCATTGTCGAGACAGCAAGCCTGAACTTGTATAGGCTGCAGAGCAACCCCTAGATAAATGGCATAAAAAAATAAAATCTTTTTCATATTCATATATTATGTATTTTTGTCTTTGCGCTTGTTGCTGATAAATGCAATATATTCGTCTTTTCATTTCATGTAATTAAACTATTGTAACTAAAAGAACTATGTTTTAGCATTCTTGAAAAACGTATTAGAATCTGCGACTTATTGCAAAGGTAGCGTTAATTATTAAAGATGAGCGAGATATGCGGGAAAATATAATATAAAGGGTCCCTTGCTATTTTTAATATTGGATGTAAATCAGCGATAGCTTTCAGGTAATTTTATTCATAATAAACTGTAGAATGTTTTATAGCTCTTTTATGCTATTTCTCTATGCTTTATCGTATCTTTGTTGAAGATCTATCAATGATTCACCTTGGTGATTTAAATAAACGACAAGCGTTATTCGATTGAATAACAGGAGTGATTTAAATGAATCACCAATGTGGTTCGTTGATAAATCTAAAGGTTTTGCATGAAAAGTATTCACTATTAAACCGTTAACTACTAATGGCTATACTATACGATTGGTATGAGAATCCCGGTGAGTCCGATGATTCGGAAGAGAAAGGCTTGCATCCCCGCATTTTTTTGAATGGTAAGGTAGGGACAGATAAACTGTGCCGGATGATTCACGGACGCAGTTCCCTTTCTGTGGGTGATGTGAAAAACACCTTCGAAATGCTGGCTCAAATTTGTGGTGAAGAACTACGTGAAGGGCGTGAAGTACATATTGAAGGACTTGGCTATTTTGCTCCTATCTTGAAGAGTACGCAGAAAGTAACCCGCAGTACTAAGAACAAATCGACAAAGATGGAATTGAAAACAATAGGTTTCCGTCCCGATGCCCGTTTGAAAGGTGAGCTTGTGGGTGTCAAAGTCAGTCGGACTAAGTATGCACGCCACTCGGAGTCTTTGTCGGAGGTAGAGATCGATATGCGGCTGAAGGAATACTTTACCGATCATGATGTAATGCTTCGCTACGATTTTCAGGAGGTATGCTACATGACACGGACTACAGCAAACCGGCATCTCCGCCGACTGTTGGAAGAGGGTAAGTTGCGAAATATAGGTAAGCGTATGCAACCGATTTACGTGGCTGCAGCAGGTCACTATGGGGTGTCGAGTGATGTGGTACGGCGATAGGGCGTAATCATTCTGTTGGATAATGCAGAACTTTTCGTTTTATAGTAAGAATATTGAAGTAGATTGACAATGTAAACATACTTTTTTTCTTATATTTGTGACTCAAGAGCACAAGATAAAAGAGAATGATGAAACAGTCCACTTATTCTATTAAGCAATTACTGTCGGGAGGTTTGCTTTGCTGTTTGATTCTGCTGACAGCCTATATATTTCAAGCTTTTTTCCCTGAAATGTATGTTGATGCATTTTCATCATCCATATATCTATTGATGTGGCTGACTCTTTTTGTGGGAGCATTGCTATGGACATTTCATACAAAGGGGGAACGTATGGGGATTTCTGAAATAATAGACTGGCAGTTTATTGCTGCTTTTATTTTGATTACGGCAGACCAGATTTATATGATTATGCCCAAAGAAATCCATATAGAAATGACTCCTGTATTGTCGGGTTATACTATTCCTGTGTTGGTGGTCGTTGGCATAATGGTAGCTGGCACAATTAAAGTCTCCATTGTGTTATATCGGAAATTGGCAGACGAGCGTCAACGCACCATTCTTCAAACTCAAAAGATCCGGCAATTACTGGATGCTCCTCCAGCAGAAGAAAAGAACATTTTTTATCTTCGTATGCTTATTGAGAACCGGTCTATCGCTCAATTCTCTGCCAAAGATTATCTCTTATTAGTAGAAGGGTGTCAGGTGATCGATCCTGATTTCTTTGCTTGGTTGAAGAAACAAGGTTGTCAACTTCCACCGCGAGATATTATACTATGTGTGCTTATTCGAATGCGTAAAACAAAAGAGGAAATATCATCTATATTTAGTATTAGTGATGGTACTTACCGTACGATGAAGTCTCGTGCCCGGAAACGTTTGGGTATTGGAGAAGTGGATTTGGAGGAGTTTTTGCAGGAGATTCACTAATAATATTGAATGTCCTTTATCTATTTAGTATTTCTATCAGTTTAACAAGATGTTTAATTGCTGCTAAACTTCCTCCCATGATGGCATAATAGAACCAGATCCTTTTGTTGGAGTACGACTCTTGGGGAAGTGTCCCGATGGCACCTATTATAATTACTATCCACGAAAGAAAGATAAAAAAATCAATGAGGAAAGCTTGTACGGTATAACTGATGTTATCTATAACACAATCTAAATAACACATGGCGATACTAATTCCCCATATTATATTATATTATATAAGATAATGTATCGAATGATCCTTTTCACTTGTTGTTTATGCATGCTTCATATTCTCTATCAGCTATCCTTCTATCTCTGGCATACCTTGAAGATACTTGTATGTAATATAAATATGAGGCGGCAGTTCTTCTACATTCAGCAATAGCATTATTATAATTTGTTTCTGCCTCTGTATACGCTGCTTGTTTCAACTCTTCACATTTACTGTTGCCATTTCTTGCGTTACGGGTCTTTAAGACCTTTCTTTTGGTTAATTCATGATTTTCAGCCCATGTCCTGAATAATAACGTCTGTTCGTTCTCACTCAATCTTAAGAATACTGTATGTTCAAGTAAGCCTTTTTTGGCTTCATCCATCTGTTGCAGTTCGTTTTCTAATTTTGCTTTTTTTATAAAGTCTTCTACATACTCTTCATTATTCAATTTCTCCATGAGTTTGTCATACTCTTGGTCGTTTAAGTTTGAGGTATAACTGCTGAATTTGTCGGCTAGTTGTTCACTGCATCTTTCAAATTCATAAAACTCGTCTGAATTGGCTACGGAATCTATTAATACATTGCCTGTATTCCATCTTTGAGGGGCAAAACTACGTGTTTGGGCAATCGGGTTTTCTTCTGTTTTTATCTTATCTGTATGGCTATACCCATCAGTATTGCAACTATAAATAAAGAATGTAGTCAACAATATTCCAAGTAGTGTGATTACATGTATACTACTCTGTTTCTTGTTTCTGCTTTTCATGTCTTGTTTATACTTTACATTAAAGAAACAAAGGAACGGATTTTAAGGCAAATAAATGGAATGATTTGCTCAAAAAATGAAATAATTAGTTCAGCTGTTTGTTTGGTGACCATGATAACTAATATGTAAATGTTACAATCCGGATATAAAATGATATTTTTTCGATTGTATATGCCCGATAAATGCCTGTATGACGGGGATAGAAGTGTAACGCTCTCTTGAATCGTATTTATTATACCCGTATTTTTGTATAAAAAAGTAATGCTGTAAGAGTCTAAATTTAATATGTGCAAAAATGAAAAATAGTGGTATATTACTGATTATCGTATTCGTTTCTATTGTTCAGTTATCTTATGGGCAGGAAAGATATACAATCAGGGGTGAGTTTCCGGATCATTCTTTAGATAATGAATATATATTGTTATATGAGCAATCTGCTCTTTTAGGTGAGTCTGAACGTATGAAGCAGGCATTTATAGACAGTATATTAGTGGTTAATAAGGAATTCCATTATGAAGGGACGATTCATCGAAAACCTTTTTTGGCATCGCTCTCTTGCAGTAAAGGCAGACATTTTCGATATAACACAACTTTCGTTGTGGAACCAGGTGATATTCAACTTCGCATTGTCGACTGGGAAGGTGAGGGGAAAGTATCAGGGACTCTTATAAACGATGATTACAACACGTATATTATTGAACGGGGGAAATCAAGTAAAAAGGATGATGTATTTGTTGGGAACTGAATGGGAGGATATAACGAAAAGGAATATTCATACAAAGGATGACAAAAGTGTATCTTTCATAAATGCGTACACGTATGCCGAAGAAGGCAAGTCTCTTTTTCTGGAAAAATATGCCCAATATCCAGATGTTATTCGGTACTGGCTGGCTTTGTATATAGATCCAACTGATTCGGTAGCAAAGGAAACTAATCTGCCGCGATTTCTGCATATTGTAGATCTAATGCCTGAAGTTGATAGGGATATTCTTTTAGCTTGGAGAGAATACAGGATCAAATTGAAGGAATATCAGGAAAAGACTAAAGCTCTAAGAGATAGCTTGGATGCTAATAAACCTCGTTTCATAAATTAATAAGTATAATTAAAACTGAAAGACAATGAAGAAACATTTTTCTTTTTGGGCAGTAACATGTATGGTTATGCTGTTTGCTTTGGCTTTACCCGTTTCTGCACAAAGAACAAACGCGACAGATGAGTATAAAGAAACAATGAAGAAGATAATGAAGCTTTCCGGTGCTTCGACAACTACGGACGACTTTTCACGAAAACTGTCGTCTATGATGAAATTCAATGCACCGGAAAAGGATGAGGCTTATTGGAATGAATTTACTAAAAAATGGAAAGAGAAAATAGAAAATAAGGTGCTTGAAATGTATATGCCTATTTATGAGAAACACTTAACATTGGAAGATTTGAAAGCTGTTGTAGCATTTTATGAATCTCCTGTTGGCAAGAGATATGCGGAGACTTCATTGATTGCTATGAATGAGGCGATGCCATTGTTGGTGCAACAACTCCAGACAGAGATGTTCAAAGAGGTAATGCCAGAGAAAAGTGAACGAGTAAAAAGAGGGGAACAACGGATAAAAGAATATGAGCAAAAGAAGAAACGTGATAAAGAATTGTATGCACAAGCTTATATGCTTCCAAGCGATAGCGTAGTTGTAGTGCCCGAAAAAGTTTATGAAGATGGGATGTCAACAACTCCTTCCTTATATTCGATTGAAAGGAGAAAAAATGATACTAAAGTAACATTCATACAGCCTATTTATTGGGATTGGCAATGGCTGTATTTTAGTCCGGGATTCAAGATTATTGATAAGAAAAGTGGTGATGAATATATTGTGAGGGGATATGATGGGGGAGCTCCGATAGGCAGATTGTTGGCTGTCAAAGGATTTAATCATAAATATATTTATATCAGTCTCTTATTCCCCAAACTAAAGAAAAGTGTGAAAGAAGTTGATATTCTTGAATTGCCGCATGAGAAGGATAAAGAGCAATTACCTTCCAATGACAATGGCAAGTCTAAGTCATATTTTAATGTAAAGGTGAAGGATTATCAGGTTGCTTCCGGTAAGGGAAACAAGAAGGTTTATTTCTAATATAAACTGATTTTGTATGAGAAAACAAATTATGATTTTATGCACTTTTTGTGCTATTGCTATATTTTCTTCGGCTCAAGAGAAATACTTAATTAAAGGCATTGCTAATGAGGAATTAAATAATCAACAGTTGAATTTATGCCTGATGGGAAATGGAGAAAAAGCCAAAGAGGTTGTTTTGGACAGTGCAACAGTGGAAAAAGGTTTGTTCTCTTTTTCCGGTGTACATCAGATGCCTGATATTGCAATCATCAAGGATATGGATGGAGAAACCTATCCGTTGATTCTCGAAAAAGGAAAGATTTCAATCAATATTGGTGCGAATGAGAGAGGGGGAACACCTTTAAATGATTCATTGAATATAGCTTTAAATCGTATACAGCCTATAATGGACAATATGGTAAAAACATCAGAGGATATTTCTAAGTTAATGACTGGAATGAAGCCTGAGGAATTTGCTGATAAGATGATGAATGATACTATATTTAGAGGAAGATATGATAAGATAGAGAAGATTTTTTTTGCACAAATAGATTCAATATCATGTTGCATAAAGGATTATAAGAATAGTATAGTGGGTATATACCTATTCTCTGTTGGAGGTATGATGATGCCTTTTGATGATATGAAGACTTTGATGGAAGAAGCTCCGCCTATGTTTTCGCAAAATGGTCTGGTGAAAAACATAGTGGAAAAGAAGAACCAAGCGCAGTTGCGCATAAAGGCGGAAGTGGAAAAGACAATGTCCAAAGAACGAATGGAGGCTCAAAAAAAGCGGCAGGATATGGACGCTAAGATAAAGATTGGCGAACGTTTTCCGGATGCTAAAGTGAAAGATAATGCTGGCAACATGAAACTCTTGTCTGATTATGTGGGTAAGGGGAAGTATGTGTTGATTGACTTTTGGGCTTCATGGTGTGGTCCCTGCCGACGTGAAATGCCCAATGTGAAAGCTGCCTATGAAAAATATGTTTCTAAAGGATTTGAGGTGATTAGCATATCTACAGATCGGAAACTGAAACCTTGGAGGGCTGCTATTGAAGAACTTGGAATGAACTGGACACAATTATTGGATGTGGATGCTGGTGACGTATATGGCATTTATGCTATACCTAGAACTTTTCTTGTAGATCCTACAGGCATAGTTATAGACAAGAACTTGAGGGGGGAAAAGCTGGAAGAAGCTTTATCGAAATTGTTTGAATAATCGTTGTTTTGTTTTTTATTGTATTGGTGAATTGATAGTTGAAAGTTATTAGTATGATAACAACTATCAATTCACCAATGACTTTTATTGAATAAGAAGTCCATCTAATAATTCCAGATATAGCCCGATAGCTTCTTCTATCTCTTTCAGCATAATATATTCCTCTGCCGTGTGTGAACGGGACGAGCGTCCCGGACCTATTTTCACCGATGGAAAGGACATTAATGCCTGATCGGACAATGTTGGAGAACCGAAAGGCACACGTCCCTGCTTCACAGCTTTTTGGACAAACGGATGTTTCTCGTCGATTCGTGAAGAGTTGAGGCGGAATGAACGGGCTTGTGCTTCGCAGGAAATATGTTTCTTGATTTCCGCAAACAGTTCTTCATTCGAGTAAAGCTCGTTGCTTCGAACATCGACAACGAACGTACATTTGTCGGGAACGACATTGTGTTGTGTGCCGGCATTGATGACAGTGACACTCATCTTCACAGGTCCCAATAACGGTGATTCTTTCTCGAAACGATAATCACGGAACCAGGCAATGTCGTCCAATACCTTGTAAATAGCATTGTCTCCTTCGTTGCGTGCGGCGTGTCCCGCCTTACCTGTGGCAGTAACATCCAATACCATTAATCCCTTTTCGGCAATGGCAGGTTGCATCTCCGTCGGTTCGCCCACTATGGCAAATGAAACAGGAGGAAGTCCCGATAATACGCTCTCAATTCCGTCTTTTCCAGAAACTTCTTCTTCACAGGAAGCAAGATAAATCAGATTGTATTTTTGTGAAGTACGACATAGTTGCAGGAACACCTGTAATAGAGAAACAACACTGGCACCGGCGTCGTTACTTCCTAACCCATATAATTTACCATTCTCTTCACGTGGAGTGAACGGATCTTTCCGCCAACCATTAACAGGTTTCACTGTGTCTATGTGCGAGTTAAGTAAAATAGTAGGCTTCTTCAAATCAAACATAGGGCTAAAGCACCACACATTATTTCCTTTACGTCCGGTCTGCATACCTGCCATTTCAATATAATTTTGCAGGAAATCCGCAGCCTGGGTTTCTTCCCGGCTGATTGAAGGGATACTAATCAGCGATTTAAGTAGGCTTACAGCCTCTGTCGACATATACGGAATATCATATTTCATAGTGCAAATCTTTTATCTATATCTTAATCTTTGCACAAAGATAGTCGTTTTGAGCAATAGTTTCAAATAAAACTAATACCTTTGTGCCATATTTACTAATACAAAGAGTATGACTTATCATCATTTATCTGTCCTGGTCCATCGTCAGGCCGAAAAATATGGCGACAAGGTAGCCTTAAAATACCGCGACTATGAGACAGCTCAATGGATTCCTATTTCATGGAAGCAGTTCTCCGGAACAGTACGGCAAGCAGCTAATGCTTTCGTGGCATTGGGAGTGGAAGAACAAGAGAATATCGGTATATTTTCACAGAATAAACCCGAATGGTTCTATGTAGACTTTGGTGCATTTGCCAACCGGGTGGTTACCATTCCGTTTTATGCAACCAGTTCACCTGCGCAGGCGCAATATATCATCAATGATGCGCAGATTCGTTTTCTTTTTGTCGGTGAGCAATATCAGTATGATGCCGCTTTCAGCATCTTTGGTTTCTGTTCTTCTTTACAACAACTGATCATCTTTGACCGTTCGGTGGTAAAAGACCCTCGTGACGTTTCATCTATCTATTTTGATGAATTTATGGCGATGGGAGAGGGATTGCCTCATAATGATACGGTGGAAGAACGTACGGAGCGGGCTTCTTATGATGACCTGGCAAATATCCTCTATACTTCCGGCACAACGGGGGAACCGAAAGGAGTTATGCTTCACCATTCCTGTTATCTGGAACAGTTTCATACACACGATGACCGTCTGACGACGATGTCGGATAAGGATGTATCGATGAACTTTCTTCCATTAACACACGTGTTTGAGAAAGCATGGTGTTATCTCTGTATTCATAAAGGAGTGCAGATTTGTATCAATCTCCGTCCGGCAGATATACAAACAACGATTAAGGAAATTCGCCCGACACTGATGTGCAGTGTTCCCCGTTTTTGGGAGAAGGTGTATGCAGGGGTACAGGAAAAAATAAACGAAACAACAGGGTTGAAGAAAGCACTGATGCTGGATGCTATCCGGGTAGGTAGAATCCATAATCTGGATTATCTGCGTCAGGGAAAGACTCCTCCGGTGATGAATCAACTGAAATATAAGTTTTACGAAAAGACTATCTATTCTCTACTGAAAAAAACAATCGGTATTGAGAATGGTAACTTTTTCCCGACTGCCGGTGCTGCCGTTCCCGATGAAATCAATGAGTTCGTTCATTCGGTAGGAATCAATATGGTGGTAGGATATGGGCTGACGGAATCTACGGCTACTGTATCTTGTACGCTGCCGGTTGGCTATGACATCGGTTCGGTAGGCGTCGTATTGCCGGGACTTGAAGTGAAGATTGGTGAAGACAATGAAATCCTGCTTCGGGGTAAGACGATCACAAAAGGCTATTACAAAAAAGCGGAAGCCACAGCTGCCGCTATTGAGCCGGATGGCTGGTTCCATACAGGTGATGCCGGTTATTTTAAAAATGGTCAGCTTTTCCTGACGGAACGTATTAAAGACTTGTTTAAAACATCGAACGGCAAATACGTCGCTCCGCAAGCTTTGGAAACGAAGTTGGTCATTGACCGTTATATCGACCAGATTGCCATTATTGCCGATCAGCGTAAGTTTGTCTCGGCTCTGATTGTTCCTGTATATGGATTCGTAAAAGAGTATGCCAAAGAAAAGGGTATTGAATACAAGGATATGGCGGAACTGTTACAGCATCCGAAGATTGTAGGACTGTTCCGTGCACGAATCGATACACTTCAGCAGCAGTTTGCACACTATGAACAAATTAAACGTTTCACCTTACTGCCTGAACCATTCAGTATGGAACGTGGAGAGTTGACTAATACACTGAAACTGAAACGGGCAGTAGTTGCCAAGAATTATAGTGAGCAGATAGAGAAGATGTACGAAGAAAATGAGAAATAAGCGATAGGCGGTTTATCGTTAAAAATGAAACGGTAAACCGTAAATGCGCAAACAATAAAGAGTGTATTGGAGCTCTCTTTAAAGTATTACCCCTGTTACAGATTGAACTGTAACAGGGGTAAACTTTGTATTTAGGGGTGCTTTGACACCTTCTTTTTATTATTTATGGCCGGATCATTTCTTTTAATATCCGAAGATTTGTTCCTGAGTCAATTCTTCAATAGGACCTACAGCTTTCAATTTATCCAGCTCCAAATCTTTCTTATCTCCCAGAATACAATAAACATACGTACGTCCTTTTACCCATTGCTTTTGGAAATCGACAATATCTTTCAGCGTCATGTTCTGTATATCGTTGTAGAGTTTGATGCGCGGGTCTACGTTTTGCCCTAAATCCTGTGCATTGATATAACTCCAGATAATGTCACCCTTGATGATACGTTCGGTGCGCAGACGGTTGGTTAATCCGTCTTTAGCCAGTTTGAAAGCAGCTTCGGATTCCGGCATATTGTTGATGATGTCATTAAATGTAGTGACGGCATCAATCATTTTGTCGTTTTGCGTGGCAATCTGTGTACGTAGTACATAGGGATACTTCAAGTAACTCGGCGGCATTATGCTAGCCCAGGCGGAATAAGCCAATCCACGTGTTTCACGCATTTCCTGGAAGACGATGGAGTTCATGCCCCCTCCGAAGTATTCATCATATAATGCGCGGATAGGTTCAATAGCCGGATCATGCTTCTTGTCGAGATTGGATATCTGTGCCATGTATATTTGCTTGGCGTCATAAGGAGCTATTAGAACTTTAGTGACGGGAGTCTCGAGATAAGAATACTCGTTTCCGGCAGGAATCTCTTTCAGAGTTGCCGGAACCTGATGATATTGGTTGATGGTAGCCAGTAAATTTTTGCTGCTGCTTGGACCGTAGTATAAAATACGGTGTTTGTAGCTGTTCTGATTGTGAATCCGGTCTACCAGTTCCTGTGGATTCATATTTGTCAGTTCCGCTTCCGTCAGTAGATTGGTGGCAGGGGATTTGGGACCGTACATGGCAAAGCTCATCAAACGGGAGAAGTTCTGTCCCTGATTCAGTTTGGCATCCGAACGGGCTTTCAGTATATCGCCGGTCATATTAGTATAGGCTTCCTTATTAACCTGCGCATCTGCCAGCAGCTTTTCGAATAATTGTACGGCAGCAGGCATGTTCTCATTCAGTCCGGAAAGTACGACATACGTGCGTTCGTTACCCGGAGAAACATAGAAAGTACAAGCCAGGCGATAGAATTCACTTTTCAGTTCTTCCGGTGTCATGTCCGAAGTACCCAGATATTCGAGATAATCGAATGCTGTTCCCAAAGCTTTGTCATGGTTGTTTCCCATATCAAAGACATAAATCAATTGGAACAGGTCATTGGCTACATTCTGCTTGTAAAGAACCGGAATATCCGATTTTGCTTTTAACTGGCTCATATCCTTTTGATAGTCGAGGAACACAGGTTCAATCGGTTTAACTGCGCTTTCCTGTACCTCCACAAGGAACGGACTGGCTACATCACGATTGGTTATGATGGGAGTAATCTCCGGTTTCGTCATCTTCTTTTCGTTCGGGTCTTTTCCTTGCTTTTTGTAGATAACGGCATAATTATCTTCTTTCAGGTATTTGTTGGCGAACGCTAGGATGTTTTCTTTGGTCAGTTTGGCCATGCGGTCGATGGCAGTAACTTCATTTTTCCAGTCTGTGCCGTTGATAAATGAGTTGACAAACATATCGGCACGTCCTTCGTTGCTTTCCATGTTTTGCAGTTCACCGAGCTTGAAGTTGTTGATGTTCGCTTCCAGCATTTTCTCGTCGAACTCTCCGGCACGGAGCTTCTTGATTTCGCTGAGTAGCAAGTCTTTTACCTCTTCCAGTGTTTGTCCTTGTTTGGGAAGTCCTCCTAACAGCAATGCAGAGTAATCTGCCAGTCCCATCGGGTAACCGTAGCTATTCAACACTTTCTGCTGCTGGTTCAGGTCAAGGTCGATAAGTCCTGCCTTTCCATTGTATAATACTTGCGAAACGACTTGCAGGATTTCAAAGTCCTTGTCGGACACACCGGGGAATCTCCAAGCCAGTGCAACGCTTTCGGCATCCGGACCTAGCACTTCTTTTACAACAGGTTGCGTGATTGGCGCCTCTTTCGGCAGGTCCAGTTTCGGAAGTTCCGGATTGGGTTTCAATCCGCCGAAATATTTGTCGATCAACGCAATCGTTGCATCCGGGTCTAAATCGCCGGACATACAGATTGCCATATTGTTAGGCACATACCATTGTTTATAGTAGTTCTTGATATTCGTGATAGAAGGATTCTTCAGGTTTTCCTGCGTGCCTAACACAGTCTGTGTCCCATAAGGATGGTTGGGGAAAAGAGAAGAAAAAATAGCTTCCTGCACTTTGCTATTGTCACGGGTGAGCGACATGTTCTTCTCTTCATATACAGCTTCCAATTCAGTATGGAAACCACGAATCACATTGTTTTCAAAACGATCTGCCTGAATCTTCGCCCAGTTTTCTATCTGGTTGGAAGGAATGTCTTCCTGATAGACCGTCTGGTCATACCAGGTATAAGCATTGCTGCCGGTAGATCCGATAGCTGCCATTAATTTGTCATATTCATTAGGGATAGCATACTTGGAAGCTTCGTAAGAAAGGCTGTCGATGGTGTGGTAAATCGCCTTACGTTCCGCTTCATCCGTAGTCTTACGATAAATCTCGAACTGTTGTTCGATTGCATCCAGCAGAGGCTTTTCGGTCGCGTAGTCTTGTGTGCCAAACTTGTCAGTGCCTTTAAACATCAGGTGTTCGAAATAATGAGCAAGTCCCGTCGTTTCTGCCGGGTCATTCTTTCCGCCCACTCTTACTGCGATAAATGTTTGTATGCGCGGAGTCTCCTTGTTTACGGTGAGGTAAACCTTTAGTCCGTTGTCCAGTGTGTAAATGCGGGCCTTTAGCGGGTCATCGGGCACTGTTTCGTAGCTATACTTCTTTTGTGAGCTACAGCTGCAAATCACTAATGCCAGGAAGAGTGACAAGCAAGAAAGTTTCAATCGTTTGTTCATAATATGACAACATTTTAATAACAAAAACAAAGGTAGCAGAATTTTGCTTATCTTTGTCCCCGATATCTGAAATTTGTAAATAATAAAATTGTAAATCAAATGATTACTATTGAACAACTTAAAGACGTGAAAGAGCGCACTGATGCGCTGAGGAGGTATCTTTGACATCGACGGGAAGAAAATTCAAGTCGAAGAAGAGCAATTAAGAACACAAGCTCCGGGATTCTGGGATGACCAGAAGAGAGCCGAAGCTCAAATGAAACTGGTGAAAGACCTGCAAAAGTGGATTGAGGGTTACAACGAACTCAAGACGCTGGCAGATGAACTCGAACTGGCATTTGATTTCTATAAAGAAGAACTGGTGACTGAGGAAGATGTAGATGCTGCTTATGCAAAAGCCAGTGAGGCGGTAGAGGCGCTCGAACTCAAAAATATGCTTCGTGATGAAGCCGACCAGATGGATTGTGTGCTGAAAATCAATTCAGGTGCCGGTGGAACGGAAAGTCAGGACTGGGCTTCCATGCTGATGCGTATGTATCTGCGTTATGCCGAGACGAATGGTTATAAAGCTACCATTGCCAACCTTCAGGAAGGGGATGAAGCCGGAATCAAGACCTGTACTATCAATATCGAAGGTGACTTTGCTTATGGTTATTTGAAAGGAGAGAACGGTGTGCACCGTTTGGTCCGTGTTTCTCCCTACAATGCGCAGGGTAAACGTATGACCTCTTTTGCTTCTGTGTTTGTTACTCCGTTGGTAGATGACAGTATTGAAGTTAATATTTTGCCTGCCAATATCTCTTGGGATACGTTCCGAAGCGGTGGTGCCGGTGGACAGAATGTGAATAAGGTGGAGTCCGGTGTCCGTTTGCGTTATCAGTACAAAGACCCTTATACCGGTGAGGAAGAAGAAATCCTGATCGAGAATACCGAAACCCGTGACCAACCGAAGAACCGTGAGAATGCAATGCGTCAGTTACGTTCCATCTTATATGATAAGGAATTGCAGCACCGTATGGCAGAACAGGCAAAGGTGGAAGCCGGTAAGAAGAAGATCGAATGGGGTTCTCAAATCCGAAGCTACGTATTCGATGACCGTCGTGTGAAAGACCATCGTACCAACTATCAAACCTCGGATGTGAACGGCGTGATGGATGGTAAAATAGATGGTTTTATCAAAGCTTATTTGATGGAGTTTTCTTCACAGGAATCATAAAAAATAAAATTAGCAAGAGTTATTTTTGGAAAGTTAATAGATTTGTACTTACTTTGTTAGCGTTGAACTTTAAAGCTAACTATTATGGGTAAGGTGAAGAAAAAAGTAGCAATTAGTAAAAAAGAAGAAGAACAAGCCCAGAAGGTTGTCAAAATAGTGTTCGTCTCATTAATTATTTTGGCATTGATTATGCTGATCGCATTTTCCTTTTTCGGCTGATAGTTCGCCACAAATTATACGGTTAACCCAGATTGTTTGGTTATTGATAGGATGAATATCAAATCCGATGTGTGTTAATCAGCGTAATTTGTGGTGAACTCTTTGTTTTGTAATGCATTTGTATTCTCTGTAATATAAATGTAACTTTTCTGTCATTTTCCCGTAGTTAATTTGTCATCTCCGTGTATCCTCACAGTTGTACTTTTGCCGTGAATTTAGTAGCAGACAACTGAAATGAGTAGAATCACAACAACCGTCGTTATGCTTTTGCTGGCGACAATGGCCTTTGGACAGGCAAAAGAAGATGCAGGGGATGGTAAGAAGCTGGATAAGCAGACCATGGAGTTTAAGGATTATCTGCCGGAGATTCACGGAACTATCCGGGGAAAGTACGAATACCAGACAGAAACAAGTGAAAGCCGTTTTGAAGTACGTAATGCACGCTTCAGTGTTTCGGGAAATGTGCATCCGATAGTTGCCTATAAAGCGGAAATCGACCTTTCTGATGAAGGTTCTATCAAGATGCTTGATGCGTATGCACGTGTTTTTCCGGTGAAAGACCTGAATTTTACGATTGGTCAGATGCGCGTTCCTTTCACGATAGACGCTCACCGTTCACCACATCAACAGTATTTTGCAAATCGCTCATTCATAGCTAAACAAGTAGGAAATGTGCGTGACGTCGGTTTCACGGCCGGCTATACGAATAAAGGCGGTTTCCCTTTTATCCTTGAAGGAGGATTATTCAACGGCTCCGGTTTGACCAATCAAAAGGAATGGCACAAAACGCTGAATTATTCCATAAAAGCACAGCTATTACCTAATAAGAACTGGAACCTGACACTTAGTACCCAAATGATAAAACCGGAAAATGTGCGTATTAATATGTATGATGCCGGTATCTATTATCAGAATGATCGTTTTCATATTGAGGCGGAATATTTATATAAGATGTACGGGCATGAAGCATTCAAAGATGTTCATGCAGTGAATAGCTTTATCAATTACGATTTACCACTGAAAAAAGTATTCAATAAGATCTCTTTCCTGGCTCGCTATGATATGATGACCGACCATAGTGATGGCAAAATGGATGAAACGACAAAAGCCCTGATTATAAATGATTATGCCCGCCACCGTGTGACAGGTGGAATCACATTAAGTCTTTCCAAAGCCTTCATTGCCGACCTCCGGCTGAATTTCGAAAAATATTTCTATAAGAACTCCGGCATCCCCAAAGAATCGGAACGGGATAAGATCGTGATTGAATTCATGACGAGATTCTGATGTAAATTGAGAATTGAAAATTGAGAATTAAGAAATGATAGTTTGATACCTTGCATCGTGTATCAGAAAACTACAGCGTTTTGATTCTCAATTTTCAATTTTTAATTTATCTTTGTGTCATGGCACAAGAAATAGAACGTAAATTTTTGGTTACCGGTGAATTTAAATCTTTGGCTTTTGCGCAGAGTCGCATTGTACAAGGGTATATCAGTAGTGCTCGTGGGCGTACTGTCCGGGTTCGTATTCGGGATGATAAGGGGTATTTGACGATAAAGGGGGCTTCTAATGCTTCCGGTACCAGCCGTTATGAGTGGGAAAAGGAATTGCCTTTATCAGAAGCGGAAGAATTGATGAAACTTTGCGAACCGGGGATCATTGACAAGACCCGTTATTTGGTGCGCAGTGGCAAACATACATTTGAAGTCGATGAATTTTATGGTGAGAATGAAGGACTTATTGTGGCGGAAGTAGAACTGGAATCAGAAGATGAGGCCTTTGTGAAACCCGGTTTTATTGGTCAAGAGGTTACCGGAGATATACGCTACTATAACTCACAGTTAATGAAAAAACCGTATAAAACGTGGTGAACGTTAACAAATAAACCGTATATTTGTTCTTATATAAAAAAGAGAGCAGTGTATGGATATGGAACAGTTGTACGGTTATGTGCCGCGTGAATTGGTTACTTTTGTTTTAGTTACTTTGTTTTCATTGCTAATCGGACTTTCGCAGCGTCGGATCAGTTTGAAGCGTGAAGGTGAGACTACTCTTTTCGGAACCGACCGAACTTTTACCTTTATCGGTATACTGGGCTACCTGCTTTATATACTTGATCCTATGGATATGCGCTTATTTATGGGAGGCGGAGCGGTGCTGGGATTGCTATTGGGATTAAACTATTATGTAAAGCAATCACAATTTCATGTCTTTGGCGTGACTACCATTATTATAGCCCTGATTACTTATTGTATGGCTCCTATCGTAGCTACCCAACCTTCCTGGTTTTATGTCATGGTGGTTGTGACAGTGCTTCTGCTGACCGAACTCAAACATACTTTTACGGAATTTGCGCAACGAATGAAGAATGATGAAATGATTACGTTGGCAAAGTTCCTGGCTATCAGTGGTATTATATTGCCGATGCTTCCGCATAAAAATCTGCTTCCGGATGTAAATCTCACTCCTTACTCTATTTGGCTGGCAACGGTAGTGGTATCCGGTATTTCTTATCTCTCTTATTTATTAAAGCGATATGTATTTCATGAATCCGGAACATTAGTCTCCGGTATTATCGGCGGATTATATAGCAGTACGGCTACTATCTCGGTACTTGCCCGTAAAAGCCGGAAAGCTTCGGAGCAGGAAGCTACTGATTATGTTGCTGCCATGTTATTGGCTATCAGCATGATGTTTCTGCGCTTTATGATATTGATACTTATTTTCAGTCGGGAAATCTTCTTGTCTATTTATCCGTATCTGTTGACTATGGCAGTGGTGGCAGCTATTGTGGCCTGGTTTATTCATTCCCGTCAAAAGCGTTCCAACGACCAGCCTGTCGAAGCGGAAGAGGATGATAGCAGCAATCCATTGGAATTTAAAGTTGCTTTGATTTTTGCCGTACTCTTTGTCGTATTTACTTTCTTAACTCATTATACACTCGTTTATGCAGGTACAGGCGGATTGAATCTCCTGTCTTTTGTATCTGGTTTTAGTGATATCACTCCTTTCATATTAAACTTGTTGCAAAATACGGGTAGTGTTGCTGCATTGATAATTACTGCTTGTAGTATGCAGGCTATCATCAGTAATATAATGGTAAATATGTTTTATGCTTTATTCTTTGCCGGGAAAGGAAGTAAACTTCGTCCTTGGATTCTGGGAGGGTTCGGTGTGGTGATTGCTTGTAATCTTGTGTTGTTGCTGTTCTTTTATATTTAAAGGGGCTTTTAGGTATAAAACAACTGTTATTTGTATGGACGAGATAGATTCTTAGATTTATTTTAGAATAAAATGCTCATGTATATAATTCCATAAAAATATCCCTATCTATTTTTACTTGATATTAATAGATAGGGATATTTGTAGAAAGAGCCTTTACCAAGACCAGTCGCTCTCTTTGTAATTTGCCTCTACTGCTGTCTCGATCTCATCAGGTAGATTATGATAGAAATCAAGTCCGGTTATGGATTCTAACTCATCGATAGATTTTGCACATGCTTTAATATTTTTTGATTTGTCGCTTTTGTGCTCTATATAAAATCCAATAGCTTTGTACTGTCCATTCTTATAAGATAAGATTGTACTGAAGTAATATTTAGGTATCTTGACACCATACGTACCTGTTTCCAGTATTGCATAATCTATGGATGTTCCTTTCACAATGTAAGTTGTATCTTGAGGATTTGACACCTTTGCCCACTCCTGTACTTTGTTCTCTATCGCATCCCAAGTACTTCCACCTTGGTTGAATCCGGTTATTAGTTGCGGACTGATATTAGAATAATAGAATGTCTGACTATTTGCTTCACGGCTATATAATCTGTCACTTGAAGCTACCATGTGTCCTCTATTATACGGTGAATAGTAGTCTTGTTTGTCAGTCCTGTATTGTGCCGGAATATTAGTATCTGGTTTATAATCGTCTTTACGATCCACATTCTTTTGAGAAGTCACATTGTCAAAAGTCAATGCTACCCAACGTACATGTTTTTTCGTACAATCGTATTCATAACTGTAAGTGACAGTCTTTTTTCCATTCTCTGTAGTTGTCCAGGTATGAAAAATGTTCATGCTTCCACCTTTCAGTTTAGGAATTTCGATTCTTCCTGCATACCCTGATGGATTAGGGTCCGGATCTGGATCCGGATTTGAACCATCGCCTGCTAATTGTTTGAGTGTGAATTTAGCCGCCTCTTTCCCTGCTATGATTGTAATAACGACACTTCGTTCAGCTCCGGTATTTGCTTTCATATATCCGCTGATTGAGCCGTTTCCGTTGCCGGATGTTCTACTCAATGTGCACCAAGTCTCACTACTTGAAGCCTGCCATGTGCCGTCAACTTTTACACGAATGATAAATCCGCCTCCGTTTCCATTGATTTGCGTTTGGTCAATAGAGGCGATTCCTTGATTCGTGTTGCCCGGATTATCAGGGAGTTCGGGAGAATCCTGTTCACTACATGAGATTGCTGTGCTACAGGTTATGAACAGGATGAATAGTTTAAATAATGCTTTTGTCATTTTATCTCTTTGATTAAATAAATAATAGTAGGCAAGTGATCGCTATATCCGTTTAGCCATACACCACCTGCTTGTGTCCGTTTAGGATATCCTTTGTATTTCCCTTCTTTTTGGAACATAAAATCACGGCGGAAAATTTCATGTTTATAGAATTTCAGTGTACTGCGGTCAGTACCTAATAGATTTCCGGTAAATACGATTTGATCGAACAAATTCCATTTACCTTTGTACATCAGAGTTCCGTATCCTTTCTTCAAAGTATCCCACCACGGATTGTACAAGTCTGTAGGACCTACATCAGCAGGTTTCCGCTTAGCTCCAAGTGCTACAGCCATACTTTTATCCATCGGGTCATCGTTCATATCCCCCATGATAACAATTTTGGCTGCGGAGTCTTCCCTTAACAGTGAGTCTTTGATAGCTCTTACCTGTTCTCCTGCACGTTCACGCGCTGGAGAAGCCGCTGCTCTTGAAGGCCAGTGATTGACGATAAAGTGCATCTTTTCTCCTGCAATATTACCGCTGGCAATCAGGAAACCGCGCGTCTTATGTATTGTGTCATTGATATATACATAAGGTACGAGCTTGCTATTCGTCAGCTCAAACAGTTTGGGATTATAGAAAAAAGCACAGTCTACACCACGTTGGTCTTCTCCTTCGTAGTGAACATACTGGTAACCTCTGTCCGCTAAAGCAGGTTGTTTCAGTATGTCTTCCAATACTCTGTAGTTTTCGATTTCAGAAACGCCGATAATGGCGGGGCCCATTGGTAACTTGTCAGTACTTAACAGACTTAATATTTCCGACATGTTTTTCAGCTTAGCCTTATACTTCATCGTATTCCACTGATTAGTACCGTTAGGAAGATACTCGTAGTCATTCTTACCTTCATCGTGAATGGTATCAAACAAATTCTCCATATTGTAGAACGCTACACTGTAGAGGGCAAATTTCTTTTCCTGTCCGTAGGCTATGAGGACGAAAAGAGTGAGTACACCTAAAGTAATTAAGCTTTTTTTCATCTTTAAAATTGATTTTAAAAGTGGGTAATTTGTCATTCGTATGACAAATATCTAAAAAGAAAACGGAAAAACCACCCTTACTAGTTACTTTTTTTGTAAAAAACATTGTTATTCATAAAATTCTTTGTTATTTTGCGTAACAACTTATTTCATTTGTATTGCAAAATGAAAGACCAATTAACATTAATATAAATTAAATTATGAAACAACGACTAGGGTTAGCGATCGTGCTATTTTGCTTAATGCCAGCACTTTTTGCACAGCAAAAGGCAAAGCAAAACGCCCGTGAGGACAATGCTTCTTTCATGTTTACAGAATCACAATTGAATGAGGATGATGATGCAGCACAGAGCACATCTGCATTGGTCACTTCTAACAATGATGTTTATCTGTCAAATGTAGGTTATCTGTTTAGCCCAATGAGATTTCGTGTGAGGGGATATGATTCCCAGTATAGTGACATGTATATCAATGGGGTACAGTTTAATGATGCAGAAACAGGACGTTTCAGTTACGGACTAATAGGAGGATTAAACGATGCTACCCGTAATAAGGAGGGGATCGGTCCTTTTGAAATTAACAACTTTACTTTCGGAGCCATAGGGGGAGCTTCCAATATTAATTTACGTGCCAGCCAATATGCGGCCGGTTCAAAACTAACCTTATCAGGTAGTAACCGCAACTATATCTTGCGTGGAATGTATACTTATTCTACAGGTCTGATGAATAATGGATGGGCCTTTACCGGTTCATTGGGATATCGTTGGGGTAACGAGGGAAATATTGAAGGAATCAAGTACAACTCTTTTTCTTACTTCCTCGGTGCTGAGAAAGTGTTCAATGATCGCCATAGTCTCTCTTTGGCAACTTGGGGAACACCTACAGAGAGAGGGCAGCAAATGGCGGCAACTGAAGAAGCCTATTATTTAGCAAACAGTCATTATTATAATCCGAACTGGGGATATCAGAATGGAGAAAAACGAAATGCGCGTATTGTACGCCAGTTCGAGCCATCAGCTATCGCTTCATGGAATTTCACCATTGATGATAATAAGAAACTGGTGACGAGTGCCGGATTCAAATATTCCAATTATGGCAAAAGTGCTTTGGGCTGGAATGGTAATGCAGCCGATCCACGTCCGGATTATTATAAAAAATTGCCTAGCTCTATCTTCGACGTGTGGGAATCCGTTCCTACTGCTGATGAACTGCAGCAGTTTAATGAGGTTACTGATAATTGGAAGAATAATAAAGCTTATCGTCAGTTGGATTGGGATGCTCTTTATTTTGCCAACAAACAGGCGAATGCATTAGGTAAAGAGACGCTTTATTATGTGGAAGAACGTCACGACGACCAGTTGGCTTTCAACTTGAGCTCTGTATTCAATCATCAATGGAATGAGCACAATAGCTACGTTGCCGGAATTGCAGTGAATACAACCAAAGGTATGCATTATAAGAAAATGAAAGACTTGCTGGGCGGACAGCTTTATACGGATGTCGACAAGTTCGCAGTACGTGACCATGGCGCTAGTTCCAGCATGGTGCAGAATGACCTCGATAATCCTAACCGTCGTATTGGTGAAGGTGATAAATTTGGTTATGACTATAACATCTATGTGAATAAGCAGAGTGCATGGGTACGTTACCAAGGTAATAATGGCGGATCATTAAATTATTTTGCTTCCGGTAAAATAGGATCTACACAAATGTTCCGTGACGGATTGATGAGAAACGGACGTGCGCCATTGAAATCACTTGGTAGTAGCGGTACGGCGAAATTTCTGGAAGGCGGTATAAAAGCTGGTCTGAATTGGGCTATCAATGGTAATCATTCCTTCACGTTGAATGCCGGATATGAAGAACGTGCACCGCTGGCTTACAACTCTTTCATCGCTCCGCGTATCAAGAACGACTTTGTGAGAGATTTGAAAACAGAGCGTATCATTGGTGGTGATTTGACTTACAACTTCAATACTCCTTGGGTGATGGGACGTTTGACGGGTTATTACACTCGTTTCCAGAATCAAGTAGAGATGGATGCTTTTTATAACGATAGCGAAGCACGTTTCACTTATCTTTCTATGAATGGTATTGAAAAGGAACATTGGGGAATAGAAGCAGCAGCTACTTTTAAATTGACAAGTGAACTGTCATTAACAGCTATCGGTACTTGGAGCGAAGCTAAGTATACCAATAATCCGGATGCTGTGTTGACGTATGAAAGTGAGAATGAGTCAAACCTCGACCGTGTTTATGCTAAAGGTATGCGTGCTAATGGCACTCCGCTTTCTGCTTATAGTCTAGCTTTGGATTATAACGTAAAAGGTTGGTTCTTCAATTTGACAGGAAATTATTATGATCGTGTATATATAGATTTCTCAAGCTATCGTCGTCTTGGCAGTGTATTGGATAAGAATGGTGCCGGTGTAGATGCTAACGGAAATCCGGTTCTCAATGTACCGGGTCAGGAGAAACTGGATGGCGGATTTATGTTGGATGCTTCTATTGGAAAATATATCCGTTTGCGCAATGGAAAGAGCATTAGTCTCAATTTAAGTTTGACTAATATCTTGAATAATACAGATTTGCGTACAGGTGGTTTCGAGCAAAACCGTGATGATAATTACAAAGACGGTGACGCACGTGTTTACAAGTTTTCCAAGAATTCTAAGTATTTCTACGCATTCCCGTTCAATGCTTTCTTGAACATTGGTTATAGATTTTAAGAATGTGTAGTTATCAATCCAAAACAAAAAGAAAGGAAGAAACAATTATGAAGAAATTACTATCTATATTATGTACCGGATTGCTGCTATGTGGCGCAGGTCTCACTTCCTGTGAGAACTATGATGATCCGGTGACGGGAAATGCTTATGGCAATAATTCGATCCCGGAAGGACGTACGATTTCAATAGCGGCATTGAAAGAGAAATATAATGATTTCATCGATACAAGCAAAGACACTTATACGACTATCGAAGGTGAGACACGTATTGAAGGAGTAATAACCTGTGATGATGAAAGTGGAAACTTGTATAAGAAGCTCGTGGTGGCAGATGAAACAGGAGCGATCGTTATTGGTGTTAATGCAACCGGATTGTATGCATTCTGCCCGGTAGGTCAGAAAGTAGTGATTGACTGTAAGGGTTTGCAGATAGGTAGCTATCGTAAACAGGCACAGATCGGAACTGTTTATAATAATTCTGTAGGACGTATGCCAGAGTATGTTTGGAAACAACATGTACGTTTGATAAACGAACCTAAGTTGTACTATTCGGAATTGACGCCGATTGAAATTACTACTCCTGCTGATCTTGCTGCTATAGATTTGAAGGAAGCTCCTGTACTGGTTACTTTCAAAGATGTAAAACTTTCTGAAGCAGATGGAACAGCTACTTACGCTCCAGGAGATGAAGGTTCGGTAAAGCGTTATTTTACTTATGCTGACGGTACGCAGAGTGGAAGTAATCTATTCCTTTATACCAGTGCTTATGCAAATTTCTCAATGGAAGTAATGCCACAGGGCAGTGTAAATATTACAGGTATTTTATTGCGTTACAATAACCAATGGGAGGTTGTTGTCCGTACTTTAAGCGATATCAAACGAAATAATTAATTCAATTAACACATATAATTATGAAAAAGATTCTAAATGCTTTATTCATGACACTGCTTGCGGTGTTCACATTTAGTTCATGTAGTGATGTACCGGCTCCTTATGATATATTGGGAGAAGGTGATGTTCCAGGGTTGACGGGTGATGGTACGAAAGAGAATCCATATAATATAGAAGCCGCACAACAGAAACAAGACGGTTCCATAGCTTGGGTGCAAGGATATATTGTGGGTGCTATAGAAAATGTATATGATGATAAAGGGGAATTTGCAGGCAATAAGGCTAGCTTTACAGCTCCTTTTAATATAACATCTAATGTACTGATTGCTGAAAGTCCAGATGAAACCAATGAAAGTAAATGCTTACCGGTTAAAATAAAAAATGGTAGTGATCTAGCCAATGCTTTAAATTTGAAAGACCATCCTGAAAATAAGGGAGGAGTCTTATTGATTCAAGGGGAGTTGAGTGCTGGTTTCGGTAAGGCAGCATTGATTAATACGACAGCTGCAGTATTTAATAATAAAGAGATTGGTGAAGAACAAGGTGGAGAAACTCCGGGTGGTAGTACCACGATTACAGAAAATCAACCTTATTCTGTATCGTTTGCTTCAGACCTTGCAGGATTTGCAGTTGAAAATAAAGTAAGTGAGGGCTTGACTGGGGATGTTTGGTATTACAGTAAGAAATATACTGCTGCTACTGCCAGTTCATACAATGGATCTACAAATGTTCCAGCAGAAGGATGGTTCCTTTCTCCGGTTTTAGATATGACAGCTATTAGTAAAGCAACATTGACATTTGAACACTCTTCTTATAGTGAAGGTAAACCTGAAGAGTTAATGCTAAAAGTTAGAGAGGAAAATGCGACCTCTTGGACTGATTTAGTTATTTCTAACTACTCTAATGGTCGTGATAATCATGTAACTACTACTGTGGATCTTACAGCTTTTGCTGCAAAGAAAGCACAAATTGCTTTTGTGTATAAAAATCTTGCAGGAGGAACTAATAATACATGGTATATTTATAATTTGAAGGTTGCTGCTGGTGAGGGTGGTGGAGAAACTCCGGGAGAAGGAACAGAACTATTGACTAATGGAGGATTTGAAATTTGGGCAGACGGGTACCCAACAGGTTGGAAGTCTGTGTCTACGGCAAGTAGTGCAACTCTTGAACAGTCTACTGATAAACGAAGTGGTACATATTCTGTTTTAGTAAAGGGGGATCCGTCAGGTAATAAGCGTCTTGGTAGTACAGAAATGACATTGAAAGCTGGAACTTATGTGTTCTCTGCTTATTTTAAAGCAGCTACAGCGGATAGTAAAGCAAGTGCAGCTTTAGGCTATGTGCCAATTGGTGAAGATGGAACGATTGGTGGGAGTGATTACAAATATGATGATTATGTTAATGATTTGGCTAATACTGATTGGGTATTTAAAAGTTATACATTTACTTTATCAGAACAACAAAAGGTGTGCTTACTTGTAATGAATTCGAAGAAACCGGGAGGTAATTTGTTGGTTGATGATGCTAGTTTAAAAACAACAGATGGTGGAATTGTAGGTGGTGGAGGAGTAGATCCGGAACCAGATCCGGAGTTAGATCCATATGAAAGTAATATAACCATGCCTACTACTGCTGACTCTAAAGTAGATTTCTATTATAATTGTACCATAAATAATTTCGCTAGTTTAAAATTGGGCAAAAGTGGTTTTGCTGGAACATGGACATCTGAAGTTCTTGGAGCTGCAAAGACAAAATTGTCTTTCTATTCTGTTGCTTGGACAGGCAAGAATGATACAAGTTTAACTGTAGAAATTGTAGGTGGAGGGACTTTTGAAGGTGGCGAAGTTTCAAAGACAATAAGTTTGACTGCAAATACAGGTTTCTCAGGCTCAGGAAGTTCTTATTCAATTGTTCCCGTTGTTGATACAGACTATCATGAATATACTTTAACTGGTACTACGGCAAATTCTAAGATTAAGTTTTCGACAGACAAAGAGCGTGGAGCTGTCTTCGGGGTTAAAGTGAAATAATAGTATAAGGTTAATATAGCAGAAATATCTCAAAGGGAGAATGAGGGGTTCTCTTCTTCTCTTTGAGATATTTTTTTCTTTTCCTCTTATTCGCAGGAAATAGGAATATGCATCGTAGGTTATCATAAGAATTGAAATATGAAATATTTAGAAAAATGTCTTTTATTGAGTCTGTTGTGTATAAGTTTTTATTCTTGTAGCAAGGATGAAAATAACGACTCCAATAATTTTGCCACCGGCATTGTAGAACTCCCTGCTCTCCGCAATGGTGCAAACGATGTATTCATAACCCACTCTACTACTTTCAACGGGCAGAAAGTAACCTCTTTCAGTATGGAATACGATAAGAGTAAGAAACATTCCCGTTGGATTGCCTTTCGGTTTGATAATCAAACAAAGCAACAAAATGTGTCACGTAGTGATGAGCCTTTTGATGCAGATCCTGCTATCGGCTCACAATACCAACGTGTGCAAGCAGATTTTGGAAAACAAGGTTATGATAGAGGGCATCTTTGTGCTTCTGCCGACAGACTTTATTCGCGTGAGGTGAATGAACAGACCTTCTATTACACGAATATGAGTCCTCAACGAAATAAATTTAATACAGGTATATGGTTGACTTTGGAGGGACAGGTGCAATCATGGGGACGTAGCTGCACATCTTCAGATACCTTATATGTGGTAAAAGGAGGAACGATTGATAAGGAAGATCAGATCAGAGGATATATTAGTAACGACCTTAGCAAACCTATTCCTAAATATTATTATATGGCTTTGTTGTTTAAAAAAGGAGATTCATTCAAAGCAATCGCTTTTTGGATGGAGCATACTGACACTCCGAAATCAACAAAACTTGTTGACTATGCATTATCCATAGATGAACTGGAAGAAAAGACAGGAATCGATTTCTTTCCGAACTTGAATGACAATTTGGAAAATGCGCTTGAGGCTACATATTCAACAAAAGCATGGCCGGGATTGGAATAAGATTGCCACGTTAATAGTAACACTTTCTTTTCAAGGCAGGGTATACTTCAGACTTCTACCACCCATTTTTCAATATTACGGGTCTTCTCACTGAAGTTAATCCCTATCTTGAATAGTTTCCGCCCATCCGCTTCGAAAGGTAGCGCATAGCGTTTGTCGTTAATCTGCTGTAAAGCCTCTTCTGCCGTGCCATTCAGCTTAAATTCCATAATATAAATGAATTTGTCTGTCTGCAGGACAAGATCTATACGCCCTTCATTGGTGTGGTATTCTACCTTAGTATAGAAACCAACCAGTTTGAAAACAATGAAAAGCACGTTCTCATAATGTAATTCCTGTTCCCTGATTATTTCGTAAGTCGTATCGGCGAAGAAGCTTTGCAGGCGGCGGAAGAACGAATTATAATCACCTGTTTCTACTTCATTGACAAATTTCTGAATTTCAAACGGGGATTCTACCTTATTTACATTTGCATAAAAAGGAAGCAGAAAACGAATGAACCCTTCTTCTACTTCACGGTTGGGGAAACCTAAACGGTATATACCAAAACGTTCGTCATATCCTTTGATCGTGAGATATCCGCTTTGGTAAATCACCGGAATCGGGTTGGTTGATTCGGAGTCGATGCTGTTTAATACTTGTGCATCGGTTTCTTCGTGTGCCATCCGTTCCAGATCATAATGATGCTTTTTCAGTAATTTCACCAGATAGGTAGGTGTGCCTGTTTCAAACCAATAACTACCGAATTCTTTATATTTGAAAGCATTAAGCAGACTAAACGGATTGTATATGCCGATAGAATTGTGTGTAAAATGATAGCCGTCATAAAATTCCTTTAGTTTGGAACAGAGTTTGTCATATGACAAACCTTGCGTCTCTGCAAATTCATGAAGTTCGATATCCAAATTTTCATGAAGCTCCTGGTCGCTGATACCGCAGATTTCAACATAATCTTTCCGCATCGATATGTCGTCCAAGTTATTTAAGTCGCTAAATACACTAACTTTGCCGAATTTAGTAACACCGGTCAAGAACGCGAACTTTATGCACCCATCCATTGTTTTGAGTGCCCCGTAGAAAGGTTTTAAGGTATCCCGGAATTGCTTTTGCAATTCTTCGTTGCCGATGGCTTGCAACATGGGTTTGTCGTATTCATCTACCAAAATAACTACACGCTGCCCTGCCTGTTTGCAGGCGCGTTCTATGATGCCGGCAAAACGCAGGGAAAATGAGCGCTCGGACGGTTCGGAACCATAGAGCTTTTCCCACGCAGTCAACGATTTATCGAGTATATTACCCAGACTTTCCGGTGTGTCGTATTTTTCGATATTAAGATCCAGATGCAATATCGGATATTTGGTCCATTCCTTTTCCAGCTTTTCTACTGCCAATCCTGCAAACAGTTCCTTTTTACCTTGAAAATAGGCTTCCAGAGTAGAAATAAGCAGACTCTTCCCGAAGCGGCGTGGGCGACTTAAGAAATAGTAACTACCGGTTTTTACCATTTGATACATCAATGCCGTTTTATCAATATAGAAATAACCGTCATTACGAATCTTTTCGAAATTCTGTATGCCAATGGGATAAATTTTAGTGCTCATATACTCCGGTTTTATAAATCAATTACACAAAGGTAATAAATTTCCGGGTACTTCATTGCTTTTAGAAAAAGGAAAGTATGAGTATAGTCGCTTTTAACTGAATGAAGTGTAGAAAACAGTACGTACTGTTTGAAGTCTATATTTTAATCCCTATATTTGTCTACATTTCAATTTTATAAGGATAGGCATTATGGATACTACTTTCAGAATATACCCGATAGGGATACAGAATTTTGAAGACTTACGCAATAATAACAACGTCTATGTCGATAAGACGGAGTTGATTTATCGTTTGGCTAATACCAATAAGGTTTATTTCTTGAGTCGTCCCCGTCGTTTCGGAAAAAGTTTGCTGGTGTCCACTCTTGATGCTTATTTTCGGGGGAAGAAGGAGTTGTTTCAAGGTCTGGCAATGGAGCGTTTGGAGAAAGAGTGGAATGTCTATCCGGTGTTGCATCTTGATTTCAGCATGACGAAGTACACAGCTATGTCTGATTTGGAAGAACGTTTAAATCTTCAACTTCGTGAATGGGAACGAATTTATGGTAATGATCCGGAAGAAGAAGGTTATGCGGCTCGTTTTTCCGGAATAATAAAAAGGGCATATCAGCAGACTGGTTTACAGGTAGTAGTGCTTATCGACGAATACGATGCTCCCTTATTAGACAGTAACCATTTGCCGGAACTGCAAAATGAACTTCGTGAAGAAATGCGGAAATTCTTCAGTCCCTTGAAAGCGCAAGGAGAATATCTTCGTTTCCTTTTCCTGACAGGTATCAGTAAATTCAGTCAAATGAGTATTTTCAGTGAATTGAATAATTTGCAGAATATCAGTATGAGAGACGATTATAGTGCTATCTGTGGTATAACCGAACGGGAGTTACGTACACAATTGAAAACTGATATTGAAATGATGGCGCAGGCTAATAATGAAACCTACGAGGAGGCTTGTACGCATCTAAAACAACAATATGACGGATATCATTTTAGTAAAAACTGTGAAGATATTTACAATCCATTCAGTCTGTTCAATGCATTTGCTCAAAAGAGCTATGAGAATTTCTGGTTTTCTACCGGGACGCCTACTTTCCTGATAAATATATTGCAGCAGAGTAATTTCGACATTCGCGAGTTGGATGGCGCAACGGCTACTGCAGAGCAGTTTGATGCACCAACGAGTGTTATTACCGATCCTCTTCCTGTACTTTATCAAAGTGGTTATCTTACCATCAAGGGGTATGATCCGGAGTTTCAACTCTACACATTAGCTTATCCTAACAAAGAAGTGCGGAAAGGGTTTATAGAATCTCTGATGCCCGCTTATGTGCATTTACCTGCCCGTGAAAATACATTCTATGTAGTCTCTTTTATCAAGGATTTGCGCGCCGGAAAACTGACCGAATGTCTGGAACGAATAAGATCTTTCTTTGCTTCGATTCCCAATGATTTGGAAAATAAGCAGGAAAAACATTATCAGACAATCTTCTATTTGCTGTTCCGTTTGATGGGGCAGTATGTAGATGCAGAGGTAAAGAGCGCAATCGGACGGGCGGACGTAGTAGTAAAGATGCAAGATACCATTTATGTCTTTGAATTTAAGGTAGATGGAACTCCGGAGGAAGCTTTGGAACAGATAAACAATAAAGGATATGCTATTCCTTATCAGTCCGATCATCGGAAAGTGGTAAAAATAGGAGTTAACTTCGATACTGCGACAAGAAGCATTGGTGATTGGAAAATCGTAGAGGAAGTATAATTCTTTCTCTCCCTGTTGATTTCTCAATTCCTCTTTCAACCTATCACCATCGTTCTGAAACTCTTTATTCATCGTGTTTACAGAGCGGTGATAGGTCATCCCTAACCTATCACCGTATCTTTCACCTATCACCTGAACGAAGAGGTGTATATTTATGCTCTTTTTGGCTTGATTCGAACCACTTTATAAACATTCCCGCGCTTGGTATGTATAGAAGGCACTTGATTCTTTTGCAATATTCTCCCGAATTGAATAATATTGCAATCGGATATATGAATTCTACTGTCGTGTTGCACCTGTTCCAGTATCTCAATAGCAAGAAGTAACTCATATTCTTTGTCCTCTTCTTTAGCAGCCCGGAAAAATTGGTGGAACAACTGCTCCGCAATGGGAATTACTTGAAATTCCTGATTGGCTTCGGTCATCACCTTTTCATCTTCAGTGTCGAACCAGTAACGTTCTCCCCTGTAAATATCGTGCATTGCTTGCGCATAAAGTTGTTCGTAATCAATTGGAGAACAGTCAATCGGACCGGTCACATTGATAACAATGTAGCGTCGGCTTCCGGAAGTGTCAGTCAGTAAGTCCTTGTGGTTGCTTGTTCCTATAAATGAAGCGTAACGGCGCATCTCTTGTGTGGCTGTGCCGTGAGGACGACGGATATTAACCACGGGCTTTTGCAGGATATGTTTCAGGAAAGCCTGCTGATTCACTCTATTCTGATCGAACTCGTCCATGTTGATGAGCGCAAAACGGTTTAGAGCCAGCTCGGCATCCCTTTTATTACTGAAATCAATGCGGTCGGTGTAATATATCTGTAATTCCGGCGGCAACAAACTCCGGCAGAAAGTCGATTTTCGATAAGCTTGCGGTCCGACAAGTAGCGGTACTGTACAATTGGCATACTTTCGATCGGTGTGACGCCAGTGTTCCACCATATTTAGAAACCAACGATAAAACAGATCCGGCCAGTGAGCGTTGTTGCAGGGAACACGGGAAGCCAGTTCACGAATCCGGTCGCGTCCGTCCCAACGGACATCCACTCCGAAAAGAAAATCCTCAATAGGGCTGAATATCGGGATGCGGTCGGAATCGAGGTAACGGATTACGTCCCGGTCCCATAGGTTGAGGCCCTCCAGACGTGCGTTCATGGCGATACTGTTGCGTATACGGTTGGTGATGGGGCGGAAACAAAAACAAAAGGTGTTCCGTTCGCGAAATTCCGTAACAGTCGTCATTGTGTTGTAACGAAATTCGTATCGGCGTTGCATAAACTCTTCCGTTCGAAATTCCAGTTCCTGTTCGGTTGATAAAGGTGATTTTTGTCCGAATCCTTTGGCTCCTGTATATACGTTCTGTATGGTTTGCCGGATGAGAAATTCTTTCTTTTTGGTGTAGAAATGAGCGATTGCCCAACGGGCTGTTTCTTCTTCCGGTATGCCTGCCTGAAAACAGTTTTCCCCCAGATGGACCAATAATGGCTTGAGGTCTTCGTCGGAATGTAGGTGTATGTTGGGGTGAAGTTCGCTTAATGAATGGTAAGCCTTGTTCAGGGCTGCTTCGAAGAGTGCGGACAAAGTGTCAAAGCTGTCATAACCAGGAATCAGCCGTTTGAAAGGAGATGTTTCTGCTTGTACGGATTCTTTGTAGGTTGTGTCCGATGGCATTTCCAATGGCTGACGCATATAAATGACGGTGGAGTCGGGATTATAGTAAAGTTCCGGATCACACGTTTGCCGGCAGAATTGCTCCAATGTCGGGTTTTTCAGTTCGATGGAGTAGGAGAGTGCCGGTTGATAAAGGCTGACGGCTTTTCTGTAGGCGTGGGCTTGGAATATTTCTGCTTCTTCCCGGTCTTTAGGAAGTGATTTGTCCGGGCGGGTGAAGCGTAGCCATATTTTTACGGAATGACCGCTGGAACCCATAAAGGCGGCAAAAGTCTGTGTAAGTTCTGCTGCTTCCTGTTTGATACGGTTTACTTCCGTCCGGTTTGCCAGATGGTTTACTTCTATTTGCACAATGCCGTTATATCCGGTCATTTGTGCGCCATTTGTTGTTTTGCGGAAGTTAGCCGCAGGGATGACTTTGGGTAGTTTTTGAGCAGCTTCCAGTTTGCTGTCCGGTGAGGCATAACGTATGCTTGTCCGTAGATTACTTATCGGGCGGGCTTTCGTTTCATGCTTCATCGCTTCTATTTGTAGGTTTATGTCCAACGTCCGCATGGTTGATGTTCCGTTGTTGTCCCGCATCAAAGTAAGTTTCATGTTAAAAGTGTTTATTGTTATGCCTCTTTATTAAAGGCTCATAAAGATAGGCTTTATTATCCGGTTTGCCAAGTTATATCGTACTTATTTATTGTTTGTTTCATGGAGCGGATTCTGTTCCTTTATGTGGTCGCAAAATTCTATTGTGAAGAGAGCTTATCGCATGAATATACTAAAATGAAGAATGTAGTTCATTACGGGATAAAAAATGTTTCATGCCTCAAAACACTTGGTTTCAAGGCTTGAAACTCTTGTTTCCCCGGCTTGAAACTTTAGTTTCACCATGGGGAAACTTTAGTTCCATCAGCAGGAAACTAAAGTTCTTAGCCTTTGAAACTAAAGTTTCTAGCCTTTGGAACTAAGTGTTTCAAGCCTTGGAAACAAGAGTATCTAAGTATGAAACAAAGATTACTCCTTATTAAAATGACTGTTTGCTATAGGCTTTTTTCAAAAATCAAGCGGTGATAGGTGATAGATGTGGTGATAGGTTAATGACAACCTGTCACCGTTCTGAAAGTACGATGAATAAAGGATTTGGTGATGCCGGTGATAGGTTGAAAGAGGATTTTCATTTTTATGTATGAAAGAGCTTGATGAATATATATAACTTCCAGTATTTATTTCCATATTTCTATCACATTTAGAAAAATATGTATATCTTTGCCACATGCTTTCTGCTCATCAGCGTGATGAAACTAGCGGGAGGCGGTATATATTACTAAATTGGAATATGTAATGTATTGTCTCTCCCACTCGAAACTTAGCAATTTCATATAGAGGAGGGATGATTCAACAGATATTCCACGCTGGCAGCTTTATATCAACATATTCGTTAAAGATGTGTTATATATAAACGATTGGCGTGGGTGTCTGTTGTTATCATTGTCTTTCTATAGGGTATGCTAAGACCTCGAGTGGAGATAATGGTGCAACAGCATTCACGTCTTTCTTGTGTCCGGTCGGTTATGATTACCCCAAAAAGTCTAACCTAAACAATTCCCCGTCCGCCCGAAATACAGAAAACGTGAATGCCCGTTGCTCCACATAAACAAAATAATATTCAATCTTTATTGTGGAACACATTAAAACAAATGTATTATGTCGAAATGGATTAGCGTAGAAGAAGCAGCGGTCAAGTATGGAATTAACAAAGAGGTAATCTGGCTTTGGGCGGAGATGAAAAGATTCCCTATGTCATATGAGGGAGCTATCACTGCTGTTGATGAAGAAAGTCTTGAAGGATTCCTGCATCAGAATAAGGATCGAATTACAGCCGAGTATATCGACACATTGGAAGAGCTGTGTATTGGAAAGACAAAGATTTGTCTTTTATATGCTGAAATCATCGGTTATCAAGACAAGGAACTTCTGAATCAAAGGGAGCAAATCGCCCGGATGAAAGAAATACAAACTGTTATAAAAAGACAAAACAGCCGACTCCGGGACTGCGAAAAAGTGTTCACGGAATATGAAGAGAACTTTAGTTCCTGTTGGATTGGAAGAATCTGCGCTAACTTAAGGCGGCTGATACGGTTGATACGACGGTAAATATTATCCATCTCATTTATTTAAAGATACCCTTGAACAGAAATGTTTAAAAATACTAGAAATATACTGTCATAAGATTTTTTATCCATTCGTTTTATATTCTTAACTCCGAAAAATTCGTAAGCGTTGATAAACCAATTACTTTTGGCTCCTGATTTCGCAGCATTTTTGAATATTCTGCGTCTAATAAACATAAACTAAATATTTCTAGTCATGAAACACAGACTGTTACTACTATTGCTATTCGTGTTCGCCACGTCTGTGGCTGGGTGGGCACAAAAATCCACGGCTCCTTCTTATACCATCAAAGGAGTGCTTCTTGATTCTTTAACACAAGAAGGAGAACCGTATGCCACGATTAAGATTACTCCCAAAAATGCTCCGGATAAAGCTGTAAAGATGGCGGTCACAGGGGCGAATGGTAAATTTCAGGAGAAACTGAATGTCGCTGCAGGCAGTTATATAATCACGATTTCTTCCATTGGCAAGTCGCCTATAGTAAAAGAGTTCACTTTAAAACCTTCGGTCAGGGAGATTGATTTGGGAACGATGATTTCTTCAGAAGCCAATAATGTGCTGAAAGGAGTGGAGGTTGTTGCACAGAAACCTTTGGTGAAGGTAGATGTGGATAAGATCGAATATAATATTGAAGATGATCCGGATTCAAAATCGAACAGTATATTGGAGATGCTTCGGAAAGTCCCTCTGGTCACGGTGGATGGAGAAGACAATGTGCAAGTGAACGGCAGTAGCAGCTTCAAGATCCATGTGAATGGAAAGCCCAATAATATGATGAGTAATAATCCGAAGGAAGTACTGAAAAGTATGCCGGCAAATACCATTAAATATATTGAGGTGATTACTTCACCGGGAGCCAAATATGATGCGGAAGGTATCGGAGGTATTTTGAATATCGTCACAGTGGGTACCGGATTTGAAGGATATACGGCTACTTTCAGAGGAAATGCCAGTAACAACGGAGTAGGCGCCGGCACTTATGCAATGGTGAAGCAGGGCAAACTGACGGTTTCTGCCAACTACAACTATAATTATAATAATAGTCCGCGCAGCTATTCCGACAGTTACCGGGAGAATTATGAACCTGATAAGGAGAATGAAAAGTTTCTGGAATCGGAAAGCAGTTCCAAATCGAAAGGTAATTTCCAGTATGGCAATTTAGAAGCCAGTTACGAGATTGATACGTTGAGGCTGCTGACTGTGGCTTTCGGAATGTATGGTAGCAATGACAAAAGCAACAGTGGCGGAACTACGATTATGCACGGAGCTGATCGTCAGGATTTTGCATATCGTTATAGAACGGACAATCATGGAAAAGGATCATGGTATTCCATCAACGGTAATATAGACTATCAACGTACTTCCCGGAAGAACAAAGAACGGATGATTACCCTTTCTTATAAAATCAACTCCCAACCTCAAACGAATGATTCCTATAATACTTATCTGGACATCGAGCCTGATGAGAATAAACTGGAGATCATCAAAGAACTGTCATTGAAGAATTTCCATTCGGACGGAAAGACGAACACAATGGAACAAACTTTCCAGGTGGACTATACTACTCCGATTGGAAAGTTGCATACGCTTGAAACCGGTGCTAAATATATTTTCCGGCGCAACTCCAGTGATAATCGGTTTTATGACACCGAAGGGGAAAGTGAAAACTATGCATATAATGAGAAACGTAGCAGCGAGTACCGCCATCTGAATCATATCCTTTCCGCTTATGCCGGATATACGCTGAAATACAAGGATTTTACTTTCAAACCGGGACTTCGTTATGAGCAAACCATACAGGAAGTGAAGTATCTGGTCGGTGCAGGCGAGAATTTCAACTCGAACTTTAGCGATCTGGTTCCTTCCGTCTCCTTGGGAATAAAACTAGGTAAGACGCAGAACCTCCGCGGCGGATATAATATGCGTATCTGGCGACCGGGCATTTGGAACTTGAATCCTTATTTTGATAATCAGAATCCGATGTTTATCAATCAGGGAAATCCGAACCTGAAGAGTGAAAAGAGTCATTCGTTTGATTTGTCTTACAGCAGTTTCACCGCCAAGTTCAACATCAATCTCTCTTTGCGCCATTCTTTCAATAACAATGGAATCGAAAGAGTCAGCCGCCTGATTACCGATAAAGACGGAGAAATATTTGAAGGTGGTCATAAAGCTCCTTATGGGGCTTTGTATAGCACGTATGATAATATTGGCAAAAGCCGGGAAACTGGATTGAACTTTTATCTGAACTGGAATGCTTCTCCCAAAACGAGGATTTACATCAATGGGCGTGGAAATTATAGTGATTTGCGGAGTCCTGCCCAAGAGTTGCATAATTATGGATGGAATGCCTCTGCGTATGGAGGTATTCAGCAAACCTTACCGGGAAAAGTCCGTTTGAGCTTGAACGGAGGGGGAAGTACACCGCGTATCAGTTTGCAGGGAAGAGGTTCGGGATATAATTATTATAGCTTGGGATTGAGCCGTTCTTTCCTGAAAGAAGAACGTCTTTCTTTGAATATTTATTGTAGCAATATCGTAGAGAAATACAGAACTTACAATAATCACACGGAAGGAGTTAACTTTATCTCGAAAAGTTCGAGTAAATATCCGAGCCGGTATTTCGGCTTTAGTGTCAGCTATCGGCTTGGAGAGTTGAAAGCCAGTGTGAAGAAAGCTGCGCGCAGCATCGACAATGATGATGTGAAAGGTGGCGGAGAAGGTGGAAACACGGGTGGCGGAGGTGGTCAGTAGACCACTTCCACGCACCGTAGTTCCCATTTATTTCTGTCTCACGTCTTGCTTGTTGGTGTTAAAACCAAGTTTGGTCAATCCGGCTTGTACGTCAGGATGGCTCATGAAAAGGTTCCATAACAACCCTGTCCGGTAATTTTCGATCATTACAGCGATAGGTCCTTGGTCGATAGCCAGATACCGTTGCGGATACCAATTATCCGTTTCGCTGAAAGCATCATAGAATCCGAAAGGACCGAACACTTTATCCCCCATGCCATACAAATGGCGCATTACCTGCATGGAATACTCCGGTGTATAGACAATCGATGAAAGTGCGGCGGTAGGGGAGATGACTCCTTTGTCGTCCTGCTCGTTGGGTGAATGAGCTGCATATCCATCGACGGAGTAACTGGCAGTCAGTCCCCAACAATCCGGTCCGAAACCTTTGTAATGTTTGGGGTTGCGGATGCAGTAAGCACGGTTGACTAATGTCAGGTTGCGCATCTCGTGGAAGTAGCTGGGGCAGTATTCATCTTTCAATCCCACCGGATCAAGTCCGAGGAAAGAATATTGAGCCCAGAAAAGCGGTCCGGCTTCCGTGCCCTGATAGCGGAGATGCAATTCGATTCCTTCTACTTTGTGTGGAGAGACGATGGCTCCGTTCTGTGCCCAACCGTCATGATAAACGGCTGCAGGTACTCCATGTGTGGGAGAAGCGGCAGCAAGAATATACATAATCATACATTCGTTGTAACCGTGTACGGGGAAATCCATTTCCCAGCCATACGTCGGACTCCAATGCCAGTAGAGGACATTTTGCCCGCCTTTCCGATACCAGTTCCAGTCGACATCCCGCCAAATCCGGTCGATACGTTGAGCGAGTGCTTTCTCTTTCTCATTTCCGTTGACGTAATATTGGTGCACGGCAAGCAGACCTTGTATGAGGAAAGCTGTCTCTACCAGATCGCCTCCATTGTCTTTCTGACCGAACGGTTTCACCTTTCCGGTATCACCATACCACCAGTGGGGGTAGGCTCCGTGGAAACGGTCTGCTTTTTCGAGGAAAGAAACGATGCGTTCCATCCGTGCCCGTCCCTCTTCGCGGGTGACGTAGCCGCGGTCGATTCCCGCAAGGATAGCCATGATGCCGAAACCGCTGCCGCCGGAAGTGACTACATTGGCATCGTTTTCAGGATATACGCCGTCCACATGATACCGTTCGGGAGCCAGACCGCTATTCGGTTCGGCACCTTCCCAGAAATAGAGGAAAGTCCGTCGCTGAACGGTGTCCATCAGGGCGTCGTCCGACAGGGAGTCGGTGGCGGCAGTAAGGTTGTCATTCTTGCTTTTCCCTTTACAGCTTTGGAAAGTCAGGGCGATGGCGGATAGAAACAGTAACATGAGCGGAAGTGCGCTCATCACTGCGATTCTTTTATATTTATCGTTCATAATCAAGGTCATAATTTATAGGATTAGGCACGGATTACACGGATTTCACGGTTTTAGGAATTGTGGTTACATAAAACAACAGCGTAATCCGTGTAATCCGTGCCTAAAAGTTTAGTTCAATGTAAATTTCGCAGTTTTCACATCCCGGCTGTTCGTGCCGATCATCACTTCAAAGTCGCCCGGTTCGGCAACCAGTTGCAGGTCATAATTATAATACCGTAGCATTTCCGGTGCAATCTTGAAACGGACAATCTTCATCTCTCCCGGTTCCAGGAATATTTTCTGAAAGCCTTTCAATTCTTTGACGGGACGGGTGCTGCTGCCTACAACGTCGCGGATATAAAGCTGCACCACTTCCGTGCCGGGCCATGTGCCGGTATTGGTAACTTCCACTGCTGCGGTCAATGATCCGGTCATGTCCATGCTGGAATGGCTCAAGTCGATATCACTGTAAGAGAAAGTAGTATAAGAAAGACCGTAACCGAACGGATAAAGCGGATCATTATCCACGTCGAGATAGTTACTGCGGAATTTCTCAAACCATTTACCTTCTTTCAAAGGACGTCCGGTATTCTTGTGCGCATAATAAAGAGGTATCTGGCCTACGTTCTTCGGGAAAGTCATAGTCAGTTTACCACCCGGATTGACATAACCGAAGAGGGCGTCGCCAATGGCGTAAGCTGCTTCACTACCTCCAAACCATACATTCAGAATGGCGGGCACGTGTTCCTGTTCCCAAGTCAACGTAAGCGGACGACCTGTAAATAATACCAGTACTACCGGTTTGCCTGTCTTTAAAAGCTCTTTCAACAGATTCTGCTGTACATCGGGAATGTTTAAATCCGTGCGGCTGCTACTTTCACCGCTCATTTCGGAAGATTCGCCTAAGGCAGCGATGATAATGTCCGACCGGCGGGCTACGTTCAACGCTTCATCCAACAATTGTTGGTCGGTGCGGTTATCGCGGTTCAGGGAACGACCGAACATCGTTGCCCGTTCTTCGTAACTTGCATCACTAATCAAATTACTTCCTTTGGCGTACATGATATTCGCTTTTCCGGCAGTCATCTCTTTCAGTCCTTCCACGAGAGAAGGGCAGCGGTCGAGCACGGCTGCTACGCTCCATGTACCCGGCATATTACTCCGGCTGTTTGCCAACGGACCGATCACTGCAATATTTCCTTTCGGATTGAAAGGCAGTAACGGATTTCCGTTCGGATTGCCGTCGGGACTGTCGTTCTTCAAGAGGACGAAACTTTCTGCTGCAATACTGCGGGCTGCGTCGCGATGCGCTTTGGTAAAGATATCGCGTGCCGGACGTTTCGGATCGCAATATTTATAAGGATTATCAAACAATCCCAGTTTATATTTGGCTTCCAGAATACGGCGGCAAGCCGTATTCAGCGTTTCCATAGAGACTTTTCCTTCCTGAACGGATTTCTTCAATGTCCCCACAAAGCCTTCGCTTACCATATCCATATCCACTCCGGCATTGATGGCACGGGCGGATACCGTTTGAAGATCACCGATACCATGGTCGATCATTTCTGAAATACCCGTATAATCGGTTACCACAAAACCGTTGAATCCCCACTGTCCGCGGAGAATGTCTGTCATCAGCCATTTGTTGGCAGTGGCCGGAATACCATCCACTTCATTAAAAGAAGCCATCACGCTACCTACACCTGCTTCAACGGCTGCTTCATACGGCAGCATATAATCATTGAACATCCGCTGACGGCTCATATCTACGGTGTTATAGTCACGTCCTGCTTCTCCCGCACCATATAGTGCAAAATGCTTTACACAGGCCATGATTTCATCATTCCGTTCCATGTTCTTCCCCTGATAGCCGCGCACCATCGCTTCGGCAATCATAGCTCCGAGAAACGGGTCTTCGCCGCTGCCTTCGGACACACGTCCCCAACGAGGGTCGCGTGAAATATCCACCATCGGGCTGAAAGTCCATGAAATGCCGTCGGCACTGGCTTCTACGGCTGCAATGCGGGCCGATTCCTCAATGGCTGTCATGTCCCAAGTGCAAGACAGGCCGAGTGGGATAGGGAACATCGTTTCGTATCCGTGAATGACGTCCATACCGAACAGCAATGGAATTCCTAAACGGGATTGTTCCACAGCCTGTTTCTGTACTTCACGTATTTTCTCCACTCCTTTCAGGTTGAACAACCCTCCCACTTCGCCTTTCTTGATTTTAGCGGCAATATCGCTGCTTTTGGCTTGTCCCGTAGTAATCTCTCCGGTGACGGGGAGGTTCAACTGTCCGATCTTTTCTTCCAAAGTCATTTTGTTCATCAATACGTCGATGAAGCGATCCATATCCTGTGGCGACTTCTGTGCCGATGCGGTCAGAAAACCTGCGGCAAATAACAGGACGGATAGACTTAACTTTTTGTATATCATGCTATTATTTCTACTTTTATATCCATTCATATAAAGTCCTCCCTGTATGTTGAATGTCCGGCACCGAGGAGGACATCGTTCGGCACCGGGAAACTATAGTTTCGGCACCGAGGAAACAACCGTTCGGCACCGAGAAACTTTTTTATTGATAGTCGGGGTTCTGTACCAGTACTCCTTTAGACTTGTCAATCTCTGTTTGAGGCAATGGCAGTAATGCGTTTTTGTCCTGATAATTTGTTTTACCGGCTGCGTGCAACACTTCCTTTGCAATACCCCAGCGAACAAGATCGTAGAAACGGTCGAATTCCATTCCCAGTTCCACACGGCGTTCGTGGCGGATGGCATCACGCAATTCTCCCTGGTCGGTGGTCGTCACTTTAGGCAATATATTGGTATTGGAACCTCTGGCACGTGCGCGGACCTGTTCCAAATAGTCGATTGCTTCACCCGGGATTCCTTTTTCGTTGGCCGCTTCAGCTCCCATCAATAATACATCTGCGTAGCGGATCAAACGAATGTTTACCCAGAAGCCCTTGTTGGTATATTCTTTACGCAAAGCCGGATCGGTATATGCTTTCTTATTGAAGTAAGCCCCTATTGCCGGGGAAACCGGAGATTCGCCATAAGGCTCATTGGTGTTTTCCGGAGTGATAGGATCGCTGTCCGAGTGGCGGAAGTAGAGTAGGGTCGCGTTTTTACGTGGGTCACCCTGCTCGTAAGCTTGTGCCATATTTTCTGTTGCCATGTGCCATCCCCAGCCCAAGTCCCATTGACCTGCTCCGCGCACACCCTGCACTTCACAAAACTGGCTACCGATAACGGTACTTTGAGGAAGGGCGGCAGTGGCTGTACATTGAAGTTCGAATATAGAACCGCCGTTGTTTTCACCGTCATCCGTGAAAATCTCGTTATACGGAGTTTTCAGGTTATAGAGTCCCTTGCTGATGACATCGGTGGAGGCTGTGTACATATTGTCCCAATCGTTGCGCATCATATAAGTACGTGCGTGTAAGGAACGGGCAGCTCCCCAAGTCAGTCGTCCGGTGTATTCGGTACTCCAAGTTTCCGGCAATGATTCTTCTGCTGTTTTCAGGTCCTTGTCAATCAGCTCATAGATTTTATCAGTGGTTGTCTTCGGGATATTGGCTTCCGATGCATCGTTGATTTTATAAGTCACCAAGGGGACTTCACCGAAAGCTCTTACCAAGTTGAAGTAGCAATAAGCACGGAAGAAAGAAGCCTCTCCCTTATTGATAATATCTTCAGCTTCTGTCTGTCCGGCTGTTTCTTTTTCTGCAATGGCGTCAAGAATGTCATTACATTGGTAGATGATGGCATAATTCTGCCCCCAATAAGCTCCTAGCAGACCGTTGGTCGGCGTATACACGAAATCGTCATACATCTCGGCTACATCAGAACCATCGCTGGCGATACTTCCCTTTTCCGAATCTTCCGAACGGAAACAGTGGATGGCAAAAGCGGGAGGTCCGGCAGTGACATTATAGTTACGCATCATCGTATAGACATTATAAATCTTACCGTTGACCAGTGCGTTCGGATTATCATCTTCCGTGAACTGTCCTTGTGGACTGCGATCCAGAAAGTCGCTACAACTGCCTAGCGATAGTGTGGCTGCAGCGATAAAAATTGAGTATATATATTTATCTAGTTTCATACAATTATAGTTTTAAAGATTAAAGTTATATTCCGCATGAGAAAACTTGCCCGTGACACTCTGCCGTTAAAAAGTCAGGTTGATACCGAAGGTGTAGACTGCCGGTACGGGATAGCTGCCGTCATCTACTCCAAATGCGGTGGCGGTTCCTCCAAGTTCGGGAGTATATCCGGTGTTATGTTTCCACGTCTTCAGGTTCTGTATGTTGACATAGACTTTCAGAGCTTGCAGGCGTATTTTGGCAAGTAAGCTTTTGTCAAATGCATATGCTAACTGTACGTTGCGGATACGGAAGAACTTGCCGTCCTCAATGTAATATTCAGAGTTCAGGTTGTTGATGGAATGTTTGGTGTTCAGTAACGGTTGGGAGTTGGAGGTACCTTCTCCGTGCCAACGATCCATGCGTTGTTCCAGATAGTTGAATTGGGCGAAGTTGTAGTTGTCCCATGTACGGAAAATCTGGTTCCCGCCTTGTCCCATCATGTCGATGCCTAACGACCAATTCTTGTAGTTTACTCCGAGGGAAAAACCATAAGTCACCTTTGGGGTAGGGTTACCTATCATGGTACGGTCCTCCGGGGTGATTTCTCCGTCACCGTTCACATCAGCGAATTTTAAGTCACCGGGTGTCACGGTAGCCAACGTGTTTTTAGGTGATGCGTCAATATCTGCTTGCGACTGATAAACGCCCGCCACCTTATAACCATAGAAATATCCGATAGGATAACCTGCCATTGTGTAACTTTGCTGTTTATCTCCGGCAATGATGGAATATCCTTCCTGAACAAGGCTTTTGACCTCATTCTTGATGGTAGTCAGGTTGGCACTGACGGAATATCCCCAATCACCGATCTGATCGCGCCAGGTTACTGCCATCTCCACTCCTTTATTCTGAATCTCTCCCAAGTTGCCGATGCCGGGGATTGTTCCGGAAATTCCGGGAACCTCGGCTAACAAATCTTTGGTGTTCTTCTTGTAGTAAACACCCTCGAAATGTAAGCGGTTGCGGAGCAAGTTCGTTTCAAATCCAGCTTCCCATGCTTCTACTTTTTCCCAACGGAGGTTAGGATTAGGCAGATAAGCAAGCTGGTATCCGGGATAAATGATGGACGGTTTGCCGAATACGGCGGAATAAGCATTGGTCAATAACGGTTCGGCAGGATAGGCCTTGTCCAGATTCTGGTTTCCTAATGTACCGTAAGATGCTTTGATTTTCAACATATCCAGCCATTTGATATCTTTCATGAATTCTTCTTCAGACATCAGCCAACCTCCACCCAGTGAGAAGAAGTTCTGCCATTCATTGCCTGTATAGGAGAAAGCGGAAGAACCATCCCGGCGGAAAGAACCGTTGAATAGATATTTACCTTTATAGTTGTAGATGACACGTGCAAGCATAGATACTGTGCTGCGTTCCCATTGGGTACTTCCATTGGTTGCGGTAGCCGCATCACCGATGCTGACAAACCATTTGTCCGGATCGCCCGGAATGACTAAGCCTACTCCCTGTTTGCGTGCTCCGTCCAATCGGCTCAACGAATTGTAGTAAGTAGTAAAACCGGCGGTAGCTGTCAGGTTATGGTTGCCGTTGTCGAAGCTGTTGGTGTATGTCAGCAGGTAGTCACTCTGCACTTTCGTTTCATTCTCTTTGAACTGGCTGACCTCGGTCTTTCCTGTTCCCAAAGTAGAAACACCTCCGTTGACAGTGGCATCATATACTTTCACAATCGGCGTATACGTACGCCCGTTGTTCGATGCATAGTCCATGGAGAACATAGCCTTGAAAGTGAAATGTTTCAGGAAGTCTACCTCACCGTAAATGTTACCGGATGCCCGGTAGTTCTCTGCTTTGGTAGTATTCGCTTTCAATTCGACGTCTACCATCGGATTGTTGATCTGCGCTTTCTGGAATTCGGGCAGAGCCGTATATAATCCATATTCTTCGTTATATACCGGAGCGATAGGAGCCGAACGAAGAGCGTTCAATACCTGTTTGGAATCTGCAGGAAGCATACGTGCTCCGTTAAACTGGAATCCGACTTTCAAAAAGTCTGTAATCTTATAATCATTACTGGCATTGATGGTCACCTTGCTGAATTTCTCATGCTCGATGTTTCCTTGTTCGTAAGAGTAGCCTACGCCCAGATAGAAACTATGTTTGGGGGAAGCTCCTGTAATACTGATGTTGTTGTTGGTAATGAAGGCCGTTTGGAAAATCTCGTCTTGCCAGTCTGTATTGGCATCCCAACCGCTATAATCGAATGGATTATCTCCTTGATTGGCAAGCTGTTCGCTATATAGCTCCTTGAATTGTGGGCCGTTCACCAGTTTCACTTTGTCCACCACTTTCTTGAAACCGAAAGAAGTGTTGATATTCACCAGTGTCTGTCCTTCTTTGGCTTTCTTTGTGGTGATTATGATCACACCGTTCGCACCGCGAACACCGAAAATAGCCAGAGATGACGGGTCTTTCAGAATCTCCATAGATTCAATATCCTCCGGATTCAGAAAATTAATGTTGTCGTTGAATAGCCCGTCGACAATGTACAGCGGTTTATATCCGTTGATGGAGTTTGTTCCGCGAATACGTATTTCCGGATCAGATCCGGCCCGGCCGGAGTTGACAATCTGCACACCTGCTACCTTTCCCTGCAGGGAAGACAGCGGATTCATAGCCGGTTTGTTGGCTATTTCTTCTCCTTTGACGTTGGTGATGGAACCTGTCAAGTCTCTTTTCTTTGCACTACCGTATCCGATAACGACTGTTTCGGCTAGCACTTGTGAGTCTTCTTTCAAAGTGACATTGATTACATTCTGTGCCCCCACTTTAACAGTCTGTGAAGTCATTCCCACGTATGAAAATGCCAGCACGTCCTCCGGTGTGACAGAGATTGAATATTTACCGTCCATATCCGTGATGGTTCCGGTGGAAGTTCCTTGTACGAGTACCGATGCACCGATCAATGGTTCATTGGCAGCATCCGTCACTGTTCCTGTCACCGTCTTTGTCTGTGCAAAGACCGATGTGGAGGTCAATAGCAGGCAAAAAAGCGTCATGATGCTCCTTGACCTGATGGCTTTTTTCTGAAGATGTTGTAAAAGTCTAGTCCTCATTGCATTAAATTTTTCCATTTGTTATTATTTAGGTTGAAGTCTTTTTTCTGCCGTCTTTTGGCGAGAGTAACAAAGGAAACAAACGAAATTCAAAAAAGATTTGGGAAAAAAGAGAGGATGCTTGTTTTTAACACAAAAGGGTGAGGAGACTGTTGAAAAAGTTCAGACATGAACCGGTGTGGTTCATGCCTTTCCTGTTTTAAAACATTTGTTCCGCAGTGGTCATACATTGAATGACGTCTTCTTTGCTGCCATTGAAAGGACCTGATTTCTCTATTTTTAATGTAGACATGGCGGCTGCAAAACGACCGGCTTCTTCGATGCCGGCACCTGATACCCGTTGATATAAATAGCCGATGGTATACGTGTCTCCACATCCCGTTGCGTCTACCACTTCTCTGGGCTTATAAGCCGGAATACGATAGAAGTCTTTTCCGTTGAAGATAAGTGAGCCCATGCCGCCTAATGTGACTAATACTTCTTTCACTCCCCATTCATATAATTGGCGGGCAGCTTCATGCGGGTCGGAAAGACCGGTCAGTACTTCCATTTCATGCTCGTTGACTTTGAGGAAATGAATATATTGCAAGGCTTCTCTCTTATCTGTCCAGTCCACCGGATAGACGTGGGTGTCACGCACTTCACGTAAATAGCCTTGTGAGTCTACTGCAATCAACCCTTTTTGAGATAGTTCTTTGATTACTTCCAATGAGAAGTCGTCAGCCAGCAGAGAGCCGAGATGGTAGATTTGCGCATCTATCTCTTTCAACTGACTGGCTGTGAACGGATCGGCTTTCGCTAATACCCGTTGGGTACGGTCGTCCGGATTGGCTCCATAGATGTTCTCGAAGTATACGGAGTGTTTGCTCGGTAAGGCAGTTACGTTAATACCCACTTTGCGCAGCTGCTCTACAACTTTCATTTCAGTGGCACCTACTGCCGTTACCAGCGCATAATCGATATCATTAAAATGGCGGATGGCATGTGAGCAATAAAAAGCTGTTCCTCCCGGCATGTAGACAGTGTTTTGAGGAGTGACTACTTTGTCTAATGTGATGTGACCGATGCAGCAAAGTTGATGTTTATTCATGTCTAACCAATTAAAAAGCCTCCAAGATAGTATCTTGAAGGCTTATAGTTTATTTTTGGTGCGGATGATAGGACTCGAACCTACACGCCTCACGGCACCAGATCCTAAGTCTGGCGCGGCTACCAATTACGCCACATCCGCATGTGTAGCTTTTTTGTTTAGCGGTGCAAAGATAGGAAGATTTTCTGATTTGGCAAATAATTCGACAATAAAGTTATTCACTTAAGATTTCGAATGCTTTTTCAATCAGAGTGTCTTTGTGCTTAAGTTGATCTGATTCAGACATATTGATGGCAATGTCCGGCTCAATACCTTCTTCCAAGGGTTGCTTGTTTTTGTCGAAATGCGGACTGGCGGAGAAACGGACGCTCCATCCATTAGGTAATTCCGATGAGAAGGGAAGTCCCGAACCACCTCCGGTCCAGTCACCTAACTGGATGATTCTTTTCTCTTCGTTGTCCTTGTTTAAGCTGCGCATCGCATTCACAAAATCATTGGTGGCACTATAACAACGACGATTGGTCAGAATGATTACTTTCTTCTGCCACCGGATGCTGTTGGATGGTTCCAGATAGATCGGCTCCATCTTGGAGAAATCATTATGTCCCGGTCCGGTTTTGTGCTGTATATATCCGGTAAGTGTTTTCTCGTTGGTAAACCGGGCGGCAATGCGGGTGGAGTTGGTCAGGTTTCCGCCTCCGTTATCACGTACATCGATGATTAATCCGTTGCAGGTGGCCAGGTAGAGGAGAACTTCATCCAAGTTGCCATCGCCCACTCCGGAACTGAAACTTTCATAACGAATATATCCTATATTATTATCGAATATTTTATACTTTAAACCGGCGGATGTATAGTATCCTGTGCTGGCACTGCCCAGATAAGTTTGATAGAGAATATCTTCCCGGTAGTTCCAGTCGTAACCCTGATACCATTCATCGTAGAAAGAAGTACGTTTGGCAGAGGATAGATTGACATGTCCGTCTTTTAAAATGTATAGCATCTGGCTTAGGATGTCGAACAGGTCGTCATTAGACATTGTCGGAATAATCAGTGGGCTATATTTGTCGTGAACGGCATCCCAGTCAATACCTTTTGCTTCCAGAAAACAATACTGTTCGTCGATGATCTTCCATAGTTGTTCGAAGTTTCCTACAGGATCATTGGCGTAGTCTTCTTCTCCGATGCAACCGGTCAATACCGGAAGACAGCAGAGCAGCCAAAGCATTTGTCTAATCTTATTTCTCATTCTTAATTGATCTCACTTGAAGTTTCAACATTAAATTTTGTTCTCTTAGTAGGCTCTGACCGATGAAGGCAAAGCTGTTCCTTTTTTGTTTCGGATACGGTATAGGTCTTTCACAAATCCTACCATGAATACGTGCGAGTAGGTATGTGTCTTGATATTGTTTACATTGGATTGTTGCAAATCAGCCAGATAGCTGAATCGCATTTTTGTATATCCTATCGGTAAGTCGACCGAGAGCATCTGCCGCAGTGAAGGCTGGTTGTGCAGGGAGGTGAACTTTATCACTCCACTCGAATTTCTCAAAGAGAATATCTCGTAGTAAGATTGTCCGTAGTGCGGTGAGAACATTACTCCCATCACCGGTAGATTGACTTGATAGCGTAATACCATCGGGTACCGTTTGATTTTCAAATGCCAGATAGCCATTCCGGAGGCATCCAAATTGACGTATGCCCGTGCGGATGCCGGATTGTTGGTGTTCCGGAGATTATAGACAAAGCCTCCGTTGGCATCTATCAATCCTCCGGCTAATAATTTGAAATTCTCCGTCAGTCGAAACTGGTAGTGTAATCCGTAATTCCAGTTGACTAATCCGGAGAAGGTGTTATTGTTATCGGCACGGTTATGGGTATAACCGATGTCTGCCTGAAAGAAATTCTGCACAGACACATTTCCATCGAATAACTTGGTCATCCGAATCGTCTCGCGGGAAATACGGAAGTCAATTCCTTTGTATTCCTGCGGTGAAAGATAGGTGTCGAATACGTTGGTAAATCCTACACCGTACATGGTGGCACGTGTTACATACCGATGGGTTTGCAGACTGTCAATCTGCGCTTGTAATCTGGTGCAAAGGGCGAACAGGATGCATCCTGTCAGCCCCAGATATATTAGTTTTTTCTTCATCAGAATAATTTCATCTGCCCGGTGATCTCATCAATAATATCGCCTTCGCTCTTATCACTGTCCGGGTCCAGATTTTCCGGTTCCTCTTCCGGGCTTTCCTGCTGCTCTTGTTCAGGTTCGGGGAAGCGGGTCGGTTCAAGTTCGTTGATCGTATCCACGGTATAGGTCGTGATGCGTTTTCCTTTGGCTTTGAATCCTTTGACAGCTATGAATTCATCTGCATCGATATCCAACGGATCACGGAAGCTGTCGTGTCCGCCAAATATAACTTCCAGACGCGGATAGTACTCATCGGTCAGCAAGATGAGACGGTTATTCTTATTCTCTCCCAGATAGTTCTGTTTGCGGTTGGAGGCCTCGAAGCAGAAGCGTTTCAGGTACGGGTAATTCTGTTGATCGGCATCATAAAGTGCAGCGGTCCATACCTTATGGGGATCGAATTTCTCAACGATGCTCACATTGTCTTCGTAGTGATTGCTCAAATCGAAGTTGGTGGTGTAGAAATCACCATTGTTCAGTACAACCAGAATGGAGTCGTCACTTTGGAATTCTCCCAGATATTCGCCTCGTCCGTCATAGTTGAGACGGAGTATGTCACGGTCAAACCAGACTTTACGTCCACCGAGAGTAGAGCCGCCTTTTTGTTTCAGGGATATTTTGTGTACCGGCAAGCGAGTGAGAATTACACCCCGTGCCTGGCGTCCCTTGATACTGACTTCGCTGAAGTCATGTTCGAAGATAATACGGCGTACACGTGGGTTCGGCTTCAATGTCACCTTGATGATTTCGGCTTCTCCGTTCGGGTTGGCGCTGAAATAGGTGATCCGTGAATCAGGAGTTCCCTGTGTTACATCATATTCACGGTCGCGGACCACGGAAGTTACGGCGAAGCGTTTTACGTAGGTCGTTCCTTCTTTTCCGTCACGGTAGGCTACGTTGTAGATCGTGCGTTTATCGTTCTTCTTGAATACATTGACATAAAGAACGTTCTTACCGACAAATTTTTTATCTGCAACAGGAGTAACAATGTACTTGCCATCACGGAAGAAGACAATCACATCGTCAATATCCGAACAACAGGCCACGAATTCATCTTTCTTTAATGCCGTTCCGATAAATCCTTCTTCACGGTTGATATAGAGTTTTTCGTTAGCTTCTACTACTTTGGCTGCTTCGATGGTGTCGAAGTTCCGCAATTCCGTGCGGCGCGGGAAATTCTTGCCGTATTTGTTTTTCAACATCTGATACCAGTTGACGGTATAATCCACGATATGGGCCAGATGGTTATCAATCTCGGCAATTTCCTCTTTCATCTTGGCGATCAGTTCATCCGCCTTGTCCGAGTTGAATTTCAGGATACGTCCCATTTTGATTTCCATCAACTTGAGAATATCTTCTTTTGTAACTTCACGGATAAATGTCGGATAGTAGGGTGTCAAGCGTTCGTCGATATGTGCACAGGCTGCATCCATGTCTTTGGATTGCTCAAACTCTTTATCCTTATAGATGCGTTCTTCGATAAATATCTTTTCGAGAGAAGAGAAATGCAGGGATTCCAGTATTTCTCCTTTCTTGATTTCCAGCTCCTGCTTCAGCAAATCCATCGTATTGTCTGCCGACTTTTTCAGGACTTTGCTCACAGTAAGGAAATGTGGCTTACTGTCATCGATAATACAACAGTTGGGCGAGATACTTACTTCACAGTCTGTGAAAGCGTAGAGAGCATCAATCGTTTTATCCGATGAGGTGCCGGGTGCGAGGTGCACCAATATTTCTACGTTGGCAGCCGTGTTGTCGTCTACCTTACGAATTTTGATCTTTCCTTTATCAACAGCTTTCAGGATAGAGTCGATCACTGTCGAAGTCGTCTTTCCGTATGGAATTTCTGTGATAGCAAGCGTTTTATTATCAATCTTGTTGATCTTGGCACGTACTTTCACGGCTCCGCCACGCTCTCCGTCGTTGTATTTGGCTACATCGATAGAACCTCCCGTCTGGAAATCAGGATATAGTTGGAATTCCTCTCCGCGTAAATAGCTGATAGAGGCATCACAAAGTTCGTTGAAATTGTGCGGCAAGATCTTGGAAGAGAGTCCCACGGCGATACCTTCCACTCCCTGTGCTAATAATAACGGGAATTTCACAGGAAGAGTGACCGGTTCCTTGTTTCGTCCGTCATAAGAAAGTTTCCATTCGGTGGTTTTGGGATTGAAGACAACATCCAGCGCAAACTTGGACAAGCGTGCTTCGATATAACGGGGAGCAGCTGCGCCGTCTCCGGTGAGGATATTACCCCAGTTACCCTGACAATCGATCAACAGGTCTTTCTGTCCCAACTGTACCAGGGCATCCCCGATAGAAGCATCACCGTGAGGGTGGAACTGCATGGTGTGCCCCACAATATTAGCCACTTTGTTATACCGTCCGTCGTCCAGACGTTTCATTGAATGTAAAATACGTCGTTGCACAGGCTTCAAACCGTCATTGATATGAGGCACGGCACGTTCCAGTATAACGTATGAAGCATAGTCCAGAAACCAATTCTGGTACATGCCTGTTAACTGATGCTTTACGTTTTCGTCCCGCGTGTCCGCCGGTTTGTAGTCTGAATGTCCTTCCGTTATCTCGTTGATTTCGTCACTCATATATCAATCTTCGCTTTGCTTTAACAACAAATTATCTTCCTGAACATCAAAAAAGGGGATGTCCACGCAAAAATACGAAATAAATTCATATGAGGACGAAAAGAACTCACGTTTTTTATGATACTGACAGTTCTGTTAATCCTTTGATTTCACATTCCATACCAATAAAGCAAAAAAGACGGAGAGTAATGCGGCTCCGATCCAAAAAATATTGATATAAGAAAAGTCATAGATTTCTTTGCCATCGACAATGCTTTTATGCCCTCCTATGAGAATACCGCTCATAATATCCTGTATACCTGCCCCGATGTAACTGGCAATACCTACGATTCCTAATGCTGCACCTGAAGCGTTCCGGGGAGCAATGTCAACTGCCATCAATCCGCCCAAGAAACAGAGGAGTACTCCGATCGCAGTACCGAACAGTACCATGGATAACGCGTCTACCCAAAAGTGGACACCCGGAACTAATAGAAACAGACAAAGTGCCATTACATTCATCAGACCGAAGATGAGTGCAGGAGCATTTCTGCGCCCACTGAAAAACTTGTCGGAGATGACACCGGAAAACATTGTACCGATAATTCCACAAACCGAACCGATAGAAATGATAAAACTGGCGTCCAGTGTAGAATATCCTTTCTGGGTTTCCAGATAGAAGACTCCCCAGCTGTTTACGGCATAGCGGCTGACGTACATCAATGCACTCGAAATGGCAAGTATCCAAATTGCGGGCATCATTAGAGCTTGCCGTTGTGCCTTGTTGAAATCGGCAGCATCACCTGTTTCACTTTGCATTTGTGGATGATTGACGGCAGGCAGCCCTTCACTTTCCGGAGAATCATGAAAGAATCTCCAGACGATTAATGCCCCGATTATTCCGATACTTCCGGCTCCAATGAAACCGTATCTCCATCCTAAAGCACTGACAATGGAGGCGACAATAATGAAAGTCATTGCTTCCCCGATGTTGTGGCTTGCCGACCAGAAGCCATAGAACGATCCCCGTTTCTTATTTTCAAACCAACGGGATAATCCGACTACGCAAGAAGCAGCCCCCATTGACTGAAACCATCCGCTGATTCCCCATAATATGGCGAATAGAATGAAAGAGTGGGTGAATCCTAGGCATAAGTTTGCCAGGGCTGTAATTAGCAGTCCGGTGGACATGAAACGCCTGATATTGCTGCGGTCTGCCAGAAATCCGTTAGTGAATTTTCCGATAGCATAGGTGAAAAATAACACTGCTCCGATAATACCGAGCTCTGTTTCTGAAAAGATTCCTTCTTCAACAATCGGTTTCTTTACTACATTCAGGCTTAGCCGACAGACATAATAAATACCATATCCGGCTGTGGCGGAAAGAAAGGTAGCCCACTGCAATCTTTTAAGTTTTTTCTTGTCTTTTTTAAGAGGAGTCGCAGGAGTGCTGATGTGATAAAATTTGATAAGTTGTTTTAACATGGTGGTAGGATTTGATAGCCTAGTGAAAGGCGATAGTAATGGGAAGGTGTATCGATTATCTTCCGATACACCTTCTGATGAAGAAATAAATAAAGAGTTAGTTAGTAGCTTAGTCCATCTTCCCAACCCGGATTTTGGGTTAGAATGCCTTGTGTAAGTACGCGCTGGTCAGCAGGGATAGGCCATAAGTAGTCTCTTTCCTCTTTCCAGTCTTTGCCATAAGTAACTTTGGGGAATCCGATAATATAACCGGATGTTCCGTTGGAGAGATAGATATCCTTATCCAGTTTCTTTTTATTATCACATTGGGAGGTCGCTGTGGTTTCGTAGATTTCCAGATCAGGCTTCCCGTCACCATCCATATCGTATGTTCCTACTCCGGGAACATAAATACCGTAGTAAGGTACGTAATGATTGAACATTTGTTTACCTTCTTTCCAACGGAATAAATCCCATTGTCTCAACCCTTCCATTACTAGTTCAATTGTACGTTCGCGACGGATTTCGAGAATGACGCCCTTATTCGCTCCCTGCTCAACATTCGGATAGCAAGCTGCCAGATAAGGATCAGGGTTACTGTTGGCATCCGTAAGATTCAGATCCGGCATTTTAGCCCGTTCTCGAATTTTATTGATAGAGATATCCAGGTCTTCTTGTTTGAGTGTTCCCAGTTCGGCTTTGGCTTCGGCATAATTCAGGTAGACTTCCGCTGCTCGCATCAAAGGCCAATCGGAGGTACTTTTAGCGGCTCCGTCATGATCTTTGGTACCTACAAATTTGATAGGTCTGTAGCCGCAATAAGCAGTTAAGTCATTGGCGGTCACGGTTGTTTCTCCTTTTTGGATATAGTTCGGACAAAGTACGGTTTGTTGCAGGCGTGGATCGCGGTTTTTCACCTCGTCTGTGTAAAACATTGTTTCATATCCTTGTTTATCAGTGAAACGTGTTCCGTTCGCCATCAGGTAGTGATTCATAAACCGGCGGGTAAATCCCATTTGCAGGTTAGCGATGCTGAATTGTACGGAGTGTGATAATTGCAAACCTTCGAAGTTATAAGCTCTTGCCAGTACGACTTCTGTGGTTTTGGCGTTGTCGGCACAGAACATATCTCTGTAAGGTTCCGTTCCTTCTTTATACAGGCTGAAGCCGCTTTCGTCAATAAACTGCCGGGCAGTGCTTGCTGCAATTTCCAGGTATTTCTCATAATTATCCAGTCCATGGTATTTCCGATAAGTCCCTTCATAAAGTGCAGCTTGACTGGCAAATGCCAATGCCGCCCATTTAGTGACTCTTGTGTTCCGAGTTTCTGTGCTTTTGGTCGGCAAACTGGTAGCGGCATCTTGGAAATCTTTGAGTACTTGATTCATCACAAACTCGCGGGAATCCCTGGCTTTGACTAATAATTCCTGATCTTCCGAACCCAGCACTTGATCGTACCAGGGTACATCTCCATAACGGCGTACCTTTACGAAATAGAAATAAGCTCTGAAGAATTGGGCCACTCCATTATATTGATTGCGGGCGGTTTCATCATCACAGTTGGAAGAATGTTGCAGGAAGTAATTAATGTGGCGGAGTTTGGTCCATGACCATCCGGTTTCGCTGGCAGCCGAACGGGTTCCTTCAATTACCTGTCCCATGCCTTTGTCGATCATATCATCTGCATTTGTACCGGCTGAAGCATCTGGCTCGTCCAGCAAGGTATAAAATTGATTGGTCCATAATTCCAGATCGGATTTGTTTTGAAAGTAATTCTCTGGTGTCACTGCATTTTCCGGTAGGAGTGTCAGGTCACAGCTATTGAATAGGGCTACGACCATTCCCAGAATTATTATTTTGTTGATAGCTTTCATACTATATCTGATTAGTCATTAATTAAAAAGTTATATCTACTCCAACAGTGTAAACACGCGGGTAAGCATATCCCGAACCCGTGTTGGATGAGTAAGTGCTACTGGAGATTGCCAATTCCGGGTCGATAGTTTTGTTATGCTTCTTCAGAGGCGACCAATAGTATAGATTTTCTCCCGATACGTAAACACGAACCTTTTCAAAAATACGTTTACTGATAGGCAGTGTATATCCAATAGAGAGATTCTTGAAACGCAGATAAGCGATATTCTGTATATATCGGTCGTTTACGGTGCCGAGTGAACCGCCTGAATAGGATTGATAACCTCTGATACGTGGGAAGAAAGCATTTCTGTTGTCTTCTGTCCAGCAGTCTTCCGGAAGTGATTTTTCTACAAATGAGGTAGAAGGGAAAGAATATGGTCCCCAGAATGAATTTGCTCCCTGTGAGGTGGTACTATAAGATGGGTACCAGTCTCTTTTACCAATTCCCTGGAAGAAAGCGGATACGTCGAAACCGTTCCAGCTCGCATCCAGACGGAAAGAATAACTGTATCTGGGAGTTGTGTTTCCAATGATTCGTTTATCACCTGGATCGTCTACTGTTCCAGCTCCGGCCCCAATCACATTGTCACCGTTTAAGTCGGCAAAGCGTACGTCACCGGCACGCAGATAACCGTCGACCTTACTGCTATAAACACGTCCGTTCACGGCTTTGTCATTGATCTTTGCCTGATATTCTGCTGCTTCCTTATCTGTTTTGAACAATCCGTCTACATGGTATCCCCAGATTTCTCCCATCTTCTTGCCTACATAATGGTCGGAGATCAGTTTGTCCGGATTATTGTATTTGGTGATTGTCCGTTGGTAATCTCCCAATGTAGCTTGTATTCCATACCTGAAAGGTTTGTTGGCCACTTTGAACGAGTCGTTCCATGAAACGGATAATTCCCATCCGTTTGTCCGTAAGTCGGCACAGTTGGCTTTTGGGGTGGAAGCACCGTATACATCCGGTAACGTCAATGAAGTAGTTAGCATATCTGTTGTTTTACGAACGTAATAGTCGGCACTCATACTTAAACGGTTTCTAAGGAATGACATATCCAATCCGACATTGTAGGTTGTAACGGTTTCCCAAGTCAGTCCGGAAGAAATCGGGTTGGAAATCTTTGCGTAATATGCTTTGCCTTCTCCGTCGAAAGTATAGCTGAACTGATTGTCCGAAGTGATTGTCTGCAGATAAGCGTAATAATCTACCTGCTGGTTCCCCAGGCTACCGACAGATGCGCGTAACTTCAGGCTGCTCCACCAGTCGCTTACCGGTTTGAAAAAGTTCTCTTCGGAGATTCTCCATCCGGCAGATACTGAAGGGAAAACTCCCCATCTGTCTCCTTCTGCGAACCGGGAAGAACCATCGGCACGACAGGATACTTCGAGCAGGTATTTACCCATGTAATCATAATTGATACGGCCGAAGAAACCAAGCGTTTTATAGGCGCTGATATCTTGTGATACGGTGAGTACACTTTCAGGAGTTACTGCCGAGAAGGAGTCGAGGTTATCATTGGACAGGTTAGTCATAGAAGTGTTTTTGTTGACATTGCGGTAAGTCTCATACTGGCTACCTGCCACTATTTTAAGATTGTGTTTCTTTGCCCATGAATGTTCAAATGTTGCATAATAGTTCAACATGTGAGTAACAGGGAAAGATTCGTCTTCCTCATAATTATTAAAGATACTTCCGGAAGTGAAAGTTTGCGTCACTCCCTGACTGCGTGAATACTCAAATGAATTGTTGCGATAACGGTACAATTGCTTTCTTTGTTGGTAACTGTAGTTGGCGGTCAGAGTCAGTCCCTGTAGTAACGTAATGTCAATCTGATTGACAACGGACAAGAGTGTTCTGGATTTGCTGTTATGACCTCTTCGTGACGTTAGGTATCCGCCGTCACCGGCTCCCAAGGGAGAGTTGGCATAAAGTTGGTTAGTATATTGCACAATCGTTCCATCCGGATTGAAGGGGACGAATGAGGGACTGATATTTGATTCCAGGCGGGCAATAGTCATTGCGTAGTTGGAAGTACCGTTATAATTGTAATTGTTATTATCCAGTCCGATATTTGTCGACCATTTGATCCATTTGTTTAGTTGAGCATCCATTTTGGCACGGAATGAATAATCCTTATAAAGGTCTTTGTCGATGTTGAACATACCATATTGCTGGTAGTAACGTCCACTGATATAGTAATTCACCTTTTCGCCACCTCCGGTGATAGAGACATTGTGTTCCATCTGTGGGCGGGTACGATTGTAGAAGTATCCATACCAGTCCGTATTTCCATAATAATAATATTTCCCGTCTTCTCCGATTTCCACCCATGGACGTTCCGGATTCTCAGTCATATCATTCCGGCGGTCATAGAGTTTCTGGAGCTCTTCATCTTCGTACAAGTACATATTCACGCCATTGTATGCATGGTAGAACTTGTTGGCGAAAGTGACATAATCGTATCCGGTACGGATAAAATCAGTGGAAGTCGTGTTCTGTGTCCATCCAAATCGACCGTTGTAGCTGATTTTGGCTTTTCCTTTTGTTGCAGCACTTCCCGATTTGGTGGTGATAAGTACCACACCTGCAGAGGCCTTTGCTCCATAAATGGCACATGAAGATGCATCTTTCAATACGGAAATCGACTCGATGTCATTTGCATTGACTTGGTTCAGCGGAACTTCTACACCGTCGCAAAGTACTAATGGCGTACCGCCATTGACAGAGATCCCTCCGCGAATGTTTAATGAATAGCCGGACTCGGGAGAACCGGTGCCGAAAGTCAGATTTACAGACGGATCGGCTCCTTGTAATGCATTGGCGGCAGATACTACCGGGCGGTTGTTCAGTTCTTTGCTTGAAATGGTGGATACAGCACCTGTCAGATTACTTTTGCGTTGGCTACCATAGCCCACTACAACTACTTCGTCAATCATCAGACTGGAAGGTACCAGACGGATTGTCTTAGTCTGACCGTCTTTTACATGAACTGTCGCTACCTTATAGCCTACATACGAAATATCAATAGTCGAAGGAATGGAAGTCTCCAGGGAAAACTTTCCATCCAAGTCGGTAATTGCTCCCTGTGCGGTTTCTTTGTTCATCACCGAAGCACCGATAACGGGATTTCCTTCTTCGTCATAGACAACCCCAGTGATTGTCTGCTTCTTTTTCTCATCGGACTTTTGCTGGCTGGTATCGGACTTTTTACTGATGATGATGCTATGTCCGTTGATGGTATAGCTAACATTCTGTCCCACGAATATCAGATCCAAAACGACCTTGATAGGCGCATTATTGGCATTGATTGACACCTTCTTACTCATGTTGATCTCGGAAGAATTGATTACAACTGAATAATTCTTGGTCTTATGTAAAGCTTCTATCGCTTCTTTTACAGTAACATTCTTTAATTGTAAGGTTATGTCTTGTGCTAGAATAGGTTGAGAGAAAAATATCATCACACAAGCAAACCAGATTGTCGATATATATTTTTTATAAATATTAGTTTGCTTCATATCAGGTTATACTACTGCTAAATTTATGGAGTTGCAGAAGTAATCATGATTACTTCCTGACTCCGGGTTATGGACATTTGTCCGTCTGTATTGAGATTGGATAAAATCTCGTCAAGAGTTTCCCCGTTAGTGAAATAAGCAATGTACGTGTTGTCGCTTAACTTTTGATCTAATATGATGATTCTGGTATCGAAATAATATTCCAGTTCCTTCACAATATCACTAAGGGGAAGATTACTGAAATAGAATCCTTCGCTTTTTGACGGACACTTGTACAGATTGGCAAGGAATGTTTCACGAACAATTTTCTGTGAGGCACGGTTGTACTGGATCATTTCTCCTTTTTTCAGAATCTCATTAGGATGAGTCGGAGTTTTGAACAGTACCGAACCTTCTACGAGTGCGACTTCTACCGTCTCAATATTCTCGTAGGCACGGAGATTGAACTTTGTACCCAGTACCTGCACATGGACGTCACCGGCAGAAATGATAAAAGGCTTGTCCGGGTCCTTTGCCACATCGGCAAAGAGTTCTCCACTGACAAAGATTTCTCTTTTATCTTCTGTGAAGTCGGAAGGATAAATAACCCGCGTGCCTGAATTGACGTGGAGCTTCGTTCCATCCGAAAGAGTGAGTGTTTGATGCATACCGTGTGGTACGGTGATATCATTCCAGTGTGTATTTGCCTTCTTGTCAAGAAGTAAATATCCGGCTAAAAACAAAAGTGGTATAAAAAGGACGGCTGCTACACGCTGCATCCAGCGGATTGAGTGCTGAAGCCTTGGGCGTAGTATGCGAACCTGTTTGGGTTGAATAGCTTTTTGAAATTTCTGAAAGGCTTTTTGAGATAACTCACGGTCCTCTATTTGAATTTCAGAGATAATCTCACGGAAACTCTGGTCCATCAGGTTATTGTCATTTTCTGTCAACCACTTTTGGATTTCTATTTCTTCCTCGTGAGAACACTTATCGTAGAAATAATCTTTTAATATGTCGTTAGTTATCTTCATAGCGTATTTGTTTAAAGTACAAAAATGCATTTTTTTTCTTTATCTGTGAGTATATTATGTTGATTATTTCCGAATAAGATATTCTATTGGGGATAGATTTGTATTCTTAATCTGATCTCATATTCATAAGCACTTGTTTTTATTTAATATAGTGAAGTCAGAAGGAGCAATATAAAATTTCTCATGTTTCTTTATCTGATAAATAGAGTAATAACTTCGAGAGGCTAATCGTGGCGTCCGATTTTCTTCAGGTAGCTGATTAATAACTCTGGTCGGTCGGTTTGTATGATGGATGTACCGAAATCTAGCACCTTTTGGTAAACTTCTGCCCCGTGTTCAAAAGCGTAGTCATCGTATATACCAGCTTCTTCACCTCCGCAGAGCGAGGGCCAAAGGGTGTTTACCCAGATTTTGGAACCTTGGGCAAGGATATCCTTCATACATTTTCTTACTTCTGGAGTTTCTTGTTGCCAGCATACTTCATAAGCCAAAGGGACGATTTTCTTGTCCATATATTGGCGGAATAATTCCTGTCCGCTTGGTTTGTTAATATCAATAATGGGCATGTACATCATAGCATGCTTATACTTCTTTGTCTGTGCATCTACAAAATCTACCGGTTTTTTGCCTTTAATCAGGATTTGTTCTGTGACTCCCAGTTCTTCTGTAATAGCCATCACTAAATCATAATATTGATACCCTTGGTCTATATTAACCACTATACGGTCTTTGCAAACAGCCAATGCTTCTTTTAAAGTCGGCATCTTGTATTTGGTAGGGCAGTTATGTCCAGTTTTCAGGAAACAGTTTTTGATATAATCGTAAGGTACGTCGCTGACTCTGCCTTTTCCTGTAGTAGTCCGGTCAATGGTACCGTCGTGGCAGAGGACAAGTACACTGTCGGCTGTTAGCTTCAGATCCAGTTCCATAACATCAACTCCCATTCGGATAATTGATTCAATGGCGGGGATCGAGTTTTCCGGGTAATCCCTCCAGTCTCCCCGGTGAGACACTACTACTACATAGTCTGTTTTCGGGTTGTGGATGGCTTCTACTATCTTTTGCGCATGTGTCTTGCCCGAAGTGACAGGAGTAGCTGCAAAAGTGCTTAGAGTCAGCAAGAGCAGAAGTCCGGCGAATAAAATTCTTTTTTTCATATTCATATCATTTTAAGGATTAATTCTTTTTGAATAAAAGAGGGCGAAGCACAAGATGTTGAAGATCGTAGGCTGTGATGATGACATGGCCTTCGTCAAAATCATTCTCGAATGTCACTGTAAGAGTATGAGTCTCTTTGTCGAGTGTTGCTTTAACGTTTACTGCCTGAGCAATAGTAATTATCGCGTCTCCTGCTGATGTTCCCGTCACTTCATATTCAATTTTCAGAGGACTGGAAAGGTCAGTCACCTTGGTAACCGCTTCAGCTTTCAACTTGAGATTCAGTGAGTTGAATACTTCCAATGTAAGGGTTTCTCCGTTGCCCAATGTGATATTGAGATATCCATCGTCAGTTTTGGATATACTCTTAAAAATGGCAGTCGCGTCGGTGGTAGCTGTAATAGGAGTGCCTTTGCTATCTTTAAGGACTTCACCGTTGACTGTCCAGTAACCGTCGGCGTTTACCCCCATTTCGGGGGTATAGCCGCAGACTGGGACTTTTTTCCCGGCATCATCAGTGAGCCAGTTTGTTTCATTGTCAATGGTTGTAGTCCAATAATACAATTGGTCATCATCGCTGAGGCGTACACCTAGTATCGGAGCTTCTATTACATCTTCCTGGGTTGCTACGACGACTGCTTTTTCTTCATTATTGCTATCTTTGTAGGTAATGACATATTGTCCATCCGAGTTCCGGGTAACGGAGGTGATAACATTTCCTTCCGTCAGATAGCTCAGCTTTGAAATATCTTCGTTGAGTTTATTCGCTTTTGTTTGAAGAGCAGTTATTCGTTCTTTGAAATCATTGAGCTTATTCTGAATCGCGGAGTCGTCATAATCCCCACAACTGGTTAGCAGGAGGGAAAGAAGCAACGAACAGAAAAAATATATTCTTTTCATATCTTGTGTCTTTTAGAAATTAATACTGGGATCGAAATTCTGGTTTGCATGGCAGAATGCATTCTCGTTGGTGGCATCCGGTGCAGAAGTGGGATCGTCCTTATACTTGCTGTAATCACCGACATAACCTCCGCATACACAAGCTTTGCAATTAGTCCAGGTTGCGGTAGAAGCACCCGAATAACCACATAACCACCCCGGACCATGTCTGTTGGTTCCATTTCCTTCGGTAAATACATCTCCCAGAACAGCCCCTTTGTTTACACAGCCGATAATCTGTATGTTGGAGTGACCGATGATACCTCCGGTGCGGACACTTAGGTGAGTCATGACATTTCCATAATTTGTGCAGGACTCTACTGTACATTCTGGTTTCGTTTTCAGGTCATCCGTACCTCCCACAATTCCACCCATACGTTTGTAATTGTAGGTTATGCTCGCTTCTTTACCTTCGAATTGTCCTACCTTATCATCTTCGATGGTTCCTCTATTGTCGCAGTTGTAAATGTTGCCATACATCAGTGTTGCTACAATTCCGCCTGTTCTTCCACTCGGACAACTAATATCACCATAGTTAGTACAGTAATTCAGTTTGCCACCTTCTGCTTTAGCCATGAAGGCGCAGATTCCGGCAGTCTGCATGCCCGTACCTCCATTGCCTGTATTACTGATGTGTCCTGTGCGGACAAATCCTCTGTTGGCACAACCTTGTGCTTTGGATTCTCCTCCGATCGTCGTATTTATAATAGCACCTACCAGACCGGAAAGTGCGTTAAATTCTCCAGATTTATTATCGGCTGTGAAGTCGATATTATAATAGTTAGTACAGCCCTCTATTACTGAATTTTTGGCGAAGCAAACAAGAGGAGCGATAACAGTATATTTAGGTGCTGTTCCACTCATGATCCAAATAGTAGCGGTACCAGCATCTCCTAAAGCCAAATTCTTGACCGTTGCGTTTTCTATTGAACCGAACAGGCCGTATGCCAGCCCTCCGTTCGTTATATCTGCACTGCAATTCAGATTCTTGATGGCGTAACCTTGTCCGTTGAAGGTTCCGGTAAACGGATGTACGGAAACGTAAGGTTCGGCAGTTGTATAGTTGGAAGCATCTATGTCGCCTATCGGTGTCCAGCTGGTCACGGATGACATATCAATGTCATTCAGCAAAACTACTTCTCCGGCATCATTCTGCCAACGGGAAGTATTTGTTCCATTATTAACGGCTTTCGCAAAGTTAACCAAATCAGTGGCCGTACTGATTCCTCCCTTAGCTTCCACTTCTTTTGCTTCCTGTATCACGTCAATGCTTGAAGAAATATTATACAGCGAGTTGGAGAATGTTATTTTTCCGGTACGTTCGTCGCCTGTTTCATTGGCCAGAATGGTGAAAGCGTGTGTGGTTGTAACCAGTGCGCGAGTCCCGTTGTAGGTGATCCACTCATTTTCTGTATTGACCTGATAGGATATGTTCGCAGATATTTGCATCTCAATATTCATTTGTGTACCTTTAAGTTGGATAGGTCCTACATGACCTTGATATATTGGTTCGTCCAGAATAGCAGTACCATATGTGAAGTATATCGGTTTCAATACGGTATTATTACCAGCACTTGCCAGTAACAGGATATTCCCTTCAGTTGCCCCTTCTTTCATGGTGGCGATAAGGGTGGAAGAGATCTTGTCTATTTTGACTTCCATATTGTAGGCAGTAAACAAGTCTACATATGCATTTTCCGACTGTGTACCATATATTTCGTATGGGATACTTACGGGAGTGGTATAGTCTGTTACTGCGTTGTATACCGGACTGTTGAAGCGGATGCCGAGTGCTTCCTGCAAACTCATCCGCAATTCCTGGCCGTCTGCCAGAATAAATACGGCTTCTCCTGTTTTATCATCGATATAGGCTGATTTGAATAACATATTACTTAAATCATTAGCCAATACACCGGTACTACTACCGTTCACACTCCAGTAACCATTCTCGTTTATTTTAACGTCAGGCATCGTTCCGCCAATCGGGAATTTCTTTCCGTCACCGTCAAGGATGAATGTGTAAGTCTTCCCCTTATCAGTAGTCTGTGCCCAGTAGAATTTACCGTCACTATCTTGCTTTGCTGTGATGATTGGGAATTTGATAACATCTCCTTGGGTGGCGATGGTAACGGTGTGGGTTTCCCCACCACCGTCGCTGTAAGATATTATGTAGTTACCATCAGCATCCTGACTGATTAAAGTGATAAACGAACTTCCGAGCACTTTGGACAGTGAGGCCATTTGTGCAGTCAATGTTTCGGTTTGAGCTTCATAATCTCCAATCGTTTTTTCTATTTCGTTGAGGTCCTGCCAAATTCGTTCGTCGTCGTAAGAACTACAACTTCCTAGAAAGCAGGCAGATATAAATAATGATATACTTATAAACTTTTTCATATATTCAGTGATTAACATTCGTTTGATTCATTATTCAAGTACTCTGACATGCAGATAGTTCATGCAGCTTCTTTCACCATTCGCATCCGACACATGATTGATTACATTTCCGATACCATTTTCATAAGTCCACATTACCGTAGAACCTCCTCCATCGAAACGGATTACATCATATAACCCCAACTTTTTGCAGACACGATAAGCTTCATAAAAATCAAGTCCTCTGTCGTTATCTGTTCTTCCGTCTACACAGAATATAATTACCTTCGATTTATCTTGTGTCATTCCAAGATTAGTAGTCGGGTTGATTGTCTCTGCATCTTCTTTCTTGGGAGGAGCGGAGTATATACCATTGTATACGTAGCGATACATGCTGGAATTATGTACTTTAATCGGATCGGTAGAACTACCTATTTTAAGTTCGGCACTAATTTGTACTTTATCTCCTGTTTTCAGACTTTGAGCCAGTTCATTGGCTTTGTCACCTGTCACTTGCAATACCCATTCATTTTTATCTATTACGTATGGAGCTTCTACAGTAGTGCTTCGCCCGTCAATGATTTGGGTAATTGTAGCTTCAAAATCACCGGAATTAACCTTCAATGGTTGGTTATTTTTGCCTATGATAAACAAAGCTTTGGTTCCTATTGGGTTGGTCAACCCCGGATGAGGCTCTTTCACATATCTGAAAGTATATAAATTTGCATCGTATGATGGCTTGCCATTCAAGCGGACAATGGTGTCATTGACTGAATAATATTCATATTCTTTGGTTCCGACTTTCAATTTACCAGTAAAGTCTCTCTTTTCGAAACTGATGGAACGGTTATCAAAGAAGGTGAATCCCCAGACATGATTGGTCAAAGTGGAACGCACATACGGATTATTGACGAATACAGGTTCTCCTTCTTCAATATGCATTCCTCTGGGGAAGCCGTCGTGAGAATTGAAAAAGCCGGTATTGATACCTACGACGATATTTCTTCCTTCTCCTCTTCGTCTGACACAAGTCTCTGACAATGTTTCGCGAAGAATTTTACCATTATTAGAGTTGTTGTTACCATTAGGATTCGGGCAGATCTCATCTGCCATGACTGTTTCGAACGTCACTTTCGGATTGTTCATATCAATCTCGATAGCATAGATATTCTGATTGAAATTGGTGAAAGAATAGTGTTTGTATACGATACCCGATGCCAATTCGCGGTCTTCGGTCACCTGCCAGTCATAGTATGCTTCATCCTGATTAGAGAAGTTATTAGCTTCTTTGGAGAAAGCTCCGTGGCGGACGGCATTGCTGTAAGTGGCAACCGGAGCATCTTCCGGATTGTTCTTGTAAACACTGTAATCTCCGATTTTGCCTCCGATGTGGCAGTCTGTGATATAGTCTGTGCCAGTTTTTGTACCGCTATAGCCACAAGCCCATCCGGCTCCATGTTTGTTGGCTCCGTCTGCGGTTGCATCCGACAGAATGATTCCGTTGTTTGTACATGATTGAACAAATCCGGCGTTGTGTCCGACGAATCCGCCTGCACGACTTCCATTTTGAGAGTAGACGTTTCCGTTGTTAATACAATTCTTGAGGTATTTATCTGTGTTGATTCCCCCTGCAAGTCCTCCGATACGTTTCACATTATATCGTTTGGAGTTTGAGGCAAATACATCGTTCACGTCATCCTGAATAAGTCCTTCGTTAGTGCTGTTTTCAATCGTTCCTTCCTGTAAAGTTCCTACGATTCCTCCGCCACGTCCGGAAGGTGCACTGATATTTCCTTTGTTGATTGCATATCCGATATAGGCTTCATCAATTTCTATATATCCCGCAATTCCTCCCTGGTTGAAAGCGGAATAGGCCCCGGAGCCCGTGTTGACAATATTGCCGCAAGTCAGGTTGCCTTCATTTATACAGCCATTTGTTTGTGTTGTGTCGCCTATTTTATTTCCATACAGTACACCAGCCAAACCTCCCATTCGAACACCGATATTAGCGGCGTTTGTTCCTTCAAAGGATAAGTTTATTTTATTGGTGCATGCCAGTATGCTTCCTTCACAATAGCCTACCAATCCGCCAATAGCTGCCCCTTGCGGAGCTTTACCTGTAATGGTGGCATTACCGGAAACCACTAAATTTCTGATAATTCCCGAACTGCCGAGTGAATTAAATAATCCGTGGGCGATATTGCCGTCTTCAAGATTATACGTACAAGTTAGGTTGTTAATTGAATGTCCTTTACCGTCAAATACCCCGTTGAAGGTTTGCTCGCCGATTGTATAAACTACTTTTGTATTAGCACTGGTAGTATTACTTGTAACTTTACTTCCTACACCGCTCGTCAGTGTAATATCTTTCATATCGATATCATTCAGTAGGATTACGTTTCCTTCTGTGTCTTTGAATTTACGTAAACTACCTCCATTCGTGACCGCATCTATAAATGCTTTAAAGTCTGTTGCAGTAGCAATGCCTCCGTTTTCGACGATTGGTAGAGTAAAGCGTACCGGCTTGATTAATACATTATCTTCAGTATCATAGAGCATAATCATGGTTACTCCCTCTTCAAAATCATCGGTAAAGGTAACAGCCAGTGTTTTATTGCTGCTATTCAACTTGACTTCTACTCCATCGTCGCTACGTGTGATGAGCACCAGTGTTTGTGCTGCCTTTTTCCCGATAATATTATAATTTAAGGTAAGGCTTTTCGTTCCTTCCTCTATAATAATAGGAGAAATGGCAGGTTGACCTGCATTTTTAAATTCTACATTAAATAGCGTAAAGGTACTGACCGATAGAATTTCTCCGTTGCCTAGTGTTATTGAGGCAGTTCCGTTATCGTTCATTTCCACTTTAGTAATCAGTGAAGCCGTTTTACCTTCGGCCTTAATCGGCTTTTGGTTACTGTCGAGAATCTGCTGGCCATTGATAACCCAATATCCATTCTCATCCACTCGTATTTGAGGAGCGCTACCCGATACTGGGATTTTTTGTTTGTTGGTATCCAACAGGAAAGTTGTTTGTCCTTTGGTGGTAGTAGTCCAGTAATAAGTTCCGGCTTCTTCTTGTATTCCGATAATCGGACTGGAAACCATTTGATCGGTGGTAGCGATGGTGAAGCTATGCTCTACATTGTCACTTCCTTTATAAGAAATGACATAACCGCCATTAGCAGCTTCTGTGACAGAGGTGATTGCTCCTCCTTTCACAATTTGGCTCAACGCATTCGCTTGTAGTTGCAAACTGTTTAGCTTCTCTTTCAGTTGATCGAGATCTTTGTAGATTCCATCAATGTCCTTCCAGGCAGCCGAGTCATCATAGTCATCGGTGCAACTGCCAATCACAGGCATGAGTAGCAAGAATAAAAGTAGAAAATTTCTCATGTTTTTTAAATAATTTGATTCAATGGTTAATAGCGCGCTATTTATAACTCGTTTCTATAATGAAGAACACATCACTTGGAGGGGGTACGTAATCGGATTTGAACTTTTTTTTTAATCATCACTATTTTCAATAAGACTTGAATTTTTCATATTAATTTCATAGTTTTGTCATCAGAAGCATACTATTTCCTGTTTACTCCTCCCTTACATATTACAATATGATGTGATTTTAAATAGGGTTTGGTATATCTTCTATATTATTTATAGCTTTGTTGCCTAGAAATCTTTTTCGGAATAAACGATGAATAAAACTGATTTATCTTCTGTTACTGAAGAACAACTGTTGTTACGGCAGTTGAGAGAAGGGGATATAGGGAGCTATGAGACCCTGTTTCATCGTTATTATCCCACCTTTTTTGCTTTTGCCAGAGGTATGCTGAAGGATGCAGGGGCAGCAGAAGATATTATCCAGAATGTATTTATGAAGATCTGGATACATCGTGAAGCTTTGGATGAAACGATGTCAATCAAGAACTATATTTATGTACTTTCCAAACGGGAGGTTTTCAATTATCTTCGGGCCAAATACAATACCCATGTTGTGTTAACGGAAGACATGATGACATTGGAGCAATCTTCAAGTACGGATGAGCCAACTACAGACTATCGTGAATTGCGTGAAGCAGTACAAAGTGTGATTGATACGATGCCGCCTAAACGTAGGAGTGTGTTTTGTCTTAGCCGTTTCAAATCCCTGACTAACCAAGAGATTGCTGATAAACTCGGTATTTCTATTCGTACCGTTGAGAAGCATATAGAATTGGCTCTTCGCACTTTTAAAGAACAGTTGGGGAGTTTCTTTGCTCTTTTTGTGGGGTGGTTCCTTTGAATGAGGCTGTAGCGACTGCAGGGGGGCTACTTGTATAACAGAAAGAGATATGGTATTTGAACACCATATCTCTAAATAACTTATTAAAAGTGAGAGGAATAAGCTGAATTAAACTCGTATTTCCCATCCTTTTTCATACTCTCTTCCCCAGAGCTTATTAGCCTCCAAATCGTTGAGAATACGGCCGCTTCCCGGATCGATTTGTAATGAATGACCGACGCGCTGAGCGATATTACCCAATTGTACTAGCTGGGTACTGATACAGGCATCTACAATTCCGGAGTTTAACTTAGTACCTTTGCGGATAGCATCAAACCAGTTCCGGAAGTGGAAAGAGTCCAGCTTTTCTGAAGGATTCAGGAGATTTCCGGTTTCAAACTTCAAATCACTCTTTACCTCCTTGATCGTTTTGCCTTTGATATCTGCTATCTTATATTCGTTACCACCACCAATAAAAAGAGTGCCCGTATCTCCATAGAATGCAGTACCGACTCCATATCCGTCTACCGGCATCGTATTGCAACTACGTCCCTCCCAGGAGAAAGATGCTTCGTCGCCAAACTGGAAAGTGATAAGCTGTGTATCCGGCGTCTGCCAATCATCCTGAAAACGATAACGTCCTCCGATTGAATCTACTTTGGTTGGATAATCCACACCTAGTCCCCAGCGAAGCATGTCGACAAAGTGAGTACCGTTATTTAAAGCTTCTCCAGTTCCCCAGTTCCAGAACCAGTGCCAGTTGTAATGAATGAAGTTATCCTTGAAATCGGGTACACGAGGGGCAGGGCCTTGCCACAAATCCCAGTCCAGATAATCCGGTACGGGAATGACTTTACCTGTTCCGATAGAAGGACGGTTGTTGACATACCATGATTTGGCATATCTCACTTTTCCGATGGTGCCGGACTTGATTTCCTCCATCGCTTTGATTACATTCGGGAATGATCTGCGTTGATTGCCAACCTGAACGATTCGATTGTATTTTAAAGTGGCTCTAACCAACATTTCATTTTCTGCCGGATTGTGGCTGGTTGGTTTTTCCAGATAAACGTGTTTGCCGGCTTGCATAGCCATAATGGCTGCCTTAGCATGCCAATGGTCCGGAGTGGCGATTACTACTGCCTCAAACTCATTGGATTCTAACATTTTGCGTATGTCTTTTTCTCCTTTTGGAGTCCGTCCGGTCAGTTTGTGAATCGCAGCTTGGCATTTTTCAAGTGCTCTTGAGTCTACATCGCAAATGTAAGTTACTTCACAATCGGGTTGTTTGGCAAATCCTTGCGCGAGAGCACTGCCTCTGGAATTTACGCCAATAACTCCGATACGTATTTTCTCATTAGCTCCCAGAATATCTTGATATCGGCTGGAACCAAACCCTGGAAGTATGCTTCCTAAAGAAAGTGCAGCTGTACCTGCTACTGTTTTTTTGATGAAATCTCTTCTTGTTGTCATAGTATCTATTTTTCTCCAAAATTAAGTTGTTATTAGGATATGTGAATGAGTATTTCCGTCAATTCTCCCTCAAAAAACGTAAATTTCTTATTTTTTTCTTCGGAAAAGACGGATCAGGATGCTAAGAATTCCCCGGGGAATCCATAGGATGAAATAAATGAAAATGCTGATGACAATCACATATCCGATTTGAGAAATTACTTCGATCCATGGTCGGGAATAGACAATGATTGCAATAACATTGACGATAAACGCAAGTATGAAACTTAGAAGATAGATATTTCTTTCTCGTTTCAGCTTTTGGGATGTGATGATAATATCTTTCATGGTTTAGAATTTCATATAAGGTATTTTATATTCGTCAGGAAAGAATATGTGGCGTTGTTCTTCCATGGCCTGATTTCCAAGTAAACAAAGAACCGTTGAACAATATGCTTCTTCAACTATATTCTGTGCTTTCTCTCCGGTGATACATGACTGGCAGAAAGAGGACAGGATAATGTCCGAACCGTCTTTGTCTGCTCCGATCATACTCAATCCACTGTTTACGTGGATATCTCCATCAATGATAAAGTGTGGTGTATACTCCATTTTTGTTTCTGGTCTCCAACTAGGACCTGCTGTCGGGATAGCGGCAAAGACCTTGTCTTTTACCTGGTCAATCAGTTGCCGGATACCCGAAGTTAAATGATCTTCTTCCAGATAATAAATACCTTTTGCCATTTCCACGGTTCCTTTACTTCCCAGAATTTGGTCTTCCATTCCGTTGAACTTATTGGAAATCAATGATTCGTATGCAATCTTAACTCCATCCGAGTATCTGTAAGTGACATTGACGCTATCATAAACCTCTCGTCCATCTTTCCAGTATACAATGTCACCCATTCCCATAATGGATTCCGGCATTTTCTTGGCTGCCCAGTTACAAACTTCCAACTGATGGCATGCTAATTCCGTCATTAATCCTCCGGAGCTCTCTTTGTATAATCTCCAGTTAATCTTGCGTTCCAGCTCTGGTGAAGGAACCGGACGACGCCAGTCTGCATTACGGAACCAGTGACAGCGAAGACCTACCACATCTCCGATGAGACCGGAATGGATCATCTGCATTCCCTTGATGTACTTCTCGTCATACATTCGCTGCATACAAAAGTAGAGAACCTTGTCTGACTGGTTGTAAGTGTCATAGATAGCTTTGCACTCGTCAAGAGTACGTGCCATTGCTTTCTCGCAAAAGACATGTTTGCCGACAGCTAATGCGTCCAATACAATAGGTGCATGCCAGTTTAGTGGTGTGGATATGATGACTCCATCGATGTCTTTCGATTCCAGTAGTTTGCGGTAATCCGTATATGACTTTGCATCCGGACAAAGTTCCAATGCTTGTTGAAGATTGGGTGCATAATTATCACATACGGCAACAATTTGTGCATGAGGTATTTCTTTGAGGTTATGGATGTGGTATTGTCCTCTGGACCCGGTACCAATCAAAGCGATTCGTGCTTTCTCATGCTTGATCTCTTGTAGTTTCTCCGGAGTACAGGAAGTCAGCCAAGGGGTGGTCGCCAATAATGCGGTTCCTCCGGCAACGTATCCCAGGCTTTTGATGAATTGTCTGAGTCCTAAGTCTACTCCTTTTTCTTTATGTTCTTTCATATCATAAATTGTATAGGGTTGCTTGTATATTATTGAACTTTTCTGAAATCTTTTTTTGTTCCTGTTCATTGGCAATCATCCAGACCGTACTAAGAACTTCGGCTTCCAACGGGTCGGGGGACAGGATAGAACTTGCTTTTCGTTGTTCATTAAATATGCCTGTAAGCGGATTCATAATGTGTCCGGTATATTGTAACGTATTACCGGAAGTGGATAATGTTGTATCCTGCAGATCGAATTCTTTTAGAAGAGACTGATTGTACGGGTTCAGAAAACTGACTTTCCAACAATCTCCATAAGGATGATGTCCCATACCCAGGATCGAACTGTTTCCAAAATTAGCAAATGCATCACTAATATTCTCCTGTTCAATGAATTCTCTTATTTTTTTCAAAGCATATCCTTTGGCAAAACCTCCAAAATCAAGTGAAATATCAGGAGATATAAAGGAGATGCATGAATATTCATGAAGTTGTATTCTGGAGAAGTTTTTTAATGTAATGTCGAATAAGTGTGAAGTGGTCTCATAATAGTATGAGCAAAGCTGTAAGATTGATTCCATCTCTTTGCTGATTTGAATCTTGCTTTGAGAAGCATGATTATTAATCTTGGAAACTTCACTATGAGGATCAAAACGATTTAATATTTTATTCAATCGCTCCAGCTCATAGGTGATATCTGCCCAAAGTGTATTCAATCGGTCGATATCGGAATGAATGAGCAGGATATCGAATCGGGTCCCCATGATATGAGGAATGAAGCCATGAAACATGGCTTCATTTTCATAATATTTGCATCTTGTTTCTAACACCTATTGTTTTGTTTATTTGTTTCCTTTCTTTGCCATTTCTACAGCAGTAGTAGTAATGTAATATTTAGCTAGTGTATTTTCATTTTCCCATTTCGGCGTATCCTGATTGTGTACATAATGCAGGAAAGCCTTTGCCACTTTGCTGAAATGTTCTTCGTGTCCTAATCGTTTTTCCTGTGGTATGTCAATCAGATAAGTTCCATTCTTTTTGTTTTTGACAGATAAGAACGGATAAGTTATTTGAAGCTGTTCCACTGTTTTTTGCAATTGAGCTTCAAATGTCCGATTGTCAATGTCCGATTCTTTCTGTATATATAGCTCTTTTACAAATCCATTTTTTTTATCCTGAACGATTTTTAAAGTGGCTTTACTTCCTTTCTTTATGGAAGTAAATGTATCTCCTCCGTTGGTGGGTGGAGTATAATTCCATGTGACTTTCATTCCTATACAAATCCCTTTAACGGTATAGTTGAGACTTCCGTTTGCCATCACCTCCAATACATCGTTTTTTATGTATCGGTTAAGATAAGCGGGAAAAGAATCGATTTGTGTCGATTGACTGAACTCTGCTAATGTAATTGGAGTTGGCCAGTGTTTGGCGGCATTCACAGTGACATCCGATAGATAATGAATCGTTTCATCAGGAAAACATTGCCAGTTGATGAGGTCGATCAGATGTGTTGTAACATCTGCAATGCCTTCTCCTTGTTGCTCTACATCATAATACCATGCCGGGCGAATTAATGGTTTGCCGGAAACAGTCTTGAAAAAATGATGTACGCTTTCCATTATGACAGATGGATTGTCCGGTGAACCTTTTTGTAAATTTCCGAATAATTCCGTCTGATGCAAAAGCTCTTTTTCTATGATATTGAGGATATCATATCGTTCCGTCATCAGATCGTATAAAAGAAGATTCTTTTTTTGGGCGAGTTGATAGGCTTCTGTCAATAACTTGAAATCCTGTAGATTGATAGCCAGTGGCTTATCGGCAAGGACATGATATCCGGCTTTGATAGACTCCATGATATAGCGCGTCTTTTTCTGATTGTTTCCAGCCAATACTACTACATTACCTTTATGATCGGCAAGCATTTTCTGGAGATAGTCATCTCCGGTATATACTTGTTTTTTCCATGTCGTAGGAGATTCTGCCCGCTGGTTATAAGAATCAATGCTTTCCAGATATTGATTGACGCCTGTTCCTTCGGGGGCATATATCCGGATGGTGTCACTGACATCTGTCAACGTCTCTTTTTGAAGCAGGCTGGCATGGAAATGTCCGGGATCGAGTACAATCAGATCTATTTTATGATATCCGCTTATATCTGCTTCATCGGTAGTCTGTCTTTTAGATAAAGAGCATGAGGCAACCACCAATAAAAACACTAAAAATCTAATGTTGTATGCGAGTTTCATCCTTTTATTTCTTATTATAAACCTTGACTAATTTCTGTGCATCTTTCCAGCCTTTCTGATACGCTTCTTTCAGTGTAATAATCTTGCTATTTTGCTCTTTACTCATATTAGAGGCTTTCATAAAAGTGAAGATTTCAATCGTTTCTTCTTTTGAAATAGGTGGAACTCCGGTTCGGAAGAATATTAATATTTGTTCAAGGAGCACTTTATATCCCTGATATCCTCCAACGGCTATTGCGCCTTTCGAGGTAAAAGCTGTCCCTCCGTAAATTTGCGGTCCTTTGGTGATTCCTCGGAATGTGCCGATTCTTCCATCCTTCCAACGTCCCACTACAATATCCCCTTTGTCGGAAGACATGCGATTGACGGATTCGCATCCCGTACCCATGACTGTATACAGAGCCTCAATTCCATGGATTCCATAAAAACCGAAATCTGGATGAGTGGGTTCCACTTTATGTGGAGAATAGCAGTCAGCTCCTAAGATTTGCCCTAGTTCACTGTTTCGTAGTTTTTGATTTTGAGGAGTAAACCGCAAGGCAGAGGATGAGAAGATTGGTATATTGTATTTTTCCGCCATCTCATAGATAGCAATGGCATCTCCTAATGTAGCTCCGATAGGCTTGTCTATATAGCAGATTTTACCGGCTTTGAAGACCTCCATTGCTTGCTCCAAGTGAAGCCGTCCGTCATTCGTTTCTAGAAGTACGCAATCCACTTTTTCCAATAAGTCTGCTATGGAAGAGGTGATTTCTACTCCTTGTGCCTTTACTTTTTCAATATATCCGGGAATACGTTCATAACTGGATTGAATTGTTTTAGAACCATATGGATAGGCGGCTACTACCCGGAAATCTTTAGAAAATGTTTCGTCCGAGCTGCTATTGATCAATTCAGTAAAAGCGGTAGAATGGGAGGTGTCCAAACCGATAATTCCTATTCTCATTACTTTTTGTGCGTATATACTGGTACTGATCATCAGCAATACAAAGAAAAGAGTGATTCTGTTTTTCATGATTGGTTATAGATTTATCTGTTCTGCACTTTCGGTGTCCAAATATAGCGAAGATTTTTCTTTTCTTCGCAATATACTTGCTGGACATTTTTCTGAAATTTCACCGTAAATGGCTCGATATACCGCATGAGCTTTATTCTTGAAAGGAACAATACAAAACATCCATTCGGCCTTTAGTAAAGCAGGTATTGTTAGTGTCAAAGCTTCTTTAGGTACTAAATCTAGTCTTTCGAAGCATTTTTCGTTAACTTGCTGTTGGCGGCATACCGGATCAAGTTTTACGATTTTCACCAGTTTGGGATCATTGAAATCGGCTACATCCGGATCATTGAAAGCAATATGTCCGTTTTCTCCGATACCCAGGCAAACAATGTCTACTGGATATTTAGTAAGCAGATCGGCATATCGTTTGCATTCCTCTTCAAGACTCTCTGCGAGTCCATTCAGGTAGTTCACCTTTTTGAAAGGAACTTTGTCAAAGATACGAATACGGAGGAAATGCCCGAAACTTTGTGGCGCGTCCGGATGAATACCTATGTATTCATCCATATGGAAGGCGTTGATTCTGGTCCAATCTATTCGCTTATCATGGATTAGATGATTTAAAAATTCGTCTTGTGAAGGAGCGGCGGCAAAGATCATATTGATTTCAGCCTTTTCTTCCAAGAGCTTGCAGATTCTGTCAGCTACTTCCTTTGCGGCTTCATTGCCCATTTGTTGGAGAGTGGGGTAAATTTTAATGGTTAATAGCTCTTGTTGAAATACTTTGGTTTCAGATTCATTTACTATAGATAACATGGCCTTCTGATATTGTGTTAATAACATTGATTTGATTGTCGAAAATGATAATGTCAGCATCTTTACCTGCTTCAAGAGAACCTTTTGATGCGTCAATGTGTAAAATGCGGGCAGGGGTGAGTGTCATCATGCGGATAGCATCGGTGAGGGGGATGCCAGCTAATTGTACCATGGTTCTAACTAAACGGTCAGTGGTGGCTACACTACCTGCAAAAGCAGAACGATCCGGCATTTTTGCAACGCCATCTTCAATAATAACTTTTTGTCCGTTAGTCAGGCTTCCTAGAATGGACTCTCCATCTGGCATTCCAGCGCCTCGCATAGCATCGGTACAGAGTGCGGTTTTGTCAGGTCCTTTGAATTTATAAACAAATTGAAGGAGCGGCTTGGGGAGATGTATACCGTCAGCGATGATTTCGACTGTTATATCATCAATCAAATAGGCAGCTTCCACTACTCCTGCATGTCGAAAAGCATTTCTGCGTGTTACGGATGACATGGCCGAATATAAGTGAGTTATATGAGTATATCCGGCTTTGTTTGCTTTTTCCACCTCTTCATAGGTTGCGTCAGTATGTGCAATGGAAGGGAGGATATGCTGTCTTTGCAACTCTTCCCCCATTTCGATAGCTCCTTCCAATTCTGGCGCAACGCTCCAGCGTACAATATCCTGTGAGATATTTATAAAATGGTTATATTCTTTCGGACATGGTTTTTTAAGATAATTAGGGTCTTGTGCTCCACACTGGGAAGGTGAAAAATAAGGACCTTCAAGATGTATACCTATAAATTTAGCACCTTTATTATTCAGAACTTTCGCTTTTTTATAAATAGTAAAAGTATTCATTAACTCTTCATCGGTGCAGGTCAGAGTTGTAGGCACCATAGCTGTTGTTCCATACTTCGCATGAACTTCCGCTATTCTTAGAAATGCCTCTACTGTTCCGTCCATGAAATCATGTCCGCCACCTCCATGAACATGCATATCGATAAAACCAGGAGATACATATTGTTGTTTGGCATCTATTATTTGGTCGTCTGGGTTTATCTCAAGCATTTTGTCGGCAAGGATTTGTTCGATCTTTCCGTTTTTGCAAATCAATGCCTTGCCCGTATCTATGCGATCAGGAAAGATGAGTTGTCCGTTTAGAATGATTAGTCTCTTCATTTTATATTGTTTGAGGTTTATTCATTTGTTTTTTATCTCCATGAAGTGATTTTGTGTCCTTTGACAGCAAAGAATACAAGATAAAGGAAGCAGGGGATTAATACCCAATAGCCGATACATAAATCGTATATTTCAGCAAAATGACCATAAACTAACGGAAGGATTGCATTTCCGCAGAGTCCCATGATTAACAGTGAGGAACCTGTTTTGGTAAACTTTCCCAAGCCATGAATGGATAACGGCCAGATACCTGCATAAATCAGTGCATTTGGGAAGCCTAATGCATTGAGAAAAAAGATGGAGGCATTGGCTTGATGGCCGAAAAGGGTTACATTAAAGTCGGCAAATACAACTCCGAATGAAAGGAATAATCCTAGTACTGTACATATAATCAGTGCGTTTTTCTGTGAGATATATTTAGGAATTACGATGATCCCTAATATATAGCCGATCATCGTACATGCCAGAGTATATGAGGGAAATGCTTTTGCCTCCAATAGATCCATGCCCATGGAATTGGCATAATTGATGATGGTATCAATGGCTATTACTTGTGTTCCTACGTGAAAGAAGATAGCCAATGCGCCTAAAATAAGGTATGGAAAACCAAAAATGTTTTTCTGATTACTATGACCGCTTTCTTTTTCGTCTGTCGCGTTCTGTTCATCCGTATTAATTTCGGGTAAGACAGAATATCGAATGACGATACCCGCTAATAAAAGTAGTATTCCTAGTATAGTGTACGGAACGATGACACGTTGTATCAGTTCGTCAAGCATAACACTTTGGGTTATAGTGTCCAGTGTACCCGATTCTATCAGGGCAAAAAGTTCGCTGTCATCAGCTTTTAGAATCAATGCGGCGAAAATGAGAGGAGAAATAATTCCGGCAAACTTGTTACATATACCCATGATACTGATACGGCGGGCAGCGCTGTCAATCGGACCAATAATGGTTACGTACGGATTAGCTGCCGTTTGCAGGATTGCCAGACCTGTTCCTATGGAGAACAAACCGATCAGGAAAATTTCGAATTGTCGAGCTAAAGCGGCTGGAACAAATATGAAGGCTCCTAATGCGGTTAACATAAAGCCATACATGATTCCTCGTTTGAAGCCTACTTTCTTTAATAGTATCCCTGATGGAACAGCCATCACAAAATAGGCAATGTAGAAAGCAAATGCTACAAAGTAGGATTCGAAATGTGTAAGTTCGCAGGATATACGGAAATAAGGAATGAGTATGGAGTTGACCCAGGATACAAATCCAAAAATAAAGAACATTCCGGCTAGAATGGCTATTGAGATGTAGTAGGTTTTTTTTTCGTTTGATAGGTTCTTATTTTTCATAGTAACTGTGTTCTATTGAGTAATTATTTAAAGCAAAAGTATGCTTTCTTTGGTTTATGGATTGATGAAAAAGCGAAAAATCATATTCAAAAAACGTATTCTTATCAAGTATTATTTTATAAAATCATTCTGTAGCTCTTTGTATATGCTTTTCATTTGCCAGACATCCATACTAATAAGAGTAGCATCTCTTCCTTGTGATTTTAGAGAAATCCCTACACTTTCTTTTTTGCCTGGATAAACTCGGGTTGTTACTACTTGTTTGTCATTAACAAAGATTTCAATAATACTTTTGTCTATAAATATATGTAACTTAAGCGTTTCGTTCGGCTTAAGATATACAGGAGCAAGTTCTGGTGCTCTGGATATTACATCCGGGAGTATGGAAGAGTGGGCGGTTTCAAGTGAAATCAAACTCCATCTTTGATTTTTCAGTGCAGGATTTGTTCTGACTAAGTCAACTCCTCTATCTTTGAAAAATTTGATAGAAGTAAATTCCTCTTTATCAGGTGAACGTAGAACATTCATTTCTATCATTGGTGAAGATTTTATATTGATCTCAGCTTTGATTTCAAGTGCATTTCCCTGTATGTTATCGATTATGATTTCTTTGTTTGCCGGTAGATGGGTCTTATCTATATGTTGATGGTGGGTACGGAGTGATTTATAATCTCCATAAGGTTGTATGTTGATTGTGTCACATTTGTCTAATGTGAGTTTTCTCGGAAGTGTTGTAATACCTCTCCAGCCGGGAGATTTTTTGCCTGTATGCATGTTATGTATAACTATAACTCCTCCTTTGCCATCACTTGTTGCGCTTGGAGCATGTACCCCTCCGGGGAGAAAAGACATGAAGTTGAAACGTCCGTGAAATGTTGGATAAAAACAATGTTCTTCTTTATCGTAGTCTCCTAATAAATACTGGCTACCGGTTGTATGGCTAAAAAATAAAAAGATGTATCTGTTTCCTATTGGCCAAAAGTATGGACATGAAGCATCCTCTCCTGGTGGTAAGAAACATTCATTTTTCATGAAGTTATGTTCGTATTTCCAGTTTTTTAAGTCTTTTGAAGAGAAAAGAGAAGTTGATCGCATCGCTTTGTTACCAGGACCTGTATTTGTCCGTCCTCCCGTCACGGCATAGTATATGCTGTCTTCTTTCCAAATGGCAGGGTCAAACACATAGTATGGCAGAGTCTCTCCTGATTTTACTCTTGGAATGGCCGGTGTTGCTACCTTTTCCCAGTTTAGTAATAACGGATCGTTGGATGTAGCCACAATATCTCCTAAGTCAACTCCATAATACATAGCTATGACTTTGTCTTTTTCGGCTAGGGTGGCACCGGAATAACACATGTTTTCCGGGCTGGGATATAAAGCTATGGGCAGATCTTTCCAGTGAATTAAATCATGACTGACTGCATGTCCCCAGTGTTGTCTAAAATCTTTAGAGGGCAAATATTGATAAAATAAATGCCAATTCCCCTGCCAATAGCATAAACCGTTAGGATCGTGCAAAATACTTTCCGGACTAGAAAAGTGATAGATTGGTCTGTAGGGGTTGTTCTTCCATTCTTCCCGGCATTCGTTTAAATATTGTACGAAAGAATCTTTTTCTAGTTCTCTTAATTGATCTTTAAGATTGTTGGAAAAGTTTTTTTGTAATATCTTTGATTTGGGATAAGATGCCTGTTGAGCATAACATCCTATTGCAAGGAATATCGTACAAAATAGAAACGTGTAAATATTAACTCTGATCATTTTTTTTGATTGTTGATTTTATCTAACTGGTTCTCCAGTCTCTTTAGGGGTAAAAGGATCTGAATAGTAGATATGATCTTTCTTATATAAATCAAATTGTTTTTTTAGACGTATATTGAAAGAATTGATATTCTTATTCATTTCTTTTGTCCATGCATTTTCAGCTAGCGCTGCTATCCGAGGAAATAGCATATAATCGAGTCTGTCCTCTGTTTCAATACGCTCTGTCCATAGATTAGCTTGTATTCCTAGTATGTTACAATTTTTAGGATATTTGACTGGTATATCTTGTGGACTGAAAGAATATACTTTCTGATAAGAGTTGCATGAAAATTTTCTCCAGTCAACCCCATGTACTTGTAAAGTGTCTTGTGCATAATCAAGATACATTGGTAATCGTGGACATAATACAATATTAAATTTTCTAGCTAATGATTTCTGGAGTTGTTCAGGTCTATTCTGTCTCCAGAAAAATACGATGGTATGTTCAGGAGATAATTGGGAATCAGCAACTTCGTCCCAAGCTGCAACTTTGTTATGAATAAGCAGAAGAGAATCAGCCATCCTTTGAAAAAAGTAATTTTCTACGTCTTTTAAATTCTTCATTTTTTCATGTTTCATCAAGTCTTGGATATCCTTGTTAGTATTCCAATCCTGATTGCCATAATGTACTTCATCTCCTCCAAGGTGGATTACTTGCGAGGGGAACAGCGCATCTACTTCTTTTAGGATGTCCGTTAAATAAGTGTATACGGAATCTTTCCCGGGATTAAAGGTATATCCAGGATATTTAGGAGAACCGCCACCGCTAAATTCCGGATATGCTTTAGAAGCTGCAGATGCATGTCCCGGCATATCGATTTCAGGTATAATGTGGATGTTTCGTTCTAGAGCATAAGTTACGATTTCTTTTATTTCTTCTTGTGTGTAGAATTGAGCAGGAGTGTATTCTTCTCCATAATTGCCGATTCCTCCTATGAGGGCTAGTTTGGGATATTTTTTTATTTCTATTCTCCAACCTTGGGAATCGGTTAGATGCCAATGGAACCTATTTAGTTTATAAAGGGCCATCCAGTTTAAAATCTGTTTTACTTTTTTTATACCCCAGAAATGACGGGCCTCATCTAACATAAAACCTCTCCAGGCATATAAAGGGTTGTCCTCTATTTCCCAGCACTCGATAGGTACAAGGGGGGCTTGTTGCGTGGATAATCTAGTTAATTGAATTAGAGACATGATACCATTTATCATTCCGCTTGGTTGTTCGGCTGTAATAGTTATGTCTTTGGTATGCATTTTTAAAGAATATCCTTCTGTTTTGAATTTATAGCCTTTCTTGAGTTTTATAATATTGTATACTATGTTTGAATTCTGAGTTTCTTTATCAGGAAGTGTGCTTACGGCGATTGAAGTATATCGGAGAAGCTCTTTCTGTAAAAGGTAAGCTTGAGGTTCAAACTCTTCGTTATATACAATAACACATCTGTTTGATAGTTGGAATGTTTCATTTATCCTACTACTGTTTTGTGGACATGGAATTAGAGGACAAGTATTCTGTCCACGTATGATGGTAGTATTTAATATGTTTCCAATGAGAAATAATATTAGAAGAATTTTATTCATGTTTTTATCGGATAAAATGAAGAATATTACAGTTTAATATAAATGAGTTAAGATTCCATTTATATTAAACTGTAATTAAAGAATGTTCTGTTATTTCGTTTCTGTTAAACTGATGTCATCTAGATTGACTAATGTTTTCAGTGTCTTTTGTGCACTGTCTATCTCCGGTACAATGTTGAAAAATATGGCACATTTTTCAAAACTTTTACCTGGATTTTTCTGGATAATATCGGGAAGATCAAAAGTGATATTATATTCTTTCCAACCTTCTGTTTTCTCTAACGTGATAACTTTTTCATACGTATAGTCTGTATTTGTGTTTGCTCCTGTTGAGGACACAATTCCCACGACTATTTTTTCTGCATGGTTTATATTTGCAGCAACATTCGTTGTACCCCAAACAAGATTTGGACGATAATAGAAAAATTGTAGTTTGTATTTTTTGCTGTCATCCAGGGATAAACGTTGTGCAACTCCCTGAAGGTGTTCTAAATTATTGGCATGACTGCTATATTTAGCTGCATCAGCATTAGCTGCAGTATAAATAACTACAGATTTGTTCCCAGAATGTGAGATTGGTGTCCCGCCACCTGCATAGGTAATAGATGTATCATCAATATAGGTAAACCAGAACCATGAGTTATTGTTACATCTATGGAACCAGACATTATCAGGAACAGTAATGGCACCATCTGCTGTAGGAAATGTTTTTTGTGCTGTAGTATCAAAGAAACCGCTAAGCCTTAGAGGGCGGACAAGTTCGTTTGTATGTACAACGGGGGCTATGGAAGATGGCTCTATCTTATCCTCAAATCCGCCATTTGTAATTAGGTTATCAGTAGCAGGCTTTTCTTCTTCGGGTAATGTCTTGTCGATAATATTTTTATGATTTTCGTAGAAAGTTTTTGTAGCCTTCATGATACCTAAGTTTTCACTATATTCGATAGGGTCATTTTTTTGGCAATTACCGATAATGACAATACCATCACATCTTCGGTACAAATATTCAAGAGCATTCAACCAGGTAGCTTCCTTGATTGGCTTGTATGCATCGGCAAAAGCTTCATAGTCTTCTGGTATAGTTCCTGTCTTGTTGAAATAATTAGTCATGATACAGGCGAATATTTTCTTGTTTGGATTGTTCCACTTAGCTTCTTCCAGAATTGCGGAGCAATCTTGTTTCCAGGTATCCAAATCGTCATTGATGATTGTAACTTCAGGATATAATACATCCGCATATTCCCTGATTCCTCTCATGGGTTCTACCGCGTATCTCTGCCATGAGTCATTTCTTTGAAAATCAGATTGAGTATAGTTGGTGACTCTGAGAGAGGTGAGACTTGTGGGACCAACACCACGATACCCGATTGTAACTTTTGAGTTATTATCTTTGAATGTGCTATATACAGTTTGGAAACGTGACATCATTGCACTATTATCTGTAGAACGGTCCGCATGCCATGTACTGATAGATATACAAACTGGATGTGTGGCATCAGTTGCTAAATTCTTGATCTTGTCGATGACAGGAGGATATACACTACCTTGCTTTTCTGTTTCGGAAACATTAGCTTCACTGATTACTGATATGGGTTGTATACCATAGCTTAATAGATTTGAAGGAGTATTCTGGAAATTTAATGAACCATATACATAGAATTCTGTAGGCTCTGATCCGCCATCATCGCCACCGCCTATCGGCTTGTCTAATTTAATGTTAGCTTTGTGCCGTTCGATAAATGTTTTTGTAGCACTATACATTGCCTGGACTTTTGTGTCATTCCACGCAACGTCAGTTTCACCATCTTCACCTTTTCCATTCGACCATATCACTGCTCCATCTAAATATGTATAACATCCTTCCAGTATCTTATCCCATTTTTCAGCAGGAATGAATTTCATATAGTCAGGATTGTTTTTGAGATTATAATATTGCGGCCAGATATATCCGATAATCTTTTTATCAGGAAATTTCTCTTTGATATATTCTACTGTCGTTTTCAAATCTTTCAGCCATTGATCTACGTCCGGAGTCATGATATATAATGAGGGATAAAGAACATCTGAAACTTCACCGGCAGAGAGCCTTCTTTCGCTGTTTTTCTTCCATAATTTAATAATCTCTTCTTCTGGTTCAGTTCTATTATATCTGAAAACATTTAAATCGCTCACAGGTATACCATAATTACCGACAGTACAACTGGGAATTTCTTTTTTAAAAGCGTCAAATACGGTTTTCAATCCGGTTTTAATTTCTTCATCGGTCTTGTTTGAATACCAAGCTTCAATGTCAGTGCTGACGGCTTGATAGTTGGATGTTTTTGTGATACTGATTTGAGTAGCAACTTTATCCATATCAATCTCTTCATTAGTTAACAAGAAAGCTTCATAAATTAAGCGTATGTTAGAGATCATATCCGATGTAAGATCCGGTTTATTTTTATAACTCATCGCATCGTAAACAACAAATTCTTTTGTTTCCGGAGTAGGTTCAATTTCCTCTTCTAAATAAGGAGGACGAATGGTGTCGTCACTACATGCAGTAATGAACAGCATGGCAGTGAATAGTAACATGGTCAACCATTTAATCTCTGATGTTTTCATATAGTTCTTGATTTTGTGATAAATTACTTAATAGCCAGGGTTGTTTTTCCAACCTCTGAGTTCGCATTGTCTTACAGGTATCGGGAAAAGATAATTCTCTTTATTAGCGTTTAATCTCGCTCCAATTGCTGCATTCTTGCCTATAGCCTCGTCTACTTTTTCTGTTCTTACCAATTGGAACCATCTTTTGAATTCAAATACATTTTCCCAGCCAAATTCATCGAATACCGCATCTGCAAATTTTTCTGGTGTTAAACCTGCATATTGATGACTTTGATCTCCAAATGCTCTGTCTCTGACTCTATTTAAACATTTATACGCAAGAGTGTTGGGGGAACCCTCTGCTTTATTGCTGGCTTCGGCATAAATTAGCAATACGTCTGCAAATCTGTAAATAGGAGTGAGACCTTCTGAAAGTGAACTACGTGTAGAGGTGTTTCCATCAATACCGTATGTTCCACAGCCTCCATAGTTCCTGTATTTCTGGATAAAAGGTGCGCCTATATCAAAGTCTTCCCAGTCAATCCGATTTCCTTTAGTATCCACGGTTGATGTAATATAGCAGAATTCTTTTCTTTTGTCATTAGGGAAGTTTTTGAAGAATACAGGATCACCTACATAGTCATACCAGCCATTTTCTTCTTTTCCAAGATAGGATATGCCGTATTGGCTTGGTAAATAAGACAGTGAATGCTGTAGTGCGAATATATGTTCAGTTTTATCCGTCTTTTTAGCGTTCATCCAAAGATCTTTATATTCACCGACCAGATCGTAAGGTCCGTTTTCGATGATATCTTTTGCAGTTTTAGCAGCTTCTGCATAATAATTTTCTTCTTTTAATGGCCATCCAGCCATGGTTATATATACGTCACTAAGCAAAGTCTTGGCGGCCCAGGTGGTTGGAGCCTGATTGTTATTGTCACGGCTTTGTAATGGTAGCAGGTTGATTGCATTACTTAAATCAGGAAGAATTATTCTTTCATAGATGTCTTTCACCGGTTTACGTGGCATATTACTACTCCCATCTATGTCTGTACTTGAGTTAGGGTCTGTAATAGCAGGAGCATCTCCCCAATATCTTACGATATAGAAATAGGATAAGGCTCTGAAGAAATAGGCTTCTCCTAAATACTTATTACTTATTTGGGTGTCGAGATTTTCGTTTTCATTGATTAGATATATTATATTATTTGCAGAGTATATTGTTTGATAAAAATATTTCCATAAATTTAGCACATCTGCATTATCTATTGGAACTTTTAGTTGATCGTCCAAAACATTCCTTACTTTGTCCAAAGCACCTGAAGTCATATCGTCACCAGCCAATGCGAGTGATGCCAACCGGCAGTTAAAGCCGAAATTTTCTCCCCATAAATCTTTGTAAAGCCCATTGGTCATGCTTTCAAGAGTTTGTTCTGTCAACTCGATGGTGGCAGGCGTTAATTTGCTTTGCGGTTCTTGCAATAAGTCTACGCAAGAAGTTAAAGAAAAACTTGTCAGAAGTATGAATATATATTTTTTCATTGTATTCTTGTATTTAGAATGAAACATTTAAGCCAAGTAGATATTCTCTTTGACTGGGATAAGTTCCCATATCAAGTCCGGGGCGTAGAGGGTTACTTATTGACAATTCAGGATCGTTTCCGGAATATTTGGTGATTGTACAAACATTCTTTATCGAAAAATATACTCTCGCTGCACTTAGATTTATTTTTGACAATAAACCTTTGGAGAAATTATAACCTAAAGTAATACTTTTCAATTTTACGAAATCTCCTTTTTCTATAAATGTAGATGATGCTACCGTTTCAGGGCTTGTTATAGCGTCCCGGTCCTTACCGAATCCGGCAATAATTGCATTCTCATTTTTGCCTGCAATCCAGCGTTCGGCTAATTCGGGGAATGGAGATAAGGAACTTGTAAGTCTGGCTCTTGGGTAATTGTAAATATCAAATCCATGAAAACCGATTAAGAAAATATTCAAGTCAAAGTTTTTATAGGTAAATGAATTATTCATTCCCCAATTGAATTTGGGTTGCCCGTTACCAATAATGACATAATCATCTGCATCTATAGTTCCACTATCGTCTTGATCAACGTATTTGTAAGAGCCGGGTCTTACTGTAGGAGAAGTTGGTTTTTTAATATCAGGGTTATTATACTCTTCGGTACTCCATACTCCCGTGGATTGAAGACCGTAGATTGCACCGATCGGTTCTCCTACAAAGTAACGATAGAATGAATTTCCCCATCCTGTGCCTATTTCCATGAAATCCGAATCTATATCTCCTAATTTTTCAATTTTAGCTTTATTGTGAGCCAATGAAATGTCGGCTTTCCAATAGAAGTCTTTTGTCGTAAGCGGAGTGATTCCCAAAGTAATTTCAAACCCCTTGTTGCTGATTTCAGCAGCGTTTCTTAGTCCGGATGATAAACCTGTATCTGCCGGGAGAACTACAGTATTAATGGCATCTTTTGTTTTTTTGTCGTAATAATCGAATGTGAATGAAATTCTGCCATTTAGAAAAGCAGCATCGACCCCATAGTTATGTTGATGTGTTTTTTCCCATTTTAATATAGGATTACCCGGGACAAGCGTATAAGCTATTTGGCCGTTTCCTATTGTTGCATTATATTGTGTATATGCCGAATAAACTGCTACTGCCTGGTTTCCGGAAACTCCATATCCATATCTTAGTTTCAATTGGTCTAAAGAATTAATATTTTTAAGGAATGATTCTTCTTTTAGATTCCAAGCCAGACTGAAAGAAGGAAAGTTATCCCATCTATGGTCGTAAGACAACAAGGAAGAACCGTCTCTTCTGAATGTTACTGTGGCCATATAGCGGTTCATTAAGACATAGTTGATTCGTCCGAAATACGATATGGCTGTTGTCTTGCTAACCTCATTGTCTTCTAGTTTGCTGGTTTCTGCCAACATCATATTTTTCCAGCCGATGCTTTCGGAAGTTAATCCTTCTGCAGTCTGCCTCATGATGTATGAACGTGATAGGCTTTCTTCTACACCAATAGTAGCGTTGATGCGATTATTTTTGTTTAGTTCCTTTGTATAGTTAAGTGTATTTGTCATGCGCCACCCCCATGAATTTGCATCATAATATGTAGCTAATGATTTTCCTTTTAGGAACCCATTCATACTTTGTTTGCTGCTTGTGGTTCCATAAAAACGGTTTCCTATATTTATTTGCTGTTCATTTCTGAATGTTAATCCGGGAATAATTTCATAACTGATATATGCCTGTAACCAGTTATTAAAAGTCATATCCTCGTTGTTATTCTTTTTTTGTTCATCAATGAAACCTATTGGATTGTAAATACCGGTATTGTCGATAGTTCCTTGGGTGAGGTTTCCTTCTTTATCATACGGAAGTACAGTTTGCGGAAATTGTTGTGCCAAAGTGAGTAGACTGTATTGTCCGGAGAAGTTATTTCCTGCAGCACTATTAATCATTCCATAAAAATTAGCTCCAAATTTTAGTTTTTTAGTGATATTAGCATCCACTTTTAAACGATAGTTCCATCTGTCATTTGTGGAATGGCCGGCAATTCCTTTATTATGAATATATTGAGTGGAAAATAAGAAGCTCATTTTATCATTTCCTCCTTTGATGCTGATGTCATGAGAATGGCTGATGGCATAATCATTGATGATATTTCCCATATAATCATAAGTATCATATCCATTGGTGAAATTAGTGATTTGTCTTTCTGTATATAGGTCTTTACCATAATATGCCTGATTCCAATCATTGGCCATACGGGCGAACTCATTTACGGGCATGATGGAAGGTTTGTCGGCTGGTGTTCCGGCAACAACATAACCATTGTAGTCTACTGATAATTTGCCCTCTTTAGGAGATTTTGTTGTAATCAAGATGACACCGTTGGCTCCTCTTGAACCATATATTGCTGTTGATGAGGCATCTTTTAGTACTTCAATAGATTTTATATCTGCGGGATTTATAGCACTGAGGTTACCACCAGGAAAACCATCGATAACGACTAATGGGCCACCGTCTGCTTTTATGGAGTTTACACCGCGGACACGTAGCGTAGGGGTAGCCCCTGCAGCTCCGGATGAGTTTACAATACTAAGCCCGGCAATGCGTCCTTGGAGTAAATCGGCTACTTGGGCCGCAGGCATTTTTTTTAGAGTCTCAGCTGCATTAATGGAAGATATAGCTCCGGTTAAGTCGGACTTTCGTTGTACTCCATAGCCAACCACTACGACTTCATCTAAATTGCTAGTTTCTTCATTCATCTTTACATTGATGACATTTCGACCTTGTATTTTAATTAGTTGTTCTTCATAGCCAATATATGAAAATCTTAGTGTTGCATTTGTGGAACTTATATTGAGAGAGTAGGTACCATTCATATCTGTGATGGTCCCATTTGATGTTCCGGTTTCCAAGATACTAACTCCAATAAGAGGGTTTCCTTGAACATCTTGTACGCTTCCTGTTATTTGCTTTCTACTCTGGGAATAAACAAAGGGAGTAAAAAGGAAAAAGAACATAAAGATGCATATCGGTAAAAAATTTATTCGTGATGCATCTCGCAGAATTTTGCTTTTCAATAGTTTTATTTTCATCTTGTATTAAATTTAAATTTGGCATTGCAGTTTATTGATTGGATATCCTAATAGTGCAAATATAGCTTGATATGTCAAGGTGTCGATTTGATTTTACGCAGACTAGTCCTCAAAAAACGTAAGTTTAATCTACTGTATTCTTCATTTCTCTTATGAATTTTAAAGTTTCTTGCCATATTGCTGTATTCGTGTCAGGTAGATTGTTGTTTATATCATGTATTATTATACCGTTACACCATTGGTGGGCGGTTTTCAATGCAGTTTTCCATTCCGTTGCTTTTATTGTATAATTGTTATTAAACGAGGCGGTTGGCAAATATACATATATTGGTTTTCCTTCAGATTTGAATTGTGCTTCTTTTATCGTAATGTATAATTCTTTCTTCCAAGTGATTGTGTCATTATCAACGATAGGGGCATTTATGATAATGGCATCTGTGAATTTTTCCAGCTCTTGCGGAGAATTCATTGTATTTATTGCCCAACTTCCCATGTTGACATGCATATTTGAATTATGAAGCCTTAGTTTACCTAAACTTGTGGAGGGTATTTGCCATATTTGATTACCATTGTCTTTTTTAAATAGTTTGTAAATTTCTTGATAATCTGATGTATCACTCTTTTTATTAATCGGTGCAATACATATAGGCGTATTGGAGGATTTTGGAGTTTGTATGGCAAGTTGTTTCACTTTGTCTACATCAAGAACAAAAGTTTCATTGCTACAGTTTCCCAAATCTTTTTCATTAATCATTTGTATCGTCTGAACTCCATATTGGGCTAATTGGGGATGATTTGTGTTTAAATATATATTGAATTCTTGTGGAGTAGAAGTTAATATGGACAAGTTTTCTTTTTCAGGAAACACAATCTGTCTTTTGTGGGAATGGATAAAATGTTTTGTTACTTCCCAGATTTGTTGCACCCGAAGATCTTCCCAGAATACTGATTGGTCATTTTCATCAGTTCTACTTGACCATATGATACTTCCATCACAATATGTATAAGTAGCCTCTAGCATTTGTTTCCAAATGTGGGGGGAAATGAATTGTTTATAATATGGACTATCTTTTTTATCATAGTATTGGGGCCAAATATATGCTATAATTTTTTTATTAGGGTAGTGCTTTTTTATTTCTTTTACTGTTATTTGCAGATCTTTTATCCAAGATTCGATATTAGGCTCGGCAATGTAAAGAGAGGGTTGAGCTACATCTGCGTATTTGAGTGCAGCCCAACGTTTTTTATTGCTTTTTCGCCAAGTCATCAATATACTATCTTCTGACATTTTGGAATGGTAGTATCGGTGTACACATAAGGCTGTAGGAGCGGCTCCATAGTTGCCGATTGTTATGTTTGGTGAAATTTTTTGTCTAAAGTAACTAAATAATGTGTCGAATCTTTGTTCTATTTCCTGGTCTGTAAGTGAAGGCTCGTAATACCATTGTTCTATATCCGTTGAAATCATAGTTCTCGGAAATAAGGATGCAAGTTTGGCTTGTTTCTCGATTTTGTTGAAGTCAAGTATGACTTTTGAAGAATGATCGGAGTGTTTTTTTGTCAAGGTTACTTCATACATTAGATAAACAGGCTGAAGACCATAGTGACTTAAGTCTGGTTTGCCGATGTATGACATAGCATCATAAATGAGAAATTGTTTTATTTCCTGTTCCTTATTACTACAATATGCTGTGAAAATATAGCATAAAGTGAGAGAGAGCAAAATGAATCGATTGATAGTGGCTCTGCAATTAATTTTTGAGTTTTTCATAAGATATTTTTTATTATGTAATGTTTTTTGTCAACTAGTGGGACATAAATACCACTCGAAGAAATTGTAAAGGATTTCATTTGATTCGGGATCAGGATCATGTTTCGCTCTATTGGTCATCGCTACCCTGTTTTCATACCCTAGAATTCGATTAATGAGTATTGTATGATTTAGAGGTATCCATCTTTCAGGTCCGTCAGAGAAGCCTCCGGAAACAAGAAAAGGGCGGGGAGCCATAAGTGCATGAATTTCATGTAAATCATGCCCATTTTTACGTAACTGCGAATAAATTCCTTTTACTTTAGTATATCCGTTTTTGTTCCAGGTATCTTTCCAGGGCGGAGGGTAATAGCCAAGATACCAAGGTTCCCAATAGTTGATGTATCCCCCTTTTGTTTCATCAAAAACAATACCCGGATCACTCCATGCAGCGCATGCAAATTTGTCATAGAGGCAAGATGCAAACATTGCCCATTTTCCTCCATATGAATGTCCGACAATGCCAATTTTAGTAGAGTCTACATCAGGGACTTTGGCTAATGCTTCCCATGCATTGGCAGCTGCATAGGCTAATGCTGATAGAGGTTGTAGAGAAGCATTATTGATCGTCGGATAATATATGGAGTATGTTTTTTCTTTCGTTGTTTGGGTTGTTCCTAATGACAGGGTGATAAATCCTCTTTTAGTAAGTTGATAAGCGAAGTCACGATTAGGCTTTCCATCGATTCCAATGGCAGTTTCAGGTTCATAAAAAACAGAAATAATAGCAGGCTTCTTCCCTCTCTTATCAGGGATTAGTAAATACCCCTCTGTTTGTTCATTAGGAACCCAATAGAAGCGGACACGATATTGATAGAAGTTCTCACGTTTAAGCGTATCTAATATTTCAAATTTTTGATTTTTAATTATAGGAGGCCATTTCCCCATTAAATTCATCCATGTGTCCTTTATTTCTTTTCGTTTTTTATTCCAATCATTTACATTCTTGATAGTGTCTCCATTATTCAGTAACAGAGGGGAACGATAATTTCCATAATTATCTTTATATATCACTGGCGGATTGAAATAATCTTTTATTTTATTCCATGCTTTTGTATTATATTGCGGTGAATTAGTTTGTTTATTCTCTATACAACTAGCAGTGCAGAACCCTATGCAGATAATTATATAGTATATAAAAAACTGTTTGGAAAATCCGAACTTTATTGTTAGCTGCATTTTCCTTTTGCATTGTTTTTGAATGGTACTTGACATTTTAGAAATTATATATAGTATATTTATTTAAGGATATAACAAAGATTGGATATAGCTAATACATTCTTCGTTACTTTGAGAGAGTATTAACTTTTATGGCAAAAGTAGGTTGTTTCTATAATAGTTTTTATAGTAAAAACGAAAAGTACTATTCAAAAAACGAAAATTAAATATGACTAGTCTTCTTTTGGCGATATTCCAGAGGTGAACAACCTTTATATTTTTTAAAGACACGCGAGATATTATTATAATCTTTGAACCCCACCTCTATTGCCAAATCGGCTAAAGACCGATCTGTCGTGAGTAATAAATCTGCCAGATGGTTACAACGACAATTCAGGATATACTGATATATAGAAGTATTCATTGCATGTTTGAATTTCACCTCAAAGTTTCTGCGGGATAACGGAATGTTGGCAAGCAAAGATTCTATCGTTAGGTCGGAACTGTAATGTGAATCTATATATTTCACCACTTCGAGAATATAAGGGTCTTTAATATTGTGTTTCTCTGTTGATTGGCGTAGTTCGATGCGGATGGGGTTGATAACAATATTGAAAGTGCCTTCATGTTCCTTCTTTATTTGTTGGTGGATGAGTCTGCCGATAGAATAGCCTCCTCTTTCTACTTCAAGCTCTATGGATGAAATAGGCGGGTCGGAAATATTACACATTAGTTCGTCGTTATCTACACCCAATAGAGCGATTTCTTCCGGGATATGAATGTTGTTCATCCGGCAAGTTTCAGAAATGAACAGGGCATGTGCATCATCGCAACAGAATAAGGCGACAGGCTTGGGAAGTTCCTGTAACCACTGGCTTACTTCCATTCTTATCTCGTCTTCCTGCTTATCCGATTCGAAACTGAAAAATTCGCCTCCGATACGTTTTACCTCCTGCCGATAACCTTCGCAGCGTTCGTCAGACCATACGACTCCTTTAACACCGAAATAAGCAAAATTGCGAAACATTCTTTTGGCAAAAAACTGGGCTGCCATTCTTCCCGTACCTTTATAATCACCTGTCAGGTTGGAGTAAGTAACACTTCGGTGATGATAGTTTTGTAGCACTACCGGAATATTCAACTCTTTCTGCAAATCGATCGTGTCGTTATTCCATTGACCAATAATGGCATCCGCTTTCCATTCTTTCGCCCATTTCAGAATACCTTGTTCCCCATACATCGCGCTATAATAAGAAGGTAGCCGATAAAAGAGCCAGGGGCCGTTTTCTTTGGAGTATTGGACAAGTCCCCGTAGCAGTTTCCTGTCAAATTCGCTTGAATAGTCTATCAATAGAAGAATCTTAATCATAGTTCTATGTTTTTCTTTAGTATAATGTAGGGATGCACAAATATAGAAGAATTCTTTTGTTCTCTCGCAATAAAGACTTAATTTTGTTGCAGCCAACACTTATCTGACACCCGGGTCTCATGAGCACTGACACCCGGGTGTCAGATAGAACACGAGTATAAACGAAAAAAGAAAGGAGTATAGACGATGGCAGTACCTTATGTAGTGAGAAAAAAAGCCGATTTAACATCGGGAGAAAGAAAAGAATTATGGTATGGTGTACCCAAAAAACTGATAGATCCGATTCGGAATAGAGAATTTGCTGAGTACATGGAAAAACGGAGTGGATTTCATCGCGGGCAGATAGATGGTATATTGACGGAAATGGTTGATGCTATCCGTAGTCTGTTGTCTATCGGACAGCCGGTTACTATCGAAGGACTTGGCACATTCCATACGTCACTGACCAGTCCGGGATTTGAACGCCCCGAACAGGTAACTCCGGGAAAGGTGTCCGTATCACGTGTCTATTTCGTGGCTTGTCCTGAATTTAGCCGGGAAGTGAAAAAAATGAAATGCATGCGTATTCCTTTTAATCTGTATATACCCGAAGAGATGCTGACCAAAGAAATGAAGAAAGCGGACTGGGAGCAGGAGCGAGAAGAATATGACCGTATGGTGGCACCGGAAATCGGTGAAGAAGTTCAGGAATAAGATAAATTAATACCCTCCCTGTCTTATTTATGAGATAAATCCCTATCTTTGTGGCACTTTTTACGAAAAAAGCAAATTCAAATTAATAGATATAGAAAAGAAAATGGCACAAGAAGACGTTTTTAAGAAGCTTGTATCGCATTGCAAAGAGTATGGTTTCGTATTCCCTTCGAGCGATATCTACGACGGACTAGGCGCTGTGTATGACTACGGTCAGATGGGCGTTGAATTGAAGAATAACATCAAGAAATACTGGTGGGACAGCATGGTGCTGTTGCACGAGAACATTGTCGGTATCGACTCTGCCATCTTTATGCACCCTACTATCTGGAAGGCTTCCGGACACGTAGACGCATTCAATGACCCTTTGATTGACAATAAGGATTCTAAAAAACGTTATCGCGCTGACGTACTGATTGAAGATCAGTTGGCAAAGTATGACGATAAAATCAATAAAGAAGTAGCGAAAGCTGCCAAGAGATTTGGTGAATCTTTTGATGAGGCTCAATTCCGTTCAACTAACGGACGGGTATTGGAACATCAGGAAAAACGCGACGCACTTCACACTCGCTTTGCTAAAGCTCTGAACGATGGTGATTTGGAAGAATTACGCCAGATCATTATTGATGAAGAAATCGTATGCCCGATCTCCGGTACTAAGAACTGGACAGAAGTTCGTCAGTTCAATCTGATGTTCTCTACTGAAATGGGTTCTACTTCCGAAGGAGCAATGAAGATTTACCTTCGTCCGGAAACTGCACAGGGTATTTTCGTAAACTACCTGAATGTACAGAAAACAGGCCGCATGAAAGTTCCTTTCGGTATTGCACAGATTGGTAAGGCTTTCCGTAACGAGATCGTTGCCCGGCAGTTCATCTTCCGTATGCGTGAGTTCGAACAGATGGAAATGCAGTTCTTCGTGAAACCGGGGACAGAACTTGACTGGTTCAAGAAATGGAAAGAAATCCGTCTGAAATGGCATAAGGCACTTGGCTTCGGAGATGCAAGCTATCGTTATCACGATCACGATAAACTGGCTCACTACGCAAATGCCGCTACTGACATCGAGTTCCTGATGCCGTTCGGATTCAAAGAAGTAGAAGGTATCCACTCTCGTACTAACTTCGACTTGTCTCAACATGAGAAGTTCTCCGGCAAGAGTATTAAATACTTTGATCCGGAACTGAACGAGTCTTATACTCCGTACGTAATCGAAACTTCTATCGGTGTTGACCGTATGTTCCTTAGTATCATGAGCGCATCTTATTGCGAAGAACAGCTGGAAAATGGTGAAAGCCGTGTTGTTTTGAAATTGCCTGCTGCTCTGGCTCCGGTGAAACTGGCAGTTATGCCGTTGGTAAAGAAAGACGGTCTGCCTGAAAAAGCCCGTGAAGTTATTGACAGCCTGAAGTTCCACTTCCATTGCCAATATGACGAAAAGGATAGTATCGGTAAGCGTTATCGCCGTCAGGATGCTATTGGTACTCCGTACTGTGTAACAGTCGATCATCAGACATTAGAAGATAATTGTGTGACATTGCGTAACCGCGATACCATGCAGCAAGAGCGTGTCGCTATCTCTGAACTGAATAATATCATCGCAGACAGAGTAAGCATCACTTCTCTATTGAAAACTTTACAATAAACCTTTGACGAATGAGTAAAAAGATCTATTTATTCTCCTTAGTATTGCTGGCTCTTGCGTTCACTGCTTGCAGTGAGACGGAAGAGACGAGTCGTTATGATAATTGGCAGGCACGTAGTGTGGCTTTTATAGACTCGATCGCTAGTGTGTATGATAGTCCTGAAAATCAGGCTTTAGCTAAGAATGATCCGGAGAAACTTTATCGTTATCAAGATGAGGTAACTGGTCAATGGATATATGTTAAGAAGGTGAAAAAAGGGACGGGCAAAGAGGTGCCTCAATATACTTCTACAGTAAGTGCACATTATCGTATGTCTTATTTCAATGGAGATGTAGTTCAACAGACTTACACAGGAACAGAACCTACAGACTTTGATTCTCCGGCAAATTTTACTTTGAATGGTGTTATTTCCGGCTGGTCTTATACGCTGATACATATGGTAGTTGGTGATTTTTGGACTTTGTATATTCCTTATCAAAGTGGATATGGCTCAAGCACTAATGATGGTAATCTGCAAGCTTATTCGGCATTAGTATATAATGTTAGATTAGAGAAGATTGTAGAGAGATAATCTTATAACAATATAATAAATATAAATAAGGTGTTGTATCGTTTAGATGCAACACCTATATTTTTTATTTATCTCAATAGCAGAATTTACTTTTTCATTTTTCTACTATATATTTCTTTCCTGAATTTATTTTATACTACTCTCCCTAATCTGCAGATGTGTCGGAATTGTAACCTGTTTGATTGTCTTATTTCCTTTAATCTGATCTATTAATAGTTGGCAGGCAGTTTCTCCCATTTTATAGGTTTGATGCGAAACGGCAGATAATTTAGGTTCTACGTAATTGGCATGCTGCTCGTCGGTATATCCGATAATAGCAATGTCATTCGGTATACGAAGTCCACGGCTTTTGATAACTTCCATAGCTGCAAAAGCCAGCGTATCATTCATGGCAAGGATAGCATCGGGAGGTTGGGGGAGAGATAACAGTGTCTCTGTGGCAATCTTCCCCTCTTCATAATCAATCTTCCGGCAAACGACTAACTCTTTTTCGATAGGAATCCGATTTTCGCGTAGAGCTTCCAGATAACCGTGCTTTCTTCTCTTTACAATATCCAAGTGATTCGCTCCTCCGATAAAGGCTACCCGTTTGCTTCCATTATTGAGAAGATGTTGCGTTGCCATTTGTGCAGATTGCACTCCGTCCGCTACCACTGAAGAAAATTGGTCGGTCAAACAAACGCGGTCGAATAGGATAAGTGGCATATTGATGTTTTTCAAGGCGGATAAGTGGGAAAAATCGGTTGTTTCTTGAGATAGGCAGGCGATAATACCCTCTACCCGCATATTCACCAGATTCTCAATATTCCTTTTTTCATGTTCGTACGACTCATGCGACGTGGTGATAATCACGAAATATCCGTTGGCAATGGCCATATTTTCTATTCCGTTCAGAATAGACGCAAAGAAGTGAGTCACAATATCCGGAACTACTACTCCGATGATGCGCGGTGCATTCTTCCGTAAGCTCATGGCAAAAGGATTGGGACGGTAGTTCATCTCTTTGGCCAGTTCTTTTGCTTTGGCACAAAGTTCACGACTGATCTCCGGACTGTCTTTCAGTGCTCTGGATACAGTGGGAATCGATACCCCCAGTGCTTGGGCGAGATCTTTGAGTGAAGTATGTTTCCGGTTTTCCATTTGAAAGTCTGTAACTTAGATTCTTTTTACAAAGAAAGCACATTCCCGGAAAATTAAAAACATCTGAAGCAATCTTTTTTACGTAAACCGTTACGTTGGTTTTTCGACTGTTCTCTGCTGCACTGAAACCATTCCTTACCTACTTTTGTCACATACAAAATGATTTAAAACCTAAAAGTTATGCAATACCATGAAATCGGAAAAACAGGGATGAAAGTGTCATCTCTTAGTTTCGGAGCTTCTTCCTTAGGAGGAGTTTTCCATGATTTGAAAGAAAAAGAAGGCATTCAGGCCGTGTTCACAGCTGTTGAATCGGGAATGAACTTTATAGATGTCTCTCCTTATTACGGACATTACAAAGCAGAGACAGTTTTAGGAAAAGCACTGAAAGATCTTCCCCGCAATCGCTATTATCTCTCTACCAAAGTGGGACGCTATGGAAAGGACGGAGTGAACCTGTGGGATTACTCTGCAAAACGTGCGACGGAAAGTGTGTACGAGAGCATGGAACGCTTGAATATAGATTTTATCGACCTGATTAATGTGCACGATGTGGAATTTGCCGATTTGAATCAAGTGGTCAATGAAACACTGCCGGCTTTGGTCGAGTTGCGTGAAAAAGGTGTGGTAGGTCACGTAGGAATTACTGACCTGCAACTGGAAAACTTGAAATGGGTCATCGATCATTCACCCAGCGGTACGATTGAATCTGTACTTAGCTTCTGCCATTACTGCCTGTGTGATGATAAATTAGCAGACTTTCTGGACTATTTTGAATCCAAAGCAATCGGTGTGATTAATGCTTCTCCGCTTTCAATGGGATTGTTGAGTGAACGTGGTGTTCCTGTCTGGCATCCGGCTCCCCAACCATTGGTAGAAGCTTGCCGTAAAGCCATGGAACATTGCAAGGCAAAAAACTATCCGATAGAGAAACTGGCTATGCAATTCTCCGTCAGCAATCCCCGTATAGCAACGACTTTGTTTAGTACGACTAATCCGGAGAATGTGAAAAAGAACATCGCTTTCATCGAAGAACCTATTGATTGGGAACTCGTTCAGGAAGTGCAGGAGATTATCGGAGAACAGAAACGGGTAAGCTGGGCAAATTCATAAAACAGAATCATTTGTATGGACTATACAATTATTGATGCGCACGCTCATCTGTGGATAGAGCAGAACACGGTAGTAGATGGTTTACCCATTCGTTCTTTACAGAATGGACGTTCGGAATTTATGGGAGAGATTCGCCAGATGCTTCCTCCTTTCATGGTGAATGGGGTGAATGATGCGGAGACGTTTCTTTCGAATATGGATTATGCGCAGGTAGCTGCCGCAGTCATCACGCAAGAATTTATTGATGGAATTCAGAATGATTATCTGGCAACAGTAGAGGAACGTTTTCCCAATCGTTTTATTGTTTGCGGCATGTGTGAATTCCGTAAACCGGGATTTCTGAATCATGCCAAAGAACTTATTGACAATGGTTTTAAGGCAATCAAGATTCCGGCACAACGGTTATTACTGAAAGAAAGAAGAGTGATGCTGAACAGTGAAGAGATGATAGATATGTTCCATTATATGGAAGATAAGGACGTTCTGCTTTCTATTGATTTAGCCGACGGAGCCACACAGGTTCCTGAAATGGAGGAGATTATTCAGGAATGTCCGGATTTGCGGATAGCTATCGGACACTTCGGAATGGTGACACGGCCCGACTGGAAAGAGCAAATCCGTCTGGCACGTCATTCCAATGTGATGATTGAATCCGGTGGAATCACCTGGCTTTTCAATGACGAGTTTTATCCTTTTAAAGGAGCCATAAAAGCCATCTGTGAAGCGGCAGATCTGGTAGGAATGGAAAAACTGATGTGGGGCTCGGATTATCCGCGTACCATCACAGCGATCACCTACAAAATGTCTTATGATTTTGTGGTGAAGTCTTCTGAATTGACGGAAGAGGACAAAAGACTCTTTTTAGGAGAGAATGCCCGGAATTTCTATGGATTTACAGATCTCCCCGTGCTTCCTTACATTAAGAACATGTCCGAATGATTGAGAAAACAATCTTATCGTGAAACTATATTTATACCATGAAAAAGAATACATATACAATACCCTTAGCTTTGGTTTTCTGCCTTTTCTTCTTGTGGGCGATAAGCAGTAATCTGCTTCCTACGATGATCCGGCAATTAATGAAGACCTGTGAACTGAATACCTTTGAGGCTTCTTTTACAGAGACAGCCTATTGGCTTGCCTACTTTATTTTTCCTATTCCGATAGCTATGTTCATGAAACGATATAGTTATAAAGCGGGAATTATATTCGGACTTATCCTGGCTGCTATCGGAGGTCTGCTCTTTTTCCCTGCTGCCATGCTAAAAGAATATTGGGCTTACCTTTGCATCTTCTTTATCATTGCCACCGGAATGTGCTTTCTGGAGACGGCTGCCAATCCGTATGTAACAGTGCTGGGTGCCTCTGAAACGGCTCCCCGCCGATTGAACCTAGCGCAGTCTTTCAACGGACTCGGAGCCTTCATTGCTGCCATGTTCTTAAGCAAACTCATCCTTAGTGGGAACCATTACACACGGGAAACACTTCCTGTAGATTATCCGGGTGGTTGGCAAGCCTATATCCAACTGGAAACAGATGCCATGAAACTTCCTTATCTGATATTGGCCTTACTGCTCATTGCCATAGCCGTTGTATTTGTCTTTTCAAAGTTGCCGAAGATTGGAGATGAAACAACCTCTTCAGATGCAATGGTGACTGATGCTAAGAAAGAAAAACTGATAGACTTCGGAGTATTAAAACACTCGCATCTTCGTTGGGGAGTGATTGCCCAATTCTTTTATAATGGCGGGCAGACAGCCATCAATAGTCTTTTCCTGGTCTATTGCTGCACCTATGCAGGATTGCCGGAAGATACGGCTACCACTTTCTTCGGACTCTATATGCTGGCTTTTCTTTTGGGGCGTTGGATTGGTACAGGCTTGATGGTGAAATTCCGTCCTCAAGATATGCTGTTGCTCTATGCCCTGATGAATATCCTCCTGTGCGGAGTGGTGATGATATGGGGAGGAATGATCGGACTATATGCGATGCTGGCTATTTCGTTTTTTATGTCCATTATGTATCCCACTCAATTCTCATTGGCTTTAAAAGGACTTGGAAATCAGACGAAGAGCGGTTCGGCCTTTCTTGTAATGGCGATCGTTGGTAATGCCTGTCTCCCGCAGTTGACAGCTTATTTCATGCATGCCAATGAGCATATTTATTATGTGGCTTATTGCGTGCCGATGATTTGCTTTGTCTTCTGTGCCTACTATGGCTGGAAAGGTTATAAAGTAATCGATTAATAAAATTTTATCAAATACATATCAAATGAAAGCAGTTCAAATTATCAATCCCTCCGAAATGAAGGTGGTTGAACTGGAAAAACCGACCGTTGGAGCCGGTGAAGTATTAGTAAGAATCAAGTATGTTGGTTTTTGTGGTTCCGACTTGAACACATTCCTGGGTAAAAATCCGATGGTGAAATTGCCTGTGATACCGGGACATGAAGTAGGAGCAGTCATTGAGGAAATCGGCCCGGATGTTCCGGCGGGTTTTGAAAAAGGTATGAATGTGACCTTGAATCCGTATACCAACTGTGGAAAATGTGCTTCTTGTCGTAATGGCCGTGTTAATGCCTGCGAACATAATGAAACATTAGGCGTGCAACGCAATGGAGTGATGTGCGAATATGCTGTATTGCCTTGGACAAAGATTATTCCGGCAGGTAATATCTCTTCTCGTGACTGTGCCTTGATCGAACCGATGAGTGTCGGTTTTCATGCCGTATCTCGTGCACAAGTAATCGATAATGAATTTGTGATGGTGATTGGTTGTGGTATGATTGGTATCGGTGCCATTGTACGTGCCGCTTTGAGAGGTGCAACGGTAATTGCTGTTGACCTGGATGATGAAAAGCTGGAACTGGCGAAAAAGGTAGGCGCCTCTTATGTGATTAACTCCAAGACAGAAAATGTGCACGAACGGATGCAGGAGATCACAGAGGGATTGGGTGCTGATGTTGTGATTGAAGCTGTTGGCAGTCCGGTGACTTATGTTATGGCAGTAGATGAAGTCGGTTTCACAGGACGGGTGGTTTGTATCGGCTATGCTAAGAGTGAAGTTGCTTTTCAAACGAAACTCTTTGTTCAGAAAGAACTGGATATTCGTGGTTCCAGAAATGCCTTGCCGGCAGACTTCCGTGCAGTCATCAATTATATGAAAGAAGGAAATTGTCCGGTAGAAGAGTTGATTTCGAAAGTTGCCAAACCTGAAGGAGCTTTAGAAGCTATGCAGGAATGGGCGGCTAATCCGGGGAAGGTATTCCGTATTTTAGTTGAGTTTTAAGTAACTGTTTTGTCGGCTCTTATGATCAGATCAGGATTGCACGGAACAGGGATTTTTATTTGATCCGTGCAATCTGCATCTAAGAAGATGATCGATTGAGTTACTGCTGCAATCTACTCCATTAAGAACTGGCGTATTGAACAGTGGCGTATCCCTTCATAGCTATTTCCATTGAAGTTATCCTCTGTTATTACCATTTTAGGATAATTATCTTGTATTTTCAGTAGATTCCCGAATTCTCTTTCAGCGGTTTTTTCGCTGTCTATTTTTAAAGAAACTTGTATGTAGAGTTTTTCTCCGTTTTTTTCTCCGATGAAATCAATTTCCTTATCTCCATAATAACCAACCTTTACTTCATATCCTCTATATAAAAGATGATTATAAACCAGATTCTCTAATATTTTGGCTTTGTCTGTAATGCGATATCCAATAACAATATTGCGGATTCCCATATTTTCGAAATAGTATTTCTCTCCTATTTCAAAGACACGTTTACCTATTAAATCATATCTTTCTACCCGGTGAATAAGAAAAGCGTTGCTTAGGTATTCTGTATAATTTTGAATTTGATTCACAGAAACTGTCGCATGTTGTGATTTTAAATAATCACTGATATTTTTAGCCGAGAACAGATTTCCTATGTTTTCGGATAAGAACTGGATTAACTTCTCTAAAAATAATGTGTTTCGTAGTTTATACCGACTGACTACATCACGAAAAACAATCGTAGAGTATATGCTTTTTAGATATTCATTTACTGTTTCGTCTTCGAGAGGAAGGTTCAACAAGTAAGGAAGCCCACCATAACGACTATATAGTTCATAGCTTTTTTCATTGTCAGTTAATCCATGAAATTCGAGGAATTCCAAATAAGAGAGACTGTATATTTTGAATTCAATATATCTGCCGCTTAAATAAGTTGCAAGTTCTCCTGAAAGCATATTGGCATTGCTACCGGTAATGTATATATCGTTATCTTCATTGAGGAGAAGAGAACGAATCACTTTCTCAAATCCCGGAATGTCCTGTATTTCGTCGATAAATATATAGTTCTTGTCTTTCTTCTGACTTTGAGAAATGATGTAGGAATGTAAATCTTGGGCTGTTTGTAATGAACTGAATTCAAAGTCTTCCAGATTGATGTAAATGATATTGGCATTTGGCTCTTCACCTAAAATTTCTTCAATAAGTTGATAAAGGAGAAAGCTTTTGCCTACACGTCTCTGACCTGTCAGTACCTTAGCTACAGATTTCCGCATGAAAGGTTTTATCCGTTCGATGTAGCCTTTTCTTTTTTTGAGAATTCTAGGAAAGTCCATTTTATTATAGGTTTTATTTGTATTTAAAACTTTTGCTAAGATAAGGAAAAGTTTTAAGTATACTTCAAACTTTTATTGGAAATCGGGAAAGTTTTAAGTCTATTTTAGTTCTGTTGAAATGTAATATCAGGAAATCTTGGTTTTTCTATGCATATATGTAACACGAATACAAGTCTTTGATACATGATTATATATACTATTGGCTGAAATCCGTTAACTTTGCGTTGAAACAAGATAACCTACTAATATGTAATAACATGAATACAGGACTAAAATTTGCGCTTGGAGTATGCAGTCTCTCTTTACTTTTTTCTTGCGCTCAAAAATTACCTTATCAAGACACTTCTTTAACGGCTGAACAACGGGCGGAAGATTTATTGCCCCGATTGACTCTGGAAGAGAAAGTTGCACTCATGCAGAATGCCTCACCCGCTATTCCGCGTCTGGGAATCAAAGAGTATGACTGGTGGAATGAAGCGTTACACGGAGTCGGACGCGCAGGGTTGGCCACAGTTTTTCCCCAGGCTATCGGTATGGGGGCTTCTTTTAATGATTCGTTATTGTATGAAGTATTTGATGCTGTATCCGACGAGGCTCGTGTGAAATCCCGTATTTTCAGTGAAAACGGTGTTTTAAAACGCTATCAGGGACTGACATTCTGGACGCCGAATGTAAATATATTCCGTGATCCTCGTTGGGGACGCGGACAGGAGACTTATGGCGAGGATCCTTATCTGACAGGACAGCTGGGAATGGCTGTCGTTCGTGGCTTGCAGGGACCGAAGGATGGTAAATACGACAAACTGCATGCTTGTGCCAAACACTTCGCAGTCCATTCCGGACCGGAGTGGAACCGCCACAGTTTTGATGCGGAGAATATTGCTCCCCGTGATTTATGGGAGACTTACCTACCGGCTTTCAAAGACTTGGTGCAGAAGGCGGATGTAAAAGAGGTGATGTGTGCCTACAATCGTTTTGAGGGAGAGCCTTGTTGTGGAAGCAACCGTCTGTTAATGCAGATTTTACGTGATGAGTGGGGATATAAAGGGATTGTTGTTTCCGATTGCGGTGCAATTTCCGATTTTTACAGGCCGGAAACACATGGAACTCATCCGGACAAGGAACACGCTTCTGCCGGGGCTGTATTATCAGGAACAGACCTGGAATGTGGTGGTGAATATGGCTCGTTGGCAGATGCTGTGAAAGCCGGATTGATTGATGAAAAGCTGATTGATGTTTCGCTGAAACGTTTGTTGACTGCACGTTTTGAGTTGGGAGAGATGGATGAACAACCTGCCTGGGCGGAGATTCCTGCTTCTACTCTTAATAGTAAGGAACATCAGGATTTAGCCCTGCGTATGGCGCGTGAGTCATTGGTGCTTTTGCAGAATAAAAACAATATTCTTCCTTTGAATACTGGTCTGAAAGTGGCTGTTATGGGACCAAATGCCAACGATTCTGTGATGCAGTGGGGAAACTATAATGGTATACCGGGACATACAGTTACTTTACTGGAAGCTGTCCGTTCCAAATTACCCGAAGGACAAGTGATGTATGAGCCCGGTTGTGACCGCACGAGTAGAGAAGCACTGCAAAGTCTGTTTAGTGAATGTAGTATAAATGGTAAGCCCGGCTTCTTGGCAGAATATTGGAATAATCGGACTCGTGAAGGAGAAGTGGTTGCCACTGACCAGATTTCTACTCCATTCCATTTTGCTACAACAGGGGCTACTACATTTGCTCCCGGTGTAGAAATAACAGATTTCTCGGCTCGTTATGAATCTGTTTTTCGTCCTTCACAGTCCGGTGATGTTGCTTTCCGTTTCCAGTTGGATGGTGAAGTAACTCTGATGGTTGATGGTGAACAAGTAGCTCAAAAAGTATATGTCAAGAATCCGACGAATCTCTATACGTTACAGGCGAAAGCTGGAAAGGAGTATCATATTGAGATTCTGTTTAAGCAACGGAATGAGAGAGCTACATTAGACTTTGATTTGGGTAAACAAGTCGAAATTAATTTGAATTTGGCAGTAGAGAAAGTGAAGGATGCTGATGTCGTTCTTTTTGCCGGCGGAATTTCTCCCAGTCTGGAGGGTGAGGAAATGCCGGTGGAAGTGTCCGGATTTAAAGGGGGCGACCGTACGGATATTGAACTTCCTGCTGTTCAGCGCGACTTGCTGAGGACCTTGAAGAAAGCTGGAAAGAAAGTAGTCTTTATCAATTATTCCGGTTCAGCCATCGGATTAGTGCCGGAATCAAATACTTGTGAGGCAATTTTGCAGGCGTGGTATCCGGGTCAGGCAGGTGGTACGGCTATTGTAGATGTACTGTTTGGAGATTATAACCCGGCAGGACGTTTACCGGTCACTTTCTATAAGGATGCCGGTCAGTTGCCGGACTTCGAAGATTATTCCATGAAGGGACGTACTTATCGATATATGCAACAGCAACCACTTTACCCATTCGGGTATGGGCTGAGTTATACAACGTTTATTTATGGTGAGGCTAATCTGGGTAAGAATACGATTGGAAAAGGAGAAACAGCTATGTTAACTGTTCCGGTAAGTAATGTAGGGCAGCGGGACGGAGATGAAGTGGTTCAGGTTTATCTGCGATCTCCGGCAGATAAAGACGGCCCCCGTTATACCCTGCGTGCTTTCAAACGTGTCCATATTCCTGCCGGGCAAACAAAATCAGTAACTATTCCTCTTACACATGAGAGTTTCGAATGGTTTGATGAGGCGACTAATACAATGCATCCGGTGGCAGGTACTTATGAATTGCTGTATGGAGGCTCTTCCGATAAAAATAAATTGAAAGCGATAGTGATGAACGTGCAATAATCATACTTCCTGATTTTATCCAGTATATTGGAACTATCTACCTTCTACAACCAATATAAATTGAGCGCTGAATTCAAATTTAAATTCAGCGCCCTGCAAACGATTTTTCATTTTCATTTCTCATATTCTCATCATTTTATATAATATATAGATTATCAGGGAGATGCATTATGAGAAATACTTTCTAGAAATTCATTTCTCATACTTTTCTCCTATTTTAGTCCCGAAATCCTTTTATTCTCATCCTATTCTAGGGCATATCAAGGTATTTCTCATACTAAATGTTCTACTTCGCTTCTCTATCCAATGAGAAATATAGGAATACTGTACGCAAACCATTAATAGAAAAGTTTCTCTTCATTACCGACAAACATGTTTTTAGTTACCGGTAAAGTTGTTTTGCGCCTATTATAAACTATAAACGCAAGTTTTGTTTTTATAAATGAAGCTTGCATTTTTATAATTGCAAGTTCTGATTTTATAATCAAAGCTTGCAATTATAGATTGTAATTAGGGAAGAGTAAGTTTGTATACTGATCTACAGAAGTTTCCCCTTAATAGTGAACAAGTTTATTATTAATAGATTAGATTCTTTCTATTAATACTTATCGTGAAATCTTCTCATTCCATGGACAACTGTCCCTAGTTGTCTTTTCAATGTAACATTTCTCTTACCATTTTATGGATTTAAATGCTTGTGTAACACCAAGAAAGAAGAATGTTACATGTCTGTGATAAATGTAACCTCTATATAGAAGCCTGTATCGTGATTATTCAGATACGATGAAATCAAATCAATACATTTGCCATCACTACTATGGAACAGGAAATTATAGAAAATAAAAAGTGATAATATGAGAACATTAAAATTGATTTTGTCGGGCTGTCAATCCGTGGGCCTTGTCGTATTTATTATGCTGTTTTTTAATATGGAGGTGAGTGGCAAGGGTAAAATAACGAAAAATGCTCCTGTCTTTACGCAATTTATTTATCAGGGGGAGGATGCTATTTATCAAAACAATCCTTTAAAGCCGGGTGAGTTCTATAATCCTATTTTGCAGGGTTGCTATCCCGATCCGAGTATAACGCGGAAAGGGAATGATTATTATTTGGTGTGCTCATCTTTTGCCATGTTTCCCGGGGTACCTATTTTCCATTCTAATGATCTGGTCAACTGGAAACAAATCGGTCATGTGCTGGACAGAACGTCACAATTAAAGGTTGAAGATTGTGGTATTAGTGCTGGTGTATATGCTCCTGCTATAAGATATAATCCCAATAATGATACGTTTTATATGATAACCACTCAATTTTCCGGAGGCTTTGGAAATATGGTGGTAAAGACAAAGAATCCGGAGAATGGTTGGAGTGATCCGGTCAAACTTCAATTTGAAGGCATTGATCCTTCTCTTTTCTTTGATGATAATGGCAAGGCATACGTGGTGCATAATGATGCTCCTGCTAAAGCAAATGAATGTTACTCAGGACACCGTGTCATAAAAATATGGGATTATGATGTGGAGAATGATAAAGTGGTTCCGGGATCGGACCGGATCATTGTCAATGGTGGCGTCAATATAGAAGAAAAGCCAATATGGATTGAAGCTCCTCATATCTATAAGAAAGATGGACGTTACTATTTGATGTGTGCGGAAGGTGGAACCGGAGGCTGGCATAGTGAAGTGATTTTTGTAAGTGATTATCCGAAAGGACCTTATCTTCCGGCAAGTAACAATCCGATTCTCACCCAGCGTTATTTTCCTGCAAACCGGGTGAATAAAGTAGACTGGGCTGGTCATGCAGACTTAGTGGAGGGACCGGATGGAAAATATTATGGTGTATTTTTGGGGATACGTCCCAATGAGAAGAATAGAGTGAATACCGGACGTGAAACTTTTATTCTTTCGGTGGACTGGAGCGGAACATTTCCTGTTTTTGAGAATGGGCTTATTCCTATGAAACCTACATTGAAGATGCCTTCAGGAGTAGAGAACCAAACAGGGCAAAATGGTTATTTGCCTAGTGGTAACTTTGTCTTTAAGGATGATTTCTCCGATAAGACATTGGATTTTAGATGGATCGGTCTTAGAGGTCCTCGTGAGGAATTCGTGGATATCACCGGTAAAGGTTTACGAATCATTCCTTTTACCACAAATATCAATGAAGTGAAACCTACTTCTACCTTGTTCTACCGCCAGCAGCATAATCAATTTACAGCGGCAGCGACAATGGAGTACAAACCGAAAAATGAGAAAGATTTTGCCGGTGTAACATGTTATCAGAATGAAAGATATCACTACGTTTTCGGTATTACTAAAAAAGAAAAAGACTATTATCTGATACTGCAAAGAACCGAAAAAGGGCAAACAAGTGTTCTAGGCGAGGTGAAGATAGAGATAGAGAAACCTGTGACACTGCAAGTAACAGCCAATGGAGATGATTATCGTTTTAATTATTCGACTGATGGCAAAAGTTTTATAAATTTAGGAGGAACCGTTTCCGGTGATATTCTTTCTACTAATGTGGCTGGTGGCTTTACAGGAGCAATGATCGGCCTGTATGCAACATCTGTTGGTAATTAATTAGAAACCTTATCATTCTGTAATTATGAAAATACATCCTTTGAAGAATCTAAAAAATAGAAATATGATGAAATTTTTTATAGCAATGGCTATGTTATTGGTTAGTAGCGTTGCGAGTGCAGAAGATAAACAGATAGCAAGTCCTGATGGGAAGCTGGTGGTAACAGTTTCGGATAGAGATGGGAGACCCTCTTATTCTGTCAGTTATGACAATGTTCTCTTTTTAGAGCCATCTCCATTGGGGATTGTTGCAAATATCGGAGATTTTTCATCGGGGATGTCGCTAGAGAAAAATGTTTTAATAAACGAAATAGATGAAACCTATGAGCTACCTTCTATTAAACAGAGCAAGGTTCATTATGTGGCGAATGAAGCTGTATTTTTGTTTACACAACAAGGGAAAACAGTTTATGATGTTATATTCCGCATAAGTAATAATGATGTTGCTTTTAAATATAAGATGTATCCGCAAGGTGAGACACTAAATTGCGTGATTAGGAAGGAAGCCACAGGATTTGCGTTTCCTGACGGAACCACCACTTTCCTTTGTCCGCAAAGTAAACCGATGGGGGGATTTGCCCGTACTTCTCCAAGTTATGAGACGTCTTATACAGCAGATGATGTCGCAGGGAAAAATGGCTGGGGAGAAGGATATACATTTCCCTGTCTGTTCCGTAATGGAGATAACGGTTGGGTGCTTGTTTCCGAAACGGGAGTAAATGGCGGATATTGTGCGAGCCGTCTGTTGGGACAAAAAGGAGGAGTATATACCATTGGATTTCCGCAAGAAGGTGAAGCGAATGGGAATGGTACGGTTTCTCCGGGGATAGCATTACCGGGCGAGACGCCTTGGCGTACTATTACTTTAGGTAAGACTTTGGCTCCCATAGTGGAGACGACCGTTCCTTTTGATGTTGTAAAACCGCTTTATCCGGCAAAAGGAGAGTATACGTATGGCCGGGGTTCATGGAGCTGGATTATCGGTATGGATGGAAGTACTAATTACAAAGAGCAACTCCGGTATATTGATTTCTCGGCAGCGATGGGGTATCAATCTGTGTTGGTCGATGCCTTGTGGGATAAACAAATTGGGCGTGATAAAATTGAAGAATTGGCTAAATATGGGAAGGACAAAGGGGTAGCTCTTTATTTGTGGTATAATTCGAATGGGTATTGGAATGATGCTCCGCAAACTCCGAGAGGTATTATGGATAATGCGATAGCCAGACGTAAGGAGATGAAATGGATGCAAAGCATTGGTATCCGCGGAATAAAAGTTGACTTTTTCGGAGGTGACAAGCAAATGACTATGCAGTTGTATGAGGATATCTTGGCGGATGCAAACGAGTACGGCCTTCTGGTTATTTTTCATGGATGTACTTTGCCTCGTGGTTGGGAACATATGTTTCCTAACTACGCATCGAGTGAAGCTGTGTTGGCTAGTGAAAATCTTCATTTCTCTCAAGGTAGCTGTGATCATGAGGCTTTTAATGCCACCCTGCATCCGTTTATCCGTAACACGGTAGGTAGCATGGATTTCGGAGGTAGTGCATTGAACAAATATTACAATGCGGATAATGCTCCACGAGGAAGTCGACGGGTGACATCAGATGTCTTTGCATTGGCTACGGCGGTTTTATTTCAAAGTCCGGTACAACATTTCGCTTTGGCACCGAATAATCTGACTGATGCTCCTGCGTGGGCAATTGATTTTATGAAAGAGGTCCCAACGACTTGGGATGAGGTACGTTTCATTGATGGTTATCCTGGCAAATACGTTATTCTTGCCCGTCGTCATGGAGACAAATGGTATATTGCCGGAGTAAATGCGCAGAAGGAAACACTGAAACTTAAAATTAATTTGCCGATGTTCTCCAATGGAGAAAAGGTGAGACTGTATGGTGATGATAAGGCATTGCAGGGTAGCGTAAAACAAATAGAAATAGGTAAGAAACAAGAATTGCAATTGGCCATTCCTTGCAATGGTGGAATATTAATAACCCAATAACTTTAAACTGATAGAATATGAAAAACTTGAATTTTTGGGGTGTATCACTCCTGTTGGTTATGATGGCTGTTTCGGGAACGGCACAAAATCCTATTATCCAGACAAAATATACCGCTGATCCGGCTCCAATGGTATATAATGATACCGTTTTTCTTTATACCACTCATGATGAGGATGATGCCGAAGGTTTCAAAATGCTGGACTGGCTGCTTTATACTTCTACAGACATGGTAAACTGGACGGATCATGGTGCAGTCGCTTCCTTGAAGAGTTTCAATTGGGTGAAGCGTGATAACGGTGCCTGGGCAGAGCAAGTCATCGAACGTAATGGTAAATTTTATATGTATTGCCCGATTCACGGTAATGGTATCGGCGTATTGGTATCCGACTCTCCTTACGGTCCTTTCAAAGACCCTTTGAATAAACCGTTAGTATGGCAAAAAGAGCATTGGGATGATATCGACCCTACCGTATTTATTGATGATGACGGGCAAGCCTATATGTATTGGGGCAATCCAAATGTCTATTACGTGAAACTGAATGAGGATATGGTTTCTTATTCGGGAGAAATCGTAAAACTGGCTGATAAGCCGGAACATTATCAGGAAGGACCTTGGACGTATAAGCGGAACGGACATTATTATATGGCTTTTGCTTCAACTTGTTGCCCGGAAGGTATTGGCTATGCCATGAGTGACAAGGCTACCGGTCCATGGGTTACAGAAGGATATATCATGCGTCCTACGGAAAGAACCAGAGGCAATCACCCCGGAATTATTGATTATAAGGGGGACTCGTATGTGTTTGGCCTAAATTATGATTTGCTTCATCTGGAGACTTTCGATCATAAAGAGCGGCGTTCGGTATCTGTTGCAAAAATGCATTATAATCCGGATGGGACAATTCAGGAAGTCCCCTATTGGCAGGATACAAAACTGGAGCAAATCGGGACCTTTAATCCTTATCGCAGAGTGGAGGCTGAAACGATGGCTTGGGGGTATGGGCTGAAGACCGGGAATTTAGAGAATGGAGGTTTATATGTGACAGATATTGACAATGATGAATACTTGTGTGTGCGAGGTGTTGATTTTGGAGCAAAAGGGGCGAAGAAGTTTAGTGTCAGCGCTGCCTGCATTGAAAAAGGAGGAAATATTGAGATTCGTTTGGACGGTGTTGACGGACAGATAGTTGGTAATATCAGCATATCTTCTACAGGAGGAATGGATATCTATAAACTGATGTCATGCAAGATAAAGAATGCCAAAAGGGTGCATGATCTTTATTTTTGTTTTAAGGGAGAGAAAGGGAAGAAACTTTTCAATTTGGATTATTGGGAATTTAAATAGTTCCAATACACAGCAATTGTTTTTTAATTTTATATATCAAGAATATGGTCATGAGAAAACTGTTTGTTTTGTTTTTGTTACTACTATCCGGGATAATGGGATATGCAAGTGATACATTTCGTAATCCGGTTATTTATGCGGACGTTCCTGATATGTCTGTGATTAGGGTAGGTGATGATTTTTATATGATCAGTACTACAATGCATCTGATGCCCGGAGCGCCTGTCATGAAATCAAAAGATCTTGTAAATTGGGAAATTGTAGGTTATGTATTTGATAAACTGACGGATACTCCGAATTATGACCTGAAAGACGGTACTGTCTATGGACGGGGACAATGGGCGTCATCGATTCGTTATCATAATGGTAAGTTTTATGTATTCTTTTCCCCTAATGACAAGCCGCACAAAGGATATATTTATTCGACAACTGACCCGGGCGGTAAGTGGGAGTTGGTATCTCGTACACCGCATTTTCATGATGCATCTCTTTTCTTCGATGATGATGGTAAAGTGTATATTTTTTACGGGACAGGCTCTCTTGTTGAACTAAAGAGTGATCTTTCAGGAGTGCAACCCAATGGTGTCAATATGAAAATCTTCGAACGTGACGAGACGGAGAATGGACTGTTGGAGGGAAGCCAGGTGATAAAACATAATGGAAAGTATTATTTGTTGATGATTTCATGGCCGAGAAATGGCATCCGCAGAGAGGTATGTTATCGTGCTGATAATATAACCGGGCCATATAAAAAGAACGTGATTTTAGAAGATGCTTTTGATACGTATGGAGGAGTGGGACAAGGGAATATTGTTGATACACCGGACGGTCGTTGGTATGGCATGATATTTCAAGACCGTAACGGAGTGGGACGTGTTCCTACCTTGATGCCATGTCGTTGGGTAGACGGTTGGCCGATGCTGGGGGATGAAAATGGACATGTACCTTTGGTGATGGAGAAGCCGATTCAAGGCTATCCGGAAATCCCTTTGGTGGTAAGTGATGATTTTGATGTCTCCAAGTTAAAGCTTAACTGGCAGTGGAACCATAATCCGATGAACGATTTCTGGTCCTTGAGTGAACGTCCCGGTTACTTGCGGCTTAAGACGGATCGGATAGTCGATAATTTGTATGCTGCTCCCAATACCATCACACAGCGTATGGAAGGACCTGCGTGTAGTGGAACTATTTCTATGGATATATCCCACATGAAAGATGGGGATGTCGCCGGATTTAGTGCATTTAACGGGGATTCGGGGTTATTGTCTATAATAATGGATGGAAATAAGAAATATCTCACAATGAGTACGAATGTTGTAGAATTGAATGATTCTGACAAAGCGATTCTGAAAGTTGACGCTGTTGAGGAAGAGCGGATAGGCTTGGATCAGAATATGATTTATCTGCGTATTGACTGCGATTTTAGTCAGCATCGTGATTTGGCTACTTTCTATTATAGTTTGGATAATCGCAAATGGATAAAGGTCGGACAGGATTTCAAAATGAAGTTTGATTTTACCAAGTTTTTTATGGGAACAAAGTTTGCCATATTCAATTATGCTACGAAAACGAAAGGTGGATATGTGGATATTGATTTCTTTCATTATAAAAAAAATAGAAATGTAATACATTGATAATCAGTGTGATTGTTTTACTGTGCTACAAGGGAAAAGATAGATGTAACATTGAAAATGAAGATGTTATTTTGGAAAAGAAGCCCGTAACATAATTATGTCTGTAGTTTTATGAGCTGGGATATCTTTGCAGAAAAGATCAGTAATTCATATTTGATTATAAAGAAAATAAGAAGTATTATGAAGAATACACAGGTTATGCAATCAATGTCAATCGTTTGGCTCTCCATATTTATGTTAGGGATAACAATGATGTCATGTAACTCAAAGAAAGAACAACAATTACCGACTATTGGAAAATTTGTGGCTCTCTTTGATTATTTTTCCTACAAAGGAAATGATGATTTTTATATTTCCAATCCTCTGTCAGGTGAAGATTATTTTTATAATCCTATTTTGCCAGGATGGTATTCCGATCCTAGTGTTTGCACAAATGGAGAAGGTGATTATTTCCTGGTAACATCTACATTCACCTATTTTCCCGGTGTTCCTATTTTTCACAGCAAGGATTTGGTGAATTGGAAACAGATAGGACATGTGTTGAATCGCGCTTCGCAATTAGTGAAGATGGAAGGACAGAAAGTGAGTGGCGGTATTTTTGCTCCGGCTATTTCTTATAATCCGTATAACAAGACATATTATATGGTAACAACCAATGTCGGAGCCGGGAATTTCTTTGTTAAGACGCAAGACCCGTTTGGTGAATGGTCGGAACCCGTCATGTTGCCGGAGGTCGGAGGTATTGATCCTTCTTTCTTTTTTGATGAAGATGGTAAGGCATATATTGTTAATAATGATGAGGCTCCGGATAATAAACCTGAATATAGCGGACACCGTACTATACGCATACAAGAGTTTGATGTGAAGGCGGATAAGACGATCGGTCCCCGTAAAATTCTTGTAAACAAAGGAGCTCAACCGGCAGATAAACCAATTTGGATAGAAGGCCCTCATTTATATAAAATAAATGGAAAGTATTTCTTGATGTCCGCCGAAGGTGGAACGGGGAACTGGCATTCGGAAGTGATTTTCCGTGGTGATTCTCCGATGGGTAAATTTCTTCCATGGAAAAACAATCCGATTCTGACGCAAAGACATTTGAATTCTGACCGTCCTAATTCGGTAACCTGTGCTGGTCATGCAGACTTGATTCAAACAAAAGAGGGAGATTGGTGGGCTGTTTTTCTGGCTTGTCGCCCTATTAATAATCAGTTTGAGAATTTGGGACGTGAAACATTTATGATGCCGGTGAAATGGAGTGAAGACGGATTCCCGTACATGACACAAGGCGATGATTTAGTACCTATGATTGTAAAACGTGAAGGTGCGAAACGCGATACGACAGTTACTTATGGTAATTTCGAGTTAATAGAGAACTTTGATTCTCCTGTACTTGATATGCCATGGATGACTTTAAGAACTTCTGCATCCGATCTATATTCTTTGTCGGAAACACCCGGATATTTGACCTTGAAGTGTGCAGATATTAGCGCTACGGAGAAGAAGACTCCGGCATTTGTCTGCCGTCGGTTGCAACATCATAAATTTGAATGTGCTACCCGTATGTTGTTCAATCCTTCTGACGACAAGGAAATGGCAGGAATGCTGTTGTTTAAAGATGAGACGCATCAATATTTCTTCTGCTTGAATAAAGTGGGTGAGAATAAAAATATTTCTCTGAAACAAATTGGTGAAAAGGAACAGACATTGGCTTCAGATGAAATAGACGCAAATACAAATGAAGTATATTTGAAATTAGTATCTCAAGGAATTGGTTACGATTTCTATTATTCTATTGATGGTGAAAAAAGCTGGAAACTGCTTTGTAAAGATGTAGATTCCAGTTATCTCTCTACTACAACGGCTGGTGGATTTACTGGTACTACAATCGGATTATACGCTACTTGCAAATAATTATTTTTTTATATAAATCTAATACTAGTAACTATGAGTGGTATTTATAATGACGGCTAGTGCAATTAAAAAAAGAATGATGATTAGAAAACAATGTGGTTAATTAACATCTTAAACTAATGGTAATGAAAAATGTAACGAAGAAAATTCAAAAGATTCCTTACTTGTTTCTCCTTATGTTGTTTAGTTTTGTAACAGCACAAGCACAAAAAGAAATGACGGTGAGGGGAACAGTTCTTGACAGTAATGGTGAGACGATTATTGGGGCCTCAGTAGTTTTAAAGGGTAATAATTCAATAGGTACGATTTCAGATATAGATGGAAATTTTGTATTGACCGTACCCAATGAGAAGTCTACCCTTATTGTTTCGTATGTAGGAATGAAGCCACAGGAAGTAAAAGTGGTTTCCAAAGGTCTTATTAAAGTGGTGTTGGAAGATGATACTAAACAACTGGAAGAAGTCGTAGTTGTAGGTTACGGACAACAGAAGAAAGCGAGTGTGGTAGGTGCTATCACGCAGACCACTGGAAAAGTATTGGAACGGGCGGCTGGCATTTCTGATATTGGTGCGGCGTTAACCGGTAACCTGCCGGGGGTTATAACGACTCAAAGCTCCGGTATGCCGGGTGAGGAAGAACCGAAAATCACAATACGTGGGACTAGTTCATGGAATAATAGTGACCCGTTGGTACTGGTGGATGGCATAGAACGTCCGATGAGCAGTGTGGATATTGCTTCTGTACAATCTATTTCTGTCTTGAAGGATGCTTCTGCAACTGCTGTTTATGGTGTGAAAGGTGCAAATGGTGTCATTTTAGTAACGACCAAACGCGGAACTGAGGGAGCTGCCCAAATAAACATTGCAGCCAATGCCACGATGAAGATACCTTCTAAACTTCCTAACAAGTTGGATTCTTATGATGCTTTGATGGCGCGTAATATGGCTATTGAGCATGAGTTGAGCTTGTATCCGGATTCATGGTCGTACATAAAGCCGCAGGCAATAATTAATAAGTATCGTAATCCGGCAAATTTGGAAGAAGCGGAACGCTATCCGAATGTGGACTGGCAGGATGTATTGTTCAAAGACTATGCGATGTCCTACAATGCAAATGTGAATGTCAGCGGTGGTACTCGATTTGTAAAATATTTCGCTTCTGTCGATTATGTGCATGAGGGAGACTTGTTCGATGTATTTGATAATGGGCGTGATTATAATTCCGGTTATGGGTATGACAGAATTAATGTACGTAGTAATCTGGATTTCCAGATAACCAAGAGTACTGTTTTTAAGGTTAATGTAGCAGGCTCTAATGGATACAAGAAAACTCCTTATAATAATTCCAATTATGATAGTTCGGCCGACTGGTCGATTGCCCAGCAGTGGGCGGGGGCGTATAATATTGCTCCGGATGTATTCCTTCCGAAATATTCGGATGGTTCGTGGGGATATTATCCGAATATCTCGAATGTTACCAACTCTGCAGAAAATGTGTCATTGGGAGGTACGATGACTACCACTACTACACAGATAACAACTGACTTTGCATTGGAGCAGGATTTGAGCTTTATAACGAAAGGATTGAGTGCAAGAGCTATGGTTTCTTGGGATAATACTTTTGTAGAATGGAAGCGCGGTATCAATGACCTATATAACGACGCACAACATAAATGGATTAATCCGGATACAGGTGAGGTCAGTTATAAAAAGTCGTATGACAACAATACTGGTTTTGATTTTATGCAGGGTGTAATGTGGAATACGGAAGGTGGTGAAGTCAAGAATTGGGCGACACAGCGTAATCTTAATTATCAGGCACAATTAAATTGGGCCCGTAGTTTTGGAAAGCATAATGTTACCCTTATGGGATTGTTCAGTCGTCAGGAAACGGCTACAGGAAGTGAAATTCCTCACTATCGTGAAGACTGGGCATTCCGTACTACTTATAATTGGTCGGATCGGTATTTTATTGAATATAATGGTGCTTATAATGGTTCCGAGAAGTTCAGCAAAGAAAATCGTTTTGCGTTTTTTAATTCCGGTGCTATCGGATGGATGGTTAGTGAAGAACCGTTTATGAAATTCTTGAAAGAACGCAGAATTTTGGATATGTTGAAAATTCGTGCTTCTTACGGTGAAATTGGTGATGATAATGTAAAAACACGTTGGTTGTATATGAACCAATGGGCTTACGGCGGAACCTCGTCTTTGGATGTAGATCGTGGTGAAAGCCCATATACTTGGTATCGTGAATCAGCAGTAGGTAATTCTGATGTGCATTGGGAGAAAGTAAAGAAATTGAATTTTGGTATTGATTACTCGTTTTTGGATGGCTTGTTTGCAGGTAGCGTGGAAGTCTTTCGTGATAAACGTACTGATATTCTGGTGGGTGGAAGCGATCGGGCTATTCCTTCTTATTTTGGTACTACAGCAGTTACCGCTAACTTAGGTAAGGTTAGAACCAAAGGTTATGAGTTGGAACTTCGTATCAACAAGACATTTTCCAATAGGATGCGCGTTTGGGCTAATATGAGCATGACCCATGCGGAAAATAAGATACTTGAAAAAGACGATGCTCCATTGTTGGCTGGGTATCAAAAGGTGGCTGGTTATGCCATTGGTCAGAATAAGGCATATATTGATAATGGATATTTGAATTCTTATGACGATGTGATTGGTAGCCCGCAGCATGATACAAACAATTCACAACGTCTTCCCGGAGACTATTATATCGTCGATTTCAATGGTGATGGCGTAGTCGACAGCAAGGACCAAGCTCCTTACGGTTACTCTGATACTCCACAGAACACATATAATGCTACTCTTGGCTTTGAGTGGAAGGGATTCAGCGCTTTTGTACAGTTCTATGGTGTAAATAATGTGACTCGTGTCGTTCAGTTGACCAGTTTCGGCAGTCAGATGAATACGGTGTACGACCAGGGTAGTTGGTGGTCTGAGGCTGGCGATGCGGCCGATGTTGTAACTCCGCGCTGGTTGTCAAAGGTGAGCGGTTACAGTAATGGTACGCAATACTATTATGACGGTTCTTACATTCGTCTGAAAAATGCAGAGATAGCCTATACCTTTACAGATGGATGGGTGCGAAAACTCGGGGTGAAAAATTTGAAGATTTACTTAAATGGAAACAACTTATGGGTATGGTCTAAGATGCCGGACGACCGTGAATCGAATTATGCAGGTTCGGGCAATCAAGGGGCGTATCCTACGGTGAAACGTTTCAACTTAGGTGTTAAATTTACATTATAATCAAAGTACTATGAGAAAAATATATAGAACTCTTTTATGCGGTAGCTTATTGCTCTTCTCGTTGGGATTTTCATCTTGTGAGGACTATCTGGACAAGGAAGCTGACTCTACCGTGTCTGAAGAAGAAGCATTTAAGAACTTTAGGAATTTTCAGGGGTTTATCGAGGAAATATACAACTGTATTCCTGATAAGGAGAAGAACAATTATACTACTTCCTGGAACTGGGGAGATGATGAAATATTCAACCCGGAAGGTGACAGCCACATGACGCATCAGGTCGATTTGGGTAACTTCCGTGCATGGTCTACCAATAATCAATGCTGGCTCTATCGTACCGGCAGTGATCCTACGGCTACTTATCATCCGAACAGTGACGGCAATGCTAAGTTTAAACATTCACTGTGGCCACATGCATGGTATTGTATACGTAAGGCTAACATTGGCATCGCTAATCTAGAAAGGTTAACGGAAGCTACGGATGAGGAGAAAAACCTGATTGCCGGTCAACTTTATTTTTTCCGTGCATGGTGGCACTTTGAAATGATGCAATATTTTGGCGGATTGCCCTATATTGATACAGTCTTATCTGCTACAGAGAAAATGTCTTTGCCACGTCTGAGTTATCAGGAATGTGCGGATAAAGCGGCAGCCGATTTCCGTATGGCAGCGGATTTGCTTCCTATTAATTGGGATAACACAACTGTTGGCAAACAAACCGCGGGTAAGAATGATTTGCGTATCAACAAGATTATGGCATTAGGCTATCTGGGCAAGAATTATCTTTGGGCTGCCAGTCCTTTGATGGAGCATGGTGCGCAGCTAGGTGGAAGCAATACTTACAATTACAATACAGAATATGCAAAAAAAGCTGCAGAGGCATTCGGAGAGTTACTGACACTTGTCGAAAGCGGGCAGACGCAATATGCATTGGCGCAGTTTGATTATAGTGATATTTACAATCATACCAAATCGGCATCTGCTTCTGATAGTTATTCTGAAATATTCTATACTACTGGTCAGAACTGGAAAATGCCGGGTACTACAGAAGCTATTTTCCGTGGTCCGTCCGAAGACTTCAACGGTAGTAACTGGAATATGACCAAATTGTGGGGACCTAAAATTTATGGTTTGGTTGAACATGATAATATCATTCACCAGCCTACCGCCAACTATGTGAATTTGTATGGTATGGAGAACGGTTTGCCATTGAGTGAAGATGAAACAAAATCCGGTTTTAGAAAGAATTTTCCATTTAGAAATCGTGATGCCCGTTTTTATCATGACATAGTTTTTGACGGATTCCATTATGTCAATGCAGCTATTCCTGAAGCAGACAAGGAATTCTTGCGCTATTGCACCCTGTATACGGGTGGAGCTATGAGAGCCGTGGCCAATGCCAGCCGTACCGGCTATTTCATCCAGAAATTAGTACCGCATCAGGCTAATAAATATGATGGGCTCTATAATTGGTCAGGTAACCTGCATACATACTTACCTTACATGCGTTTGGCGGATATTTATCTGATGTACGCTGAGGCTTGTGCGGCAGTAGATGGTGCTGCAGGTAAATCTACGAATTTTGGTAAAACGGCCGAAGATGCGATCAATACTTTGCGTAAACGTGCGGGAGTAGGCCCTGTTGGTGGAGGAGAGCCGGGTGATGAAAAAGGTACTCTTTGTCCGGAATATATTTCCAATTCCCGGAAATTTATGGATGAAGTTCGTCGTGAACGTGCTGTCGAGTTGTCTTTCGAAGGTTTCCGCTTTAACGATTTGCAGCGTTGGTTGCTGCTGACCGAAGAACCCTATATTATTAAGACTTCACAAGAATTCGAACGTGTAGAGAATGAAGACTTTTATAAGAATAATGATCCGGCAGAGGCAGAAGTGAGAAACTTCCGTGAGGTGACTATTTTGAAACGGGTATTTGGAACGAAGCATTACTGGTTCCCCTTATTGGATAATGACGTGTATCTGTATGCTGAATTCCCGCAGAATCCGGGATGGTAATTCCTTATGGTTACTGAATGTATAATTATAAATGAATAAACAATGAAACATATATATAGAAGATTCATTCTCAGTGCAGTGCTTGTTTTTCCGGTTGTTATTTCTACCGGTGCACAAGAGTTGGCAGGGGATAATGCAAGTTCGCTGCAAAACGATTCGTTGGTGCAGGTAGCTTTCCGAAAGGTTTCTCAGAGCAATTTATTAGGAGGTGTCTCAGTAGTAAATGTAGAGGAATTGACGAAGAAAAATTACAATACATGGAGCTTGACCGATATGCAGGGATATGTCGGTGGTTACAATGGAAACTCATTGTGGGGAATGGATGAAAAGCTGATATTGGTGGACGGGGTACCTCGCAATATTGATTATATTTCTCCTACGGAAATCAGCCAAATAACCTTTTTGAAAGGTGCGCAAGCTGTGGTGCTCTATGGTAGTCGTGCGGCTAAAGGAGTAATTATGATTACAACCAAAAGAGGTAAGAGTACGGACCTTCAAGTAGATGTACGTGCTAATACAGGGTTTTATGTCGCAAAGAGTTACCCCGAATATTTAGGTTCGGCCGAATACATGACTCTTTATAATGAAGCACGTGCCAATGACGGGCTCGGTACTCTCTATAGCGCGGAAGATATTTACCATTATGGATCCGGTGAGAATCCTTATCGTTATGCTAATGTGAATATGTATTCGTCGGACTATATCAAGAAGGCATATAATCGTTCGGATGTTACAGCCGAAATTTCGGGTGGCAATCATCGTGCCCATTTTTATACGAATATAAATTATCTTCGTTCCAATGACGTTTTCAAAATCGGTGAAGCGAAGCATAATGGGACCAATGGTTTAAATATTCGCGGTAACGTAGATTTGACATTGAATGACTTTATTACAGCTTATGTGAATGCTAAAGTATCTTTCTATTCACGTCGTAGTGCCAATGGCTCTTATTATTGGAGTGCGGCATCTGCATTGCGTCCCAATCGTATTTCTCCGTTGATTCCGTTGAGCTATATTGATGCAAATGCAGCCAGTGCATGGGATTTGGTGGCGAATAGCAATAATATAGTTGATGGAAAATACTTTTTGGCAGGAACACAATCTGATATGACAAATGTATTTGGCGATTATTATGCTTCAGGTTATAGCAAAGCAACAGATCGTTCGTTCCAGTTTGATGCGGGAGTGAACATTGGTTTGGACAAGGTGTTGAAAGGACTCTCTTTTCATACTCGGTTTTCTGTAGATTACTCTACTGCTTATATCACTTCTTATAATAACAGCTATGCCACATATGCTCCTACCTGGTCTAATAATGGGGGGAAAGATATTATTGTCGGTTTGACAAAATACAATGAGGATAAGAAGTCTGGTGTGCAGAATATCAGCGGCAGTTCGGATAACCAGACTGTTTTATTCTCCGGTCAGTTCGATTACGAGAACACTTTTAATGATGATCATCATTTGGCTGCCATGTTAATAGCCTCCGGTTATCAACAAAGTTATTCAGGAGAATATCATAAGACAAGCAATGTAAATTTGGGCATGCAGTTGGGATATAACTTCCGCAATAAATATTATGCCGATTTTGGTGGGGCTGTTATACATTCTGCAAAGTTGGCTCCGGGACATCGTAATGCTTTCTCACCTTCTTTGACATTGGGCTGGAGATTATCCAACGAGAGCTTTCTGGAAAAATCTCCGGTAGTGGACGAACTGATGTTGAGTGTGTCTGGCAGTATCTTGAATACGGATTTGGGAATTGACAACTATTATATGTATGATGGTTATTACAACCAATCGGACGGTGCATGGTGGGGATGGCGCGAGAGTGTATCACTACACTCTACTAACTCTAAACAAGGGGCGAATGAAGACTTGAGCTTTATCAAGCGTAAAGAGCTTTCTGTTAATCTGAAAACTTCTTTATGGAACCGGATGATAACAGCGGATGCATCTTTCTTTGTTAATTCAATCGAAGGTAAAATCGTGACTTCTACTACTCAGTATCCGGAGTATTTCTTCACTTATTACCCGACCGCTTCGTTTCGTCCGTACATCAACTACGATAATGACCGTCGCATGGGATTTGATTTCAACGTAAACTACAACAAACGTTTCGGTAAGGTTGATTTTACAGCGGGCGTTACCGGAACTTACTATACAACGAAAGCTACCAAGCGGGATGAATTGCATCAGGATAAATACCAATACCGTAAAGGATATGCTGTTGACGGTATTTGGGGATTACAGTGCATCGGATTCTTCAAGGATGAGCAGGACATCATAGATTCTCCTGAACAGCGTCTTGGCGGTACAATAAGACCGGGTGATTTGAAATATGTAGATCAGAATAATGACGGTATAATTGATGATAAAGATCAGGTTTATCTGGCTCGTGGCGGTTGGTATGGAGCTCCCTTGGCGTTGGGTATAAACTTGACTGCTAAATGGAAAGGATTAACTTTCTTTGTATTGGGTACAGGTGAGTTTGGCGGACATGCCATGAAAAACAACGAGTCTTATTATTGGATATCCGGTGAAGATAAATACTCGGCAGTAGTCCGGGGGCGTTGGACTCCGGAAACGGCAGCAACAGCTACTTATCCGCGTTTGACTACAGAAAGTGGAACTAATAACTTTTATTCTTCCGACTTCTGGATGTATAAGACGGATGCTTTCCGTCTGGCAAAAGTACAGGTCACGTATGATCTACCTTCCAAGTGGTTTAAGAATAGTTTTGTTCATGGAGTATCCGCATATATCAGCGGTTCTGATTTACTCACAATATCCAAGGAACGCAAGGCGCTGGAATTGAATGTTGGCTCCGGCCCGCAATGCCGCTTCTATAATTTAGGTGTGACTGCAACTTTCTAATACAGATTATTTCAATAATTAAAGAACGAAATTATGAAAAATATATTCAAATTATTGGCTTTCTTACCTCTGCTGACTGCTTGTGACGATTTGTTTGAACCGGCACTGGAGAACAACAGAGATCTTGAAGCTATGCATAAAGAGCCGAGCTATGCGCAGGGTATACTTGCGAACGCTTATATTATACTCCCTTACGAAACTTCACCTACAAGTGACTTGGCTACGGATGATGCTGTGACTAATGAGATTTCCAGTAACTATCTGCGAATGGCTACAGGTTCCTGGACTGCCAATAATAATCCGGTTTCCCAATGGCAGAATCGTTTCAACGCTATCCTGTATATCAATCTTTTTTTAGAGAATGTGGATAAGGTAGAATGGGCGAAAGACGAACGTATCTCTACTATGTTTCTTGATCGTTTGAAAGGAGAGGCTTATGGGTTGCGTGCACTGCATATGTATTATTTGTTACGTGCACATGGTGGTAAGATTGCGGACGGCACATTGATGGGAGTACCTATTATTTTGAAATCAGAAGGACCGGATGCGGATTTTAATCATGCTCGTGCCACTTATTCCGATTGCGTGAAGCAAATAATGGAAGATGCCGGTAAGGCTATCGAATTATTGCCGCTCGATTATAAGAAATTTGCAGATAGTGAGATACCGGAAAAATATAGAAACATCGGTGTGACGAATGCGAGTGATTATCGGCGTGTTTGTGGTGAAGAATATAGAGGGTTGATGAGCGGACGGATTGCATTGGCAGTCCGTGCACAAACGGCTCTGTTAGCTGCCAGTCCGGCATTTCAAAGCGGGTCGGGAATGACTTGGGAACAAGCTGCCGATTATGCTGCTGAAATTATAGAGAAAGCTAACGGTGGCGGCGGCTGCGGGCTGGATGCAGATGGATTGGAGTGGTATACACTTGCGGATAAAGATTATGGAACGGGCGGCAGTCCCGCCGAGGTTATCTGGCGTAGTAGTACAGATGATAATAATACATTGGAAACAGCTAACTTTCCTCCATCACTTTACGGAAACGGTCGTGTCAATCCTACCCAGAATCTGGTGGATGCCTTTCCTATGGCGAATGGTTACCCTATTTCTGAAACATCAGGCAATTACAATGCAGAAAACCCGTATGATAACCGTGATCCGCGTTTGGCAAAATACATCGTTTACAATGGTAGCAAGCAAGGTCCTAGTGATACGGAAATTATTACAGGGACTTACGGTACGAATACGGACGTTGTGAATAAGGAAAGCGGAAAGTCTACTCGTACAGGTTATTACTTGCGGAAACTATTGCGTAAAGAGTGTAACCCTAATTCACAGTATAATACAAAGAAGAAGCATTATACGGCACGTATCCGTTATACAGAGATGTTTCTGATTTATGCGGAGGCGGCTAATGAGGCTTGGGGACCACAGAATAATCATGGACATCTTTTTAGTGCTTATGATGTAATCAAAGCCATTCGTACGCGTGCCGGTTTAGGTCTGGATAATGGAGATGCTTATTTGGAGAGCATAAAGGATAATAAAGACAAGATGCGTGAACTAATCCGTAATGAACGCCGTATCGAACTTTGTTTTGAGAATTTCCGTTTCTGGGATTTACGTCGCTGGAATGTTGATTTGACCAAACTGAATGAAACTGCTCTTGGGGTGGAAATAAGCAAGAGCGGTTCTATAATGAGCTACTCTCCGCTTACGGTAGAGAAAAGAAAGTATGAGGAGTATATGATTTACGGGCCAATACCTTTTGCTGAAGTAATGAAGTGGAGCAATCTGGAACAGAATGCCGGTTGGAAATAATTGTAAAATAATAAATAATGAAGCATATGAAATTAATTAAATTAATATTTGCCATGTCAGTTGGAGTTTTTGTTTCATGGACGATGACATCCTGTGAAAATCAAGATAATGAATTTCCTGATTATGAGGGCGGCACTTCAGTCTATTTTGCAACCCAGTATCCGGTGAGAACGTTGGTTATGGGTGAAGATGAGTATGATACGACGTTGGACAACGCTCATAAATGTAAGATTAATGCTACTATGGGCGGTGTTTATGCTAATAAGAAGGATATCACGATAGATATTGAAGTAGACAATACATTGTGTGATAACCTTTATTACTCGTACACTTCTACATCTGAGAATGTGCCGGTAAAAGCTATGCCTTCCAATTACTATACATTATCCGATGATAAGATCACTCTGAAGAATGTATTGATGGATGGTGTGGAAGTCTCATTTACTGATGCTTTCTTTGCTGATCCCGAAGCGCTGACCGCTACCTATGTCATACCTTTGGTAATGACAGGTGTGACTAATGCTGACCGTATTTTGAATGGTACTTTGTCCGAAGGAGCAGAAGCCGTCAGATGTAATTCGTCAGTGTGGTTGGTGCAACCACAGGATTATGTACTTTATTGTGTGAAATACATCAATAAATGGACTGGTAAGTATCTGCGTCATGGCGTGGACAAAGTGACAGAAAACGGGACAACTACCGAGAATGATCGTCATAACGAGTATGTAGAAGATGATGAAATATGTCAGACTGTAACAAAATCCTTGACTGAAACCATTCTTACAGTTACTACCAATTTGGGGACAACGGACAATCCGCGTAATATCAGTTATAAGTTACTGCTGGCTTTTAATGGCGATGAATGTGTGGTTTCCGGGTTGGACGGCGTTACGGCTACTGGTACAGGTAAGTTTGTTCAAGACGGTGAGAAGAATAGTTGGGGCAATAAAGATCGTGATGCCATTTATTTGAAGTATACTGTGGATTTCAGTAATGGATTAAAGTTTGAAACAGAAGATACATTGGTTGCGCATAGTCGTGGTGTGGCAAGAGAAGATTTTACGCCGGTCTATGTGAAGAATTAATCGTTAAACTAGAAGAATATGAAATACTATAATAGAATTTTACTGCTTGCTATGGTTGTCGGAATAACTGTATCTTGTGCGGATGCGCTTTTTGCGGACTACAAGACGGAGAAACCGGAGAGTCTGAAAAAGTATGAGTACTTGAACGAATATGGTGATTTGAAAACATATATTGATCGTATCTCCCATCCCGACTTCAAGTTGGGAACGGGAGTCACGGTGAGTGACTTCTTGAAGCAAGATTTGGTTTATACTTTGACTGTCAATAACTATGACGACGTGACGGCTGGTAATGCCATGAAATATAGCTCCTGTGTAGATGCCAAAGGAAATATGGATTTCGGTACAGTCAAGAAGTTTGTGAAAACTGCTAAAGAAACGGGAATCAGTATTTACGGGCATACGCTCTGTTGGCATTCACAGCAGCAAAATGCTTATTTGAATGGGCTGATTGCTGATAAAGAACCGGAACCGGTTCCTGGAAGTTCAGAAATCGCACTTCATATAAAAACCTCGAAGCCTCAAGCGAATGTATGGGATTGGGAATTGTATTATGATTTAGATGAATCATTAATAGCAAATCAAGAATATACCATAAGTGTGCGGATGAAGGCTTCTTCGGCTATAACCTTTCCGTTCTGGCCCGGGAAGAAAGATGGATCTGACACTCAATATGGTGCAGGGACTTTTTCAGCGGGTGAGCAATGGTCAACTAACACATTCACGTTTACGCCTTCTGCTGATATAGATAGGTTACGATTCTGTTTCGGTTTGTTTGGCGGTGATTTGTATTTTGATGATTTAACATTGACTGCCGCGGGCTCTGATAGAAATTTGATTATAAACTCTACTTTCGAAGAAAGCAAAGATTTGTCCCGATGGAGCAAAGCGAGTTGGATTGATTTTACCTATGGTATAGAGGAGGTTCAGGAAAGTGGATCCGTGTTAACTAATGTATATATATTAGAGGATGACTTTTCAAGTGGAACAGCTATGATGGGGTGGGGAAATAATTCGACTCGGCAGGTGATTGACGGAGTACATCAAATGACAAATTCGTCGGAAGTAAATCCTTGGGAAGCACAGGCTGGCTATGATTTTTCAGCTCCTTTGACAGAAGGGACTACCTATTTCTTAAAGATGAAGATTAAAGGCAGTGTAGCAGGTAGTATTGGGGCGGCCTTTCAAAAACCGGACGGATTTGCCGGGCGTGGTGACTTCCCTTCTATACCAATTACAACAGAATGGGAAGAGGTTACTGTATTTACCAACTGCACGGGAGATGCGGCTACTCGTATTCTTTTTAATTATGGGAAGTATGTCGGTACCATCTATATTGATGATTTGTCTATATATTGGCAGAAATCGGGTAATACGATTCCTCTGACTCCGGAAGAGAAAGAAGAAATCCTAACGAACGAATTGGAGCGTTGGATTAAAGGTATGTTGGAATCTTGCGGTGGTTATGTTAAGGCATGGGATGTCGTGAATGAACCTATTTCCGGAAAAGATTCGGATGGGGATGGCTATTACGATCTTCAGTCAGCTTCTCAAACAGATGATAATGGTGTCTCCGGTGAGAACTTCTATTGGCAGGATTATTTGGGTGATGATTACGCCCGTATTCCGATTAAGTTTGCGCGTAAGTATTTTGCGGAGTTCGGTGGTAATCCTGATGAGTTGAAGCTTTTTATTAACGACTATAATCTGGAATCCGACTGGGATCAGAATAAGAAGTTAAAGAGCTTGATACATTGGATCGAACGTTGGGAGTCTGACGGGGAAACAAAGGTGGACGGTATCGGTACTCAAATGCATGTGTCTTACTATATGAATCCTGCTACTCAGGCTAGTAAGGAAAACGCCATTATCAATATGTTTACCCTGTTAGCTTCTACCAGTAAGCTCATAAAGATCACAGAATTGGATATGGGGATTGTCGATGCAACCGGTGAAACGATACTGACAGAGAATCTGACAGACGAAATGCAGCAGAATATGTCTGATTTCTATCAGTTTATTATTGAGAAATACTTTGAGATTATTCCAGTGGCACAGCAATATGGCATCACTCATTGGAGTCCGACAGACAGCCCTTCTGAAAACTCCTTCTGGAGAAAAGGACAACCAATTGGTCTGTGGGATTTGAATTACAATCGCAAACCTGTCTATGTTGGTTTCCTTGAAGGTTTGAAAAATGGTACTGCCAGTAAATAAATGAGATAGAGAACTATCATGTAGTTTATGCTGATTTAGATTAGGCACGCTCGTCCGGATAGCGGAGTCTCTCGATAGAGCTCCGCTATTATTTTAAATAGATGTAATTAAATAGATTGATGAAATTATGAAAAGAATAATAGGTATATTAACTTTGTCTTGTCTGCTGTTTTCTGCTTGTGGCAAGGATGAAATTTCGCAAGAGGAAAATGAAAAGAAAACAGAAGAAACAACAGTCGGTGATGATACCGGTGGTGATAAATCGGATGATGATCCTGATTCTCCGAAACTGGTTGTTTCTTTACATGTAGAGGGACGTTATCTGAAAAATGAACAAGGGAAAATTGTCAACTTGCATGGATTTACGCAGACCTATAGTCCCTATTTTAATAACAACGCATGGAGTAATTATGATGTAAGCAGTTGCCTTAGCTATAACAAAAGTATGGTGGATAAAATACTGGCTGCCGGATGGAAATTTAACTTTGTACGTCTGCATATGGATCCTTATTGGAGTGATGATACTACGCTGCCTTATGTACGTTATGAAGAACATGAACGTTTTTCGGAAACACGTTTCAAGAAGTACCTGAAAGAGTTGTTTGTCCCGATGGCGGAATATTTTATTTCTAAAGGGATGTATGTGGTGATGCGCCCGCCGGGAGTTTGTCCACATGCAGGTGATACTGAAGATAACAGGTATCTAGGTATAGAGTTGGGAGATTCTTATCAGGAGTTTCTACTGAAAGTGTGGGACATTGTATCGCAGAATGCTGTTGTGAAGAATAATCCTGGGATTATGTTCGAGTTGGCTAATGAACCCGTTCATATAAAAGGTGCAGACGGTATATATGGAGGAGACGGTGATGCTTGCTTCATTAATATGCAAAAGTATTTTCAGGCGATTGTTGATAAAATACGTGGAAATGCTTGTAACAATATCATTTGGGTACCCGGATTGGGCTGGCAATCTCAGTATAGTGGCTATAAAGACCATCGTATAGAAGGAGAAAATATAGGTTTTGCCGTACACTGTTATCCGGGCTGGTATGGAAGTGATGCCGAACAGGACAGTGGTGAAGGAAATGGATCCTCTATAGGAGGGGGATATGAACCTTTCCAACGTGGTTGGGACAAGCAAGTAGGTCCGGTAGCTAGTTTTGCTCACTGAGATAGACTGGGCACCGAAGAAATATGATGCAACATGGGGGAAAAGTATTACGGGAGTGGCGAAAGGCGGAGGTTTTGGAGCTAATTTCAAATACATAGCCGATCAATCCGGCAATGTTTCCTGGCTGTTCTTTACTACAAAGTCTCATGAACTGGCTGCTTTTAGGGATGTAGCGGGTGAACCGGGAAACTATACTTTTTTGAATGACCCGGAAGCGTGCCCGTGGGCTATTTATCACTGGTTTAAAGAGTATGCTGAAATGGATGAATAATAATATCAATTTTGTTACAAAATGAAAAATATTATTTTATTGAGCTGTATGTTATGTGCAAGCATATTTGCCTTTGCACAAGACCCTAATTTCCATATTTACCTTTGTTTAGGACAATCCAATATGGAAGGGAATGCAAAGATTGAAGCGCAGGATACGTGCAATGTCAATGAACGTTTTCTGATGATGGCGGCTGTTGACTGTCCGTCTTTGGGACGTGTCAAAGGACAGTGGTATAAGGCTATTCCTCCGTTAGTACGTTGCCATACAGGGTTAACACCGACCGATTATTTCGGGCGTACGTTGGTGAAAAGGTTGCCTGATAATATTAAGGTAGGTGTTATCAATGTAGCTGTAGGTGGTTGCAGGATTGAACTGTTTGATGAGGAGAATTGCGAAGAACATATTGCCTCTCAACCGGAATGGCTGAGAATTACCGTGAAAGCATACGGTAATAATCCTTATCGTAGACTAAAGGAATTGGCTGTAGAAGCACAGAAAGCTGGGGTGATTAAAGGTATTTTGTTGCATCAAGGCGAGTCTAATACCGGTGATAAAGAGTGGCCTCAAAAAGTAAAGAGAGTCTATGAGAATCTGTTGAGGGATTTGAATCTTCAGGCAAAGGATGTTCCCTTACTGGCGGGAGAAGTAGTGCATGCCGACCAGAATGGCAGATGTGCAAGCATGAATGAGATAATCAATACGCTGCCACAGGTGATTCAGAATGCGTACGTGATTCCTTCTTCAGGCTGTCCTGCCGCAGAAGATAATTTGCATTTCACGGCAGAAGGATACAGAAAATTGGGAGTGCGGTATGCCGAGAAACGACTCCTTTTGTTAGAGAAAGAACCAAACTCCGGGATTACTACCCAACCGGCGTCCACTAATATTCTGGGATATGACTATCCTCGGGTGGATAAAGAGGGGCGTGCTCATTTTCGTTTCTATGCTCCGCAGGCTAGCAAGCTACAAGTGGATTGTTGCGGAAAGAAGTATGATATGTGGAAAGATACCGGAGGACTCTGGACGGTAACGACCGACCCTCTACCTGTAGGATTCCATTATTATTTCCTGATAGCAGACGGAGTGTCGGTAACAGATCCTTCCAGTTATACGTTCTTCGGTTGTTGCCGTGTGGCAAGTGGTATCGAAATCTCTGAAGGTGAAGAGGGGGAGTATTATCGTCCTCAACAAGTACCTCACGGACAAGTTCGTTCCTGTACGTATTATTCGGAAACACAAAAAGAGTTTCGTCGGTGTATGGTATATACGCCGGCAGAGTATGAAACTCATCCGAAGAAGCGTTATCCGGTACTATATTTGCAGCATGGTATGGGAGAAGATGAAACCGGCTGGGGCACACAAGGACGTATGAATCACATTATGGATAATTTGATTGCATCTGGCAAGTGTGTGCCGATGTTGGTAGTGATGGATAGCGGAGATGTGGAAGCTCCGTTCCGGCCGCGTCCCGGAAAGGATATAAACGAAGAGCGGGCTCTGTATGGCGCAACTTTTTATGATGTTATCCTGAAAGACTTGATACCTATGATAGACCGTACGTTCCGCACCAAGACCGACCACGAACATCGTGCAATGGCAGGATTGTCGTGGGGAGGACACCAGACTTTCAATACTACACTGCCCCACCTTGACAAGTTCTCTTATATAGGGAGTTTTAGCGGAGCAATTTTCGGACTGGACATGAAAACTTGTTTTAACGGAGTATTTTCTGATGCGGACGGATTCAATAAAAGAGTGAATTATTTCTTTCTTGGTTGTGGTACGGAAGAACAAATGGGAACAAAGAAAATGGTAGAATCACTCCGTGAATTGGGAATCAAAGTGGATTATTATGAATCGAAAGGTACGGGACATGAATGGTTGACTTGGAGACGTTGCCTGAAAGAGTTTCTTCCAAATCTGTTTAAACATTAAATAATACGAATATGAAATTTAAACAAGTTGCAGCAGTATTGCTGTTTTTAGGGATATTGCCACATCATTTATCTGCGCAAAATCCGATTGTACAAACATGCTATACTTCAGATCCTGCCCCTATGGTGCATGATGGCACATTGTATGTCTATACGGGACATGATGAAGATAAGGCGGATTTTTTCTGGATGCAGGAATGGCGCGTGTATTCTACCAAAGATATGGTGAACTGGACTGACCATGGTTCTCCTCTTGCTATTGAATCATTTGCTTGGGCGGACGATCGTGCCTGGGCAGCACAGTGCATCGAACGTAATGGTAAATTTTATTGGTATGTCTGTTTGCACTCTAAACTGACCAATACCATGGCGATCGGTGTGGCAGTCGGTGATACGCCTGTCGGTCCTTTTAAGGATGCCATCGGTAAACCCCTTCATGACGGGAGCTGGGATTATATAGATCCTACCGTATATATAGATGATGACGGTCGTGCTTATCTGTATTGGGGAAATCCGAATATCTATTATGCAGAATTGAATGAAGATATGATTTCTTTGAAAGGTGAAGTGGGTAAACTGGAACAGACTGTTGAGAGCTTTGGTGCACCCAATCCGGAAAAACGTGTCAAAGGTGTTAAGTATAAAGATACTTATACAGAAGGCCCATGGCTTCATAAACGGGAAGGAAAATACTATCTTCTTTATGCTGCCGGAGGTGTACCCGAACATATTGCCTATTCTATGAGTGACGGACCTCTTGGGCCGTGGAAGTATATGGGAGAAATCATGCCTTTACAAGATACAGGCTCGTTTACTAACCATTGTGGGGTGATAGACTATAAAGGCAATTCTTATTTTTTCTATCATACGGGTAAGCTGCCGGGGGGTGGAGGCTTCGGGCGAAGTGCAGCGGTGGAGCAGTTCAAATATAACGCTGACGGTACTTTCCCGATTATTAATGCTACCCGGGGAGGGGCATCACCGATAGGTACGCTCAATCCTTACGAAAGGGTGGAAGCTGAAACTATAGCGTTTTCTGAAGGAGTGAAGTCCGAGCCAAATGTGAAAACCGGTATATATATATCTGAAATTCATAATGGAGACTATCTAAAGGTACGTGAAGTGGATTTCGGCAATAAATCTCCCAAACGGTTTACAGCTACCGTTGCCAGTGCCCTTCGTGGCGGGACACTTGAAGTACGTACAGACAGTATAAGCGGACCATTAATTGCGGAACTGACTATTCCTTCAACGGGAGGTTGGGAATGCTGGAAAACATTGCAGGCTGATATTGTAAAACCGGTCACAGGAATACAAGATATTTATTTTGTATTCAAAGGACGTAAAGGCTGTAAACTGTTTAACTTTGATTGGTACAAGTTTAACAGATAAACATGCTAGAGAGCAGTTGGGTTACTCTTCTTTTTTACTCAACTGCTCTTTCATATACATTGAAGGCGGCATTCCATACAATTCTTTGAATGTTGTCGAGAAATTATTAGGATCAGTGAATCCTGTTAACATGGCTATCTCGGATATAGTATGCTGTTTTTCGGACAATAGACGAGCGGCTTCTTTTAAACGTATATTACGTATAAAGTCACGGGTTGTCTGGTTGGTGAGCTCCTTGAGTTTCCTGTGAAGATGTACGCGGCTGATACCTACTTCGGTGGTGATTGTCTCTATTGTCAAGTTAGGGTTACTGATGTTTTCATTGATCACTTTCATAATACGTTCCATCAATTTCTCATCGGGTGATTTCACTTCCAGTTTCTGAACCTTGTTCTCCTGGTTTTGCTGGCCTGTAAATACTTTGCGTAACTGCTGCCGTGTATTAATCAGATTTTCTACCGTCTTTTGCAGAATTTCGATATTGAATGGCTTCATGATATAGGCGTCGGCTCCTGTATTCAGACCTTCAAGGTTGTCTTCTTCCCTCGTTTTCGCAGTAAGCAAAATGACTGGGATATGGTTGAGGTTTACATTCTGCTTGATCTTCCGGCATAAGGTAAGTCCGTCCATTTCGGGCATCATGATGTCACTAATGACTAAATCCGGAGCCTTTTTAAATATTTGCTCTAATGCTTCTTTACCATTACGGCTTTCCATGATATGAAATTTGTCCCCAAACTCCTTCGCTATATAATTTCGGATTTCTTCTTCGTCTTCTACAATTAATACGCGATATTTAGTTTTTACCCTGACTTTCTTTTCTTCCTCATTTTCTATAATGGAAGAGATGACAGGAACAGTTGGTACGGTAACTGTTACCTTTTGCTTATTGTTGTCAACTTCTTCAGGTCGTAGATGCTTGTTACCCAACGGTAATCGGATAATAAAACGGCAACCCGGTTGTTCTTTATTATTTTCTACATAGATAATTCCATGATGTAATTCCACTAATGAACGAGTCAGATGTAATCCTATTCCTGTTCCGCCTTTTGGATTCTGTTGGCTGTTACGGATCTGGTAGAAACGTTCGAAGATATGTTCTTTTTCCTGTTCATCGATGCCTGTTCCGGTATCCGAGATAATTATTTCGGCATATTGTTTCAAGGGAGTGGGCAGCGTATTATCTTCTCCCGTACGGATGGTAATATCTATGTTTCCTTTTTCAGGAGTAAACTTGAAGGCATTAGACAGAATATTCAGGATAATCTTATCAAAATTACCTGTGTCTACCCATACATTTAGTTCCCGGAGCGTACTGTGAAGTTGTAGCCGGATATTTTTTGTATTTGCCTGTTGACTGAAAGTTGTACATAAATCCTCAATAAAAGGAATAATGTTGGTTTCCCGGAACATCAGGAACATTTGTCCTTTATCAATTTTCCGAATATCCATTAGTTGATTGACAAGATTCAGAATACGTTCCGCATTTCTGTAGATAATATGATATATTTTCAGGCGTTCATTGTTGTCCTCATTCTTAATCAGTTTCTGTAGAGGGCTGATGATTAGAGACATCGGAGTGCGTATCTCATGAGAGATGTTGATAAAGAACTGCAATTTTGCTTCATTGATTTGTTCGGCATGGATATGTTGCAGCATTTCCTGATGCATTCTGTACCGATGTCTGATCTGAAGAATAATGATAAATATAATGGTCAGTAATAATAAGGAGTAGATAACTTTGGCCCACCATGAAGCATACCATGCAGGAGATATAAAGATGGTAATATCTTTTATATTTGAATACACAGTGTTGTCTTTTGCTCTGATTTTAAAGTTATAGGTACCGGGTTTCAGATTGCTGAATGAGATACGGTTTACACCTTTGGGCAAACTAATCCATTTTTCATCGTTGATAGAATAAAGGTAGTTGATATGTTCGGGGGCATTTAATTCCAGAGTGGCAAACTCGATACTGAACACATTGTCTTTATGGGATAGATAAAACTCTTTTGCGTTGAATACAGGGCAGTTGATAATATTATGAATACCGGATTTCATTCCTTTTCTAACCGGATTGTTATGCAGGAAAAAGTCGGTGATCCGGATATTCCATGTTTTTGCCGGATTGATAATGTCTTGTGGATTGAAATAGGTGATGCCATTCATTCCGCCAAACCAGATAATACCTTGTTTATCTTTGAAGGAGGCATTCTTGTAGAACTCATTTCCCTGTAATCCGTCGCTGACATAATAATTGATAAATTTGTTGTTTTTCTTTTGGAATTGGGAAATTCCGGCATTGGTGCTTATCCAAAGAAAATCATTTCCATCTCCTTGTATGGCATATATTGTATTACTGGGCAATCCGTCTGCAGTAGTATAACTGGTTAGTTCTTTCGTTTTTTTATTCCAACCGGATAATCCTTCGGAACTGCCTAACCAGACAACTCCGTCGGCATCTTCAAAGATTGAATAAATAACATTTTGTGAGAGTATCTTATGACTTTGAAAATCAGGGCTGTCAAGGTCTATACAGTTGACACCGTCATAAGTTCCGACATACAGTTTATTGTCATCGGAATAGTGCAGGCAACCTATCCATTCGTTGATTAAAGATGTTTGAGATTGTACGGATGTAAATTCTTTCGTTTTCAGGTCATAGTAGAACAAACCGAATCCCATTGTCGCAATCCAAAGACGCTTGTTTTTATCTTCTGCGAAGTCATATACACGTTGTATATAGTTGTTGTTCTTATCTACCAGTTGGTACTGGTAATCGCATAATCCTGTCTGTTTGTTCAGCTTTCCCATACCGTTGATAAATGAACCAATCCACATATTGTGTTCGGAGTCTTCATACAATTTAATAACAGTTGAGGGGACTGAATGAGGATGGGTGGTGTGTGAGAAATGTTTTGCCGGCTCTAATTTTTCTGTAAGGGCATAAATACCGTCATTATCCGTTCCTACCCATAGAGTCCCGTTATTATCTTTGCAGAACGAAGTAATGCAACAGGAGCCTATGCAATTTTTATCTGTTGATTTATGTCCGATATACTTAAAGCTGTTGGTGCGGGCTGGAATTAATATAACTCCTTTCTGATAAACAGCTAACCATAAGTTACCCGAATTGTCCTTTAGGATGGAGTGTATTTTCGAGTTCCCCGAATCAAAATAATTATTGTCAAACTTGTATTCGGAGATTTCGTGTGTTCGGATATTATAAATGGCTACTCCCTTGCCGTCAGTGCCGATATACAATTCATTTGGTATACCAGAATAAAGGAAGCAAACAGGAAGTTCTCCTTTCTCTTTCAAATCGACAGGGACAAAGGTTTTACATTCTTTGTCGTAAATGAATAGCCCTTTTCGTATACTTCCTACATAAATGTTGCCTCGCTGATCCTCACATATACTTTTGACGTATCCGTTGTCTTTAGACAAGTGTAACGTAAGCTGATTGTCGGGAGTGAGTTGATATACTCCTTCTTCCCCTTTTGCCATCCATACATTTTGTTTTTTATCTTCAAACAGGCTCCCGGGTGAAGTGACTGCAATATCGACTTTCCGGACAGTCAACAGATGGTCTTTGATGTTTAGTTTGCACAACACATTTCCAGATACCCATATCTCTCCGTTTTTTCGCTCGATGAAAGAATTAATGTTGCTTTCAAGCGTTTCTCCGGTATCTTCCAATTTGGCAAGTGGAGTAAAATTGTCCGTGGCCGGATCATACATTTGAATTCCTATATATGTGCCGATAAGCAAATGACCTTTGCTGTCTTCAAAAACAGTACGAACAAAATTGTGTGCTAACGAATGTTCATTATTAGGCTCATGTTTGTATATGGTAAATTTAGCACCGTCATAACGGTTCAGACCATCTTCTGTTGCAATCCAAATGAAACCGTTTCGGTCTTGATATATTTGATTAATCAGACTACTGGATAGCTCTTTGTCAGTAGTGAATAACTTAGGAGATTGTCCGTTGCATAACAAAGAAAACAATGATAATAGAAAAATCAATACATTTCTCATAGTTTATAGATCGTTGTTGGTAGTACAAAGAAAACTAAAAACCTAAATATAACCTAATAAAAGATGAATATTTTCAATAGGCTCCGGGAGTGCAATCGGATGTTGTAACATCGTTCGTGAAAAATGTAACATGAGAAAAGATTAACCTTTCCTTATGTATTATTGTTTTCCTTTTATTGTATTTACAATATAGCTTTTACCGGCCTTTGTTTCGATGTCATATTCGTAAACCTTCTGCAGTTTGGGAGACTGCGCACTTACCCCTTTGGCTACAAGAGGTTGCTTGATAGGAGTGGTGGCGAATAATCTATTTGAGCACTCTTTCCCGTTTACTTGTTTTAAGCCTTTCCCTTTCAGGGGAACATAAGACCGGATGCGGAGCGTACCGCCTATATTCGACTGGATGATCGCTTTATTTAACACATTGTTTTTCCAGTCCATATCAACAGTAAAGTTTCCACGTGCCACCAGCCCCTTCACACTCCCTTCTTCCCATGCATCAGGCAATGCCGGCAATAAATGTACGGCACCGTCATGACTTTGGAGCAACATTTCCGCTACTCCGGCTGTATAACCGAAATTACCGTCAATCTGGAAAGGCGGATGAGCATCCAGCATATTGGGATAGGTACGTCCGCTCGGATATTCTTTAGCCAAGTTATCGTTGGGCAATAGTTGAATCATATTTTTGATGATTTGGAAGGCATGGTTTCCATCCAGCATACGTGCCCAGAAATTGACTTTCCAGCCGATACTCCAACCGGTAGCCTTATCACCGCGTTGCACCAATGTGTTTTTTGCTGCCTGAAATAACTCGGGATTCGAGTATGGAGAAATTTGGTTACTCGGATATAGCCCGTACAAATGTGAAATATGACGGTGCTCGTCCTTGGGATTGTCAACATCTTCCAGCCATTCTTGTAGTTGGTTATGTTTCCCTATTTGCATAGGTGGCAATTTCTCTAGCGTTTGTTTTAGGGAGTCTTGGAAAGAAGGGGCTTCACCAGCGATGTATGAAGCCAGTAAGGTATTATGCAGTGCATCAAAAGCAATCTGGTTATCCATGGTGCATCCGGCAGTGACCGGACCATGTTCCGGTGATACGGAGGGAACTACCACCAGCCATTTATAGGTAGGATGTTCCACCAGAAAGTCCATATAGAATTGTGCGGTTCCTTTCAGTATCGGATAATATTCTTTTAGAAATTCTTTATCTCCGGTGAAAAGATAATGTTGCCAGATATGTTGGGCCAACCAGGCGCCGCCGCTAGGCCACATGCCGGCTGCTGCAAAATCGACTACACCACAGATTCTCCATAAGTCGGTGTTATGATGTGCCACCCATCCGCGTGAGTTATACATGCTTCGGGCGGTTTTGGCTCCTGTGACGGATAAATCTCTCAACATTGAGAATAGCGGGCTATGTGTTTCACTTAAATTAGTGACTTCTGCCGGCCAATAGTTCATTTCTGTATTGATATTGATGGTGTATTTGCTATCCCAGGGTGCATGAGTACTGTTATTCCATATACCTTGCAGATTAGTCGGTTGCCCACCCGGTTGCGAAGAAGAAATCAGCAGATAACGCCCATAATGGAAAAGTAGAGCTGCCATTGCCATGTCTTCCCCATTTCCGAAGTTTTCAATTCGTTTGGGAGTCTCCAGTTGGGAAGCTTTGCCTGCCGGTAATGTAAGGCGTACACGGTCAAATTGTTTTTTATAATAAGCGATATGGTTTTTGAGAGCTTTTTCGTAAGGTATTTGCATTGCTCTTTTCAGATATTCGCTGGTCCGGTGGGATTCATCGGCGCTGACATCCTGGTAGTTTACGTAGTTGGTTGCTGCCGATATATAAAGGGTGGCTTCTGTTCCTTCATTTATTTGGAGAGTATTTCCTGCCGGGCGGAGAGTGCCATTCGTTTTTACTTGGATTTGACATTCTGCCCGTAGTGCGGCTTTCAAACCTTCCTGCTCTTTCCCTTGACAGGTGACGGTCAGCTTATCATTCTGAACATTCACCTTATGTACTAAAGGACAGTTATATGCAATAGTAAAGTTCAGTGCGTTTGCTTTACTTGCTTTGATATGCATAATAATGACATTATCAGTAAATGAAGTAAAAGTGGTGCGGGTATAAGTGACGTCATCCACTTGATAACGGGTAGTTGCCGTTGCATTCTCCAGGTTCAGATCGCGGTAGAAGCCGGATGCATTTTGGTGTTCCGGAAATTCTAGGTAAAGACTACCTAATGTCAGATAGCTCATTCCGTGTTGCCGGGTTAAGAAGTTGGCGTCAATGAGCCTTTGCGCTTCCTTGTTTCTCCCTTCAAAAATCAGTTTGCGTACAACCGGTAGCACATGTACGGCATTCGGGTTATTGTTATTGTATGGAGAACCTGCCCAAAATGTTTCTTCGTTAAGTTGTAATTCTTCGCGTTCGATTCCGCCATATACCATGGCTCCAAGACGGGAGTTACCAATAGGAAGAGCTTCCGACCAATTTTGTGCAGGTTGACTATACCACAGCTTCAGGTCCTGTCCTGAAACAAGGTTGCTTATTAATAGGAATAATACAAAAAAAGTGTTTCTGTTCATATTGTATGGATTTGTAGCAAAGGTAGTTCATTTCCCAATACATAAGGCAAAAAAGTGTTTCTGAAATCTATCTTGGAAGTAACTTCTTTCTATATTTATGTTACTAATGTATAGGGTGTATGTTCCACAGGATAAAACCATGCATCTTCTGTTGACTGTCATTATATTCTCTAGTTGTTTTATATATTTATTGCAGGTTTGTTCTCTTATTCTTTGATTCGTTCATAAACAGATAGGATTTCTTGTAACCTCCGTAATCTACAACCAACTTCTCAAGTACAATGCCCGGATCAAGAGGTTTGAAAGTGATTGTTTGCATACCGTCTGATGTATTCGGTACATTCAGTTTTGCTTTTTTCTCAACGATGCGTCGTGCAACTGTCGGATAGTATATGCTGTATACATTTTCAGGAAGCTCATTTAAGTTATGATTGAAATTGATCGTCTGATCCTTTCCTCCTTCAAATCCGATACTATACTCATGTCCTTTGCGATCGTGGAAAGCAAGAGTTGATTTAACTATCACATGGACAGTCACCTTGTCAATTCCTTTAGGCAACTTTATCTTGTAGGAGATAGAAGCTCCGCTGGTCGGTTGTGTGTAAGGCATCAGAGCCATGCCACTAAGGGTACGTCCCATATAGGGAATCACTGTCCATTCCGTCCTTGGTGCTGCTTTAGCGCTGTAATAATGCTCGGCTTCCATAGCTACATATCCGTCTTGCCCAGTGAAGACGTATCCGCCGGCAGCCTTTTCCGGATGTTTGATTCGGTAGATTTTAGGCAGTGTATCAGCAGGGAAGTTATCATTCCATGATGTATAACCGATATGTTTCTGAATCATCATATTCTTCCATTTGCCGCCGGACATAACGTTGTTATAATCGTCACTCAACGCTTTATCCCGTGCAAAAGCCTGTTCCACTTTATCTGCCCATTCGTTAGCTTGCGGATTGTTTTCTTTGTACAATTTATGGTTCATGGCTTGTGCATAATACATTTCGTACAGGTTTGCCATGGCTTGAACGGGGAAGAGGATTAATTGCTTGTAGGCATCTTTATATTCCGGTTCTAGTGATATGTATTGTCTCAAAGCTTCCGCTTCCAGTTTCAGATATTCATCAGATACTTGTTTCCATTCGCCGGTCTCCAGGTTATAAGTATTCCGGTCGAGCATTTCTCCCGTCACTCGGCCGTTGTATTTGCTGTACAGGTTTAAGATTCGCATAGCTTCATCCGCCTGATCTTCGCCAAACTGCTGCGCGCAGAAACGACGGGGATGATCCAGCAAGTTAGAGACGTTGAATTGTTTGGGATTCCATGCTATATCCATGAAGAGCGTGATCGGATATTCCATTGGTTTCAAATCGCCTACATTCAGTATCCACAGCTTTTCTACTCCATAATCGTATGTGAGTTGAAGTTGCTCCCACATATTTTGTATAGGGGTTACGTTCAGCCATTTGGAGTTTCTCGGAGCACCTACGTAGTCTACATGGTAATACATACCCCAACCGCCCGGATGCTTACGTTCCTTGGCATTTGGCAGGCGGCATACATTGCCCCAATTGTCATCACACAATAGCATGATTACATCATCGGGCACACGCATACCTTTATCGTAATAATCCAATACTTCTTTATACAACGCCCATACTTGCGGAGTTTCTTTGGCCGGACGTTTGGTGACTTCTTCAATAATCTTGCGCTGATTCTTGACTACATTCTCCAGAAGTTTCACATTGGTACTTTTACTCATGGCTGCGTCACCGTCTCCGCGCATACCGATGGTTACGATATCTTCTGTGCCCTGCATCCGTTCGATGCCTTCACGGAAAAACTGATCGATCACTTTTTTGTTAGTTGTATAATCCCATGCACCATATTCTTTGCGCTTGCGTGACCATTCTTGATGGTTGCGTGCCATCGGTTCGTGGTGGGACGTGCCGATAATGACTCCCATTTCACTTGCTGTCTTGCTGTTCTGCAGATCGTCAGCATAGAAAGCCCAGTTCCACATGGCCGGCCAAAGGAAATTACCTTTTAGGCGTAGTATCAGTTCACACACCCGTGCATAAAAACGATGGTCGCCATAGTTGGTGCTGTAAGTGTGTTTTACCCATTGGGTAAGACACGGTGCTTCATCATTCAGAAAGATACCGCGATAGGTTACGGCCGGCTCTCCGTCCGAGTATTGTCCGGGTTTAATATATACGTTGGGTTGTTTCATGACGGGAACATCTGCCCACCAATACCAGGGAGATACTCCCATCTGTTCGGAAAGTTCGTAGATACCATAAATAGTACCACGTCTGTCGCTGCCGATGATAACTACCGCTTCATCTATTCCCTCACAAGGATTGGCGATGATTTGCAGGATATATTTTTCATTTTTCCCATCCAATTCCTTTTTGTCTATTTTTCCTGCCGACATCAGCTTCTTTATAAAAGGAGTGCCATAAGTACCTGCAATGATACATTGTTTTGAACTTGCGCTTGTTAAGAGTTCGGGCTTTTCTCCGCATACCTGCAGTATGTCTTGTTGAAGATTGCCGGCAGCAATCATGACTCCTTTGTCTTCGGAAGAATCTATGTATATCGGACAAGGAACTCCGTTGGCAACCAACGGGAAATGATTGCCGGTTGCTGTGAATACTACGAATGGTTCAGCGGCAAATGCCGCTATACCCACAACAGAGAGATAGAAGAATAGAAATAACTTTTTCATGGTTTCAATATTTAATAATTTGTGGTTAATTATTTATTATTCCACTTGTATTGTGACACGATGCAAAGATAGTTGGTATTGATAAGAACGGGCTTTTGGTATGTTACAATTATTTATACTGTTGATACCTATCGACTTTTTGGGGAAGTTTTTTCTTTAGAAATAATATGAGGGAGTGTGAACAAACAGATTTGCTCAATAAATATTTTTGATTTTGTTTCAAAATCTTTTTATCTTGTATGTGTGGGGGCTTTAGTGTGCTTAATAGTCTTTTGAGTGTTGATAAGCGCCAATCGCTTTTTTAACCGAACCGTATAACAGCAACAATTTTTGTGCATGGTCATGCTCTAATCCCAATTCCTCCATAATCATTCTGGTTCCTCTTTCCACTAGTTTATGGTTACTAAGCTGCATATTTACCATCTTATTTCCTTTCACCCGTCCGAGTTGAATCATCACCGACGTACTAATCATGTTCAGAATCATTTTCTGTCCGGTGCCTGATTTCATTCTCGAACTTCCCGTGACATATTCCGGACCGACAATCATTTCGATGGCGACATCTGCTTCTGCCGCCATCGGAGAATCCGGATTGCTGGTGATGCAACCTGTCAGAATGCCATGCTTGCGAGCTTCCCGCAAGGCACCGATTACATAAGGAGTAGTGCCCGAAGCAGCAATGCCAATCACGGTGTCTTTGGGGTTGATATGATATTCCGTAAGTTCTTCCCATCCCCGGTTCATATCGTCCTCGGCACTTTCTACCGGATTGCGCAGGGCGGTATCTCCACCGGCTATCAATCCGATAATCCAGGTAGGAGGCATTCCGAATGTCGGTGGTATCTCCGAAGCGTCCAGCACTCCCAAGCGGCCGCTGGTACCTGCGCCCATGTAAAAGATGCGTCCACCCTGTTTCATGCGGGGCACAATCTGGTTGACGAGCAGTTCGATCTGTGGAATGGCTTTTTGAACGGCTAACGCTACCTTTTGGTCTTCCCGGTTAATGTCTTCTAATATTTCCCGTACGGACTTCTTTTCTAAATTGTCGTAGAGCGACGATTGTTCGGTTATCTGCATATTGGTAATGGCGATTGACTAAAAATACAAATTACAAGGATTGAGATGAAGCGGTATGATATAAAATTAATCCCTCCATCGGACTTTGCAGAATCTTTCCAATTCTGATTCCTGTCTCTTGTGCAGCTTCTTGTAATATCTCCCTGTAGCAGTGAGCCACTGATCCGATAAAGTGTATAGGATACTGCGTGTAATCATATTGCATTACGTTTCTTCGGAAGAAAGCAATAAAACTGCCAAGCACTAATTGTCTTATCCCCGGCTCTTCCAGATGTTGCGCTATAAAAGGTGACAGACTTGCCAGAAAACGATTCGGGAAGGGCTGACGGTAAACCCGGTCGATGATTTCGGGAGCTGTCAGGTCGAATTGTTTTAGAAATGCTTCTTTGATGGCAGGCGAAAGTTGATTCTTCAGAATGTCTCCCACCAGTAATTTGCCAAGGACGGCTCCACTTCCCTCGTCTCCCAGGATAAAGCCTAAAGGAGAGATGTTGTTGACAATCTCTTTTCCATCATAGAAACAGGAGTTGGAGCCTGTTCCCAGAACGCAGGCAATGCCTGCTTCATGGCCGCATAATCCACGGGCAGCAGCCAACATATCCGAGTAGGCTTTGATATTTCCGACAACAGGTAAACTGTCGGCTATCGCCCGGCGGAGAACGGGAGCTTTTTCGGGTGTACAACCTGCACCGTAAAAGTAAACGGAATTGATGGTCCCTTCTGGCAATTGTGGCAGGAGGGAATGTGTCAGCTCTTGCTGAATTTCTTCTTCTGACTGGAAGAAAGGGTTAAGCCCTTTCGTTCCAATCCGTTTGATAGGTGTGCCGTTGAGGATGACACACCAGTCGGTCTTGGTAGAACCACTATCTGCAATAAGTATCATATCTTGATGTATCTTTTTAATGTGTTAAGTTATTCAGTAAGTAAGTTCATTGTTTCTTTCCAAAAGAATCTTCCAGCCGGTTACGAATCATTAGTGCGGCAATAATACCAGGCAGAGTACAGATACAAACCCATATAAAGAAATGAGTATATCCGATATGTTCCTGTATCCATCCTGCCGGCATGCCCGGAAGCATCATTCCAAGTGCCATGAATCCGGTTCCGATGGCATAGTGGGCAGTTTTGTGTTCACCCTCCGCAATATAAATCAGGTAAAGCATGTAAGCGGTAAAGCCGAAGCCATACCCTAGTTGTTCGATGGCTACGCAACTGGCAATCAGTATTGTATTGTCCGGAGTAGTGGCTGCCATCCACACATATAATAGGTCGGGAATATTGATGGCTAATGCCATGGGCAATATCCACTTCTTGAAACCGTCACGGGAAACGAGAAAACCGCTGATAATTCCTCCCAGTAGCAAAGCTACGACACCTATGGTCCCGTAGATCATTCCGACTGTTGCCGTAGATAGGGACAGACCTCCTTTTTCAGCGGTATCCAATAGAAAGGGGGAAGCTATTTTGGCTAGCTGCGATTCTCCCAATCGGTAGGTGAGCAGGAAAAAGAACATGAGACCCAGGTGTTTCTTTTTGAAGAAAGTGACAAAAGTCAGAAGAAAGTCTTCTAATAGCTTACCTGCTGTGAGTCTGGGACGTTTGACATCGGAATCGGGATGGGGGAGGATAAAGCGATGGTACAAAGTAAGAGCCAGGAATAATCCGGCCAGGAGGTAAAAAGTGATGCTCCATGCCAGAGGGATATTGCCTTGAGAGGTTTCCAACCATCCTGCCAGCATGACGAGAATACCTTGCCCGAAAATATTGGCGAGTCGGTAGAATGTGTTTCGGATGCCTACAAAGAAAGATTGTTCCTTGTTGTTGAGTCCGAGCATATAAAAACCGTCTGCTGCGATGTCATGCGTAGCCGAACTGAATGCCAATAACCAAAAGAAAGCAAGAGTGAATTGTACGTAATGTGTCGTTGGAATAAAAAAGGCGATGCCTGCAAATCCGGCGGCGATGAACCCTTGCATGGCGATAATCCAGGAACGTTTCGTTTTTACCAGATCGACGAATGGACTCCATAACGGCTTGATAGTCCAGGGAAGATAAAGCCAGGAAGTGTATAAGGCTATTTCGGTATTGGATAATCCCAGACGTTTGTACATGATGACGGCAATAGTCATTACCGCTACATAAGGCAATCCTTCTGCAAAATAGAGGGTTGGAATCCAACTCCAGGGATTTCTTTTTATAGTGGGTGTTGTCATGGCATTCGTTCGATTTTATTTATATTGTTTTTCAAGTGTACTACCGGGGTAATAGTGGGATAGTATTTCTTCATACTTATAACCTTGTTCTCCCATCACGGCGGCACCGATTTGGCAAAGTCCCACTCCGTGTCCCCAGCCGGCTCCGGTGAGGATAAATCGGGAAGGAAATTCATCTCCGTACTCCTTGTCTACTACAAAAGCGGAACTGTAAAGATGGGAAGTCGATAGAGTGCGGCGTATCTCCAACTCTTTTCCAATGATGAGTGTCCGTAAGGTTCCTACAATCTTTAGCCGGACAAGACGTCCGGATGTTCCCCGTTCTACAGGAATTAAATCAATGATTTGTCCGAAATCAATCCCTGAACGTTGATGAATCAGCTCTGAAAGCTCTTGTTGGGAATAACTGACTTTCCAACGATAGAAGTCTGCTGTTTCCTGATCGTAATTGTTTAGTACTTGGTTTAGAATTTTCTTATTCTGCGTGTTACAGAAAGCAACAGGCGAGGTACGTATCCATTTATCAGCTTCCGTCTCTATGGTCAAATCGGGAAGTCGTTTTTCAGTCTTGCTATCCCGTTGTCTGATTAGATAAGGATGCTTTACGTTTTCCCAACAATTTTGGAACTCTTCAAAAGCTCCACCACAACATTTAGAGAAACGGGCATCACAAATTGCTCCTTTATACATCAGTACTTCCCCCCGCGTGGCGGAGACTGCTTCGATGGCTTGTGGTGTTGAGGCTCGTGTAATTCCCTGATAACGCTGGCAATGATCGTCTGCACATACATCGAAATTCTTATGTGCTTCATGGTCATACCATTTTATAAATTGAGAATTGAGAATTGAAAATTGAGGATTGGCTGCGCTGTTTGACGGCATCGTATTTTTTAATTTATCATTCTCAATTCTCAATTTATTAAGTAACCAGCTTCGGGAGATGACGGCGTGAGCCTTTAGTAGTTCTAAAGAAGCTGTTGCACTCATCTCTGATGAAATGACACTGGTGAGATATTCTTCAATGGAAATCACATTGATAGCGGTTAGTTGTTCTCCTTCGATGATAATTTTTAATTCCCCTTTGAATTTTTGGACTTCTTTGCGTTCCCAATGGAAGTTGATTCCGATGGTCACATCTTTCAGTTCAAAGAAAGCATGTGCATTTTGTTGGGAAGTGAAAGATAATTCATTATATTCTTTCCCTTGCCAATGAATCTTTCCATTCTGATAAATAACTTTCTGTGTTCCGGAAATTTCCGTTCCGACAGAAGAATTAAATTTCACCGGGAAAGAGAATTCAATCTCTTTCCCGGAAAGGATACCAACACTTATTAGAGGGATTTGCATACTATTTTATTGCTATTCCTTTTTGAATAATTGATCGCATAGAGTATTTAACTGTTGGGGAGATAAACTTATCTCCTTGTAAATCTCTGTGAGTTGTTGGGCGTTTAATTTATCCATGTCTTCTTCTCTGACAATCGGGAATATGCCACCCATTTCTGCAACAGCCGGACTTATTAATAGCCCTTTTTCATTTGGGGTATAATAGCAAACGGGACGATGTTTTGAGCGTAGGAAAATGATGCAATTCCATACTTCTACTTCGTCACCTCCGAAATGGCTGATTTTATCGAGGCCATACCAGGTTATCATGTTGATTAAAGGTTCTTTATCCGAATAAATGGCGGAAAGATTTTTGTAGACCTTTTCAAATTGTTGCAGTAATTCAACTTTCAGGCTTGATGTAATACCTATGCAAGTTGTAAATAAATCGTCTACATAAGTTGTTACGCAGTTTCCATTTTCTAATATATCCGTCAAGAAATTCAGCTCAAAAGGATTAGTCAGTTCTTCTTCTTTTCCTGCTGCCTGGAAATGCATGTGGTCAGGGGCGGAAGCACCGCACTCCGGTCCGTTATAGAGTATATAGAACTCGTCCAGATTTTCAGCTAAGTGAAGCATATCTTCAAAACGTCCTTTCATGCTTTGTGGAGTATGTTCCTTGTCGATGATTGTCAAGTGACGCTGAAAAATGGGGTAAGGATTGAGGCATACCTCATAATGTCCGAATGGTAGATATGTTTGCTCTGCGGGGCGGTTTTTCCCGCATAAGAAACAAGGTCTTTCTTGGATAGAATGACTATCTGTTTTTGCCATGGTCGAGAGGATGCGTTGAGGATTTGGGAAAATTATAACTTTCATCTCTCTGTCTTCTTTCTTCAGCTTCAATACTTTTTTCTTTTCCAGATTTTCTTCCAACGCTTCATAGTTCCTTTTCGCAAGTTCCCAGTTTTCTTTTTGGTTTTCTATCATTTCTTCTACAAGTTCCTGAAACTCTTGATCGATAGTATGCATCTGGATTCTGCTCTTAATTTCCCATGTGCGGATTCGGTCTTTGTAGAAGTTGTTCCGATTGATCTTTTCTGTGCTTAATGCGGCGTCGGAGTTACCTTCCCAACGGCGACAGAGGTATATTACATCATAGATACGTCCGATCTTATATTCCCGTGAGATTCGTAATCCTATGGCATAATCTTCTCCATAGCTGGTATTCGGCAATTTGATATCACGAAGAATAGGAGTGTAAAAAGCTCGTGGAGCACCCAAACCATTGATACGTAGAGCGTTGTTCTTTCCATTTTCCGGTGTCCACTCTTTGTGATCAATAATACCGGGGGCTATTTCGTTTAGCTGGAAGTCGGTCATTAGATAAGTGCCTATTACCATTGCGCAACTTTCCTTATAAAAAGTATCTACGACTTTCTGTAAAGTGGATTCGTCTTTGTATAAATCGTCACTGTCTAACTGTATGGCGAACTTTCCACATTTTTCGTGATGTATACCTTTGTTCCAACAACCTCCTATGCCTAAATCATTCTCTTGGGGAATGATATGGATCAATTTCTTATCGGTACTTAGTTCCTGGAGTATTTCCGTCGTTCCATCGGTGGAATGATTGTCGATAACAATAATGTTAAAAGGAAAAGTGGTCCGCTGGTTTAAAGCCGAGTTGACAGCATCACGGATGGTATGAGCACGATTGCGCACAGGGATGATGACAGATGCCTCGAATTCAAAGTTTTCGCTGTGAAGATTTACAGGCCGTGAAGAAGTAGGCATGAAATAAGCATCAATACATTTCAGGTATTCGGTGCAGGCAGCTTCCATTTCAATTTGCACTTTCCGATTTTTGGGGTTTACATAGTCGAATTGTTTCTCTCCGCTTTTCCTGGTATCTGTTTCAATTTCGGTGTATAGATATTCATTGATGTGCACAATTGAATATTTGTAAGAGATGAATAGACGCATAGCATATAGTCCTGCGTATTCGTACTCTTCACGCAAAGCATTTGCTATTTTAGTGAAGGCAGAAGAACTGAATAGAAGCATAGAGCCGAAGTCGAAATCATCCCGGACGCTTCCTAATTGGTAGTCAATGACAGGTGCTTGTTTAAGTTCTCCGTTAATCAGCTGATAGTGGTCGGTATAAACTATTCCATTCTTTTTATCGTTCTCCATGATTTGCACCATGCGTTCCAAGGCATACAGTCCCAGTTTTAATGGAGTTTGTTTCAAGTAGAACAGAGTATATTCCGAATTGGCATTGGCTGCAATTGTTTTCATTGTGTCTGTGGAATAGAACCCTTTAACAGAGAGATATTCACACCCCGGAAGAGCTTTCTTGCCGGGCGCCGAACCTAATAAATAGATTTTATTTACTAGCTCTGACGCTTGTAGTTCTTTCACTGTCTGCATGATATCTTCCGGGGTGCCGAAAGGTATGAAGCAATTAATTTTCTTCTTCATCTTGATTTTAATATTAAAGAACTGTCGTATTGTCCATAGTTGATTTCTTTCGAATGAGGAAGCAAAGTCCGATGAAAGTAAATGCAGCGTTAAATAATAGCAGCTCGTAACTAATTTGGTAACCGTTGAACCATGCTTCCGAATTTCTTTGCAGGATATAGCAAAGAATAGGAGAAGCGATAGCTACCAACGGAATATATTTATCATAAACTTGTTTCTTGGTGAAGATGCCGAAAGCGAACAACCCTAAGATAGGACCATACGTGTAACTGGCCAATGTGTAAATCGCATCAATCACACTGGTGTTGTTCAGCAAATTGAATACGAAAATGACTGCCCCCATCACAATTGCCATACCGATATGTACATGTTTGCGTATCTTGCTAAGTGTCGCATCTCCTTTTTTCTGTGCATGTAAAATATCTACAGTAAAAGAAGTGGTCAGTGCCGTCAAGGCAGAACCCGCTGCAGAATAGGCGGAGGCTATCAGTCCGATAATGAATAATATTCCAACTATGCCGGGAAAATAATTTCCGGTAGCGATCATCGGAAACAACTCATCGCTTTTTCCCGGATTCTCAATGCCTTGCTGTGCTGTAAACGTATATAGGAGTACTCCCAGCATCAGAAAAAGCAGAATGACAAAGAACTGTGAGATTCCACTGGTAATCATATTCTTCTGTGAGTCCCGGAAGTTCTTGCAGCTAAGATTGCGCTGCATCATATCCTGGTCGAGTCCGTTCATGGCAATAACGGTGAATACACCTGCCAGGAATTGCTTGAAGAAGTATCGTTTGTCATTGACATCGTCAAAAAAGAATGTCTTGGAAAAGTCACTGTCTGAAATCGTACTAATCAAACCACTGAAATTCAGATGCAGGCTGGAAGCAATATAATAGATGCAAAGTACAACCGACACTACCAGGCAGAATGTTTTTAGAACATCCGTCCATATCAATGATTTCACTCCACCGCGGAAAGTGTAAAGCCATACGATAAATACCGTAAGGATCACGTTCAACAGGAATGGAAGATGAAAAGGAGCAAAGATAAGAAACTGCAATGTCAGACATACGAGAAAGAGCCGGACAGCTGCCCCTAACATCTTTGAAATAAAAAAGAACCATGCCCCCGTCTGGTAGGAGGAGCTTCCGAACCTGTTCTCCAGATATTCATAAATGGAAACCAGGTTCATACGATAAAAGAGAGGAACGAGTACAAACGCAATGATAATTTGTCCTACTATGAATCCCAGCACCATCTGCAGATAAGAAAAGCTGCTTGCCTGTACCATGCCCGGAACGGAAACGAAAGTGACTCCGGAAATGGTGGAACCGATCATGGCAAAGGCAACGATATACCAGGCTGATTTACGGTTTCCTACAAAGAATCCTTCATTGTCGGCTTTGTGTCCTGCTATATAAGAGATAGTGAACAGGATGATAAAGTATGCCACAATAGTAATAGATATAACGGCTGGACTCATATCTGCTGTTTAAATTCATTTGAGGATGAAATATCCCAATCTGTTCATATTGTATGTCCTAAATAAAACGTGGTAAAGATAGTTGTTTTCAATGATACAATCTAATAAACAGATGTGATAAATGAAGGTATATTTCATCCTGCCGGAAGTTCTATAACATCCGTAAATCAAGATTCGTCGGTGGAGATAGCCACAGACTGGATTCTTAGTGGTTTGAAAGATAGGTTTTTACTGTCGTTTTTATGCTGTATTGAGGTTCTTTAATATCTGCTCTTGTTGTACGTGAATTGTAGTTCTCATAGATTTGTATATCTATATCATACATATAATTCCGATACGGTACCGGCAGGTCGACCGAAAACTCTTGCTTCACGGAAGAGTTGTTTATCCGGGTATATACATAAATCTGCGGAGCCTTTTCCGCTTCATACATATAAACAGTATTCATATACTTTCCGCTTCCATCCGGTTCGAGGGCCAGGGGACTGGCAATGTTAAAATAGTCAGAGTCCTGAATACCGCCTCTTAAACCGTCAACGATATGGGTGTAACTTGCCTCATTGGCAATGACAAATGTATTATCTGTGCTCAAAACCGGATTTTCCGGAAATGTAAGTGTGATCTTGTACTTGGCGCAAGTACGTTCCGCATTCACAATCGCCGAAGAGTTTGTATTGGTAAAGTCAAAGTTCAGTAATTTTCCATACATACAAAAGCCCTCATTCGGGTCTAGCACATGGTTTTTATCCACAGCAGGAGTATTTAGTTTCTTTATGTCGTCCATTGTCTCGACCGCAGATAAATTTGTACTCCCATAATTAGTTATCAGATAAATATCCTTCTTCCCGAGTTCGGATTCCTGAAGGGGGAGAGTAACTAGTTTATATTTATCCATATCCATTGAACCAATATTGATATATTTGTAAACAATCTTGGTAGAGGAAGGCTCGGTGAGAAATAAGGCAATTGTTTTAATTGTCTGTTCGCTCTCAAGATTGTCTTCGTCTACCATGGTTGCACTTCTAAAAAGGTTCTGCCGGATCTTAATGTACGCAGTTTTATTTATATCCGGTTCGGGCATATGATCGTCACTGCAACTCACATTACACAGCCATATCATCGAGATTATAAAAATCAGTCTATACATACTTCTTTTCTCCTATTCAACAGTTCTTACACAACGGGTCGTAGCATGGAAATCATACCGTTGGAAGTTTCCGTATAATACTTTATACCAATTAGCACGCTTGGACAAATCGACGTATCCGCTGGAATACCAGAATGCCTTTACTTGAATAGCCGCTTCGTTGTAAATCCAGGAATCACCGGCAGACGTGCCGGGAGGAGCTGGAAACGGCCATCCTTCAGGATAATCATCTACTCTTTCTTTGATATCTCCGGGGGTGTAATAGGTGTCTACCACTCCCAATTTCTTGTCACTGATATTGTCTTCCCAGTTATTCTCATTTTTCAATACGGTTGCCGACAAGTCCACTCCTGTCAGTTTTTCCAGCAGGGATTGGGCGGCTCGCCTGAAATGCAGGGAATAATAAGGGACAGGTGCCTGCGGGTGATCCATATTATAAGTATGAGCATCCCAAGTATTTGACATCCATATGGTATACGTCTGGTCAAGCAGTGCCATATAAGACATTAACTCACAGGAATTAATCATGCGCCACCCTTTGCCATATTTTTTCTCACAATAGTAAGGTGGATTCCCTTCCTTGATGCCCGGTAGGCCGGTTGCAGGATCATAATAAATAATTTCATCCCCATAAGCTCCTTGCAACCCTTGCGGCAAAACTTCATCTCTTGCCATCAACTCAATTTTACCGCAATCGGTAGGCATAACGATACTTGAATCTGTGGGGAATACCGGAGGAATCACAATCTGCTCATTTCCCTGAAATATATACGTATATGTGTCTTTTTTCCAGGGTTCCACTTCAATCAGTGTTTCTACCCCTCCTTCAGAATTGATATATGCATTTATGATATAATGATAATTACGAATCACGCTGTTGTCCGACAAAGCCGGAACAGAACGTCTTTGGGCTGTAATACCCGTTTTTTCGCTATCACTTTGCATTGCGAATCCTTTATTGTTGATATATAATTCTGTATACTCTGTCCCGCTTTCGGGCAGGAGCAATTCGGGAATATAGAATACGACGGCTCCTATGCTGTCATTCAGAAAATCAAGTTCCGAAAGAGATGCTTCCGGTGAAGAACTTTTGCCTCCTGCATAATAATTGTCATAAGGAGGTACGGACAAATTGGAAGCAACATTCTTCAGTTGAACAGAAGTCACGGCACGATCCGGAAGGGTACTGCCCGGCACTTTTTTGCGGAAAATGACTTCCACTTTCGCCATCGCCCTTATTAGTTCCACCTTGCTTGTGGGTAGGGGCAATGATATGGGAGCTTGCTCCGTACCGCCCTTGACTACAGTTATATTTTCATAAATGGCCGACATCAGAAAACGTCCTTCCGGAGTACTTCCGTCAGGTTGGAATCCGGCATTATAGATCATACCGTTAAATCTTGCATCAGTAGCTAAATCCGATTTGTTGGTTATATCAAGTAAAGCCGGAACAAAATCTCCCGAATATACTGATTCATTGGCTATGAAATAGAAATCGTACGTCCCCGGTTTGATAGTGACCGGATGACTCTTTGCCTTAAAACCATCAGGGAAGTAGAGTTGCTGGTTGAAAACGACAGAGCCGCTGCCGGATTCGAAAACAATCATCCGGAGCTCATCGACACGATCCTCCCAGAAATATGTGTCATCATTAATGCTGGATGCTGAAGTACGAACTGACAATGCTATATGAGCATATTCATCCGTTCCACCCTCAATACGTTTTTCATCCGAGCAACCATTCATTGCCATCAGGATGAAAAACAAAACAGCCGGACAATATATATATAGTATGTTATTTCTTATCAACTTCATCATTCTCATGTATTAATAGCCGGAAATCATATCTCTGTATCATAACTGTGCACCAGCCAATTATTCACCCATATCTCCTGAATGGTATAAGTCCCACACTCACATTGGTCTTGTGTCGTGAACCTAATGATAAAATCATGGTCACAGTCTAAATTCACTTCAGGATTTTTCAACAAGAGAGTTCCCAACAAGCTGCCTCTATAAAGTTCTTTTCCGCTGATTTTATGCCTGATTACTATCGTATTATTATGCCCTGTTTCAAGCTTCAGAAGAGAAAACCTCTCGTTCAGCCGCCCGTTATTAATTGAGATCATAGGGTTGAATCTTACGATTTCATCTTCGGCGATACTTCCGTCCAGTTGCATGGAACCATTGTCCGATTCAATATAAACTTCATATTCCTCTTCATTCCTGTTAAGTCCTTCTATAGTAACTGTAAGCCGGTTTGTAATCTCCTGAAGGTTGACTGAGGCTCTTTCCGAGCGGGAGATTGCGCCATCCATATAGACAGCACGGCTTTCACCGGCATAAACCTGTATTCCTTCTATTGATACGGCTATATTCTGCAAACGTTTCAGGTGGAATAACCAGTCTTTTTTCGTGGTTTGCCCTAATTGTGGCTGGTTGAGGTCAAAATATCCTGTATAAATCCCTGACCATGCCATGACAGTGTAAATACCTTTTTCGGTAACGGTTATTTCCTCTGTATATCCTTTTCCTAGTGTCACATTATCCTTATGGACATATGCTACCAGTATATCGTTCTTGTCAAATACACATAATGTTATATCTTTGATTCCTGTCGGATAAACCGTATCAGTCTCACAAGGAGACATGGAATATAGAGATACTATGAGCGTCGGAGAATAATAACAATCGGTATCATCCCTAATACATCCGGAAAGAAAAAGTGAATAGAAGATTATGCTTATCGACAAAACTGATTGAAAACATAATTTCATAAAATTAATTTTAGTAACGATTAATATGCTTGTACTATTCCGGATCGGGTTATCCATCTGTGTCCGGAATAGTATAATATATTAAAATTCAATGTCATAAGAATGTGTAGTCCACTGCAGAACATTGACCTCAACAGACATATTGGTTTGTTCGGGAGTCAGAGGGTCAACAGGATCAATGGGTATTTCCGGTTCCTCAGGACCCGGTTTCGGATCAGGATTCTGCGGATTTGCAGTATTGGGGTCTTCCGGAAATAATGGGTTCCAGTTGTAACTAAGTCTTTTGAAGCCTGTGATATTGACATGATAAATGTTATTTCTCAGGACGGGAGAATTCAACGGTTTCACCAAGTCATCAGGATTCAGCCAGGCATAGTTAATCATATTGCCACCGACATAAGTGGCTACTTTCTGGTTAGGGAAAGCTGCGAGTGCAGCTTGTTTGGAAGAATAGATTTTTCCGTCAGTCTGACCTACATAGAAGGTCCCTCCTGTCAAGCTTCCGCCATCAGCTATAGCGTTTGCTTCTGGAGTAAACTTGGCTCTGACCAAGATGTAGGCAGTATTCCCTTTTCTATACTGTGTGCTTTCCAAATTCCCTTCTGTATGGGTGTTTTCAAACAGAAACTGACCTTTCAGGGCTTTGTAACCGTCTGCGTCAACCGGTTTCTGAGGAATAGCATTCTTTACGGACAGGTTGGAATAGTCATAATAAGTGTCAGCTTGACCTGCATATTCACCCAATGCTGGTACGTATTCGCTTCCATAGGATACATAGTTAGGTTGACTGAGCCAGTAAATCTTGTTGGTACCTTGGGCTACAGAGAAGTTTACATCGGAGACTGAACCTATTTTTTCTCCATTTTCATCGATAAGATCTGCTGAGGCTGTAGTAGTCACAATGACTCTCGATGCCATACGGTCTACACTTACTGCTATCTTATTGCTGCCCTTTGCTACATCCTGTATGGGGACATCAGGTTGTATGTACACATTTGCTGATTTCCCCGTCATCGTAATCAGGTCATACTCTTTTCCATTGGCAGTTACTACCTGAGCCAGATTATCCGTTGCTATAAGATCATGCTCGGTCGTTATGACAGTTCCCAGCGGGTTCGGATTATTTATGACTATATAGATAGTCTTGTATCCGGAAGTGGTTCTGAACGGTTGGCTCGGAGACACTACCGTTCCTGTATGTGAAATATCCAATCCGGTGAAACGTTTGGCCTCGACAGTCCCGTCTGCCGATTGCATATATACATCGAGTGTTTGCAAGCTGTCTAGCCCTTCATAAGTCCCGTCATTATTATAATCACCGGGAAGTGCCCTGCTCGTTGTTCTTCCGGGAAGACTGACCGACAAGTTTACGTATGTAGGTTTTCCTTCTTGTTGTTTTTCTGTTTCTGAGACGTTGTCATCGCTGCAAGCAATGGAACAGAGTCCCATTACAAGGGTTGATAAAAATATTTTGATATTCATAATACCTAATTTTTAAAATAAAATAATAAAGCACCCTTTACTTAATTAAGAATTTAGTAATAAAATGCCTGTGTTTTGTTTCTCTCATAAATTATTGGCTACATGTAGTAATAGTGATTATCATCAATAACAGTTTTGATTAAAAGAAAGTTTTCCATTTTCATATATATATCTGAAGCTAAATCTTCATTTAAGGTGGAAACAAATCCCCAAACGTCAGATTTATCAGTAGAAAAATCACGAAACAGTGACTTTAAATTCTATATTTGATAAAACTTACTCTTATAAATTTCTTATTCCGGGTGTACCTCCTGTGACGTGTTTCGATGAATACCAATTCTTATTGAGGGAGGGCAACTCCGGGGATTTCTTTTCGAGTGAAACTCCGGTTGTCTTTTCTGATGTATGCATCTCATCTCTAAAACAACAAGTGTCGAAAGTATGTCCTGCTGCTGTCTCTTTACTACTTGAAAGTGCCAGATAACCTCCATCATTGCTTAAAGCAGGGAAGTTCGGTATTATAATCAGAGTTTCTCCTCCGACTTTATGTTTTTGAACTACCTTGTTGAAGTATTTGGTGAAACAAAGATATCCTTTGGATGGAATGCTAAGAGGGCTGGAAGTATTCTCATTTTGAAGGGTAGTAGTACTGTATATTGTACCATCTTTATACATTTTATATAGATAGAGGAATGGTACGCTGATTGTTGTTTCGGTCGGATTATAGATTTCTATATATTCTGCGCCATCAGCAGCATTGTCATACATTATTTCATTGAAAAGAAGCATGCCTCTCACATTTTCCGGTAATTCGGGTGTGTCCGGATTATCCGGTATGTCTGTTCCCGGTTCTTCAGTCGTTCCGTCGGGCGTGGTGGTCGTTTCTACGTCATTAGATAGCTGTATGTGATGAAATGTAAATCCTTTACAACGGGTTTTGGTGTAGATACAGTATATACCGCAGCAGAGCGAAGTCGGTATATCTATATTTTTCACTTGCTTCTCTTTTACATATTCATTCTCTGATTCGAGACGTGTCCAAAAGGTCCAGTAACCGTTATTGTCACATTCTACTTTGATAGATAGCTTCGGTGAGTTATTGCCTTTCATTAGTTCTCTGCCTGAAGCCAGTAGTTTGGAACCGTCTTCGTTTTGACGGTAAAGAGCTACATTATCTTTGGAGCCTCCTATCTGAATATAATAGCCGTTTAGTTTACCGGAAAGTACATTGGAGGATGAGGTTAGATAAAACCGTGCATAATTGTTGGCGGAAGGATTGAATGTGAGGTGAACTCCAAATTCCCAACGGGTATTCTTCACCGAAGTGGACGGTATGGTGACATAAGCCGCTCCGGCATCTTCTTGTGGGTCATTCAGATGAATTCCTTCTTTAGAATTGATGGTGAACTTATTTGTTTCTCCTTCCCAGGAAAGTTCGGAAGTAGCCGTATCTTCTCCTTCTACATCTCCTTTTTCTTCGTCATCAGCAGGAAGTGAACAATGATAGAATAACATCATGAAGAGGCTTAGGAAAACAAATACTTTATAAACTTTCATACGGTTTTGATTTTGAGCTTTTATTTTACCGTATTTGTTTGTGTATAATGCAGAAGCAATTGCGGCTTGAATATTTGAATGAGTGAGCAAAGATAAACCTTCTTGCCGGAAAAAGACCATACTTACAGAAGAAAAGATTGTAATTCTTTTTGTTTTCTATAAATACATGGACAGAAAACAGCGAAGGACTATCTGAAGTCCTATTTAATAGATTGACTTTTGATAGTCCTTTACAACTGTTACATTTAATATTGGAATATTATTCGAAACGTGGCATTACATATTTATCTGTATAAGATGTGAAAGTAATACCGGGCATGGAATGAGTGGACGATTCGTTCTCTAATTTTTTTATCAATGAATAATCGTCGGCATTCAATGCGTAATAATTATCAGAGGTCGGGGTAGTCACACGTACCGTCCAATCGAACATATTACCGATGATGGTTAATGCATCCGTTTCGGGATTGAATACAGGAATTCCTGTTTTTACCACTTCGTATGTCCGGTTCTGCAGTACATAGAAAGCATTGTTGACATCGGTCATGAAAGCAAGTGTCTTCTTGTTTCTGAACTCTGTCAGATACAGATGTTCCAGTGTCAGTCCTTCGGGCAAGGTGATGGCACGAACATACGGACGCCCTTTCACTTGTTTCAGATGAAACAAACGGCGGTCGGCATCCAATAGGAGATAACCTTCGTCATACTCCTTTTTCACCGTTGGATTTCCTGCGATTTCCGTTGCCGGAAAGTGGAAATCCTTTTTAGTCATAGCTTCGGTAAACTGAAGACTCTTGTCTTCCTTCACGCTGTTGGAGGCCATGTCGATAAATTCGATTCCTTTGGAGGTGATGCGGAATACGTCATCCGGCATTTTCAGGTCTACACGTCCCGACATGGATTCCATCAGAGGATAAAGTCCGATAGAAGGCGCATTGATATCCGAAGGAACACTACGGAAGTTGAAGTTCTCCGTCTGTACCATTTTAGGAGTTACTGCTATCCCTTTAATGGTATCCGGGAAACGCTCATCAGACATCAACTGACGAAAATAAAACATAGGCAGGATACTGTCGAAAGCTGCTTCCGAATAAATATTACCAGCCAGGTCGCGACGTACACTTCCTTTTCCCTCTTCCTGTCCCATCTGTGCGAAATCGCCAATTACGAAACTGTACAGGGTAAAGGGAGTCTTCTCCGGCTTTACGACAAAGAAATTGTAACACCAGGGCAACTGCCAAAGAAGCAGAAAAGCGATGGTTACATATAATAATATAGTACTGAAACGTCTCATTACTCTATCTTTTAATTTTTAGTCTTTAATTTTTAATTGTTCCTAGTCCTGCTTTCCGGCCTTGAATCGTACGATAGAAAGCCACGAGAAAGAAGCTGTCAACAAAGTATAAACCACTAAATAAGGGAGGAACTTGTTATATGCTTCCGGTGTGGGCGACAGAAAGAAGATTCGGAGTAATAATACTGCGATAATGAGATTCAGAATACGACGTTTCCATGCCGGTTCGAGGCAGATCCATGCCACAAGCAGATAACCGGAAATCCCGGCAAGATACCACGTTAAAGCGGTGAGCAATATGTGGTTCTTCAGTTCATGGGCAAGTATTCCATTCAGGTATACTTCCATCAACAGAAAATTGGAAGCGAAGCAGACAAGTAGCAACACTAATCCCGAAAGTAGCATATTACCTGTCATCTTCAACTCCGGATAAGGCAGATGGAGAGTCAGTTTCAGGCATTTGCGCTGCATTTCGGGAACAAACTGAACAATAGCCATCAAAATTCCCGCAATCAGAGGGATATATTGTAACATATCAATGAAGATGACATCTCGTTGCAGCATCACTTCCCACACATGAGCAGCCCCTTTCATTTCTACCACCCGGTTGATGCGGAGCATACAGTAGCCTGTAAAACCAAGTGTGGCGAGCACGGCAAGTAGAAAATACCACCGTGTCTTTATCCATTCTTTATAAAATATAGCGTACATTGTTTTTATCAATTATCAACGATTCTAGTATTTGCCTGTCAGGCCGATAAATGCATCTTCCAGATTCACCTGTTCACTATGAAAATTAGTGTAGGGCACTGACATGGATTTCAGTTTGGCTTCTGTTTCTGCCGGTTGAAGGAAGGAGAAAGTCTCCAACTGGTTCCGCATGACAGAAGGATGATAGAAATCATCGGATGCAGGAAGTTCGTAGCCCTCGGGAATAGTGAAGGTGTAGCGACGTCCTTTTTCCAGTAGTTCGGCGATTGGTTTCTGAATCAGTATCTTTCCGTAGTCCATGATGATGCAGTCGTCAACAAGCCGTTCCATGTCCTGAATGATATGCGAGGTCAGGAAGACTGTTTTTCCTTCTGAACGGGCATAGTCGCGGAGATAATCGACAAACAGGCGACGATAGCCGGGATCGAGTCCGAGAGAGAAATCATCCAGTACGAGAAGTTCCGGGTTCTGTGCGAGAATCAGTCCGAGGGCTACTTGTGAACGTTGTCCGCAGGACATACGCGAGATACGTTGTCCGGTGGCTACTTTCAATTTATTCATCAGTTCGTAGTAGGCTTCCTTTTTCCATTGACCGGGATAGAAAGCTGCGTAGAATTTCTCTATCTCGTTGATGGTCATGAATTGGTATTGCACATGACCTTCGATGAGCAGTCCGATATTGCGACGCAGAGCCGGTGTCATTGTCTGTATCTCCTGTCCGAAGATGCGACATTCTCCCGAACGGGGTTTCAGGTAACCGCTCAAGATATTGATAGTGGTGGTCTTGCCCGTACCGTTCTTTCCCAACAGTCCCAGGATGCGCCCTTTGGGTACTGTGAAACTAAGATTTTCGTAAATCAACCGTTTGCCGTAATAGTGCGTCAGGTTGTTACATTCGATAATATGTTCCATTTGATTTTATCTGTTATTCTATTCAAAAGAAGAAAAGGAAAAGAATGGGAATCAAGATTCCGACAATTAGTTCGATTCCTCCTCTGCCGATAATACCCTTATTTCCTTTCAGCATGATGATGCCGGAAAGAGTAATGATAATAAGAGCGATAGCGAAAATATCCGCAAAGTAAGTCCACCATTGTCCCGGGTTGTAATGTAAGCGGGACATTGCTCCGATAAGCGGACGGCGGGTGACGGATTCATATACCGCTTCCCCTGTCTTCACATCTACCAGGAGGTTGGAGCCGCCTTTCAGGAATACTTTCATTACGTCCGTTTTCGGGAAGTAATGTTTGGTATAGTTGCCGCTTTCTCCTAATGGTTCCAGGAGGGTGAGCACTTTCTCCTTATTCATTCCTGCTTTATCCGGTAGCTTTTCTGCTATCTTATACTCTTTCCGTGTGATGGAGAAGTTCGGGTTAATCGTGTCACGGTGATTCATTACAATTCCGGAAATGGCATATATCAATACCATTCCGGAAAAGAAAAATGATAGGTCACGGTGTATGAGTCGACTCCACTTACGGATGTTACTACTCCACTTCATACGAGTTAGCTTCCATGAAATAGAAAGATAAATACTCTTTTCCCGTCTCTGCTTTGCGGTCGGCTATTTTTGCACGGAAATCTGCAATGCGGGCTTCGGGGCTGTTGGCTGTTTCGCCACGTGCTTTCTTTTCAGAGTCGCATCCGGCTTCACCGGTTCCGTGTTTCTCGGCAGCCTGTGCTTTGAGTTGTGCTTCCCAGTTCTGGAGGTAGGCTTCGTCAATGCGTTGTTCTTTCAGTGTTCCGGTAACACGAACGATGGAGTTTACACATTTAGGGTCGAATGCTCCCAAGGTTCCTGCTTCTACACGGATCACTTGGGTGTCGTCGCTACCCATCAGGAAGATTTTCTTTGCTCCATGTTTGCAGGTGTGTGTGCAGACGCCTTCAATGGTCACTTCTTGTCCTGCAAGGCTTTCGGCATTGGCAAGGAGAGAGTCGATTTCCAAAGCGGAAGAAGCAGACTGTTCTGTAGTCGCTTCTGATGCGCTTTTCTGTTGTTTGTTACCACATGAAGTTCCGATAAAAGTCATTGCCACGATGGCAATTGCGATTGTTAGCTTTTTTGTTTTCATTGTTCTTGCTTCGTTTTTATATAGTTTGTAATCTGTTTATCGTTTGTTTATAGCTTATCATAGTTCGCCTTACGGGCGAGGAGTCTTAACCTTACTTGGGACTTTGAGTTTCATGCCGGGAAACTGTTGTTTCCTCACCGAGAAACTATTGTTTCCCCGTAGGGGAACTAAAGGTTTCCCGGTGTGAAACAAATGTTAGTCCTTTAGTTGCCGGCTTGATCCCTTACGCAACGGAGTTGCATACCGGACTTGGTGCTGATATAACCTAACGTTAATCTGCCTTCCAAATATTTGGAAGTAAACGTACTCATTAATGCAAAAAATTGTATGTTGGTAAGTTCGTTGTTAGCATTAAGTATTGCTTTATATGGAGTTGAAGTCATATAATAATTCAATGCTGGTTTTCCAATCCACTCGGTTATTGTACTAGTAGTGCTGGATATTACAGTTTTCTGGTAACTTGGAGTAGATGCGAAATTTGTCACCATACGCACTCCTGAAAATTGGTAATTGAATCCTGCATTATGAAGTGACAGTACTTTAGCTCCATCATAGATTGCATCATAAAAGAGAGCTTTATCACCATCTGCTGGAGTATTTCCATCTTCATCATTGTTGCTTTTGCCAACAAGATTAAAATATTCCATTTGCGTCGGTATGTGCCACCCTTTCGGACAGATACCTTGTGCGCCTTCAAAGTCTTTCAGATTATTTTCAGTAATTTCCTTACCACCTAGCGCAGCTTGCAAATCATAAAGATAGCCTAATTCTTTTATAGCACTTTCGTCTGTTGTGGCTACGGCTACATTGTTAACAATCTCATATGGATACCAAATATGTGAATCAGCTGTCGGATCAGTAGAGGGTGTATATCCTTTAGGTAAATAGCAAAGTGGTTCAGCCATCCATGTCGTACCGTTTGAGAGAGTTACAGTCTTATATTTCACATTATCATACAGGAAATAGTTCTGATCGAGATGTTCCTCAAAAGGAATTTCATTATCAGCTCCAATTTCGCCCTCATCTGTCCAGTTCTCAATGTCACCGCTAAGTTTGACTTCTATATCGTCAGGTAACACGCGAATGTTCACACTGTATTGTCCTCCTTGTGCCAAAGTGGTAGATGTGAGCTTCTGTGACAAGGTCTTGCCGTCGGATGTTGCTACTTCAAGTGTCAAGGCTACTGTTTGGGGAACGATAATAGCACGGTATGTCTCATTCGCTTTAACGGCTTGTGCAACAATGCTTGTAGCAGAGGCATTTGCATCAGCAGTCACTGTGAGAGCACTCAAATCAAGAGTTGCAGTCGGGATAGAACCTTTCAATGCAATGGACGAGATGTTAGCTTCTACTTCCTTTGTTACATTAATCACTAATTTAGTAAACATGTGTTTGAAGTTCATGCTTATAACGTTGGTAGTCGGAAGTACATCCGATTTCTTTGCTGCCATAAAATCTGACGCTCCATATCCGCTAGTCTGATCGGTTTCTACAGTAAATGAAGCCGGAGTATTGCCCTCTTTATAGGGATAATAGGCTACTATTTGCGATTTGTCATTTCCTTCCGGATACCAAAGTAAATCACCGGCAAATACTCCGTCATTGTATGTCATCAGTTTATTTTCCGCATATACGAAGTCACCGTTTTGGGTGATTGTAACACCGATTTTATCTCCGGTCTCAAAGTTAACTTCCGTAGCACGTGTAATAATAGGAGAGATAGTAATACGACTGTTTGCAGGAGTCGTAGCTTCGTTCTCCTCTTGTTGGCAAGATACCAAAAGTGCTGCTGCGAAGATAAATGTCAAACTCTTTTTCATTGCTTAATAATTTAGTTTATATATATTCATTGTTTTCAAAAAGTATATCCTAATTTGACAGCCTCGTTCCAACGGTTCGAACCATCTATATATTGCAGGTTGAAACCGTGCGTATAACTACCCTGTACTTCCGCATAAATTCCATAGTTGAAATGGTAGCGCAATCCGAGATGAAATGTCGCCTGCGGGGCGGTTGCATATTCATTTTTCAGATGGTAATAATTAGTCAGCCGATAAGGCGGATCACCCGGTTCCGTATCTGTTGCCGTAGTCCTGTTTTTCCCGGTAAAGTTTCCTATGGCAAAGGATGCAGCCGCTTTCAGGTCGAGTTTCCCCAGATGAAATACACTGGAGATATAAGTCCGGCTGCAAAGCATCTTTTCCGAAGTCACATAAGGATACATCTGTGTGGTCAGTCGTCTGAATGTTGATATATTCGTTCCCAAACAAAGTTCCGTGCGGGGACTTATGAATTCATATTCAGGATGGACGGAGAAAATATCCTGCTCAAAAATACGATTGGAACCATGTACGTAAGTGGTCGTTATCCCGTTCACCGTTTCTTTAGTTATCACATTCTCGTTGTTGGCCAGATGTGACCATTGCAGGTTCAGTCGCAGAAAATGCTCTTTCTTTCCCTGTTTGAAATGATAACTCAAATGGGAGGTAATCCGGTGGGTGGGAAATTTAAACCAGATAGCATCTTTTTCACCGGCAGAACCTGAAGAATACGTGTATTCAATATCTCCGTAAATTCCTTTCCATTGAAGTTGCAAGGCTCCCCCGTTCGACAATTCTTTGATGGGAAAACCGTTGACACCCGATTCACTAAGATGGATTCCGCTGCCGTCCCATGCCTCGTAAGCTCCATACATAAGTCCTTTATCCAGAAAAGCATTGTAAGAGTTTTCGGCTGTACCAATGACTTCTGCTTTCACTGATTCGCTGTTTTTACCGAGAATATAGGAAAAACCGATTGCCATATCTCCCGAATGATACATGACGCTGGGGGCTACTTTCAAATCCAGTCGGTAATTGGTATGCCGCAAGTCCTTTCGTTTGGAATAGTTGGAAGCGGCAAAGTCAATCTTTCCTCCTAATCGCCAGTTGGGTGCAATATCAGTTGCAATACCACCCATGAAAGCGTAAGTTTGCAAGTCTTTGCGTCCGGGCGTGAACTCCAGGAGATCTACGGGATAAAATCCCGGGTGGATGAACATCGAACCGCTCATATCCTTGCCGGAAGTATGGTCGAAGGAGAATGAACCCGTCAACGAATAACCTTTCAGATGAGTGATGGACTTTGCTACCGCTCCGGTACTCCATGCTTCTTTTGCTTCGTAATAGTTGCGGAAATCACCGTGATTATTCTTTCCGTACAGTTCGGCATAGGAAGCAGAAATACTGTCCGTCATGATACCTGTGACATTTGCCCCGGCATTCCAGGAGTTACGCCGTTCGATGATGTCATAAGTCTGTGCCGAAACTCCGGATGCCAGACATAGGACCCAAAGGCCTGTTATATATATTTTCTTCATCTCACTCATGCAAAGATTGTTTTTCCCGTTCATAAAAATCGGTAGAAGAATTGTTCGTATCTACCAGTACTTCATAACCCGCTTCCTGTGTCGCTTCTTCATCCACATGACGGTATAAACTGCGTCCGTTGTACGTGGCACTTTGAATGACATATCCCGCATCAATGGATGGGGAAATGCGCTTTTTATTGTTGGAGGAACCGCCATAATACACTTCCGTCCCATCAATCACCCAGTCGAGCGGTACCGCTATCACCCGTTCGGTGGTGCTTCCCGGCTTCTGTATGACGCTGCCTTCTTTAAGAACGAAGTCCTGTATCGTGGTATCTTTGGCTTTAAAAATAATCGTGGCCGGAGAAAAGATGGAGAATGTATAAGCGTTCGCCTGTCCTGTTTTCAACACTACGTTCAGGTAATGGTCCGGTGTAATCTGATCGCCGGGAGCCGGATGATATTGCGTGTTCGGGAAATAAACATTGTTGTAACATACAAAATATCCGGGTTTGTTCAGATTAACAGATTGCGTATATTGTGCCGCATGGTCAACTGCTCCGTTGATGGCAATCACCGCATCTTCTCCCGGTTGAAGCGGAAAAGTTTTGCCGGTACCGCCAAACTGCCAGATACACTGTGCGATAGGAGCGAAGTTGGGGAAGATGGTTGCTCCGGTTGCTTCGTCCTGTGTCACCCATACATTGGTGGCTTGTGAATTGTAAGGGTCGAGAGCTCCGAAACACAAGCTATCCAGATATTGCACTTCCGAGTCGTTATTATGCAGGATAATGTACTTGTCGGACTGATAATTTCCTTCCAGCGGTAACTTGGTACATCCTCCGCAGTAAATCTCTTTAATAATGATCGTTCCAGCTCTGGAGTGAATCAGCGGGAGATTAAATGATATATCACTACTGGTCAGTTTTACATTATCAGCTAACCCGTTGAAAATATCCTGTCCGTCTTTGTCACTGATTTGCACACGGTATATACCTTTGGTCAGAGAGAATTGTGCCACTCCATTCTTGTTGGTTTTAGCCTTATAAGAATTTCCACGGTCGACATCTTCAATCTTTACGGTCACTCCTTCCCTGAGATGCTCCGTGTATCCGTCCGGATATACGGCGGTAACCTGCAGGTTGTGCAATTGGTTGTCATACGGATTCTCTTTATCGATATCCGTGCATCCTGCAAAGATGCCGGTCACTGTCAGTAATAATATGTAGATGGATTGCTTCATATAGTTAGAATTTGATACGGCAAGTAAGTCCATAATAGAAATCCGGGGTGAAAAGAGCGCTTACACCCGTTGCATGAGATTTTACATAAGGCCGTGAGTTGGTGAAATTAATCGCATTGAGAGAAAGAGATACATAGTCTCCAATCTCTTTGGTGATATTGATATTGGCAGAAAAATAAGGATCATATCCGTCTGCAGCAAATGTATAAGCATTGCCCGATTTACGTATCAGGTAGGAGAATTCCGGATTTGCGGCTTCCGCTGACGTGAAAGGATGCATCTCATTATTCAGGTCGAGGTATGCCACCGGCCAGATTGCAGTATAAGAGTCTCCGTCATAGATACTTCCTCCGGTTTGGGTATTGCTGCTTTCGCTCACATTGAAAGCATATTCTTTTCCTTGGTATTCGGAGATATTCTGCGAACGCTTCACAAGCGAAGCTTCCAGTCGGCACGAGATAATCAGTCTGGCTTTCGGAATACGGGTGATGGCTGTGATATTGGCATCCAGCGAGTGGGTACGCTTGCCGTTGGCAGTACTCGATAAGTTGTCGCCATTGGCGTAGATACCTACATATTGGTAAGAACGATTGGCAAGACTGGTGTGCGACCATCCATTCTGATAATAATACGATAAAGAGTTGTCGATGTATTTCGTATAAGTATAAGCGGCATCTATCCGGAATTGCGTGCGAATCGGAGTAATTTCCGGGAAATCAACGATCATTTCCGCTCCGCGACGAATCACGTCCATTCCATTGTCGGGAGAAGTTGACTTTACAAAAGTCTGGTCGGTCACTTTGACATCCATAGGAGTCCAGTAACTGGATGCATTGTCGCGTATGTAAACCATACCTGTCTGGTTGTCCACATTGATTTGCGGATTAGTAGGCATAGTGAATCCTTCCGGCAATTGGAGAACATCGTAGGAGAACGGAGTATAGGTATTTGTGTATTTATACGGCAACTTGGTACGGTTGAAATAACCGACTAATGAAATTCTGGTACGGGCGATGTTGACGTCCAGACCGATTTCAGCGTTCTGATTCCGTTGCCACCGGAGGTTCTCATTGTGCAATAACGTGTAGGGCTGACTATAATATATATAAGATGATTCAATCTTATTATAGGAAAAGCCGAAGGTCTGTATGTCCCGATATTCCTGTTTGGGATACAAGGTATAAAAAGAGGGAAGCTTTTCGGTAATTCCCCAACCGCCACGGATAGCGATATATTCGTTCAACTGCCATCTGGCATTGAAACGCGGAGATAGAGTATTCAGATTTTTATAGTTCGTTCCCTTGATAAACAAGTGTTCCCAACGTACCCCTGCCATCAGTCTAAGCATGGTATTTCCCACAGGAAATGAGAGACTTTCTTCTGCATAAAGCGAAACATTATGCATATATGGGTAAGTAGTGTAAGGACGGGGACGATAACCGTTCGGAGCCAATGCTGGGTCTTTGTAATATTCTCCTTCACCCACATTGCCTGTTGCTTTCCATTGAACACCCGCTTTCAGGTTACTGTTTACAGTCTTAAAGCGTCTGTTCCATTCATATTTTAACGATGCGGCATAATCCAGTTCTTTGGAGTCGATGATTTGATCGGCAAAGTAAGTATATGGCAGTTTGTTTGCCATAAAATATCCTTCCTCCGTGGCATGAACAGTCGGTTGCTCCGATGCATACGAGTTGAACGTATGCGCGTGGGAGTTGTTATCATTATAATATATCGATGCGTCGAACTTGAGGTTGGTTATCCACGATTTATTGAGCAGCCAAGCGAGTGACGTGTTTGCCCGGAATACGTTGTCTCTCACTTTGTTGTATTCTCCCGAATAGGCATCGGGATCATCTTTGGTATTCATTCCTCCGATATTGCCTGTAACACCGATGTCGAATCTCAATACGTTGTGGAATGTGTTGCTATATCCGGCAGAGAATCCCCTTCTTGTATAAGAAGAATAGGGAGATACCAACTTTTGAGTAGCTTTGGTCCATTCACCGTTTATGTTGATGACTCCTTTATCGTTTCCTAAATCCAATCCTTTAGAGAATGACACCTGTTCGGTGCGAGGATTGATAGACAGCAATATGTTCCAAGGTGTTTTCCCTTTTCGGGTGTGAATTTTGATTATACCACTATTCAAGTCTCCATATTCTGCCGAGGGCACTCCCGTAATGACTTCCACCGATTCAATATCTGCAACAGTGATATTCCGGGTATCCGCTCCGCTCATATTGCCAAACGAACCATTGTTTCCAATACGCACCCCATCCACTTCCACTGCAGTTCCGAATGCGGCATTACCGGCTGTTGACCCTCCGTCACGTAATGAGAAGATATGGTTGGCGGTGAGATCCGGTACTTTGGTCTTTCCCCCCGGAAGAAGAGCGGAGATATCGCTCACATTCGACACCTGTAGGTGTTCCAATGCATTATTTCCGATAGTGAGCGTGGTGTTTAATTCATTCTTGGGTGCTTGTGCAGTAACGACCACATCATCCAGTGCAAGTGTATTTTCTTTGAGTATGATAGGAACGTTATTGATATTGCTGCGTACATTTACGGGAATGGTTGCCGGTACATATCCAAGAAAAGAAACCTCCAGATTGTATTTTCCCTCCTGTACTCCATGTATCGTAAATTCTCCTTTCTGATTGGATACAGCCCATAAATAGGTACCTTTAATGAGAATAGAAGCACCGGGTAAAGGGGAATTCGTTTTTGCCTCGGTCACACGTCCCGAGATTGTATAGATGTTTGAATTAGCTGCGGCTTCAAATAAATTGAAAAATAGTAGCCCCCAGAATGCTATATTAAAAAGACAATATTTCATAGATAAGTTTTGCGCAAAATTCGATAAAAACCGAGTTTGTATCAATCGCTATAAATAGTTATTTTGGCAAATTATGATACCTATAACTAGTGATTTCTTACCTACGAATAGGTATTTCCCCTCTAACTATAGCTTAGAGAATAAAAAACCGGCTTGCACTGCGATCACTATCACATTGCAAGCCGGTTGATTTATTGGGCTTATCTATAGCTGTCCGGATATTATTTCCAGTCCGCTATATTAGATATTTTTTACTTTAATCAGATATTCGGCAATCTGAACTGCATTCAGGGCAGCCCCCTTCTTGATCTGGTCACCTACAATCCAGAAAGTCAATCCGTTTTCGTTTGTCAGGTCTTTGCGGATACGGCCTACGTATACCGGGTCTTTACCTGCCAGGAACAACGGCATCGGGTATTCTTTTTCGGCAGGATTGTCCTGCAGAACCAGACCTTCACCGTTAGCGAATGCTTCACGAGCTTCTTCTACGGAAATCGGACGTTCTGTTTCTACCCAAATACTTTCAGAGTGAGCGCGTAATGCAGGAACACGTACACAAGTTGCACTAACCTTTACGTCAGAATGCATGATCTTACGCGTTTCATTATACATTTTCATCTCTTCTTTCGTATAACCGTTTTCTGTAAACACGTCAATCTGCGGAATCAGGTTGAAAGCCAACTGATAGGCAAACTTTTCTACAGTCACAGGTTCGTTTGCCAATACCTGACGATATTGTTCGTACAATTCGTCCATGGCAGCGGCACCCGCACCACTTGCTGCCTGATAGGTAGACACGTGCACGGTTTTTATATGAGAAAGCTTTTCGATGGCTTTCAGTGCAACTACCATCTGGATAGTCGTACAATTCGGGTTGGCAATAACGCCGCGCGGACGTTCCAATGCATCCTCTGCATTTACTTCAGGCACTACCAAAGGCACATCGGCATCCATACGGAAAGCGCTGGAGTTGTCGATCATCACAGCACCATACTTGGTGATTGTTTTCTCGAACTCCTTAGATGTTCCTGCACCGGCAGAAGTGAAAGCAATGTCTACCCCTTTAAAGTCATCGTTGTGTTGTAAGAGTTTCACCTCGATCTGTTTACCGCGGAAAGTATATGTTGTTCCGGCACTACGTTTAGAACCGAACAAAACTAACTCGTCCATCGGGAAGTTTCTCTCATCGAGCACGCGCAGGAACTCTTGTCCTACGGCTCCGCTTACGCCAACAATAGCTACTTTCATCTTTTTCTTTTGTTAAATTGTGAATATTGAATTTCTCTCCTTCATCCTGTCGAATCGGAAAGATTTGGCTGCAAAATTATAACAATTTAGCATATAAACATCGCTTTTGAGAGAAATATTTCAGCCTTTCGGAGGATTTCTTTAACCTTACGTATCGTCAGGTATGGTTGTTGGACGGGATAAACGTACCAAAAGGGAGCCATTTCCTGTCGCGATGCGAATCGGATTGATTCCGTAGCCTGATAAGATTCTCTTTATTGCCTAATATTACTTCGTTCCACTATAGTTATCCGCAAGAGACACTATAGTGGAACGAAATAAAAGTGCCTAACGAAATATATCCTGTTAGGTAAGCGGTGGGAAAGAAGTAGTAAGTAGTCAAGTAGTAAGTAGTTACCTACTTGACTACTGAATAATCCGTCAGAACATTCATTGTGATTCTGCAAACTTTTTTGTTCCTTTGCAGAGAATTCCTAAAACCACAGTCTATGAACCTGTTTGATCTCAATTTAACGCTGCCTATTTCTGATCCGACCTGGGTATTCTTTTTGGTACTGATAATCATTCTTTTTGCTCCGATGATTTTGGGGCGTCTCCATATACCTCATATTATAGGCATGATTCTGGCAGGTGTGCTGATTGGCGAACATGGCTTTCATGTGCTCGACCGTGACAGTAGTTTCGAACTGTTCGGCAAAGTAGGACTCTATTATATCATGTTCCTTGCCGGTCTTGAGATGGATATGGAGGATTTCAAGAAGAACCGGACAAAAAGTTTCGTGTTCGGCTGGCTTACCTTTCTGATTCCTATGGCGTTGGGAATATGGAGTAGTATGAGTATGCTGGGGTACGGTTTTCTCACGGCAGTGCTGTTGGCAAGTATGTATGCTTCCCACACCTTAATTGCCTATCCCATTATTAGTCGTTATGGACTGTCGCGTTTGCGCAGTGTCAATATAACCATTGGTGGTACTGCTGTCACCGTCACCCTTGCTTTGATTATTCTTGCCGTCATAGGAGGCATGTTTAAGGGGACTGTCGATGGCTGGTTCTGGGTATTTCTTGTGGCAAAAGTGGCTTTCCTCGGATTCCTGATTGTATTCTTTTTCCCCCGTATCGGACGCTGGTTCTTCCGGAAGTACGATGACAGCGTGATGCAGTTTGTGTTTGTGCTGGCGATGGTTTTCCTCGGAGGAGGATTGATGGAATTTGTAGGGATGGAGGGAATTTTAGGAGCTTTTCTGGCCGGTTTGGTATTGAATCGCCTGATTCCTCATGTATCTCCTTTGATGAACCGGTTGGAATTTGTGGGAAATGCGTTGTTTATTCCCTATTTCCTGATTGGTGTCGGAATGATTATTGATGTAAGAAGCCTGTTTACCGGAGGTGAAGCATTGAAGGTAGCTGTTGTGATGACAGTGGTGGCAACCTTTAGTAAATGGCTGGCTGCCTGGATCACACAAAAGATCTATCGGATGCAGTCGAATGAACGGAGCATGATATTCGGTTTAAGCAATGCGCAGGCCGCAGCTACGCTGGCGGCAGTGTTGATCGGTCATGAAATCATAATGGAGAATGGAGAGCGGTTGCTGAATGATGATGTCTTGAACGGTACGGTAGTGATGATACTTTTCACTTGTGTCATCAGTTCTTTGGTGACCGAACGTTCGGCCCGTCGTTTTGCTTTGGATGAAAATGTGCAAGCGGAAGAAGAAGCTAAACAGATAAATAAGGAACAAATCTTGATTCCGGTCGCTAATCCGGAGACGATTGAAGATCTGGTCAATCTGGCTTTAGTGATAAAGGATGCCAAGCAGAAGAATGCATTGGTTGCATTGAATGTTATCAATGATAATAATAGCTCGGAGAAAAAAGAGCAGCAAGGCAAACGTAATCTGGAGAAGGCTGCCATGATTGCCGCTGCCGCTGATGTGCCTGTTACGATGGTGAGTCGTTATGATTTGAATATTGCTTCGGGGATTATCCATACGATCAAAGAGTATGAGGCTACGGATATTGTGATCGGTTTGCACCGGAAGGCAAATATTGTCGACTCTTTCTTCGGACATCTGGCTGAAAGTCTGCTGAAAGGTACGCATCGTGAAGTGATGATTGCCAAATTTCTGATGCCTGTTAATACCCTGCGTCGAATCAATATTGCCGTTCCGCCGAAGGCTGAATATGAATCGGGGTTCTCTAAATGGGTGGAACACTTCTGCCGTATGGGAAGTATCTTGGGCTGTCGGGTGCATTTCTTTGCCAATGAGCGTACGTTGATGCGTATTCAGCAACTTGTGAAAAAGAGACATGCAGGTACCCCGACAGAATTCTCCATATTGGAGGAGTGGGAGGATCTCTTGCTGTTGACAGGGCAGGTGAATTATGACCATTTATTGGTAGTTATCTCTGCCCGTCGCGGATCTATCTCTTATGATCCCTCTTTTGAGCGCCTGCCGGCACAATTAGGAAAATATTTCTCTAATAATAGTTTGATAATCCTGTATCCCGACCAGTTTGGCGAACCGCAGGAAATTGTGTCATTCTCCGATCCTCGTGGACATAATGAGTCTCAACATTATGAGAAGGTCGGCAAATGGTTCTATAAATGGCTAAAGAAAAACTAATGGAAAGATACGACTGGCAACAGAGAACGGAACTCCTGTTAGGGGAGGAAAAGATGGAGCGCATCCGGAATGCACACGTATTGGTCGTGGGACTGGGTGGAGTAGGTGCTTATGCCGCCGAGATGATCTGCCGTGCAGGTGTCGGGCGGATGACGATTGTAGATGCCGATACGGTGCAGCCTACCAATCTGAACCGTCAGTTGCCGGCCATGCATTCCACGTTGGGGAGGACGAAAGCGGAGGTGTTGGCAGCCCGTTATAAAGATATAAATCCGGCGATTGAGCTGACTGTCCTGCCTGTTTACCTGAAGGATGAAAATATACCGGAACTGCTGGATGCCGATAAATATGATTTTATAGTAGATGCTATTGATACGATCAGTCCGAAATGCTTTCTGATTTATGAAGCGATGAAACGTCGTATAAAGATTGTCTCCAGTATGGGAGCAGGGGCGAAGAGTGACATCACCCAGGTTCGTTTTGCCGATCTTTGGGAGACGTATCATTGCGGTTTGAGCAAGGCGGTACGGAAGCGTTTGCAGAAGATGGGAATGAAACGGAAACTTCCGGTGGTGTTCAGTACGGAACAAGCCGATCCGAAGGCCGTATTGCTGACGGAGGATGAGCAGAATAAGAAATCGACATGTGGAACAGTCAGTTATATGCCGGCCGTGTTCGGGTGCTATCTGGCTGAATATGTCATTAAACGATTATAAGGCTATGATGATAAAACTAGAAGGGATTACGAAGAGTTTCGGCTCATTACAGGTGCTGAAAGGCATTGATCTGGAAATCAACAAAGGAGAAATTGTTAGTATTGTAGGCCCGAGCGGTGCGGGTAAAACTACGTTATTGCAGATAATGGGTACTTTAGATGAACCGGACGCAGGTGTGGTACAGATTGACGGAACAGTGGTGAGCCGGATGAAAGAAAAAGAACTATCCGCTTTTCGTAATAAGAATATTGGTTTTGTTTTCCAGTTTCACCAACTACTGCCGGAGTTCACGGCATTGGAAAATGTGATGATTCCCGCCCTAATTGCCGGGGTGTCTTCCAAAGAGGCGCACGAACGCGCTGTGAAGATTCTGGATTTTATGGGACTGGTTGACCGGGCTTCTCATAAACCGAACGAATTGTCGGGAGGGGAGAAGCAGCGGGTAGCGGTAGCGAGGGCTTTAATCAACGATCCGGCAGTTATTCTGGCAGACGAACCATCCGGTAGTCTGGATACACATAATAAAGAAGATTTACATCAACTGTTCTTCGATTTGAGGGACCGTCTGGGGCAGACTTTTGTCATTGTGACGCATGACGAGGGGCTTGCCAAAATTACGGACCGGACCGTTCATATGGTGGATGGTATGATTAAAAAAGATTAATTAGAGAACCTAATTTCTAAAAATGTATACCAAAAAGGTAGAGCCTTGCAAGTGTTCTATCTTTTAGTTATATATTTATAGTCGCTTCTCTACGGAAGTCTGTGAAGATGATAGTAGAGTGTTTGTTTTGTTTGTGTGTGATGCATTCTTGTCTGGTGTGATAGGAATGCATCTTTTTTTTATTAATTATAACAAATGTAGGGCTCTAGCCGTTCAAGATCAATAGGAGTGAACTCCTCGTAAAGAGATAATTGCTTCAGACTTTTTAAGGGTCCTTTCTTTTTCCGATATTCTATGATAACCTTTGCTTGGTAGTAGTTTATGTATGGATGATGCAGCATTCGTTCCATACCGGCTTTATTTAAATTGATACGGCGTGTCTGCTGGATGTCAATGGAAAACCACGGACGGAGTTTCTCTGCCTTTAGATGAATCTCCTGTAACTGCTCTATTCGGAAAAAGCCTCCCAGCCGTTCGCGGTAATTCACCATCATCCGGGCAATGCTGCTTCCGATTCCCGGAATCTTTTTCAGTTCGGTGGTATCTGCGGAGTTGAGGCTGATGATGGTTCCGGGGAGATATTTCATGAGTGTGTCCCGTTGTACACTTTGTGCGGTTAATAATCGTACCGTATCCTTTGAACTGAAATCTTTTGTAATTTGGATATAGGGATAAAGAGTCCGGTATTGTTCTTCGGTTAGACCATAAATCTTCCGGAAATCCTCCGGATGGCGGAATTTGCCTTGTTTATTACGATAATGCAGGATATTCTTTACCATCCGGGAAGGTAGTCCGAGTGACAGGAGAGTGGTGGAGTCTGCGGTGTTCGGGTCGAATATCGCAAGCTTGATTTCCCTTTGAGGGGATGATTGAAAAGAAGGACCGGACTTTTGGTGAGGTTTGGTTTCCCGGAGGACAGAAATAAAGTCGTTGTATTCTTTATCGAACTTCTCATTCTCTTTGCAGTCGGTATCTTCAGCGTGCTTGAAAAAGGAGAAGAGTTTAGGAGCGGCATATACTCCTAAAATAAGAACGACAAGGACGATAATGCCTTGTCGTTCAGTTTTAGTATAATAAAGGAAGTCTTTCCACATTATAGCTTGATCAATCCCAGTTCATTGATAAATATCAGTGAGATGGCGATTGGTGCGATATATTTTAATATAAAGATAATGAGTTTGTATACCGGTATCTTTAATGAACCGTCGTTGGTAATCTCTGACCATACAATCTTCTTGTCCAGATACCACCCGGTGAAGAGCGAAATACACAATCCGCCAAGTGGTAACATGATTTTAGCTGTTAAGAAGTCGAAGAGATCGAACAGACCCAGTCCGAAAATAGTAAATCCTTTCATGACTCCCAGTGATAATGAACAGAATATTCCGAGGAAGATACAACCGCCGGTGACTAACCTTGCTGCTTTTCCACGGGAAAGCTTGAACTCCTCATGTAAATAAGCGGTTACTACTTCGTGCAAGGAAATGGTGGAGGTTAAAGCAGCCATTGCCAATAACGCGTAGAACATGACAGAGAATATATATGCCAGTATGGGGACTCCGCTGAATGCCTGTTGGAATACATTAGGCAGTGTGATAAAGATCAGGCTCGGACCTGAATCAGGTTGTATGCCTACTGAAAAAGCAGCCGGGAAGATGATAAAACCGGCTAGTATCGCTACAAAAGTGTCAATGATTCCTACGCTGAAAGCTGTTTTAGTCAGGTTGGTTTCTTTACTGAAATAGGAGGCGTATGTACAAAGACATCCCATTCCCAAGCTCAAAGAGAAGAAAGCCTGTCCCATGGCACTCAAGAACACATTCCCGTCCACTTTGCTAAAGTCAGGCTTGAGCAGGAATTCAATGCCTGCACCGGCTCCCGGCAAAGTAACCGAGCAAACTACCAGTATGAGGATAATGATAAATAAGGTAGGCATCATGATTTTGGAGGACTTTTCGATTCCTTTTTCCACTCCTTTCACGATGATGAAATGAGTGATTAACAAGAAGGCTACCAACCATACAACCGGTCTCCACGGACTACTGGAGAATTGCTGGAAAGAAGAGATGAATTCTCCGGAGTTTTTTCCGGCAAAGCCGTTGGTCGCAGCTTCAAGAATATATTCAAGCGTCCAGCCTGCTACTACGGCATAATAACTAAGTATCAGGAAACCGGCCAATACTCCCATGCGTCCTACCCAACGCCAATGTGTTCCAGGGGCTAATTTCTGATACGCTCTTGCTGTGTTGGCTCTCGAACGGCGTCCTATCAGAAACTCGGCAATCATAATAGGTAGTCCCAGAAGAAAGATGCAGCCTAAATAGATCAATATAAATGCCGCACCTCCATGATTTCCCGTTTCATAGGGAAACCTCCATATATTACCCAGTCCGACTGCAGAGCCGGCAGAAGCGAGTATGACCCCTAATTTACTGCCGAAGTTCGCTCTATCATTTTTTGCCATAAATCTTGTTTTATCTTACAAATCGTTATAAAATGCACGTATAAAATGCAAATATAGAAAATGATACTTATATTTGCACGATAATTGTAATATTATTTAGATATGCTATCTTATATTAAGAAATATCCGATCTCGCTTTTTATTATTCTGACAGTGATTTATCTGTCGTTCTTTAAACCGCCTAAGACGGATTTAAATGAAATTCCCAACCTCGACAAACTGGTTCATGTCTGTATGTATTTGGGTATGTCGGGCATGTTGTGGTTGGAGTTTCTGCGTGCGCATCGCAGGGACAATGCTCCGATGTGGCATGCGTGGGTAGGTGCATTCTTCTGTCCTGTACTTTTTAGTGGTTGTGTGGAATTACTGCAGGAGTATTGCACTACTTACCGGGGAGGAGACTGGTTGGATTTTGCAGCTAATACTACGGGAGCGATTCTGGCTAGTTTAGTGGCCTATTATGTCGTACGACCGAGGATGATGAAGGCTGATTGAAATTTGCTGGCTAGAAGGATTTTCAGGCACGGATTACGCGGATTACACGGTCGCTTTATAAATGCTAATTCTAAAATCCGTGTAATCCGCGTAATCCGTGCCTGAAAAAATAGTATAATTATAAGTATTCTACCGTTGAACTAAGTTTGATTCCATTGGAACCTTTAATTAGAATGGTATATCCTTTAGGTTTGTCTGCTTGCAGATTCTTTATAACTTCCTGCGCATTGGCGTAAGTTTTAAAAGAATGTTCGCTTGCGGCAAACAGTTCTCCTACGAGCCATACTTTCTCAAAACCACTTTCTTTGATGTAATCAACGATTTTCTGATGTTCGGCCGGGCTTTCAGCACCCAGTTCGCGCATATCTCCTAATATGATCATCTTGTGAGGGACTGTCATGTTCCGGAAGTTTTGCAAGGCAGCCATCATACTGGTCGGGTTTGCATTATATGCGTCGATGATCAGCGTGTTATCTTTTGTCTTTTTAAGTTGAGAGCGATTGTTTTGTGGTGTATACCCTTCCAAAGCTTCGTTGATCTTCTTTGCTTCCACTCCGAAGAAACGGCCGATGGTGATGGCAGCCAGGGCATTCGGGAAATTATATTCTCCGATCAACTGTGTGCGAACCTGATGGCGTTCACCGTCCTTACCGGCTTTCCATTCGAAAGCGAGATAAGGTGAATTGCCGGTGATTCGCCCGTTAACATAGAGATCCTCTTCTGTTCCATAAGGAATCAGGTTCAATCCCTGTGAGATATTCATCAAATAGGTGTTATCGTGATGGATAAAGGTAATGGCGTCTTTCTTACGGAGGAAATCGTACAATTCTCCTTTAGTCTTAATCACTCCTTCGAAAGAACCGAATCCTTCCAGGTGAGCCTTGCCTACGTTGGTGATAATGCCATAATCCGGTTCGGCTATTTCGCAAAGAAACTTGATTTCTCCCGGATGATTGGCACCCATCTCGATGACAGCAAGGTCATGTTCCGGCTTCAATCGTAGCAGAGTGGTCGGTACACCGATGTGATTGTTGAGATTACCTAAGGTATAAAGCACATTATGAGCTTGGCAGAGAACGCTGGAGATTAACTCTTTGGTGGTCGTCTTTCCGTTAGTTCCGGTAATGCCGATCACTCGCGTCCCGAGTTGGCGGCGATGATAGTTGGCAAGCTGCTGCATTGTTTGCAGACAGTTGTCTACAAGTATATATCGTTGATCGCCTTCTATGGCATATTCGGCCTCATCGATAACGGCAAATGCGCATCCGGAGTCCAGCGCTAACTTAGCAAATGCATTACCGTTGAACGACTCACCTTTCAAGGCGATAAATAAAGAACCGTCCGGGCAGTTCCGGCTATCAGTAGTAACTGATTGGCAATCCAGAAAAATCTGGTAAAGAGCAGAAAGTTTCATAACCTGATCTTTTATTTAAAACGTTGCAAAGATAGGCTATTCTTTCGGATTTGACGGGAGTTCGGACAGATTTTTACTTAGGCATATACCAAAGGAAGAGTCAGTATCATCCGGCATCCGTCCGTATAGGAAGAATCGATCCGGAGGCTGCCTCCTAACTTCTCGGCGATACTCCGGCATATCGGAAGTCCGAGACCGGTTCCCTGTGTGAAAGAATCCATTTTGTAGAAACGTTGAAATACTGCCTCCTGTTGATTTGTCGGGATGCCTGTTCCTGTATCGGTGACACTGATTTCAATTTTCTTTTCAGCTTCCAGTATGGAATAAGCTATGCGAATACTGCCGTGAGTCGTGAATTTAGCGGCGTTATGCGCCAAGTTGTTCAACGCTTGTGATATACGTTCCGAATTACTGCGTATGAGCAGGTTTTCTCTTGCAGGCTCGAACAGCACTTCCACTTCTTTCTGCCTGTTGTCTTTGGCCACTTCAGAGGCAAGTTGACAGATCGTATTCATGTCTGTTTCATCATCTGTGGGCAGTTGTTCGTATTGATCCAGTTCGGACAGAGCGAGTACATCAGTGACCAGTCGGAGCAAGTCGTTACTGTTGCTCTTGATAATATTGACAAATTCCTGTGTTTCCGGATTGTTGCTATAGTGATCGCTTAACACCTGCGAGAAGCCTACAATGGAGTTGAGAGGTGTACGGATTTCATGAGTCATGCTTTGGATGAATGTGGTTTTCATCCGGCTGTTTGCTTCCGCTATATCCTTCGCTTTACGTAATTCTTCCCTCGATACAGTAAGTTCTTCATTTCTTGTTTTAAGTTCCGCTTCCGAAACTTTCAGTTTGCGTTTCAGGAAGTTTTCTCTATAAAGGAATAAGAAAAGAACGCCTAATAAAATAATCAATGAGATAATCAATGTTGTTTTATTATGCAACTCTTTTTCCTGTGTCTGGAGCGTTAATTCTTTCTTTTCGGCATTGAGCTTCTCAACGTTTAGCAAGGTGGCGAATTCGCTGCTGGCTACTTGCTCATTGGCTATTTTTAAAGAGTCATCTGCGTTGATATACATTTGCAGAAATTTGACTGCCATGTTCATATTCCCCATCTTTTGGTAGATTTCTCCCTGTGTGCGATAGTGGTTGCTGCTAAGTATACTTTCACTTAAACGGCGCTCTTCCTTTTCTTGCCTTTCTGCAGCTTCCAGTGCTTTTTGATATTGCCTGGTCTGCTGGTAGTATAAACATTCTATATTATATAGCCTTTTTTTGATCGATTCCAGTCTTTTATCCTGTTCGAATGCGGCCTGGCATTCCTTCAATATTTTTTCGGCTGCCTGAAAGTCACCAAACTTACTGTAGTAGTTTACGTACTCCAACTTGGCAGATATTTGCTGTGTAGAAGAATTGGCTGTTGCAACGGCCTTTTCCATAGCTTCCAATGCTTCTTTTTGTTTTTCCCGGCTGATGTAATAGTTGGCTATCTGGGCATAGGTCTGGGAAATGTTATAGTTTTCGATATTGTATTTTTCAGTCAGTTCGATTTCTTTCAACCGCCATTCACCCGCCATCGAATCGAATCTTTTGATGGTGTAGATTTGTGACATGATATTGTAGCAACGGGACAGACCGGTTTTGTCATCCTCTTCCTGTGCTTCTTTTAACATCTTTTGCACTTCATAAAGTGCTATGTTTGTTCTGCTTGTTTTTAGATAGTAAGTGATTAATCTGTTCGCCCATGCAAAATAATAATATTTAGGCTGATGGGTGGCTTTGGCGAATTCTTTTACTTTGTTGGTATAGTAGATTACGCTATCTTCATGGGTCCCCTGGAAATAATAGTAATCCAGTTGGGTGGCTATGGCTACTGCCTGCATTCGTTCATCATGCCGTTCACCGGCCATTCTGAACAATGTGTCGGACATGTTAAGCACAATAGGATCTAATAAGTATTCTTGACAACGTTGATAATATTCATAGAGAGTAGAGTCAACATTGAAAGTTTCAGCCTCTTTTTGAGCTTTAGCAGTAGTGGCAAAGGGCAAAATGAGGAAAAGAAATCCTACGTGAAATAGGGTTAATCGGCTCATGGTATGAATTTTTCGGTTTCTTCTATAGTTTGCAAATATACGTTTATTTCTTCTTTTTAGTACGAATACTTGCTTTTTTTATCTACATTTGTAGGCGATCTAAAAGGAATGTTGTCAATGATGAAACCTATATCTCCTACTTATATAAATGTAAAAGGGCGGTTGCTCGATCTTGCTACTCCGCAGGTGATGGGAATTTTGAATGTTACTCCCGATTCTTTTTATTCCGGCAGCCGGATGCAGACTGAAGAAGACATTGCTGCCCGGGCGCGGCAGATACTTGATGAAGGTGCTTCGATTATTGATATAGGAGCTTATTCTTCACGGCCGAATGCCGAACATATTTCTGCTGAAGAAGAGATGGGCAGACTGCGTACCGGTCTGGAAATTCTGAACCGTAATCATCCGGAAGCCATCATTTCTGTTGATACTTTCCGGGCTGATGTAGCGGAAGAATGTGTGAAAGATTATGGAGTTGCTATTATTAATGACATAGCTGCCGGTGAAATGGACCACCGGATGTTTCAGACAGTTGCCGACTTGGGAGTGCCCTATATTATGATGCATATGCAGGGAACTCCCCAAAGTATGCAGAAAGAGCCGTCTTATGATAACCTGATTAAAGACATTTTCCTGTATTTCGCTCGTAAAGTGCAGCAACTTCGCGACTTGGGAGTGAAAGATATCATTCTCGATCCGGGATTCGGATTCGGAAAAACGTTGGAGCATAATTATGAACTGATGGCACATCTGGAAGAGTTCCATATATTCGAGCTTCCCGTTTTAGTGGGAGTTTCGCGGAAATCAATGATTTATAGATTATTGGGGGGAACCCCGCAAGATTCATTGAACGGGACAACCGTATTGGACACTGTTGCGTTAATGAAAGGAGCGCACATCCTGCGTGTACATGATGTGCGTGAGGCGGTGGAAGCTGTCCGGATCACAGAGAAATTAAAAATAGAGAGTGGATATGACAAATAAGAGGAGGGTGCATGTTTTTTGAGTTTGGCATAAAAGATTTTATCGATATTCTGCTGGTGGCTTTTGTTTTGTACTATACCTACAAACTGATGAAAGCTTCCGGTTCTATTAAGGTATTCACCGGTATCCTGGTTTTTATCCTGATCTGGCTGGTGGTGACTCAAGTGTTGGAGATGAAGCTGTTGGGTTCTATTTTCGACACATTGATGAATGTGGGTGTGATAGCGTTGATTGTTCTTTTTCAAGATGAGATACGCCGTTTCCTTTTGACTTTGGGATCTCACCGTCATGTCAGTGCATTGGCACGTCTCTTTAGCGGATCGAAAAAAGAGTCGTTGAAGCACGATGATATCATGCCCGTGGTAATGGCCTGTTTAAGCATGGGCAAACAAAAAGTCGGCGCATTGATTGTCATTGAGCATAACACTCCTTTAGATGAAGTCGTTCGTACGGGCGAATTGATTGATGCGGCAATCAATCAGCGTTTAATCGAGAATATCTTTTTTAAGAATAGTCCGTTGCACGACGGAGCGATGGTCATCAGCAAAAAACGTATCAAGGCAGCGGGATGTATTCTTCCTGTGTCCCATGATTTGAATATACCGAAGGAGCTTGGCTTGCGGCATCGCGCAGCGATGGGAATTTCACAGCAATCGGATGCGCATGCCATTATTGTTTCAGAAGAAACAGGTGGTATCTCCGTAGCCTATCGCGGACAATTCTACCTCCGCCTGAATGCGGAAGAACTGGAAAGTCTATTGACAAAAGAAAACTGATTTTATATTGGTAAGGCAATGGTCAAACAATGATGGTCATTTTATGACCATCATTGTTTGACCATTGTTGTTTTATCTGCTATTTGGCGCTATTTTGCTTTATTTCCAACCCTTTTTGAATGATAATTATGCCCTCCTTTTTAGGTGAATCGCCTACCTTTGCCGTATACTATTAAAATTCTATTTTTGAATAAACCATGAAAAACAGATTGATTGCTTTACTGGTACTTTTTACAGTTATTTTCTTTAGTACTGCACAGGCGCAAACTACCGCACGGAAGTTTGAGGCAGGCAAGAACACATTCTTGCTGGATGGAAAACCGTTTGTGGTGAAGGCTGCCGAGTTGCACTACACCCGCATCCCGCAAGCTTATTGGGAACATCGCATTGAGATGTGCAAGGCATTAGGCATGAATACTATTTGTATTTATATTTTCTGGAATATCCATGAGCAGGAAGAAGGTAAGTTCGATTTTTCCGGTCAGAATGATATTGCAGCTTTCTGCCGTGCGGCACAGAAACACGGTATGTATGTCATTGTCCGTCCCGGTCCGTATGTATGTGCGGAGTGGGAGATGGGGGGACTTCCCTGGTGGCTGTTGAAGAAAAAAGATATAGCCTTGCGTACGCTCGATCCCTATTATATGGAACGGGTAGGCGTCTTTATGAAAGAAGTAGGCAAGCAACTGGCTCCGCTGCAAGTGAATAAGGGGGGAAATATCATCATGGTGCAGGTAGAGAACGAATACGGTTCTTATGGAATCGACAAACCTTATGTTTCTGCCGTGCGCGACCTGGTTCGTGAATCCGGTTTTACCGATGTACCTCTGTTTCAATGTGACTGGAGCAGTAACTTCACCAATAATGCGCTCGATGACCTGATTTGGACAGTGAATTTCGGAACGGGTGCCAATATCGACCAGCAATTTAAAAAACTCAAAGAACTTCGCCCCGAAACTCCGTTGATGTGTAGCGAGTTCTGGAGCGGATGGTTCGACCACTGGGGACGCAAACATGAGACACGTCCTGCAAAAGATATGGTACAGGGCATCAAGGATATGCTCGACCGGAACATCTCTTTCAGTCTGTATATGACTCACGGAGGAACGACTTTCGGACATTGGGGAGGTGCGAACAACCCGGCTTATTCCGCCATGTGCAGCTCATACGATTATGATGCTCCGATTAGCGAACCCGGATGGACGACCGACAAGTTTTTCTTGCTTCGTGACTTGTTGAAAAACTATCTTCCGGCAGGTGAAACACTGCCCGCAGTACCCGCAGCTTTGCCTGTTATTGAAATCCCCGAGTTTCACTTCCATAAAGTGGCTCCGCTTTTCTCGAATCTGCCGGAGGCAAAACAAACGGTGGATATTCAACCGATGGAATCATTCAACCAGGGATGGGGAACGATTCTGTATCGCACCACATTGTCCGAAACTATTCTTGCAGGCACCACTTTGAAAATTACGGAAGTGCACGACTGGGCGCAGATATATGCCGACGGTAAACTGCTGGCACGTTTAGACCGTCGTAAAGGAGAATTTACAACGACCCTGCCCGCACTGAAAAAAGGCACACAACTGGATATTCTTGTGGAAGCAATGGGACGTGTTAACTTTGACAAATCTATCCACGACCGCAAAGGAATCACCGAAAAGGTGGAACTTATTTCGGGTAACCGGGCTAAGGAATTGAAAAACTGGACGGTGTATAACTTCCCGGTAGATTATTCCTTTATAAAAGATAAGAAATATAGCGATAAAAAGATGTTACCGACTATGCCTGCCTATTACAAGACTACCTTCACACTGGATAAAGTAGGAGATACTTTTCTGGATATGAGCACATGGGGGAAAGGCATGGTCTGGGTGAACGGTCATGCAATGGGGCGTTTTTGGGAGATCGGTCCGCAGCAGACTCTCTTTATGCCGGGGTGCTGGCTGAAAGAAGGAGAGAATGAAATTCTTGTTCTGGATTTGAAAGGTCCTACCCGGGCTTCCATCAAAGGTTTGAAGAAACCAATTCTCGATGTGCTTCGTGAAAAAGCTCCCGAAACACACCGCAAGGATGGAGAGAAACTGAAACTGACGGGTGAGAATGTGGCTCACGAAGGAGCTTTCACTCCGGGCAACGGCTGGCAGGAGGTACGATTTATCACTCCGGTGAAAGGACGTTATTTCTGTCTGGAAGCACTTTCTCCGCAAGCAAATGATAACATCGCAGCGATAGCGGAGTTTGATGTCTTGGGAGCTGATGGTAAACCGGTATCCCGCGAACATTGGAAGATTCGTTATGCCGATAGTGAAGAAACACGTAGTGGCAACCGTACAGCCGACAAGATATTCGACTTGCAGGAATCCACTTTTTGGATGACAGTGGACAATGTTCCTTATCCTCATCAATTGGTAATTGACTTGAGCAAAGTGGAAAATGTGACCGGTTTCCGCTATCTGCCCCGCGCCGAAAAAGGGTATCCGGGTATGATTAAGGAATATCGCGTATATGTGAAACCTGCTGATTTCAATTACTAAACAGTGAATGAACAAGAATAAAACAATGGATGAAAAAGCATTGAAATGACGATGAATATGAAGAAAAATATAATTCTTTTCGCATTCCTGTTTATAGGAGTGCTGACTGGGTATTGCCAGCAATCTGCTTACCTGTTTGTTTACTTTACCGGCAATCGTATGAGTGAGGAAGCCGTCCGGATGGCTGTTAGTCTTGATGGATATAATTATAAAGCCTTGAATGGAAATCAGCCGGTACTTGATTCCCGTGTGATTAGTTCGACAGGTGGAGTGCGTGATCCTCATATTCTGCGTTGTGAAGATGGGAAGACGTTTTATATGGTGGTTACGGATATGGTATCCGGAAATGGATGGAGTTCTAACCGTGCCATGGTACTTTTGAAATCAAAAGACCTTGTACACTGGACTTCCAATGTCGTGAATATCCAAAAGAAATATCCAGATCAGGAGGATCTGAAACGTGTGTGGGCACCACAAACTATTTATGATAAGGAAGCTGGGAAGTACATGGTTTACTGGTCTATGCAACATGGCAATGGTCCCGATATCATTTATTATGCTTATGCCAACAAAGATTTTACAGATATAGAAGGAGAACCGAAGCCACTGTTTCTTCCGAAAAACAGAAAATCATGTATTGATGGCGACATTATTTATAAAGATGGACTCTATCATTTGTTCTACAAAACGGAAGGGAATGGAAATGGAATTAAAAAAGCGACTACTTCCTCTCTGACCTCCGGACAGTGGGCGGAATCGGATGATTATAAGCAGCAGACGAAGGATGCGGTAGAAGGTGCAGGCATTTTTCCATTGATTGGTTCGGATAAATATATCTTGATGTACGATGTGTATATGAAAGGCAAATACCAGTTTACCGAAAGTTCCGATCTGGAACACTTTAAAGTGATTGACCATGCCGTCAGCATGGATTTTCATCCACGTCACGGTACTGTTATTCCGATTACTCAAAAAGAATTGCGACGCCTTTTCAAGGCATATGGTAAACCGGAAAGTTTCTAAAACTTTGCGATTGATAATCTTAATGCAATATATACCATGAGAAAATTATTCCTCTTTCTAGTTGTCTTGTTTTTGTCGTTTCAGCAGGTCACTTTAGCTGCAATCAAGGAAATGACGAGTACACCCGATTCGGTTTATCTGTTTTCTTTTGCAACTTCCGGAGACGACGGACGCAGCGGACTCCGTTTCGCCTGGAGTACAGATAAAGAAAACTGGTTTGAAATTGGCCGGAACTACGGATATCTCCGGTGCGATTATAGCCGCTGGGGATCACAGAAGAAAATGCTTGATCCTTATTTGAAACAATCGCCCGATGGCGAATGGATTTGTACCTGGAAACTGAATGACCGTGATGGATACGGCCAGGCTACTTCCAAGGATTTAATCAACTGGACTAGTCAGAAATATCCCCGTACTACGCCGGATTTTGACGGAGTGAGAGTGAAAGCTATTGTTGCCGGAGAAGAGCAGAAAGGAAATATCAACCGGGTAGTTTGGACCTTGGTGGATGGATTGGATAAAAATTATGGCTGGAATCAATATCGGAACTCATTACATGGAGAACGTCCGGTACAGGATGGAGAACGTTTTGCCGGTTTGAAGCCTGTAAAAGCAACGGTCACTGTACAACCGGAAGGTGCAAAGGCCATTAGTGATGTATTGCTGGGCGCTTTTTTTGAAGACATCAATTATTCGGCAGACGGAGGACTCTACGCAGAACTTATCCAAAACCGCGACTTCGAGTACGACCCTTCGGACAGGGAAGGAGATAAGAACTGGAACAGCACTCATTCCTGGGCACTGAAAGGAGAGAAAACGACTTTCACTATTGATACTACCGACCCTATTCATATCAATAACCCACATTATGCCGTGCTGAATGTGGAACAACCCGGAGCTGCATTAGAAAATACAGGTTTTGATGGAATCGCACTGAACACCGGAGAGAAATATGATTTTTCCATCTTCGCCCGGGTTCCGCAGGGTAAATCAAATAAATTGCAGGTTCGTCTGGTAGATGGAAAAGGAAATGTGTGTGGAGAAACTTCTCTAACAGTATCTTCCCGTCAATGGAAAACATATAAAGCAGTGATAGCTGCTAAAGCTACTGCGGACACTCATCTCGAAATCATCCCTCAATCTGTTGGTGAATTGAATCTGGACATGATTTCCTTATTCCCGCAAAGTACATTTAAAGGACGTAAGAACGGGCTTCGCAAAGATCTGGCTCAAGTGTTGGCTGATATTCATCCCCGTTTCATCCGTTTCCCCGGTGGTTGTGTGGCTCACGGTGATGGTTTGAAGAACATTTATCAATGGAAAAATACAGTAGGCCCGTTGGAAGCAAGAAAAGCGCAGCGTAACCTTTGGGGATACCATCAAAGCATGGGATTGGGTTATTTTGAATATTTCCAGTTTTGCGAAGATATTGGTGCGGAACCGCTTCCAGTGCTGGCGGCTGGTGTTCCTTGCCAGAACTCTGCCTGTCACGGCGACTTGAGAGGAGGGCAGCAAGGCGGTATTCCAATGAGCGAAATGGGAGCCTATATTCAGGATATTCTTGATCTGATAGAATGGGCAAACGGTGACGCAAAGAAGACAAAGTGGGGAAAGGTACGTGCCGAAGCCGGGCATCCGAAACCATTCAATTTGAAATACATCGGTATCGGAAATGAAGATCTTATCACTGATATCTTCGAAGAACGCTTCACGATGATCTTCAATGCCATCAAAGAAAAATATCCAGAAATGATTGTTGTCGGTACAGTGGGACCATTCAATGAGGGTACAGACTACGTGGAAGGATGGAAGTTGGCGGACAAACTGGGTATTCCGATGGTCGACGAACATTATTACCAGACTCCGGGATGGTTCCTGAACAACCAGGATTTCTACGACAAATACGATCGTTCGAAAAAGACAAAAGTATACTTGGGCGAATATGCAACTCACATACCGGGACGAAAGGCGAATATCGAAACAGCACTGACAGAAGCTCTTTATCTTGCAGCCTTGGAACGTAATGGCGATGTTGTCCACATGACTTCCTATGCCCCTCTTCTCGCTAAAGAAGGACATACCCAGTGGAATCCGGATTTGATTTACTTCAATAACCGGGAAGTGAAACCTACCACCGGCTACTATGTTCAGAAACTCTACGGACAGAATGCCGGGAACGAATATTTTCCGTCGCAGATCACTCTTGATAATAGAGACGATCAAGTGCGGAAACGCATTGCTTCTTCTATTGTCCGTGACTCGGCAAGTGGTGATGTGATTGTGAAACTGGTCAATTTACTTCCCGTAGAAGTGAATATGAATGTCGACCTTTCCGGAATCGGTGCTATACAGTCTTCTGCAAAAAGAACCGTACTGACCGGCAAACCGGTCGATACCCCGCTACCTGTTGAAGACACGATGGAAGTAGCAGAAAAGTTTGACTATCAATTACCTGCCTATTCTTTTACGGTGATCCGCATAAAGAAGGCAAATGAGAAATAACAGAAAAAAGTGAAGATAATAACGACATAGATAATATGAAGAAGATAATAAGTACCCTGCTGGCTAGTTGCTGTCTGACTTCTCTGATAGCACAGGAAGTGGTAGTGAAAGGGCCGGATGAAAAACTGCAATTGGTTGTATCTGCTTCTCCAGCCGAAAAGCCAAGTTATTCGATTACCTACAATGGAAAGACAATGTTGGAGAAATCTCCTTTGGGTATGAATACGAATATCGGTGATTTTGCAAAAGGGATGAAACTGACAGGACACGCTGTTACTCCGATTGATACTGTCTATCATCAGGATCGTATTAAAACCTCCAAAGTGCATTATCAGGCAAACGAACTGATTTGTAATTTTGAGAATCCGAAAGGGCAGAAAATAGATGTAGTCTTTCGTGTCAGCAATCACGATGTAGCTTTCCGTTATACTCTTCCGCGTCAGGATGGAAAAGGAAGTGTAACGGTAACTGCCGAAGAAACCGGCTTTTGCTTTCCGCAACAAACAACTACTTTCTTATGTCCGCAAAGCGATGCCATGATAGGTTGGAAACGTACCAAACCCAGTTATGAGGAAGAGTACAAGGCAGATGCTCCCATGAGTGACCGTTCGCAGTACGGGCATGGCTACACGTTCCCTTGTCTGTTCCGTATCGGTGACGATGGTTGGGTATTAGTCAGCGAAACAGGTGTGGACAGTCGTTATTGCGGTTCTCGTTTGAGCGATGTAAGCGAAGGCAATCTGTATACGGTTGCTTTCCCGATGGCTGAAGAAAATAACGGTAACGGAACTTCTGCTCCGGCATTTGCCCTTCCCGGTGCTACTCCCTGGCGTACCATAACTGTTGGCGAAACCTTGAAACCGATTGTGGAAACAACCGTTATCTGGGATGTCGTACGTCCTCTTTATGAAACGAAGCATGACTACCGTTTCGGACGCGGCACATGGAGCTGGATTCTCTGGCAGGATGGTAGTATCAACTGTGACGATCAGGTGCGCTATATTGATTTTGCAGCTGCAATGGGGTATGAGTATGCCTTGATCGATAACTGGTGGGATACGAACATCGGCCGTGACCGTATGAAATCTTTGATAGAATACGCACGAAGCAAAGGAGTGGAACTCTTCTTATGGTATAGCTCTTCCGGCTATTGGAATGATATTGAGCAGGGGCCGGTGAATCACATGGACAATGCCATTATCCGCAAACGTGAAATGAAATGGTTGCAAAGCCTTGGAGTGAAAGGAATCAAAGTTGATTTCTTTGGTGGCGACAAGCAGGAAACGATGCGCCTGTATGAAGATATTTTGAGTGATGCTGACGACCACGGTCTGATGGTAATCTTCCACGGTTGCACCATCCCTCGAGGATGGGAACGTATGTACCCGAACTATGTAGGCAGCGAGGCTGTACTGGCCTCCGAAAATATGGTTTTCGGCCAGCACTTCTGTGATGAAGAGGCTTTCAATGCCTGTCTGCATCCGTTTATCCGCAATGCGGTGGGTTGCATGGAATTCGGTGGTTGTTTTCTGAACAAACGGCTGAATCGCAACAATGACGGAGGAACTACCCGCCGTACTACTGATATATTTCAATTAGCCACTACCGTATTATTCCAGAATCCGATACAGAATTTTGCGCTTGCTCCCAACAACCTGAAAGATGTTTCCCCTGTTTGTATGGACTATATGAAAACGGTTCCTACCACATGGGATGAGACACGTTTTATTGACGGATATCCGGGGAAATATGTAGTTTTGGCGCGTCGCCACGGTGATACCTGGTATCTGGCAGCAGTGAATGCCGGGAAAGAAATCGTAAAGTTGAGGCTGGATTTAGATATGTTTGCCGGAAAAACTGTTTCTCTGTATGAGGATGATAAAAAAGGAGAACCGCAGCTTCTGCCGTTGAAAGTGAAAGAAAACGGAAAAGTGCAACTGGAAATCCTTCCACAGGGAGGTGTTCTATTGGTGAATAGAAGCGTGGCGGGATCATATGGGAAATGATTGTTCGGCAAAAGTTTGGTAGAATCATTATTTATAGCGTAATTTGTGTAGCATAAAAAGTACTACAATAATTACGCTATAAATAATTGCTTGAATATGAATGACGTAAATAATCCTTTTTTGATTTATGCCTATGCTGGTCCTAAGTATTTCTGTGATCGGATAGAAGAAACGGAACATTTGATTTCCGCTTTACGGAATGGAAGAAATGTGACCTTAATGAGTCCTCGCCGTATGGGTAAGACCGGATTAATACAGAACGTCTTTCATCAGATACGACGGGAGTATCCGGAGGCAGCTTGTTTTTACATGGATATTTTTTCTACGACATGTCTGGATGATTTTATCATTCAGTTCGGGCAGACTGTGATTGGTAAATTAGATAATTTATCGCAGAAGACGCTGGCGACAATCAGTGGCTTTTTTAGAAGTTGTCGTTTAGTGTTTTCCCCCGATGTCTTAACGGGAGTGCCACAAGCAACTCTTGATTTTCAACCTTCCCAGGCACAGGCAACATTAAAAGAGATTTTTGATTACCTGGAACATTCGGGAAAAGAATGTTATATCGCTATTGATGAATTTCAGCAGATCACTGAATATCCGGAAAAAGGAGTAGAAGGCTTGTTGCGTTCTTACATTCAATTTTTACCTCATGTACATTTTATTTTTTCAGGAAGTAAACAACATCTGATGGCAGAAATGTTTGGTTCAGCGAAACGTCCTTTTTACCGGAGTACGGAAAAGATGAATCTGGCATCCATCCCTTTAGAGCATTATTCTCTTTTTGCCATACGTTGGATGCAGGCCGGAGGAAAGGAATTGAGTGATGAACTCTTTCAGATGATTTATCGACGTTTTAATGGGCATACATGGTATGTACAGTATGTGCTGAACCGACTTTATGAACAAAAGGAGCCCGTCTTGAATGAAACCATATTTGAGAAATGTTTGGCAGATATAGTTCGTTCCGAGGTGGATGAATACCAGCGTTTATATGGTATGTTGACCGAAAATCAGTCAACTTTGTTGCGCGCTATCGCCCGGGAGCAATTCGTAACGGCTATTAATAGTTCTATATTTATTAAGAAATATGGATTGAAAGGTTCGAGTAGTATTAATGCAGCCCTTAAATTCCTGATTAATAAAGAATATGTATTTAAGGCGGAAGAGGGATATTGTGTATACGACCGTTTTATGGAATTGTGGTTGCAGACATTACCTTACGCTGGTATACTAAAATAATCATATTCAAGAAAATACCCTTCACCTTTCACAATGCCCTATTCATCGGTATTAGCGGGTGAAGGGCAGGCTTTCACTTTCCTTTCACCTTTCTACCCTGACTTTCACAGATTGTCCAGTTTGCTAAATCCTTCATCTATAGTTGGCAGAAGAAGTGTTAGCAGATAGCTTCCGGACTATTATAGGAAAACTTCTTTTCTATAAAGGATAAACTTCCTTTGTATAGGAACCAAACTTTCTTTGCCTTATAAGAAAACTATAAATGCAAGCTTTGATTATATAAATGAAACTTGCATTTGTATAATCAAAGCTTTTGTTTTTATAAACGCAACTTGCAATTATAGATTGCATTTAATGAAAAGCAAGTTTACATACTGGTAATAAGAAGTTTACCAGTAATCAAAAGAAAGTTTGTTGTTAATGAAAAAGAAGTTAGTTAGTAATGAGTAGGAAACAGGTTAGATATGTCTTTAGAAGTAACAGGTGGAGAAGAATTATGCAGGGTTAAGAAAACGGAGGGTGAAAGGCGGATGAAAGAGTAACCTTCACCCGCAAATGCCGATGAATAGGGCATTGTGAAAGGTGAAGGCTGTATTTGTGAAATTAAAAAATAGGTGTTAGGGGGAAATCTACCGATTGGTTACTGTTTATTTCCCCAGTGTGAGATGGTGGGAATAAAGTTGAAACTTTATAATTTTAAGCCAACTCTCTTTCCCTTATAAGAAACTGATTGATCGAACGTCGTAGCATCACCGTCACCACAACCTTTTCCCGGTTCTACAATGATAATATTGAATTTACGATTTTTCAGCATTCCTTTGTAATTACCTTGGCGGTCGTTAATCGTCAGGGTGCGGTCTTTATCATTCCACTTCATGGCAATGGTAGTGTGTGCTCCCTTTTCGTAATTGTAGTTGTCGAACTCATCTTCGTAAAGAGTAAATTCAGCGTCGGCGCCCGGATAAATGCGAAGTGTCAGATTATCCCATTTCTTTTCGGTGGAATATTGTACAGCCGGTCCCCAAGGTAGGATAGAACCTGCACGGACATAGACAGGCATGATGTCGATAGGCACTTCACGCTGGATGGTTTGTCCGCCTTTCAGGCTTTTTCCGGTCCAGAAATCAACCCATTGGGCACCTGCGGGTAGATAAACATCTGTCTTTCCTATCTTATTCATATTCTTCTGATAGCCGTTCTGTTTGTTGTCCTGCCATGTATAAAGCGAATCAGTTACGGGGCGGACAAGGAAATTACGGCCAAACATATACTCTGTATCCATCTCAAGTACTTTCTTATCTTTAGGAAAATCCATCATGAGTGGTCGGATGATGCTGCCCGCTTTGTTGGTAACTTCCCATGAAGTGCTGTAGAGATAGGGCAAAAGGCGATAGCGCAGGTGAGTATATTTTTCGAGTGCGTCATAAGCCCAGTCTCCTTTCTTGCCGAACTGGTATATTTCCACAGCTACCGGACTGGAATTGTGTGAACGCATGATCGGCTGGAATGCTCCCCACTGATACCAGCGCACGTGCAATTCATGATAAGCGATATTGTGTACATTATTGTTATATTTCCATGCGAAGAAGCCGCCCAGGTCGGTATTCCAGTATGGTATGCCGCATAGTGAGTAATTTAGTCCTGCCGCCAGTTGTTTCTTCATCACTTCCCAGGTAGAGACTACATCGCCGCTCCATGAATGTGACGCATAACGTTGCTGTCCTAGGAAAGACGAACGTGTGAGCAGGAATACCCGTTTGTCGGAAGTGGTGGCACGTTGATGTTCGTATACACCCTTGTTGGACATCAAAGGAAAAGCGTTGTGCACTCTGCGGAATGAACCCAGATAAGTGGGGGTATCAAAATCTTTGTCCTTGATTTCCAGATGATCCGGCTCGGTAGAGTCGAGCCACCAGCCATCCATTCCGAGATCGAAGATATTCTTTTTCATTTCTGCCCAATACATATCGCGTGCTGTCGGATTGAACGGATCGTAAGGTTTTACTCCGGCTTTGGGAGGCCATGTCTCGAAGTGAAGCAATGCTTTCAGGCTATCCATTTTCTGGTACATCTCTGTCCACGGACCGAACGAGGCCCATACTGAAATCATGATATGTGCATTCTGTTTATGTACATAGTCGATCATTTCTTTCGGACTTTTGATGCGTGGCGTTCCATAATTAGCATTTCTGTCTTCTCCGTTCGGGAGGAATTTCATGTATTCCGGATCACCCATTTTGTTGATATAGCGTGGGTTTTGGAATTTCATCGAGTTCCAGTTTTCGTTGCATCCCCAATATTGCCAGTCTTGGATGATACCGTCCAGTGGTACTTTCAGTTCACGGTACTTGTCTACTACTTCGCAGAGTTCGTCCGGACTTTTATAGCGTTCGCGGCATTGCCAGAATCCCAGTGTCCAGAGCGGATAGAGCGGGGCCTGACCGGTCAGCTCGCGCACTCCGGCTATTACACCGTCCGCATTGCCACCGTAAATGAAATAATAATCAGCGCAGTCGCCTACTTCCGAGTCGAACGACATCTCTTGCGGATTGTCGAGGAAAGTAGTGGGAGAGTAATTATCCCAATAAAGGGCATATCCTTTGACGGAATGAATAAACGGAATACAGATACTCATATTTTGATTGCGGAGGAGTAGTTTCTGGTTACGTTGGTTCACTTTACCCGTCTGCTGCTGTCCCAATCCGTAGATTACTTCGTCTTTATCCAGCAAAAAAGCCTGGCGGACATTGAAAGACGGAACACCTGCATCATTGAAAGGAGTGAATTGCGTTCCGTAATCTTTGTCCGTCAACAGACATTGGCCGGACGAATCGAAAAAATGGATACCCCCAGTCTTCGGGTTCACTTCCAGTTGGATAAGACGACTGCTTAATGTCACATTTTTCCCCTTTTCACCGAAAGAAACAGGAGTTGTCTCAGGCGTTTTGACAATGACCAGACTTTCTTTATTGCAAGATTTCTGACTGGGCGTCTTATAAACCCTGACAATGGAGGGTGAATAAAACTCAATGTTGACATCCATCCCCTGTGTGGCACACTTGATGCCTTGTGAGGTACGTTGTACATTTTGTGCTGTACCATTGCCTGCTGCAACCATTGTTGCACATACCAGCAAGAAACCGGCTTTTCTAATAAGATTCATTTTCATGGTTTTTAGTGCTTTATGATGCAGCAAAAGTAGGGCAGAGGCAAGTAAAACGGACAATAATCAGGTTGAAACAAACAGTAATCACGTTGATTTCTTCACTTTTTCGGCATATTCTGACGGGCGGCATCCGTACATTTCCTGAAAGCATTTGCTTAAATAACTGGAACTGCTAAAACCTGTGTGTTCCGCAATTTCTGTAATACTTAGCTTGCCCTCTGTTATCAGTTGTGCTGCCCGTTGCAGACGAATGTTGCGGATAAAGAGGCTGGGAGACTGATCGAGCATAGTCACCAGTTTGCGGTATAATCCCGTTCGCTCCATACAGAGGTCGCGGCTTAGTTGCTCCACCGAATAGCCATTGACGTGCAGATTCTGTTCCACCAGTTTGATGGCTTGTGCCAGAAATGCAGATTCTTCCGTGTCCTGTTGCTGATGGTCGGGAGACGTTTCTTCTATGCTACAGGTTAGAGAATTATTTTGTTCGATCAGGTTGCGTATACGGAGTAATAGAATCTCTTCTTTATGCTTGCGTTCCATTTCCTTTCTGCTCCAATAGATATACAATCGGATACCGGTGAAAACAATCAGTAATAAAATGATTGCATACAGGATATAAGCCGTGGTTGTTTTCCACCACGGTGCATGGATGGTTAATTTTATTGCTGTCACTTTGCCGTTCCACTGAAGAGGATTGTCCGAAGCCATGACTTTGAATGTATAATCTCCCGGTGGTAAATTGGTGTAAACAGCTTGAAGAAGACCTTTCCCCACAGTCGCATTTCCCTGTCTTCCTGCAAATGTACTCATCCATTGCGGGTCGATACCTTCCAGTTGATAACGGTAGTATGTGCGTTCATGATTGATATAATTCAATGCCGAAAATTCGAAAGTCAGGAAGTTTTGGTTATAGTCCAGTTCGATTTCGGTTGTATAAGGAGCAGCCTTGGACAGGATGATGCGGTTGCCATATTCTTTTCCAGTATTCACCTTTTCTCCATACAAGCGTAAGGCTGTGAAAACCGGCGGATCAGGAAGCATCGGATGAATGGAGTCCTTGTCGGGATGGAATATGTTAAAGCCATCAATACCACCCAAATAGAGAGTGCCGTCGGAAGAACTGAATACGGCATCTTTTATGTATTCGCCGTCCAAAGCACCGTCCAACTGATTGAACCGGGTGAAACTGATGTTCTTATTCTCCGGATTTATGTGGATGCGTGTGACACCATTACTGGTCGTTACCCAGATGTCTCGATATTTATCCTCAATGATACCCTGGATAAAGTTATTGCTCAATCCGTTTTCGCGGTAGAAGGTACGTGGGATAGAGTCGTTTTCGCTGGTGAAAAGTTCCAGTCCGTCAGGAGTTCCTGCCCATGTCCAGCCGCGTGTGTCGGTATATAATGTATGATATACTTTGTTTCTGAAATAACAGTTCCTTGGGGTGTTCAACCGGTTCAGGATTTCAGGAGAAATTGTAGGGATAGCTGCCGATTTCAATACATGGGATTTCTGCTCATTGACTGTCAGTCGATAAACTCGGGAATGAGCTTTTAGATAGATATTTCCATCTTTATCTTCGGCGAAAGATTCAATATTGATTTCTTCTTCCGGGGAGACGGGAAATGCATTGCGACCTATATGAGTCAGTTTATGCATGGACGGGTGATGATATAATAATCCCCGATTGAAAGTTCCGAGCCATAACCCTCCTTGCCGGTCTTGAAAGACAGTGCTGATTTCGGTAGAGACAATCTGTCTGTTTCCGGTTTCCAATAGGGGGATGTATTTTTGTGTTCCTGTGTGGAGGTCAATAATCCAAAACCCGTGAACGCAACTGATATAGGCTTTCTCACCATTAGGGGTAATGATAAGGGTATTGAGAGTATAGTTCTGTTCGAAGAGTTTTTTCCATGTGCGCTTGTGGCTATTGAAATAGAATAAACCGCCTTTACGCCCGTTGCGTAGTTGATAGAAGCCGTCTGCGCTTTTGATGACGAGAGAAGTATTTTGATATTCAGCCTGTTCGGATGCAGGATAAGCGGCTATATTGTATACAGTTTTTTGGTCGGCTATGTGGTAACAGGACACTTCGCCTGTGTCATAGAATAAATATAGGGAGGTACTGTCGGCATTCAGGTCCTGCAATTTTCCGGAATACTTGCCGGGCAAGGTTATACGGGTCTTGTTGTTTAATTCCAGTAATTCGTTAGCAATGAGTAGCCAGGTGTGTCCTGAACCGTCTACAAAAAGGTCTTCTACGGGGGCTTGTATCTCTCTGTTCTTAAAGTAAGCATCTAAATCAGGAATGTATTCCTCTCTGTACAGGTCAATGCACATCAGTTTGTGAGTATCTTTAATCCATAACAGAGAATCCCCACTCTGGTAAATGCGGTAATGCCCGTTATATTGGTTTAATGGATATACGTATTCCGTGGTGCGGTGAAGATAGCTGAAATGTACACCGTCGTATAAATTTACATTACCGCTGGTGGTGAATACCATTCTTCCGTCGGGCAACTGGAGGATATAACGTATTTGGTTATCACTCAATCCTTGCGACGCATTGATGGTGGTGAACAGGAATCCACCGGCATATATGAACGGTGTCATCCTGAAACAGAAAAATAAGCAGAGCAGAATCCGTATGTTTCTCAAGCTATTGGTAGTCATGGCTATTTCAATATTACAAAGGTAATTGTTTCTTTCGGAAATAAAGAGGATAGGGGGAATAATTATGATATAATCATTCTTGCGATATCATTCCTAATCTTTTAACACCCTTCACTTTGTCTACGCGAGGAAATCGTTTATCTTTGCGTAGTGAATACTTAAATATCATCCCATTATGATTTACCCCATAGGAATACAGAACTTTGAGAGTCTGATAAATGACGGTTATGTGTATGTGGACAAGACGGCGTTAGTCTATCAAATGGCTACTACCGGACGTTATTATTTTCTTAGCCGTCCCCGACGTTTTGGGAAGAGCTTGCTTCTTTCTACGCTGGAAGCTTATCTGAGTGGGAAAAAGGAACTTTTCAGAGGGCTTGCCATCGAGAAGCTGGAACATAAATGGGAGGAACATCCTATTCTTCATCTTGACTTGAACACCGCCAAATATGACGCGATGGATAGCTTGAATCATGTTCTTGATGACAGTCTCAAAAAATGGGAAGAGATATATGGCACCTTTCCTACAGAAGTAACCTTCGCCCTGCGCTTTAAAGGAATTGTAGAACGTGCTTACGAAAAGACCGGTCATCGCGTAGTTATTCTTGTGGATGAATATGACAAGCCTATGCTGCAAGCTATTGGCAACGAGGTGTTGCAGGCTGAATATCGCAGCACGCTGAAAGCTTTCTACTCTGTACTCAAAACGCAGGACCGCTATATCAAACTTGCTTTCCTGACAGGTGTGACGAAATTCGGCAAGGTGAGCGTGTTCAGTGATTTGAATAACCTGAATGATATCTCTATGGACGGCCGTTACATCAATATTTGCGGTATCACAGACGGAGAACTTCACGAATATTTTGATAATGATGTGGTACTGTTAGGTGAAAGAAATGGGTTGACAAAGGAGGAATGTTACACTAAACTGAAGGAACAGTACGATGGTTATCATTTTGACTACAAAACCGAAGGACTCTATAATCCTTTCAGTATCCTCAATACTTTAGCAAAAATGAAGTTTGCCGATTATTGGTTTGAAACAGGTACACCTTCATTCCTTGTTTATCTGATGAAGAATTCGAATTACCAATTAGATAAACTAACCGAAGAGCAAGTTCCCGGTGACTTTTTGAATAGCATTGACTCCATGTCACGCAATCCTATTCCTGTCATTTATCAGAGCGGATATCTCACGATAAAGGGATATGACGAACGTTTCGGCAACTATCAGTTGGGTTTTCCGAATAAGGAAGTGGAGAATGGTTTCATTAAATATTTGATACCTTTTTATACACCGGTAGAAGAGGAAAAAACCGGATTTTTCATTACTAACTTTATCATGGACATTGAACGTGGAGATCCCGAAAGTTTTATGCAGCGGATGCAATCCATGTTTGCCGATACTGACTACAAGATAACGGGGAAGATGGAACTTTATTTTCAAAATGCAATGTATCTGGTGTTCAAAATGTTGGGCTTTTATACCGACGTAGAACGTACCACTAGTAATGGGCGTATAGACATTGTGTTGAAAACCAAAGACTATATTTACGTGATGGAACTGAAACTTGATGGTACTGCCGACGATGCTTTGCGTCAGATAGAGGAGAAGGACTATGCTTTGCCTTTTGCTAAAGATTCCCGCAAATTATATAAGATAGGTGTTGACTTCTCTTCCGAGACACGCGGCATTAAGGAGTGGAAAATAATCCCTGATGCTGATGCATAGTGCATTGTGAAAGTTATGTAGCGGCCTTAGGGATTAATATATCTTCCCAAAAACAACCAATATCAATATCATGCAAACAGTATAGTTGGTCATTGAAATATGGAATAATGGATAGGTGGAAAGTGGAGTAATGTCGTATTATATATAATGGCAATGAGACTCATTTGCGAAAAGATGGCCTTATAAAAGCTTTTCATACGAATAATGGTCTTTTTGTATCCCTTTTTGACGTAAATTTGGACTCTATTTATCTAAGTATGGAGTACCTTTGTAGACGAAAAACCTAAAATAATATCATGAATTTGAATAGACATTACTTACTACTGTTGCTGATAGCAATGTTGTTGATCCCTGCACAGGATCTGTCTGCGAAAAAGAAAAAACAAGTAAAAGAACCGAACGACCGTGAACTGTGGGCGGGAGTATTATATCGAATGGCTGAACCCGTGCTTAGTAATATGAGTGAGGGCAAGTTGCAACAGAACATGTTGGTAGAGTTGAGTCCGACATGGGATGGACGAAATAAGAATGTCACTTATATGGAGTGCTTCGGGCGTTTGATGGCAGGACTGGCTCCCTGGATTTCATTGCCGGATGATGATACGGCAGAAGGTGTTCAGCGTAAACAGTTGCGCGAATGGGCGTTAAAGAGTTATGCGCAGGCTGTAGATCCGGAAAGTCCCGATTATTTGTTGTGGAGAAAAGAGGGACAGACGTTGGTGGATGCAGCCTATATTGCAGAAAGTTTCATAAGAGGATATGATGCCTTGTGGGTTCCGCTGGACAGTGTGACAAAACAACGTTATATTACCGAATTTACACAACTTCGCCGAGTAGACCCTCCTTATACTAACTGGTTGTTATTCTCTGCCACAGTGGAATCTTTCCTGCGTAAGGCTGGTGCACCGAGTGATACTTATCGCATTGCTTCGGCTCTACGTAAAGTGGAAGAATGGTATGTGGGAGATGGCTGGTATTCGGACGGTCCGGATTTTGCTTTTGACTATTATAATAGTTTCGTTTTGCACCCTATGTATATAGAACCGTTGGAAATCATGACAAATGCCGGTAAGAACAAAGTCTGGAATATGCCGGATTGCGATTATAATCGTGCAGTCAAACGGATGCAACGCTTTGGAATAATTCTGGAACGGTTTATTTCTCCGGAAGGTACGCTCCCAGTATTCGGGCGTTCTATCACGTACCGTACAGGAACTTTACAACCTTTGGCATTGCTGGCATGGAGAGAGTGGCTCCCTAAAGAATTACCAAATGGACAAGTACGTGCAGCTATGACGGCAGTTATCAAACGAATGTTTAGTGATAATCATAATTTCAATGAAAAAGGATTCCTGACTTTAGGATTCAATGGTAAGCAGCCGAATATATCAGACTGGTATACGAATAATGGTAGCTTATATATGGCTTCACTCGCATTCCTCCCATTGGGACTTCCGGCAGAACATCCATTCTGGACTTCACCTGCCGAGGATTGGACAAGTAAGAAAGCCTGGGAGGGGAAAGATTTCCCGAAAGATCATGCTGTTCATTAAGATGGACTAACTAATAAAGATTTATATATGACTAGACTATTATTATTTATTGTAGTTTGTCTTGGCTTGCTGCCGATGCCGGTACAAGCTCAGAAAAACGCTGCATTTATCCCCAGAGAAGTTTGGAAAGATACGGACGGGAATCCGATCAATGCCCATGGTGGTGGACTTCTATATCATAACGGCACTTACTATTGGTATGGCGAATACAAGAAAGGGAAAACCATTTTGCCTGACTGGGCTACGTGGGAGTGTTATCGTACGGATGTGACCGGAGTAGGTTGTTACTCTTCTAAAGATTTGCTGAATTGGAAATTTGAGGGTATTGTACTTCCGGCAGTTAAAGACGATCCAAATCATGACCTGCACCCCTCCAAAGTATTGGAACGTCCGAAAGTGGTTTATAATAAGAAAACGGGCAAATTTGTAATGTGGGCCCATGTGGAAAGTGCTGATTACAGTAAGGCTTGTGCCGGAGTGGCAGTTTCCGATTCTCCTGTCGGTCCGTTCGTTTATCAGGGAAGCTTTCGTCCGAATAATGCGATGAGCCGCGATCAGACTGTTTTTGTGGATGATGATAGACGTGCTTATCAGTTTTATTCTTCAGAAAATAATGAAACGATGTATATCAGCCTTCTGACTGATGATTATCTGAAACCGAGCGGACGTTTTACACGCAATTTCGTAAAAGAATCGAGGGAGGCTCCGGCTGTGTTTAAATATAATGGTAAATATTATATGTTAAGTTCCGGTTGTACTGGTTGGGATCCTAATATAGCCGAGATCGCAGTAGCCGATTCTATTATGGGAACATGGAAGACAATCGGAAACCCTTGTACGGGACCGGATGCAGATAAAACGTTTTATGCCCAGAGTACTTATGTCCAGCCCGTTGTCGGAAAGAAGGATGCATATATTGCCATGTTCGACCGTTGGAAGAAGAAGGACTTGGAAGATTCCCGTTATGTATGGTTGCCTGTGTTGGTAAAAGATGGGAAAATAACGATCCCTTGGCATGAAAAATGGAACCTATCTATCTTTGACAAATAAAAAATAAATATGAAACGGATACTGCTACTACTTTGCGGAATAATGCTCGTTCCCGTTATTGCCTGTTCCCAGCATCTGGTTGAAGTGGGAAAGGGGTATAGCTGTACTTCGGTCAATACGACGGTCTTTCGGAATAACTCGCTGGTTACACACGGTGATGAACAATATATCAGTTATTACGATAACGATGGCTATCTGGTACTTGGAAAGCGGAAACTGGATTCGGAACAATGGACATTACATCGCACCCAATATCAGGGAAATGTGAAGGATGCTCATAATATAATTAGTATGATGATAGATGGAGAAGGATACATACACGTTTCTTTTGACCATCATGGACATCCATTGAATTATTGCCGGAGCATTGCTCCCGGTTCTTTGGAACTGGGGGATAAAATGCCCATGACCGGAGTTGACGAAGCAAATGTCACCTATCCGGAGTTCTATCCTTTATCCGGAGGAGATTTATTGTTTGTTTACCGCTCCGGTTCTTCGGGGCGTGGAAATCTGGTAATGAACCGTTATTCGCTGAAAGAACATAAATGGACTCGTGTGCAGGATATACTGATCGATGGGGAAAATAAACGGAATGCCTATTGGCAGTTATATGTTGATGAGAAAGGGACGATTCATCTTTCATGGGTATGGCGCGAGACCTGGCATGTGGAAACAAACCATGATATTTGTTATGCCCGTTCTTTCGATAATGGGGTAACCTGGTATAAGACGAGTGGAGAACAATATGAACTCCCGATCAAATTGTCCAATGCGGAGTATGCCTGTCACTTGCCTCAAAACTGTGAGTTGATTAATCAGACGAGTATGAGTGCTGATGCGGGAGGAAATCCGTATATAGCTACTTATTGGCGGGAACCCGATAGTGATGTTCCTCAATACCGCATCGTCTGGAATGACGGGAAGGTGTGGCATCAACGGCAGATAACCGATCGCCAGACACCTTTTACCTTGAAGGGTGGAGGTACGAAAATGATCCCTATTGCCCGTCCGCGTATTGTGGTAGAAGGTGGAGAAGTCTTTTATATTTTCCGTGACGAAGAACGGGGAAGTCGTGTGTCGATGGCATATGCGAATGATGTGGGTACGAGTAAGTGGACGATAACGGATCTGACGGATTTTTCCGTGGATGCTTGGGAACCCTCTCATGATACGGAACTTTGGAAAAAGCAGCGGAAACTGCATCTCTTTGTACAACACACCCGTCAGGGAGATGGTGAACGCACAGCGGAAATTGAGCCTCAAATGATATATGTATTGGAAACGAATATGGATACAAATAAATAAAGGTATGAAGAAACGATATGCAACTCTTTTTTCTGCACTCTTTCTAGGCGGTGCAATCTGTGCAAGTTGTACGGATAAGAAGGATGCTTCTGCTGAAGAAGTGATAAACACCATTCATAAAGTGAATCATTATTGGCAGACGAATCATCCGGAACACGGACGTTCTTTTTGGGATAATGCCGCCTATCACACCGGAAATATGGAAGCTTATTTTTTGACTAAGCAGCCGGACTATTTGGAATACTCGAAAGCCTGGGCGGAACATAATGAATGGAAAGGGGCAAAATCAGATCATAAGGAAAACTGGAAGTACAGTTACGGTGAAAGTGATGATTATGTGCTTTTCGGTGACTATCAGATTTGTTTCCAGACGTATGCCGATCTCTATAATCTGGAACCGGATACACAGAAAATAGCCCGTGCCCGCGAAGTGATGGAATATCAGATGAGTACCCCCAATCATGATTATTGGTGGTGGGCAGATGGCTTGTATATGGTCATGCCGGTCATGACAAAGATGTATAATATAACTAAGAATCCGCTCTATTTGGAGAAATTGCATGAATACCTCGCCTATGCTGATAGTATTATGTATGATGAAGAGGCCGGACTCTATTATCGGGATGGAAAATACGTGTTTCCTAAACATAAAAGTGTGAACGGCAAAAAGGATTTTTGGGCACGTGGAGACGGCTGGGTATTGGCCGGATTGGCAAAAGTCTTGAAAGAACTTCCTGAAACAGATAAGTATCGTCCGGAATATATAGACCGTTTCCGTACCCTGGCTAAGTCGGTTGCTGCTTGTCAACAGCCGGAAGGCTACTGGACACGCAGTATGCTCGACCCGCTGCATGCACCGGGACCGGAAACCAGTGGAACGGCTTTCTTTACCTATGGTTTACAATGGGGAATCAATAACGGTTTCCTGGATGCTGCAGAATATCAGCCGGTGGTTGAAAAAGCATGGAAATATCTTTCAACAGTTGCTTTGCAGCCTGATGGCAAGATTGGATATGTGCAACCGATTGGTGAGAAAGCGATACCCGGTCAGGTGGTAGACGCAAACTCCACTTCGAATTTTGGAGTAGGTGCGTTTCTATTGGCAGCCTGCGAACGGGTTCGTTATTTGAATAAATAAATACAGGCACGGATTACACGGATTTCACAGCTCTTAGAGGCATGTCTTAATATAAGTCAACAGCGTAATCCGTGTAATCCGTGCCTAAAATTTAATTCAGCATCAAGCTCATATATGGCTTTAACGGCCGAAGTATTCTATTGGTTAATTCGCTAATATTCATTTGTATATGTGCACCGGGCAGTCGCTCGGTATTATACATGCACTTTCCTTTGCACAGGTAATAATAGCCGTTATTTACAGACAATTGTTTGTCTGATAATTCCAGTTGCATTTCATCTTCGGGAAAAGCTGCGGCATAGATTTGCAGCACTTCTTTGGCATTGATGATACGTGCCATGCCTAGCGGATGTTGAGGCTGTTTATCTTCGGGAGGCAGTAGTTGAACCATGCGCTTGCATCCGGTGTGCTGCCTGATCGCATACAATAAACTATATTCCACATCCTTATCATCAGCGCAAAGTTCATTGATAATGATCTGTTTTTCTCCTTTATATATAATGGTTATTCCTTTGATTTCGTTTTCCTGTCTGGCTACAAATAAATAACCTCCGCTAATGGCAAGATCGGTCATAATAACCTGAAAGTCTTCCGGTGTGTGCTGAATACAGCAAGGCCGTTCGGAAAGCTTCTTATTCAAATAGGAATAGACCTCCTCCTGAAATTCTGAAACAACACTGACCGCTATCTCTTTAGAAGGGATAAACTCGGGCAAAACGATCTCTTTAGTTGAATACTTGAATACCGAAGCATATCCCATGCGGGCATAATAATCGAACAACCAGGGTTCCGCCGGTATCAATGTGCTGAAGTGTACCCCATTCCGTAACATCCGGGCGAAAGACTGTGATAAAAGCTCGCGCATGACCCCTTTGCTTCGATAATCGGGATGCGTACAGGCTCCTGAAATATAGGAGGTCTGCACGGTCTCTCCACCAAAAGTCATCGGATAAGGAAGCATCTGAAGGGCAGAGATTACCTCATCACCACTTTGGATGGCGACGTTCACCTCTGTCTTGTAGCGCAGTCCGAAGTACATCTCGACGAATTCTTCACTATCGTCAAAACAGACTTTCCACAATGCTTTTACTTGCTCCTTTATCATCATATTTATAAAGAGTTTACCATTTAACCATATTCATGGGATGCTCCTTGAGGCAAGCCATGTATTTCTCCAGAATCGTCACCGGTTGGTAAGACAATTTGGCTTTGCGCAAACCTTCAATACCTAAATCCTCTTCCCGGTTGATATAAATATATTGCTCAGGAATCCGGTTGGCGAATTCATAATTAATCATAGCATATGCACCCTCAATGCTGGTATCCGCTTTTTCTACATGTACACCGAACGTTTCATGATTGATAGGCATACCGAATGTAAATGCCACGATTTTACCGTTCACATGAAGAATTCCACCCGTCAGCCCGAGTGCTTCGAAGTTATGAAGTGCATAGATCAGGGCACGGCGTTCATTGCCCGTTCCTTCCTGTTGGTCACAATTGTTCACTTTACACCATTCTGCTTCCAGATCGAGGCATTCCTGAATACGGTCTGGGGTAATCGGTGTATACTCATAATCCGGATAAGTGTTGCGGAACCGGTTGATATGATTTCTTTTCGCTTGGAATTTCTTACCTTTCAACGTCGAAAGATCGCTTCTTAAATAGATATAATCAGCATAGTCGCGATCTTCTGTGAAAGTGAACTGTTCCGGAAGGATGGTCTCAAGTTCGGTGCGCATATTACTACACACTCCTAACATACAGAAATGATGGTTTTCTTTGCGGGCATCTTCTATCAGCTCCCGCAATATTGCTTTCAAATCTCCTGTACCTACGGGCATCATATAAGCAAGCTGATCTCCTGCCCAGAACTTGAACACCAGAAAATTATCGACTACTGCAAATTGGGTATCATATAAAAACCTCCAGCTACAAAGATTTGAGAATGAAAGATCGCAATTGCGGCGATTACTTTTCATCGTGAATGAGGTGATTGTGTCCCTGTCTGTTAATGTAATATCTTTAAATGGAATCATAAGATTGCTTTTTTGCGTTTAACTCTTTATATAACGGAAAATCAAGAGATTTTGTTTTTACAAAACACCTAATAATCGAAGGATTGTAGGTGTCAGCAATGCAGTGAATATTCCATTCAACGTCAGTCCCAGACTAGCATAGGCTCCGTATTTGCTGCTGATATCCATTGCGGTAGAGGTGCCGACGGCATGGGCGGCTGTTCCCATTGAAAGTCCTTGGGCGATCGGGCTGCCTACATGCATGATTTTCATTGTTTTAAAACCACAGATAGCGCCTAATAAACCTACTGCTACAACAACTGCCGCCGTCAGTGACGGAATACCGCCGATGGCTTTGGTTACTTCCATCGCAATGGGAGTCGTAACCGATTTTGGAGCCAGCGACAGGATTACTTCTTGTGAAGCTCCCATGAACTTTGCAATCAGTACTACTGAAATAACTCCGACGATGCAGCCTGCCAGTTGAGACAGTAGAATAGGCAACAACTGTTTTTTTATCATTTCCAGTTGTAGATATAAAGGTACGCCTAAAGCCACAACGGCCGGGCGTAGCCAGAATTCGATCAGATGTCCTCCTTTATTATATGTCTCATAAGAGATATGGGTCATTTTAAGGAAGATGATTAATAGTGCGATGGTCAGCAATATAGGATTTAATAATACCAGTCCTGTTTTCTTCTGAAGCAGTTTGGCAAAGAAGAAAATCCCGAAGGTAATAGCCAACAGGAAGAAATTATTTTCTAAGAAACTCATTTGTCTTTATTCGTTAAGTTGATTTTATCTTTAAGGTGTAGTTTCTCCGGTAGATGGAAATCTGACAGATGAAGTTTGCGTGCCAGTTTGATCTGATGCGCCAGTCTGAACTTGCGAACGATCTGATGTACCCATCCCGTTACGACAAGTACAAGTGCGGTACTGACAATGGTAGCTATCACAATTGGCCAGAATTCTGCCGCAATAACATCAAAGTATAGCATAAGAGCCACACCGGGTGGAACGAAAAAGAATCCCAAGTTAGCAACCAGAAAGTCAGACAACCCCTGTACCCAGTGTAATTTAATCCAACCTAATTTTAAAAAGAGGGTGAGCAGCAGCATGCCAATGATGCTGGAGGGGAGCTTGATACCCGTAAAATAAACAATTAATTCACCCAAAGCCAAACAGCCAAATAAAATGGCGCACTGACGTATCATATACTAATAACCTATTGATTTTGTTTTGAAAACGCTGCAAAGGTATGAAAAATAGGAGTACAGTGTTAAATATTATAATATTTTAGACTTGAAAGAGAAAAATAGGCGAAATTGTAATGTGGATGTTGCAAAATTGAGTACTTTTGCACCGCAAATTACAAATTGTAATGAGGTTTTATAATAATATTCAATATATCTATGCTCAATTTAATCAACCAAATCGTGGCGCGTGCGAAAGCAAATCGCCAACGTATTGTTCTTCCGGAAGGAACTGAAGAACGCACATTGAAAGCTGCCAATATGATTTTGACAGACGAAGTAGCCGATCTAATTTTACTGGGTAAACCGGCTGAAATTAATGAACTTGCTACAAAATGGGGATTGGGAAACATCGGTAAAGCTACTATCATTGATCCTGAAACTTCTCCGAAACACGAAGAATACGCACAGTTGTTGTGTGAACTTCGTAAAAAGAAGGGGATGACTATCGAAGAAGCCCGCAAATTGACGAGCGATCCTTTGTTCTATGGTTGTTTAATGATTAAGAGCGGTGATGCTGACGGTCAGTTGGCCGGTGCCCGCAACACGACCGGTAACGTACTGCGTCCTGCTTTACAGATTATCAAGACTGCACCGGGAATCACTTGCGTGTCTGGTGCTATGTTGCTTTTGACTCATGCTCCTGAATACGGAAAGAACGGTATTCTAGTCATGGGAGATGTTGCCGTAACTCCGGTTCCGGATGCTAACCAGCTGGCACAGATTGCTGTTTGTACCGCTCAAACTGCGAAAGCTGTTGCCGGTATTGAAAATCCGAAAGTAGCTCTGTTGAGCTTCTCTACCAAAGGTTCTGCTAAACACGAAGTAGTGGATAAGGTGGTAGAAGCTACTAAGATTGCGAAAGAGATGGCTCCTACTCTTGATCTGGATGGTGAAATGCAGGCTGATGCTGCTCTTGTACCGGAAGTCGGTGCTAGCAAGGCGCCGGGTTCTCCAGTTGCAGGACAAGCAAATGTGCTGATCGTTCCGAGTCTGGAGGTTGGTAATATTTCTTATAAATTAGTTCAACGTCTGGGACATGCTGATGCTGTCGGCCCGATTCTTCAGGGTATTGCTTGTCCGGTAAACGACTTGTCTCGTGGTTGTTCTATCGAGGATGTATATCGCATGATTGCTATTACGGCTAATCAGGCCATTGCAGCAAAAGCGAATAAATAAGTATTAGATATAAAGTATTAAGTATAAATCGACAACAACATGAAGATTCTGGTATTGAACTGCGGAAGTTCATCTATTAAATATAAATTGTTCGATATGACCACCAAAGAGGTGATTGCACAAGGTGGTATTGAAAAAATCGGTCTGAAAGGATCATTCTTGAAACTGACTTTGCCGAATGGTGAGAAGAAAATTTTGGAAAAAGATATTCCGGAACATACAATAGGAGTAGAGTTTATCCTGAATACATTGACCCACCCCGAATATGGTGCTATCAAATCTTTGGATGAGATTAATGCTGTAGGTCACCGTATGGTACACGGGGGAGAGCGTTTCAGCGAATCTGTATTGCTGAATAAAGAAGTTTTGGAAGCTTTCGCAGCTTGTAATGACTTGGCTCCACTTCACAATCCTGCTAACTTGAAAGGGGTGAATGCTGTTTCTGCTATTCTTCCTGACATTCCGCAGGTAGGTGTATTTGATACGGCTTTCCATCAGACAATGCCGGATTATGCTTATATGTATGCTATTCCTCACGAACTGTATGAAAAGTATGGTGTACGTCGTTATGGTTTCCACGGAACTTCTCATCGTTATGTGTCAAAGCGTGTATGTGAATTCCTGGGTGTAAATCCGGTAGGACAGAAAATTATCACTTGCCACATTGGTAACGGTGGTTCTATCGCTGCTATCAAAGATGGTAAATGTATGGATACTACGATGGGCTTGACTCCGTTGGAAGGCTTGATGATGGGGACTCGTAGCGGTGATATTGATGCCGGTGCAGTAACATTTATCATGGAAAAAGAAGGCTTGAATACGACCGGTGTTTCTAATCTGTTGAACAAGAAGAGCGGTGTACTGGGTATTTCAGGCGTATCAAGCGATATGCGTGAACTCTTGGCTGCTTGTGCGGCTGGTAATGAGAAAGCAATCCTTGCTGAGAAGATGTATTATTACCGTATCAAGAAATATATCGGCGCTTATGCTGCTGCATTGGGTGGTGTGGATATTATCCTGTTTACAGGTGGCGTTGGTGAAAATCAGATGGAATGTCGTCGTGAAGTTTGTAAGGATATGGAATTCATGGGTATCGAACTTGATAATGAAGTAAATGCTAAGGTTCACGGTGAAGAAGCAATCATTTCTACTCCTGCTTCTAAAGTGAAAGTGGTAGTGATCCCGACAGACGAAGAACTGTTGATCGCATCGGATACAATGGATATCCTGAAGAAATAACAGATTAATCAGTTAGAAATAAAAAAGATGGATTCAATTTTGAGTCCATCTTTTTTTATGTGAGTCCGTCCGGGTACTTATAGTTTGGTAACTTTAGTAATTACACCTATTCTGCTGCCAGTTGCTATTGTTTGGATGCATCATCCAATACCTTCCATTTATTTTTTGTCAATCAGAGAAGCAGTTTCCTTTTTTTTGTCTTACTTTGCATATCAATAGTTATATCCCGTTTTTGATATGCGTTACTCCGTCATAATTCCCGTTTATAATCGTCCCGATGAAGTGGATGAATTATTGCAAAGTCTTACAGTGCAACACTTTAAGGATTTTGAAGTTGTTGTTGTTGAAGATGGTTCTTCCATTCCCTGCAAAGGAGTAGTAGACCGGTATGCAGATCGGTTGAATATAAAATATTTCTCTAAACCCAATTCCGGTCCGGGACAAACCCGTAATTACGGAGCAGAACGTAGCGAAGGAGAATACCTTATTATATTGGATTCTGATGTCATCCTTCCCGAAGGCTACTTCGATGCGGTAGAGAAGGAGCTTACCACTTCTCCTGCCGATGCTTTTGGTGGCCCCGACCGTGCACACGATTCTTTCACTGATATTCAGAAGGCAATCAACTATTCCATGACCTCTTTCTTCACGACCGGAGGTATCCGTGGCGGAAAAAAGAAGATGGACAAATTCTATCCCCGTAGTTTTAATATGGGAGTTCGCCGGGCAGTGTACGAGGCTTTGGGAGGTTTTTCAAAGATGCGTTTTGGGGAGGATATTGATTTCAGTATCCGTATCTTTAAGAATGGGTACACTTGTCGTCTTTTTCCTGATGCCTGGGTATATCATAAACGTCGGACTGACTTGAAGAAATTTTTCAAGCAGGTGCATAATTCCGGCATTGCCCGTATTAATCTTTATAAGAAATATCCGGATTCTCTGAAACTGGTGCATTTGCTTCCAGCCGTATTTACATTGGGAGTGGCGCTTCTATTATTAGGAACCCCCTTCTGCCTCTTCAGTTTCACGCCGATCATTCTCTATGCATTGCTCGTATGCATTGATTCTACTATTCAGAATAAAAGTCTGTCTATTGGCGTTTATTCCATTGCTGCCGCATTTATACAGCTTATAGGCTATGGTACAGGTTTTTGGCGCGCATGGTGGCAGCGTTGTATCAGAGGGAAGGATGAGTTTGAGGCTTTCCAAAAGAATTTTTATAAGTAATCCATTTTTTATTTGCCTATTACCATTCCTATTTTTGTTTAAAAGACAAGTTGTCTGACACCCGGGTGTCAGACAACTTGTCTTAGCATAGAAAAAAGAAGATGGCTATAGCCAAATTGTTTTCCGTTACCTCTATCATTAAATAAAATAAGTCTACCTTTACATTTTCAAAACATAGCAAATGGAAAGTAAACACAAACTATCCATCAACCAATGGGCACTGGAGGACCGCCCGCGGGAGAAAATGATGGAGAAGGGAGCAGCCGCATTGAGTGATGCCGAACTACTCGCTATATTAATCGGCTCCGGAAATACGGAAGAGAGTGCTGTTGAACTGATGCGACGCTTGCTTCTGTCTTGTGATAATAATCTTAATTCCTTGGCAAAATGGGAAGTCTGCGACTATTCCCGTTTTAAAGGTATAGGACCGGCGAAGAGTATCACAGTGATGGCTGCATTGGAACTTGGAAAACGAAGGAAACTGCAGAGTATAAAAGAAAGATCTCAAATAAGCTGTTCAAAAGATATCTATGATATTTTTCAACCTCTGATGTGCGATCTGGAACAAGAAGAATTCTGGGTTCTTTTGTTGAACCAGGCAACGAAACTGATTGATAAGGTGCGTATCAGTACTGGCGGGATAGATGGAACATACACCGATGTGCGTACCATTCTTCGGGAAGCATTGTTGCAAAGAGCCACACAAATAGCTGTGGTCCATAATCATCCTTCAGGGAATATCCGTCCTAGTCAGCCCGATAAAACCTTGACGGAACATATTCGCAAAGCAGCGGATACAATGAATATCCGCCTGATAGATCATGTGGTCGTTTGTGAAGAAGGATTCTTTAGTTTTGCAGATGAAGGATTACTTTGACTGTTTGGCTTTCTACAACAATTTGCCATCCCGATACGTTTTCTTAATCAGCCGGAGGTAGAGAATAAACTGCATATTCTTTGGATACGTGATATGCATTCTGTGTCTAATTTTTTATGTTTCATTTTTTATCTCTATCTTTGCGATATATAAAAAAATAAGAGGACGTATGGAAAAGATTGAAATAGAAGAAAAGATTGTAGCCATGCTAAAAACGGTGTACGACCCGGAAATCCCGGTGAATGTATACGATCTTGGACTGATTTATAAGATAGATGTTTCTGATAATGGGGAAGTAGTACTTGATATGACACTCACCGCCCCTAATTGTCCGGCAGCTGATTTTATAATGGAGGATATCCGTCAGAAAGTGGAATCGGTGGAGGGGGTGACTGCAGCCACCATTAATCTAGTGTTTGAACCCGAGTGGGATAAAGATATGATGAGCGAGGAAGCAAAACTTGAACTGGGCTTTCTTTAGTTACGAGTGATAGCTTCATAATCAATCTCTTATAACTAACAACTCAAAACTCATGAAGAATGTTTATTTCCTTTCCGATGCGCATCTGGGGTCTCGTGCCATAGAACATGGACGCACCCAGGAACGACGCCTTGTGAACTTTCTCGACAGTATAAAGCATAAAGCTTCTGCCATTTATCTGTTGGGAGATATGTTCGACTTCTGGTATGAATTCCGGTTGGTGGTTCCTAAAGGCTATACCCGGTTTTTGGGGAAAATCTCCGAGCTGACGGATATGGGAGTGGAAATTCACTACTTTATTGGTAACCACGATATCTGGTGTGGGGATTATCTTACGAAAGAATGTGGTGTCATTATGCACCGTGAACCGTTGACTACAGAAATCTATGGGAAAGAATTTTATCTTGCTCATGGTGACGGACTGGGTGATCCGGATAAGAAGTTCAAATTACTCCGGCAGATGTTTCATAGTAAAACTTTGCAAACGATGTTTTCAGCCATCCATCCCCGGTGGAGTGTGGAATTGGGACTGACGTGGGCAAAGCGTAGCCGACAGAAACGGGTTGATGGAAAAGAACCGGATTACATGGGAGAAAATAAAGAACATTTGGTACTATATACAAAGGAGTATCTGAGAAGCCATCCTAATATCAATTTCTTTATCTACGGGCATCGTCACATTGAATTGGATCTGATGTTGAGTGCAACCTCCCGCGTACTGATTTTGGGAGACTGGATTAACTTCTTCTCTTATGCCGTATTCGACGGAGAGAATCTCTTTTTGGAAGAGTATATCGAAGGAGAAACGCAAGCTTGATTATTATACTACCAATTACATAGATTGGATTGTAACTTATTTATTTGCAATATAACAGGGATATTCTCTAAATATTAAAATCAAAGGCAACTAATTCATTGCGATTTAGTTGCTTTTGATTTTATCTTTCAGTAAAGATATTCAGTAAATATCCCTACTGAATCTGTATTAACCAGCGTAATTCCTAATGAAAAACTTATTTTTTCGTTACGATCAACTTGGCTTTTGCTTTATTAAAGTATAGTTTAATGGTATAAGTGCCATTCTCGCTTACTTTAAAATTATTATCGCTGCCCGCTTCTTCAAATTCTCCTTCAACATCATTGGTACCGAATGAATTCGTCCATTTGTTATCTGCGCGGATTTTCCATGCGTTATCGGCTTTTAGGTCCAATGTGGCAGTTAAGTAATAGGCTCTGTTGCCTGAAGCCTCCGATTCAAAAGCTAAAGTCATAGGAGTGTCCGCAGCTGCATTTCCCCAATCGTTATGTGTACCTGCAATTCCCCATGCATCGGCTGATGCTTTCGTAGAAAGTTCCAGAGTCGCCTTATTAAAAGAGAATTTGTAAGAATACTTATCATAGCAGGCAATATTACCCGTACTGGTAGCCAGCGTGATGGAAGCAGGATTCTTTTCGGTGACATCATCTGTTCCCCAACTCGTTTTCCAGGATGCTTCAGGAGAAATCTTCCAGCCGTCTTTTGCCTGATTGCCAAAGACTACCCATCCTTCATAGATGCCATCATCATTGGCAGAGAACAGTAATTGGCATTGCTTGAACGAATCATCCGGATTTCCCCAGTCGCAGTAGGCTCCCGGTAGGTATACTTTCGGATATTCGGGTTCGCCGATAAACGGAGTGATCTGGGCGGACTCTATGTTTGAATAGAAGGAATCGACAGCATCTGAGATAGAAGAGGCGATACGGAATTCAAAATCATAAGGTTCTACGGTGACTTCCATTTCATAAGATTTGAACAGCGTCATTATTTTACTGTTCAAATCCAGTGTAGTGATGTCATAAGACCCCTCTTCTGTAGAGGAGTACAAGGTTATTGCATTTTCAAAATCCTTGCCTTTCAAGGCCATTTGCAAAGAATTGGTAATCTGGGCTGTATATCCGGCTTGTGGATTGGTCCATTTTATCGCAATAGTCTGGGCTTTATTCGCGTCCAATACATAAGTGTCGGCAATGCCGGACAATACGGCAGGAGTCACTTCGCTCTCATTGTAATACACTTTGTCCAGGTCGCTCTCGCAAGCACTGAATATCAATAGTGATAGGCAGATTGCTGATATATATTTTACTATTTTCATATCTGTAAGTCATTTTATTATTTATAACCTTCGTTTTGTTCCAGTGATCCGTTTACGCTGATGTCCGAAATAGGAATAGGGAATATATTGTATCTTTCGTTGACACCTACTCCGGTAATGACACCACCTTTGGCAGGCCACGTGTAGGAGGAAGATGTGTATTTGCCGAAACGAATCAGGTCTATGCGACGGACGCCTTCCCAGTAAAGTTCACGGCCTCTTTCGTCCAAGATATTCTGATAGTTGTTAGCTGTCAGCCAGGCTGCGTCGATCTTATTATGTGGGGTTTCTCCATAAGCACGGTCGCGTAACTCATTTACATATCCGACAGCCGTATTGATATCACCGCCTTCGCCGCCACGTGCCACTGCTTCTGCATACATCAGGTAAACATCGCCCAGACGGAACAAAGGGAAATCAGTATCTACCCACAGAACGTCCTGTCCCGGCTCTCCTGTACTGGTGAGGTTCGTATATTTGATGACTCCCCAGCCTTCGGTATCAAAATTACCTACTACTCCGGTTGTTATCTGATAGTTACATTTACCGTTATAGTCATCGAAGATGCCTCGTTTATCCAGAATTTCTTCCGGCTTAGGAGTTGTGTTGTCTTCAAAACTAAACAGTCCCACTAAATTCTGTGTGCCTCGGAACACACTCCATCCTTCGCGAACACCACCGCCTGCTTCTTTGCGTGCGCCGACAATCAGTGCTGTCATTCCCCAGGATTGAGTTTTTCTGCCATCAAAAATGACCGGATAGATAATTTCTTTCAAAGTTTCCGGGTTCTCTCCATTGTCCGCTTTAAACAAATCGGCATAGTTGCTTGCCAGGGAATAATGAGGGATGATGCGTTTGCAGGCGGAGATACAATCGGTGTAGCGTGGCTGTCCCGTATAAACTTCGGCGTTCAGATACATACGTGCCAATAATGCGTCCACTACAGTTTGGTCGGCTCGTCCGTATTCTGTACGGGTAGCAGGCAGATCGGTTCTGATGGTATTCAGTTCGCTTTCAATCCAGTTGAACAGTTCCGTGCGTGAAAGCTGTGATGGAGTGAGCGAATAATTCTGTTCGGTGATGAACGGAGGTCTGCCATAAGCATCCATCAGAACGTAATATGCGAAAGCACGATTGAATCGAGCTTGCGCCGCATAGCTTTTCTGGTCGATTTCTGACGGTGCATTATCTATATTCTTCATAAATTCATTGGTAAGTGCCACCACAAACATGCAGCGTTGGTACACTCCCTCTATGATTTCATTCTTGCTGGTACTCCAGGTCAGGCTATTGATTTCGCTCGACCAGGCTTCGTTCGCTGCATTCTTGCATTCGTCGGTGGTCTGCTCCTGCATCGTCCACCAGCAGCGCATCAATACAGTGTTACCTCCATCCAAACCGGCAATATCGGAATCACTTCCATTCTGTCCGGAAAGTGCCCAAACTGAATATATTTTATTTAATCCTTTGGTATAACTTGCTGCATCTGTATAGGCTCTTTCCGCTGTAACAACGGTCGGGTCTAAAGGCTGTACATCTAAATCACCCACGCAACCGCTGAAAACGGTGAGGCAAGTCAGTATTGAAACTAATATATAATATTTCTTTTTCATGGCATTCCGTTTTAAAAGTTAAGATTGATACCTAAAGTGAATGTGCGGGGACGAGGCCACATACTTCCGTCTACTGCTGATGTTTCTGGGTCCAGACCGCTGTACTTTGTAATCGTAAATACGTTCTGCACCGAAGCGCTGATACGTCCCGACAATCGGTTGGTGAAGAGCTTTTTGAAGGAGTAACCCAGCGTGATGTTATCCATTTTCAGGAAAGAGGCATTTTCGAGGAAGTAATCGCTGGCTCCCTGCTCCGTACTGTTGATCTGGGTGAATCCGGTTTTATAGATTGCTTCGTAATAGTTTACGAGGAAGCCTTTACCACTGTAGTTGTAGGTAGTGCTGTTACCGGAAGCAAGAGAATTAAATACATAGTTTCCGAGGTTGGCACGCAGGTTGAAGCCCAAGTCCCAGTTGCGGTAAGTAAATTCCGAGCTTAGTCCCATAAAGACTTTTGCCATCGGACTTTTACCTGTCAGATAACGGTCGGCTTCTGTAATTTTTCCATTGCCGTCACGGTCGACAAAAGCATTCTGGATCGCTTTTCCATCTTTATCATATACTTGTTGGAAAAGATAGAAAGTGTTAGGCTGTTCATTGATCTGATGTTTTTGATTCGTTCCGGCATCGATACCTTGATATTCGGGATTATAAGTAGCCGTCAGTTTGGTAATCTTGCTGTCATTCCAAGTGATGTTGTAGCCCACATTCCAGGTAAAATCTTTGCTTTGTATAGCCATTGCATTGATATTGAATTCGACTCCTTCATTCTTCATTTCACCCACGTTAGCTGTAATCTGATTGGTGAAGTTGGTGCCGGCAGGTGCGCTGACAGTATTCAATAGGTCTTTGGTATGTTTCTGATAATACTCGATGCTACCATTGATGCGATTATTCAGGAAACCATAGTCGATGGCAAAATTATAGGTCGCGGTCTGTTCCCATTTCAAGTCGGGGCTGTAGCCATTTGGTTTCAGTAAAGTTGTTCCCAGATAAGTCGTGTTGGGGTTGGTACTGAATGAATAAGTGGTCAGATATTGATAGTCGCCGATTTCTTGCTGACCGGTGACACCATATCCCAAACGAAGCTTCAGTTTGGATAAAACATTTTTTGTTCCTGCCATGAATGCCTCATCGCTCACTGTCCATGCCAGTGCTGCCGACGGGAATAGGCCCCAGCGGTTGTTTTTGCTGAAACGGGAAGAGCCATCCCGGCGCAGGGTTGCAGTGAGCAGATAACGTCCCATGAAGTTGTAGTTCAAGCGACCAAAGAAAGATACAAGATAGTTCTCGTAAGGAATACGATAATGGCTGTCCCGAACATATTTTCCTATTTCCTTATCATACGTATACCCTTCTTTGTCACCCTCGCTTCCGTCTGTCGGGTTGGAGTAGGTGATATCATGGTTGGCATAGTAGAAGTGTTGCCAGGAATAACCTGCCATTACATCAATATGGCTTTTGATTGATTTTATATCTTTGGTATAGTTCAGATAAAAATCCAGCAAATGGTTGCGACGCAAATTATTCCATGTATTGCCGCTTCCCAGATTTTTAAAGTTGGTGTCTTGTGCGCTTTGGATAGAACCGGGTGCAACAAAGTTGTGTCCCGTTGTTTTTGCCACGTCGTAACCTATGTTCAAGTTCATGTGCAGGTCTTCCAGGCCATGAATCTTATAGTCCAGTTGGATGTTGCCTAAGCTACGGTTTGTCTTTCCCTGATTATCTCTATCATATAATAAAGATAGTGGATTGAATGTTGCTACCGATTGAACGGCACCGGGCACTTCCGACCAGTTCCAATAGCCGTGATAATTTCCGCTGTCTGTGTATATTGGTTTGGTTGGATCGAAGAAAGCAGCGGCACCTACGGCTCCCGAATCAGCAAAACGATTGTTGTTGATCGTACCTTTTACATTGATATCTACACTCAAATGCTCTTTAAAGAATTTCGGATTAAGATTGATGGCAGCGGTGTAACGTTCGTAAGAAGACGTTTTGAGAGTACCACGTTCGTTATTGTAACCTAGGCTGACACGATAGGGCAGTATACCTGTCTTGCCGGAGATGGCGATATTCTGGTCGGTGCTCAAACCTGTCTGGTAGATGGCGTCCTGCCAGTCGGTAGATTGGTGAGGGTACTTGTTCACGATCTGACTGATCGCATCCTCTTGTGTCGTCCCGCTATACTGATTCTTTAGTACTTCGCGGAATTGATCGGCATTGAGAGTAGGAACACGTTGATAAACATCTTTGGCTGTGAAACTACCGGAATAGGTAATCTTCACCTTGCCTTGCGAACCTTTTTTAGTTGTGATAATGATAACACCGTTCGAAGCACGCGAACCGTAGATGGCGGTAGCCGAGGCATCTTTCAAAACGGTGAATGTTTCAATATCATTGGGGTTGATTGTTGCCAGTGCATTAGGTGTACCCGGAGCAGCATCATTGGAAGTAGGAATACCATCAATAACAATCAACGGATCATTGGATGCGTTCAACGAAGCGCCTCCACGGATACGGATGGTAGAACCGGCTCCGGGGCTACCATCACCCGGAGCTACAAAAAGTCCCGGCACTTTGCCTTGGATTAATTCCTGCGGTGATGTAACAGCACCGCGATTCATGTCTTCCGCTTTGATGGCAACAACTGAACCACTCAAATCGCTCTTCTTTACGGAACCATAACCAATGACAACGACATCATTCAACAATTGGCTGTCATCTTGCAGTGTCACAGTAACAGAAGGAGCAGCTTTCACTTCAGCAGGTTTATAACCTACAAAGGAAATAGAGAGTATGGCATCTTTGGTAGCATTCAGTGTAAAGTTACCGTCGAAATCGGTAATTGTACCAGTGGTAGTACCTTTGATGATCACATTTGCACCGATTACCGGTTCGCCCGTGGTGTCTTTTACATGTCCTTTGACAGCCATCTGTTGTGCATAGGAACTTAATGCGAAGAACAGCCCCGGCAATATGAGGAGAATCACTTGAAAGATTCTGAAATTAACTTGCTTCATGCATTCTAAAAATTAAAGTTAACAATATAGTGATATTATCATATCCTTGAAAATATTTAGTAAAAATGCCTATTGAAAACATTTATTCTTTAAAGGCTATATGATTATAGCCTTTTTAATCCTTTTACTTCTGCTTTATCTTTTACTTCTTTGATACTGATTGCATATCCTCCGCCGTTGGCTGCACGCAAAGTCATCTTACTCTTGTTGGTCAGAATACCTTTTTGGATGGTATATGCCTGTGGATTCTCTTTCCAGTCAGCATCTTTGGCATCTGCATAAACGGTGGCGATATACTGCTTGCCCGGAGTAAGAAAATCGAATGTCAGTTTAGAAGTATGTCCATTCTCACCTGCTGTACAACCGATATACCAGTCGTTAGTACCTTTCGCTTTACGGGCAACAGTGATGTATTCTCCCGGCTCTGCTTCCAGATAGTTGCTCTCGTCCCAGTCGATGGCTACATCTTTGATGAATTGGAAAGCATCCATAAACCGTTCGTAGTTTTCGGGGACATCGGCAGCCATTTGTAAAGGACTGTACATCGTCACGTATAAAGCTAGCTGGCGGGCGATGGTAGAACGTACCTGAGAATTATTGGCAGGATTCATTTTATTGCAGTGAGTTTCGAAGATACCTGGAGTATAATCCATCGGACCGCCAATTAATCGTGTGAAAGGCAGGATAGTGGTATGATATACCTTGTTCCCTCCGAATGATTCATACTCTGTACCGCGTGCCGATTCGTTGCCGATTAAGTTGGGATAAGTGCGGCAAATACCTGTCGGCCGGGTTGCTTCATGTGCATTGACCATGATTTTATAGTCGGCGGCTTTCTTTACTGCATACAGGTAGTGGTTGTTCATCCATTGACCGTAATGGTGTTCTCCACGAGGAATAATATTGCCTACATAACCACTCTTTACAGAGTTGTATCCGTTATCTGCCATGAACTGATAAGCCTGATCCATGTGGCGTTCGTAGTTGCGTACAGAAGCGGAAGTTTCATGGTGCATCATCATTTTAACACCCTTACCTGCTGCATAGCGATGTATTTCCTGTACATCGAAATCAGGATACGGAGTTACGAAATCAAATACGTAGTCTTTACTGTTGCCGAACCAGTCTTCCCATCCTTCATTCCATCCTTCCACTAACACTGCGTCGAATCCGTGAGCAGCTGCGAAATCTATATAACGTTTTACATTGGCTGTATTGGCGGAATGTTTGCCGTTCGGTTTTGTTTTAGAATAATCAGTTTCGCCAAGTTTCACGCTGGTCAGTTCGTCGGTATAAGCCCATGAACCTTTTCCGGTAATCATGTCCCACCATACGCCGATATATTTCACAGGTTTTATCCATGAAGTATCTTCCAGTTTGCAAGGTTCGTTCAGGTTAAGGGTAATACGTGAGGCAAGGATATTGCGGGCATCGTCGCTGACAATCACCGTACGCCATGGAGTATTGCAAGGAGTTTGCATATAACCTTTATCTCCTTTGGCATCCGGAGTCAGCCATGACTCGAATATCATATTTTTATCGTCGAGGTTCAGGTTCATGCAGGAGTAATCAACCAAAGCGGCTTCATGAAGGTTGATGTATAAACCATCGTCGGTTTTCATCATCAATGCGGTCTGTACACCTGTTGGTGAAAATACGGTCTGTGAAGTATTAGGGGTGACAGCTTGTTTCATCAATCCTCTGATTTCTGACAGGCGGGAAATGGTATAATCATATTCCTGTGTGTCATAATCACCCGGAATCCAATAAGCGGTATGGTCACCTGCCATTGCAAATTGTGAATGCTCATCCTTGATGATAAAGTAGTTCAATGTCTTCTGCTGTGGGAACTCATAGCGGAAGCCCAGACCGTCGTTGAACAGACGAAAACGTATCAGGATGGAGCGGTCGTTTACCGGTTGGTATAAGGTCACTGCCAGTTCATTATAATGATTGCGGATTTCCTTTTCTTCTCCCCATACCGGTTTCCAGGTTTCATCGAAAGTAGATGTATGGGCATCTTTCACTTCAAACCCATCAGATAGATTTGTTTTTGAATCAAGTTTATCCATGTCTCTGCGGTCTACCCAATCGAAATCAGTCTTAGTCGCATTCTCTTTTTTCAGTTCCAATCCCAGTTTACTAGGTTTGATGACAGCTTTTTCTTTGTAACTCAATTCATATATGGGAGCACCTTCTTTATTTAATTGGAAGGTCATAACCAGATTTCCATCCGGTGAGGTCAGTTTCTGTTGTGCGTTCGCGATGAACGAAATACAGAGTAAGGCAATAATCAATAAATTCTTCTTCATTTTATCTATGGTATTAAATTGTAAGCTAATTAATTTGAGCTTTCAGGTGTTTTGCATTAGGAATATCGCAAATGTAAAGACTATCCTTGCCGGCTTTATGAATTAGAATAAAAATACAAGTCTGTGTAAATGTCAATACGTTGTTTCCTAGTCAATTAACTGGCAATGTCACCTCCGTAAATATAAGTCGTTATGAACTTGTTCAGAAGGATAAAATCAAAATTCCACGGCTTGGAAGGGTCCATTCTTTTTCTAGTTTGACTGTCTCTCCTGTCAGCACATTATGAGCAGATGAAGCGGGTAGTATTTCCTGATATTCATTCAGGTTTATGGTTTGTTCCCGATTGTTTCCGTTAAGGAATACCGCTACTGATTGGTCACCATATTTGCGTTCGTATACATAAACACCTTTGTTAGGAGAAAAATGTTTTAATTTCCCTTTGGCGATCACTTCATTTCCTTTTCTCCATTGAAGTAGTTTTTGCAGGAAAGAGAAAGCTTCATATTGTTGTGCTGTTCGGTTGGTTGCGTCGAAGCAATTCCGTGTATCATTCTGCCAGCCCCCAGGAAAATCACAGCGGAGTAAACCGTCGCCATTAGCTTTGTCGGCAGCCATTAGAATTTCAGTTCCATAATATATTTGTGGAATTCCCCGGGTTGTCAACAGAAATGTGAGTGCCTGTTTGTAGCGATCGAGGTTTTGTGTGGCAGCTTCCGAACGGTAGAAGCGGGAAGTGTCATGATTGTCGAGAAAGATTAATAGATTCATCGGGTCGGCATAGACGATATCTTGTGATAGATAGTCGAAGAGCCGGTAAAGTCCTCCGTTCCAGTCGTTCGTTTCCTCGTCGAAAGCATTATTCATCTGATCCATCAGCGGGAAATCCATCACTGTACGCAAATAGGAATTTTGGGGAGCGGCTACTTTACTGTCTTTTTGCCAGTAAGAGACAAGCACGTTACTGCCTATCCAGGTTTCTCCTACAATATTGAAATTCGGATATTCTTCTGTTACCGCTTTACACCAGTCAGACATCATGTTGAAGTCTGCATAAGGATGTGTGTCCTGGCGGATGCCATTGATACCTGCATATTCAATCCACCAGATACTGCTTTGTATCAGATAAGTAGCTACATGGCGGTTACGTTGGTTAAAATCGGGCATACATTCGCTAAACCAGCCGTCTACTACAATCTTTTTCGCATAGTCCGAAGCATACGGATCTGATGGAGTAGCTGTCTTGAAAGTCGTTTGTACATAGTTGCCTTTGAAGTTGAACCAATCCTTGGAAGGCATATCTTTGAAGAGATAGTTTTGGTCTCCGCAATGATTGAAGATCATATCCATTACTACTTTTAAGCCTTTGTTGTGTGCCTGTTGCACCAGACTGCGGAATTCCTCATTACTTCCGAAACGCCGGTCTACCTGATAGTAATCGGTAATGGCATAACCATGATAGGAGCCTTCTTTCATATCATTTTCCTGAATCGGATTGAGCCATATACTCGTCACTCCCAAATTGGCAATGTAATCCAGTTGATTCTCTATACCTTTCAGATCACCGCCATGACGTGCAAAAGGATCATTACGATCTACTTTAGCTTCCAACATTCCGGGGATTATATCATTAGAAACATCGCCATTGGCAAAGCGGTCCGGCATAATGAGATAAAGAACGTCGCTTGAATTAAAACCTTCCACTTCGGAAGCTGACGGTCTTCTTTGTTTAAGCTCGTAGGGGACTACAGTTTGCTTTTTTCCTTGTTTCAGAATGATTTCGAATTTCTGTGGGGCTGCTTCCGAAATATTCATATATAAAAGCAGGTAATTCGGATTTTCCTGCTTTACAACTTCTTGTAACATGATGTCTTTAGAAGAAATGCTGACCTCTGCAGAAGCTATATGTTCCCCATACAGCATGACTTGCAGTTCGGGGTTTTTCATTCCTGCCCACCAGAATGCAGGGGCTACTTTTTTTATTGCAGTTGCGGCGAATAGTGAGCTGCAACTAAATAAGGATACAAGTAAGATGACGGATAAAAAAAACTTTTTCATGGTAACGTAGATTTTAAATGTTTGCTCGGCGAACCGATGTTGCAAATGTAGAGGGATAGGATGCTATATTTGGAAACTAGAATATAAATATAAATGCTTTCGGGAGTTAATGCGTTGTAAATCAATAGTATGTTAGCGAAATAACGATGAGGAAATATAAGTGAAAATTAAAATAGTTATGAATATATATTTCATTCTCATTACTATATTTATTATATTTGTGACATCTTTAAAAAGTATCCTATGAGAAATATAGCCTGTTATATTTTATTTTTTCTCTTGGCTTATCCTGTTTCATTGTCTGCAAAGCAGACGGAATATGGAGCAGCTCTTAAAAGACTGGACGACATCATAAATAAGAAAGAAACTTATCAGCTTCAGAAAGAAAAGGAGATTGATGGCTTGAAAGTCCAGCTTGCTCATTCGGTTGATCCTGTTGATAAATACCGGCTATATGGTGCTCTGTTTGATGCTTATCTCCATTATCAGGCAGATTCTGCACTTCATTATATAAACAGTAGAAAACAGATTCTACCTCAACTGAATCGTCCGGAGTTGGAGAATGAGATTATGATTAACCGGGCAACAGTGTTGGGGGTGATGGGGATGTATATTGAAGCAATGAAAGAGTTGGAGAGAATTCGCCCGGCGAAGTTGGACAAAAGAATGTTACTGTCTTATTATCAGACTTACCGTGCCTGCTATGGCTGGCTTGCTGACTATACTACCAATAAGGAGGAAAAAAAGAAATACTTGAAAAAGACAGATTTATATCGTGATTCTATTATCAGTATCATGCCTCCGGAAACAAACAGGACGATTGTTGCAGCTGAAAAATATATAGTCAATGGTAAAGCCGACACAGCTTTAGTCATGCTTAATGATGCATTGAAAGACGTTGTTGATGAACGCCAGAAAGTTTATATCTACTATACGCTGTCCGAAGCATATAGTATGAAGAAAGATACAGAGAAAGAAGTATACTATCTGATATTGACAGCGATAGCGGATTTGGAGTCTTCAGTGAGAGAGTATGCCTCTTTGCAGAAGTTGGCCCATCTGATGTATGAGCAGGGGGATATTGATCGTGCTTACAAGTATTTGAGTTGTTCGATGGAGGACGCTGTAGCTTGTAATGCCCGTTTACGTTTTATCGAGGTAACTGAGTTTTTTCCGATTATTGATAAGGCTTATAAACTGAAGGAAGAAAAAGAACGTGCGGTTTCCCGAACCATGTTAATCAGTGTCAGCTTGTTGTCATTGTTTCTTTTGGTTGCTATCTTCTTTCTGTACCGTTGGATGAAGAAACTGTCTATCATGCGGCATGATTTGAGTTTGGCCAATGAACAGATGCAAGTAGTCAACAAAGAACTGGAGCAGACGGGGAAAATAAAAGAGGTATATATTGCCCGCTATCTGGACAGGTGTGTCAACTATCTGGATAAACTGGAAACCTACCGTCGCTCATTGGCTAAACTGGCGATGGCATCCCGTATCGAAGATTTATTTAAGGCTATTAAATCCGAACAGTTTATCCGGGATGAGCGGGATGAGTTTTATAATGAATTTGATAAGTCTTTCCTGAAATTATTTCCGAACTTTATTTCCGCTTTTAATGAATTGCTGGTAGAAGAAGCAAGGGTTTATCCGAAATCCGATGAGCTTCTGACAACAGAACTTCGTATCTTTGCCCTTATCCGCTTGGGAGTGGTAGACAGTAACAAAATCGCTCATTTTCTCGGTTATTCTTTGGCCACTATCTATAATTATCGTAGCCGGATGCGTAATAAAGCTGCCGGGGACAAAGATCAGTTTGAGCAGAATGTAATGAACCTATAGTGCTATTCACAGATAGCAATGTGTTATTGCTTCGTAATATGCGAGCAAGTAATACTGGCATATTCAGCAAATATCCACTTTTAGTGTTCGATAATCCGCTGCATCTCTTTCTTTTTTTTCTAACTTTGTAGGCAACTAATCTAATAATAAATATACTAGAGAATGAAAAAGTTAATCTACACACTGTTCTTTGTCCTTATCTCCGTTGTAGCTAACGGGCAAGCAAAGTACGTATTCTATTTCATCGGAGATGGAATGGGAGTCAATCAAGTAAATGGTACGGAGATGTATCAGGCGGAAATTCAAAATGGCCGTATTGGCGTCGAGCCTTTGTTGTTTACTCAATTTCCGGTTGCTACCGTAGCAACCACTTTCTCTGCTAAAAATTCAGTAACAGACTCTGCAGCTGCAGGTACTGCATTGGCAACAGGAAAGAAAACCTATAATGGTGCTATTTCCGTAGGAGAAGATAAAAGTGCCATTCAAACTGTTGCTGAAAAGGCAAAGAAAGCTGGAAAAAAGGTGGGCGTAACGACTTCTGTCAGTGTAGATCATGCTACTCCTGCCGCATTCTATGCACATCAACCTGATCGTAATATGAATTATGAAATCGCTCTTGATTTGCCGAAAGCCAATTTCGATTTTTATGCAGGCGGTGGTTTCTTGAAACCTACCACTACTTATGACAAGAAAGAAGCTCCGAGCATTTTCCCTATTTTTGAAGAAGCAGGATATACAGTAGCACGTGGTTACAATGACTATAAGGCAAAAGCTGCAAAAGCAGAAAAGATGATCTTGATTCAGGAAGAAGGAGCCAATCCTTCTTGTCTGCCTTATGCCATTGATCGCAAAGAGAATGATTTGACATTGGCACAAATTACGGAAAGTGCTATTGACTTCCTTACTAAAGGTAATAATAAAGGCTTTTTCTTGATGGTAGAAGGAGGTAAAATTGACTGGGCATGCCACGCCAATGACGCCGCTACTGTGTTCAACGAAGTGAAAGACATGGATAATGCTGTCAAAGTAGCTTATGAATTCTATAAGAAACATCCGAAAGAAACACTGATTGTGATCACTGCAGATCATGAAACAGGTGGTATCGTGCTCGGTACGGGAAAATATGCGTTGAACCTGAAAGCATTGCAATATCAGAAAAATTCTACTGACGGACTTTCACAACGTATCAGTGAATTGAGAAAATCAAAAGACAATAAAGTCACTTGGGAGGACATGAAAACATTCCTTGGCGAAGAAATGGGCTTCTGGAAACAATTCCCAATTTCTTGGGAACAGGAAAAAAAGTTGCGTGATGAGTTTGAGAAATCATTCGTGAAGAATAAAGTCGTATTTGCTGAAAGTATGTACTCTAAGAACGAACCGATGGCTGCACGTGCGAAGGAAGTGATGGATGAAATAGCCATGATAGGATGGGTAAGTGGCGGACACTCTGCCGGTTATGTTCCTGTATTTGCTATTGGTGCAGGTTCTCAACTGTTTGGTGAGAAGATTGATAATACAGAAATACCTAAAAGAATTGCGAAAGCTGCAGGATATAAATAATAGAACTGTATGAATATAAAAATAGCCGGAAGTCCAAAGACTCCCGGCTATTTTTATATGTTCTTTTAAATTATGCTTTCACACGTCCTACGTAAGAACCGTCACGAGTATCGATTTCGATTGTTTCACCCTCGCTGATGAACAAAGGAACACGTACTGTTGCACCTGATTCCACAGTTGCAGGTTTCAGTGTGTTAGTAGCTGTATCACCTTTCAGTCCTGGTTCAGTATAAGTGACTTTCATTTGCACTTTGATTGGCATATCTGCATAAAGTACAGTTTCTGTAGAAGCATCGGAAACCACATCCAATATCATACCTTCGAGTAGGAAGTCAACGCCGTTAATCAAATCGTGAGCGATAGGATGTTGGTCGAATGTTTCTTGGTTCATAAAGATATAATCTTCTCCTTCTTTATACAAAAATTGGTATGGACGACGTTCTACACGTACATCTTCCAACTTTTCACCGATGTTGAAACGGCGTTCGAGAACGTATCCGCTAACTACATCTTTCAGTTTAGTACGCATAAAAGTGTTACCTTTACCTGGTTTTACATGCAGGAATTCTATACAGAAATAGAGCTTTCCGTCCATACGGATACAAGTTCCGTTTTTGATGTCTTGAGCATTAATCATACTGCTATTTTTCTTAATCTATTATTGTTATTTAATTGTTTTCGCAGGAATTCGACTGCAAAAGTAATCTAAATCGGTAAAAAACACAAAAACTTTTGAGCAAAAATGAGTTATCTCTTGGTTAATTTAAAAAAAGTGCCTATTTTTGCAGCCCGATTACGTAGAATAATAACATAAAAACAAGATACAGTAATGAAAAGAACATTTCAACCCTCTAACAGAAAGAGAAAGAACAAACACGGTTTCCGTGAGAGAATGGCATCGGCTAATGGTCGTAGAGTATTAGCTGCTCGTCGTGCGAAAGGCAGAAAGAAACTGACTGTTTCTGATGAGTACAACGGACAGAAGTGATAATCACTTGTCATCAGGAAACAAAAAAGGCGGAGAATTTAATCTTCGCCTTTTTTGTTTCTCTGTTTTTCAAGGGGATAGTATGTTAAAAAGCGATATTATTTGCTCTTGTTTATGACTTTTTGCTTTTCTTTGTGAGATTAAATAAAACTCATAAACGAACATATGCGATGGTAGAGTATATCCGGGACTTGAAATCCCGTATCATTATAATAAGGTTGTTGAAATCTATAAGAGTGGGGATTATAGTTGCAGCAATTCTGGTGATGATAAGTGTCCTTGCATAATAGGTAGGGACATTTTTCATCGCCTACTTTTTAAAAGTTCAACTATTTTGTCGTATCTTTGGCGCATATTAACAGCAATGCGTATGACTATTAAGGAATTCTTTTCTTTTAAAAACAATAAATATTTCTGGGTGAATATTATCGCCATGATTGTGGTGGTGATAGTGATGATATTTGGTGTGTTGAAATGGCTTGATATACATACACATCATGGTGAAAGCGTGGTAGTTCCCGATGTGAAAGGAATGACAGTGGAAGAAGCTACGAAGATGTTCCGGAATCACGGTCTGGTATATGTGATTTCCGATACTAAATATGTCAAAGATAAAGCAGCGGGTATCATTCTTGAACTGAAACCGGGAGCCGGTGAGAAAGTGAAGGAAGGACGTACGGTATACCTGACTGTTAATACACTGGATGTCCCTTTACGTGCCATTCCTGATGTGGCGGACAACAGCTCGCTCCGGCAGGCACAGGCTAAGTTACTGAATGCCGGTTTTAAACTGAATCAGATTCAATTGGTAAATGGTGAGAAAGACTGGGTGTACGGTGTGAAATATCAGGGACGTCAGTTGGCTGCCGGAGAAAAGATTCCTTTGGGAGCTTCTTTGACATTGATGGTAGGAGACGGCTCCGGTGATATGTCGGAAGAAGAGGACTCGGTCGAAGTTTTCGTGGATACGGAGAAGCCGGTTACGTCGGAATCATCATCTGCCCAAGATGATAGTTGGTTTTAATAGATAAATAACAGAAACGGACTCGCATGATAGAGGAAGAACTTCCGGATGAACTGGAGAATGATTTGGATGATATAGAACCTGTCGGTGACGAATCCCAGCTTTACGAGCACTTCCGCGTGGTTGTAGACAAGGGGCAGGCGATGGTCAGAGTCGACAAATATCTGTTCGAACGTATTGTCAATGCTTCGCGCAACCGTATTCAGAAAGCTGCCGAAGATGGATTCGTTATGGCCAATGGCAAACCGGTGAAGAGTAGCTACAAAGTGAAACCGCTGGATGTCATTACAGTGATGATGGACCGTCCCCGTTATGAAAATGAAATTATTCCTGAAAATATTCCCCTTACTATCGTTTATGAAGATCCTTATCTGATGGTTGTGAATAAACCGGCGGGATTGGTCGTGCATCCGGGACACGGAAACTATCACGGCACGCTGGTCAATGCGCTGGCTTGGCACATGAAGGATATACCGGATTATGATGCCAATGACCCGCACGTGGGACTTGTTCATCGCATCGATAAAGATACTTCAGGCTTACTGGTGATTGCCAAGACACCGGATGCCAAAACAAATTTGGGAATTCAATTCTTTAATAAGACTACCAAACGCAAATATCGTGCTTTGGTGTGGGGTGTTGTGGAACAGGATGAAGGAACGATTGTCGGTAATATTGCCCGTAATCCGAGAGACCGGATGCAAATGGCGGTGATGTCCGATCCGACAGTGGGCAAACATGCCGTTACACACTACCGCGTACTGGAAAGACTGGGATACGTAACCCTTGTGGAATGTATACTTGAGACAGGACGTACTCATCAGATTCGTGTCCACATGAAACATATCGGTCATGTGCTGTTCAATGACGAACGCTATGGCGGTCATGAGATACTGAAAGGAACCCATTTTAGTAAATACAAACAGTTTGTAAATAATTGCTTTGACACTTGTCCCCGACAGGCTTTGCATGCTATGACGTTGGGGTTTGTGCATCCCGTCACAGGTGAAGAGATGTATTTTACTTCCGAACTTCCGGATGACATGACCCGGCTTATCGAGAAGTGGAGAGGCTATATAAGTAATAGAGAATTAGAATGAAACGCAACATCGCTATCGTAGCAGGAGGAGATACCTCTGAAATCGTAGTTTCCCTGCGTAGCGCACAGGGTATTTATTCCTTTATTGATAAGGAAAAGTATAATTTGTATATCGTGGAGATGGAAGGCCGTCGCTGGGAAGTACAATTACCGGACGGAAACAAAGTGCCGGTGGATAGAAATGACTTTAGTTTTATGAACGGAACGGAAAAGGTTGTGTTCGACTTTGCTTATATCACCATCCATGGTACGCCGGGTGAGGATGGCAGGCTGCAAGGCTATTTTGATATGATGCGTATTCCGTATTCCTGTTGTGGAGTGTTGGCGGCTGCCATTACTTATGACAAGTTTACCTGCAATCAATATCTGAAAGCTTTCGGGGTGCGCATTGCCGAATCACTGTTGTTGCGCCGGGGACAATCGGTTTCTGACGACGAAGTAGTGGAAAAGATCGGCCTGCCTTGTTTTATCAAGCCTAGTTTGGGAGGTTCGAGTTTCGGGGTTACGAAAGTGAAGACAAAAGAACAAATACAACCGGCCATTGTTAAAGCTTTCGGAGAAGCGGAAGAGGTGATTGTTGAAGCGTTTATGGACGGAACGGAACTGACTTGCGGCTGTTATAAGACAAAAGAGAAGACGGTGATCTTTCCGCCTACGGAAGTAGTGACGCACAATGAGTTCTTTGATTATGATGCTAAATATAATGGACAGGTAGATGAAATCACTCCTGCGCGTATCTCGGATGAATTGACCAAACGCGTACAGATGCTGACTTCAGCTATCTATGATATATTAGGTTGTTCCGGTATTATCCGTGTAGATTACATTATAACTGCCGGTGAAAAACTGAATCTTCTCGAAGTAAACACTACTCCGGGAATGACTACTACCAGTTTTATTCCCCAGCAAGTGCGTGCAGCCGGACTGGATATAAAGGATGTGATGACTGATATTATTGAAAACAAGTTTTAAGTATTAAGTATCAAGTATCAAGTATTAACCATGCGGTTTGTACGCAGTCTAATACTTTATACTTATTACTTAATACTTGAGCACATAATACTTGAGACTTATGGATCTGACAGAGTTTAATGAAATTCGTCCTTACAATGATGAGGAACTTCCTCAAATCTTTGAGGAACTGATTGCCGATCCGGCTTTTCAGAAAGCTGCTACCGGTGCTATACCGAACGTTCCATTTGAACTTCTGGCGCAAAAGATGCGTGCCTGTAAGACTAAGCTTGATTTTCAGGAGGCATTTTGCTATGGCATTTTGTGGAAGATAGCGGCAGATCATACTGCCGGACTGACACTGGATCATACCGCCATACCGGATAAAAGCAAAGCTTATACGTATATATCGAATCATAGAGACATTATTCTTGATTCGGGCTTTCTCTCTATTTTGCTGATTGACCAGGGAATGGATACGGTAGAAATTGCGATTGGCGACAATTTGCTTATTTATCCCTGGATTAAGAAACTGGTGCGTGTCAATAAATCATTTATTGTACAGCGGGCGTTGACTATGCGGCAGATGTTGGAATCTTCAGCGCGTATGTCCCGTTATATGCATTACACCATTTCAGAGAAGAATCAGTCTATTTGGATTGCGCAGCGTGAAGGACGTGCAAAAGATTCGAATGACCGTACACAAGACAGTGTATTGAAAATGTTGGCAATGGGAGGTGAAGGCGATTTGATAGACCGCCTGATGGAAATGAATATTGCTCCTCTTGCTATTTCATACGAATATGATCCGTGTGATTTTCTGAAAGCGCAAGAGTTTCAGTTGAAGAGGGACATCGAAGGATATAAAAAGACGACACAGGATGATTTGATTAATATGCAGACTGGTCTTTTCGGATATAAAGGCAGGGTACATTTTCAGGTTGCTCCTTGCCTGAATGATGACTTGCAAGACTTGGACCGTTCGTTGCCGAAACCGGATTTGTTTGCCCGTATTTCTGCCTGTCTTGATTGCCGCATCCATCGTAATTATCGGATATATCCGGGAAATTATGTGGCGTATGATTGGCTGAATAGCACAACGGAATTCGTGTCCAATTACACGGAAGAAGAGAAACTGCAGTTTATGAACTATATTGAACAACAATTGGCAAAAATCAAGATTCCGAATAAGGATGAAGACTTTTTGCGTGAGAAGTTGTTATTAATGTATTCCAATCCGTTAGTTAATTATTTAGCAGCTTGCCGATGAAAAGAAGAAAATTACATGTCGTTTGGTTGTGGGGATTGCTTTTCCTGATGACTGCCTGTGGAGATGATGACTATTATTATCCTTCGGTGAAACTGGAATTTGTGACTGTAGAGGCCGGAGAAGACGGTCGCATACAAACGCTTATTCCTGATAAGGGAGAAGTCTTGACTGTTTCGGAAGACCGTACGGGTTCTACTATCTCTCCAAACACTTCCAGACGTGTAATGAGTAACTATGAGGTGCTTTCCGGTGAGAACACCGCTACTATATATTCTTTGCAATCGCTCATAACGCCGGTACCTAAACCGGAAGATGATCCGGTTTACAAGGACGGAATAAAGCTGGATCCGGTAGAGATGGTCAGTATCTGGCTTGGAAGGGATTATCTGAATATGATTTTGAATCTCAAGGTCAGTACGGGCAAGGGACATGTTTTCGGTATAGTGGAAGATGTGTCCGAACTTAAAACAAATGGCATTGTGAATATGTTGTTATACCATGATGCGAACAGTGATGGAGAATACTATAATCGGCGTGCTTACATTTCTGTTCCTTTGGCGCAATATATAGATGAAGAGAATCCGGGTCGGACGATAAAGGTAAAGTTTAAATATTATACGTACGATAAGGATGGCTCTCCGATAGAATCTGATAAGTACAGTGATCCCGGGTTTGACTATACTCCGGGACAGAATTGAATAATGGAGTGTATATGTTTAAATTGAATCAATTAATCGTGGGAATATTTTTGTTTCTCTCTTCCCTTTTCTCTTGTCAGCAGAAAGGGGATTTTCAATCAATGAATGTAGAGGAGTTTGATTCTCTTATTCAGAATGAGGATATACAACGTCTGGATGTTCGTACACTTGCGGAATATTCGGAGGGGCATATCACGAAGACAATGAACATCAATGTGATGGATGACTCTTTTGCTTCAATGGCTGATTCTTTGTTGCAAAAAGACAAACCGGTGGCTGTATATTGTCGCAGTGGAAAACGAAGCAAGAAGGCTGCGGCAATTTTGAGCGAGAAGGGATATAAAGTCTTTGAGCTTGATAAGGGATTTAATTCCTGGGAGGAAGCAGGTAAAGAAATAGAAAAATAAAGTGCTGATTTATCAGCACTTTATTTTTTGGGGTTATTTCAGTCCTTCCAATAATCTTTTCAGAACGACAGTTGCCGAGATTTCACGGTTGGCAGCTTCCGGAATCACAATAGATTGCGGACTTTCAATGACATCGTCTGTCACAATCATATTTCTACGAACCGGAAGACAATGCATGAAATAAGCATTGTTGGTAACTGCCATTTGGCGGTCGCTGACAGTCCAATCACGATCCTTGCTTAATATTTGTCCATAGTTGTCGCCAGAATAAGCAGCCCAGTTCTTGGCATATATGAAGTCGGCTCCTTCGAAAGCCTTCATCTGGTCATATTCTACTTTTGCATTACCTACAAATTGCGGATCAAGCTCATAACCTTCGGGATGAGTGATGATAAATTCGTAATCCGTTGCATTCATCCATTCGGCAAAGGAATTAGGAACAGCCTGTGGCAATGGACGTGGATGCGGAGCCCAGGTCATAACTACTTTGGGACGTGCTGTTTTCTTGTATTCCTCGATGGTAATCAGGTCTGCAAAGCTCTGCAATGGGTGGCGTGTTGCCGCTTCCATCGAAAAGACAGGACGTCCGGAGTGTTGGATGAATTGATTGATAATCGTTTCCTGATAGTCAAAGTCACGGTCTTCAAAACGGGCAAAAGAGCGTACTCCAATGATATCACAATAGCATCCCATCACCGGAATGGCTTCTAATATATGTTCCGGTTTATCTCCATCCATAATTACACCACGTTCAGTTTCCAATTTCCATGCACCTTGATTGATATCCAGCACCATGACATTCATTCCCAGATTGAGTGCAGCTTTCTGTGTGCTAAGGCGGGTACGTAAACTAGAGTTGAAGAAGATCATCATTAAAGTCTTGTTTCGTCCCAGTTCTACATATTTGAAGCGCTCTTTTTTGATTTCGAATGCTTCTGCAAGGGCTGATTTTAAATCGCCAATGTCCTGTACACAAGTAAATTTCTTCATATCATTTATTTTTTAATTCTTAATTAGCTTCGCTCAAAACCTTGTTTGATTTCTAACATATAGGTATAGTCTCAATTTTCAATTTCTTCTCGTTTGTCCATCTCCTTCAATGACCCATTTGTAAGAAGTGATTTCCTCCAGTCCCATCGGACCGCGTGCGTGTAGCTTTTGCGTGCTGATTCCGATTTCGGCTCCTAATCCGAATTGTGCCCCGTCAGTGAAAGCGGTAGACACATTGGTGTATACGCAAGCTGCGTCCACGATTCTGGTGAATAAGGCTGCACGTTCCCCATTCTCGGTAACAATACACTCGCTATGTTTAGAACTGTTTTCCTGAATATGTCCTAAGGCATCTTCGAAGCTCTTTACAGTCTTGACAGCCATTTTATAATCCAGAAACTCCGTGCCGAAGCTTTCTGCTTTTGCATGTTCCAAGAGCTCGGCAGGATAGTGGCCTTCCAATGCCTGGTAAGCTTGCGGATCAGCATAAATAATGACATGGCTGTCTTTTAGTTTCTCGCAAATCAGAGAGAGGTCGGCCAGTCTCTTCTCATGTATAATGGTGCAATCCAATGCATTACATACGCTAACTCTACGTGTCTTAGCATTATGAATAATGTCTGCTCCCTTGTTTGTATCCCCAAATTCATCGAAGTAAGTGTGACAGATACCTGCCCCTGTTTCAATGACAGGAATCCTTGCATTCTCGCGTACGAAATGAATAAGACTGCTGCTGCCTCTGGGGATAATCAAGTCTACGTAGCCCACAGCATTCAGTAACGCTGCCGTAGCCTCTCTATCAGCCGGAAGTAATTCTACAATGTGCGGATTGATTTTGAACTTCTTCAATACTTTGTGAATCACACTGATGATGGCCCGGTTGGAACAATCGGCGTCACTTCCTCCTTTCAATATGCAGGCATTTCCGCTCTTCAGACAAAGGGAGAAAACATCAAAGCTAACATTAGGGCGCGCTTCATAAATGATTCCTATGACTCCGAAAGGAACGCTGACTTTCGTCAACTTCATTCCATTGGGACGAACACTCTCTTTCAGCACTTTACCCAAAGGAGAGGGGAGTGTTGCTACATTGCGTGTATCTGCGGCAATGCCTTTCAAACGTTCTTTCGTCAGTTTCAACCGATCGTACTTCGGATCATTTTTGTCCATCCGTGCGAGGTCTTTTTCGTTCTCTGAAAGAATGAAAGGTGTTTCTGCAATTGCTGCGTCAGCTACTGCGTTTAAAATCTGATTGATGACATCATCATTCAGCAGGGCTAATTCCCGACTTGCTACTTGTACAGCGGCAAAGGTCTCGTTTAAATTTGTAGTCATTTGCTCCTTTTTTGCATTAAATGGAAAGATAAACTATGCAAATATAGTGAATGATGTGAATAAAACTTGTTGAAAATAGAAATAAATGTTGCTCTTTACTTATAATATTCCTTTTTGAACCAGAGTTTGGAAATGAGATTGGAAAGTACATGCCTATCTCCATCTTTTTCAATAAAGTCTCGTTCTGGCAGCATTCGTTTATTTCGTGTGATTATTTGTTTACTCTCGATTAATAAGGAATATATTTTAGGCACGGATTACACGGATTTCACGGATTTAATGCTATGATTACGAAAAGCTACCGTGTTTATCCGTGTAATCCGTGCCTAATCCTCAATTTATGATTTAGTTCATAACGGGTGCAGAAATGAGCCAAAGATGCTATCGCTGACAATAACGCGTCAATATGCCGCTTTTACTTCTTTCTCTTACCTATATTATTTTTTCAATTGCCTAACAAGTTTTCGTTTGACAACTGTCAAGCGATAGTTTAACTATAGTCAAGCGTTCGTTTAACTTAAGTCAAACGAAAACTCATTCGGCTATGAAATACATATCAATAGAGAAGCGATCACCTAAATTTAGTATCGTATGCAAATAGTGTCACTATATTACTGACATAGCGACACTATCCTTTGAATATAGCGTCATTATCCAGTCGTGATAGTGACGCTATATTTGTAACACAGAAAAGCACTCATAACCGTACAGAAACAAGCTAATTTTATTCTAAAATCGGATAAAACAGAAATTCTTATTATTAATTATTCAATGTATAGATAGTCATAATGTACTACTGGTTTCTTTCCATGCTTGCCAATCGCTTCTTGTGCCTGTTTCGAATCACAGTTCACTTTTCCAACACCGATCTGGTTTCCTTGAAAATCCATGATACGCACAATGTCATCTTTCTCAAATTCACCTTCAATATGAGTGATTCCGATCGGGAGGATGCTGACAGCTTTTTCAGAGTTTAGAACTTCTGTAGCGCATGCATTGATGTGAATTTCCCCTTTGGCAAAACCTTCGCTATGGGCAATCCATTTTTTGACACTGGATACTGGTTCGTCTGATGGTATAAAACGTGTACAAAGAGTTTCTTCAGGATGCTGTAGCAAATCTACGAGAATATTATCCCGCTTCCCGTTGGCAATAATCACTGTAATTCCTTCATCGGCAACTTTACGGGCAATATTGGTTTTCGTCAACATTCCCCCTCGTCCGAAACTGGACTTAGTTGTCTGAATATAGTTGGATAAGTCTTTGCCGTGACCGATCTTCCGGATAACAGAAGAGTTAGGATCGGAAGGAGAACCATTGTAAATCCCGTCAATATTACTTAGGATAATGAGTGCCTGCGTATCCATCATGGAAGCGATGAGTCCGGACAATTCATCATTATCGGTGAACATCAGCTCGCTGACGGAAATCGTATCGTTTTCGTTGACAATAGGAATGACATTATTTTCAAGCATTACCGTCATGCAATTTTTCTGATTCAGATAATGGCGGCGAGTACCAAAACTTTCCTTCGTTGTCAGTACCTGACCCACAGGGATATTGTGCTCGCGGAAAAGTTCGTAGTAACGGTTGATTAGTTTGGCCTGACCCACAGCAGAAAATAACTGGCGCTGATCTACACTATCGAGTTTTTTCTGCGGATGCACTTCACTGCGTCCGGAAGCAACAGCTCCCGAAGAAATCAAAATGATTTCCACCCCGGACTTATGTAATTCCGCTATCTGGTCAACAAGTGCCGACATACGGGTAACGTCCAGCGTTCCGTCGCGGCGTGTCAATACATTGCTTCCTACTTTTACTGCGATTCGTGTAAATTCCTGTTTCATCCTTACTAACGATTTGAAAGCGCAAATATAGAGCTTTTTGCCGATATGTTACCAAAACAGGCTAAAAAGAATTATCTTTGCAGCCAGATAGAGAAAAGATTAACAATGAAACATACAAATCCACAAGTAGAACAGATGACCTCCTTCATTGTAATGGATGTGTTGGAGAGGGCAAACGAATTACAGAAACAAGGTGTTGATATTATTCATTTGGAAGTTGGTGAACCCGATTTTGATGTGCCGTCTTGTGTGTCGGAAGCAGCAAAAGCGGCTTATGATCGTCATCTTACTCACTATACGCATTCTTTGGGGGACCCGGAACTGCGGCGGGAAATTGCTGCTTTTTATCTACGGGAATATGGAGTGATGGTAGATCCGGATTGTATTGTAGTGACTTCCGGTTCTTCTCCATCCATTCTTCTTGCATTAATGTTGCTCTGCAATACGGATAGCGAAGTGATTCTTTCCAATCCGGGATATGCTTGTTACCGTAATTTTGTGTTGGCTACCCAGGCTAAACCCGTTTTGGTTCCTTTGTCTAAAGAATATCTGCAATACGACATAGAAGCTATTCGCAAATGTGTGAATCCACATACAGCGGCTATCTTTATCAATTCTCCGATGAATCCGACCGGAATGTTGCTGGATGAAAAATTCTTGAGAGAAGTGGCAGCACTGGGAGTTCCTGTTATTTCAGATGAGATTTATCACGGACTTGTCTATGAAGGACGTGCGCACAGCATTCTTGAATATACCGATCAGGCTTTTGTCCTGAACGGATTTTCTAAACGTTTTGCAATGACGGGTCTTCGGCTGGGTTATTTGATCGCACCTAAATCTTGTATGCGTTCTTTGCAGAAGTTGCAGCAGAATCTATTTATTTGTGCGTCCAGCGTTGCTCAACAGGCTGGGATTGCTGCATTACGGCAGGCTGATTCGGATGTGGAACGGATGAAGCAGATTTATGATGAGCGTCGCCGGTACATGATTGCTCGTCTTCGGGAAATGGGGTTTGAGATTAAAGTAGAACCTCAAGGAGCATTTTACATTTTTGCCAACGCACGTAAATTTACAACCGACTCTTATCGCTTTGCATTCGATGTACTCGAGCATGCGCATGTCGGCATTACTCCCGGGGTAGACTTTGGAACGGGAGGTGAAGGATATGTACGCTTCTCCTATGCAAACTCATTGGAGAATATCAAAGAAGGACTGGACCGTATCAATCGCTACCTTTCTCGTCCCGGCTTCTGATTAGCTCGGTGGCTGCTTCGTATTCTTCCTCTGTCACGAGGACGGATACGGAAGGAGCGATATAGGGTGCTAATGTCCCCATAATTCCATCTTTAATCACACAACGGATGTTGTTGCTTTCTAATAACCCTTTAATGATCTCGGCTTCCCAAGGGGATCCGGAGAATACTTCTATTGCCTTGCTGTAATCTTCTTCTTTCATGCTCTTACTTATTAGGGGTTGTTATTTACAAATATAACAAAAAAGAGAGAGAAATAGTTATTTATTTTCTTAAAAATTATTCGAGTGTGATATGTTTTACGCTAATCTGCTGTTTCAGGAAAGTAGAGGCCGATTCTGAAAACTTTTCTTCCGCTTCGGTTGTGTAAAACTGGCAGTTGCCATTCTTGGTACATTTGGCATCCATTTCGGGATGTCTCTTCAGATAGTCTTTCAGGCTTTCTGCGACATACTCTCCTTGTGCAATTATACTGATATGATCCGGAATGTATTGCCGGATTTTAGGTAGGAGTATGGGGAAATGGGTACATCCGAGGATGACAGTATCTATTTGAGGATCCTTTGACAGTAATTGGTCGATGTACTTCCGGATAAAATAGTCGGCTCCTTCGTCTTGTGATTCGTTATTCTCAACTAAGGATACCCACATCGGACATGCCGTTCCACTTACCTGAATTTCAGGAAACAGTTTATGTATTTCTAATGGATACGATTCGGATTTGATGGTGCCTGCTGTTGCCAGTACACCGATATGCTGATTCTTGCTAATCTCTCCAATACATTCTACAGTGGGACGGATGACTCCGAGCACACGGCGGGCAGGATCGATTTGGGGTAAATCATTCATCTGAATGCTACGCAAAGCTTTGGCGGAAGCTGTATTGCAAGCTAATATAACCAGATGGCATCCCATATCAAACAGCTTGTTGACGGCTTGTCGGGTGAATTCGTATACGACTTCGAAAGAGCGCGTTCCGTAGGGGGCACGTGCATTATCTCCCAAATAGATATAATCATATTCCGGTAATACTTCTCTAATCTTGTCTAAGATGGTCAGACCTCCGTAGCCGGAGTCGAATACTCCGATTGGGCCGGGCGTATGGGATAGATGTTGCTTCATGACAAACCTGATTTATATATGCAAATGTACACCAAAAAAAGGGAAAGAGAAAGAAGATGATCCTTCTTTCTCTTTCCCTTTTGGTATTTCTTTATTCTTGGTCAGATCTTATTTGATACCAAGATTTGCTTTTACCTTGTTAGTCAAGTTGATGCTCTGTGATTCGTTCACGTAAGGAATCGAAGTTCTTGCCAGGTCGAAGATATAGATCACGCCTTCAGCAGCACCTACTGCTTTGATGGCATTGTCCAACTTCTGGTAGATAGGAGCCATTGCATCATTTTGGGCTTTCTGCATTTGTTGTTGAGCATCCTGTTGGAATTGCTCTTGTCTCTGCATCATATCCTGCAACTCTTTTTGTCTTCTTTCAGCGATGTTGGGAGGAAGAGAATCCTTAGCGATAGCTTGTTGGAATTCCTGATATTTCTTGTTGAATTCTTCCTGCGTTCTCTGTAGTTCGGCAGTAAGTTGTTTTTCTAAAGTCTGAATATCATTTTGGGCTTTGGTGAATTCCGGCATCACAGTGATGATTTCCTGTGCATTAATGTGGCCGAATTTCAGGTTCTGTGCAAATACACCCATTGGGAGTGCAAGCAACATTACAAGTGCAATTTTTTTTAGCATAGTTCTATAATTTATTTGAATGATTTTTAGTTATTTCCAGCTGCAAATGTATGAAATTAATTTGAATATCCTAATTTTCTTAGGATTTCATCACTAATATCTATGCGTGGATTTGCAAATATTATACCTGTAGCAGAGGCTCTGTCGATTACCAAATCATATCCATGTTGCTGTGATATAGCTTTTACAGCTTCATAGATATCGTCTTGGATCGGAGTAATCAACTTGTCTCTCATCTTGGCTAATTCGCCTTCCGGACCGAAGTAACTACGCTTCAGTTCGGCTGCTTCTTTTTCCTTTGCTACGATTGCATCTTCTGTCTTTGTTTTTTGTGCGGCAGAAAGAGTGGAAGATTTTGCCTGGTAATCCTGGAACATCTTCTGTGCTTCTTTAGCCAGAGCTTCTACTTCACTCTGGTATTTTTTCGTAGCTTCTTGCATTTGCTCATTAGCGCTTTGAGCTGCCGGAATATTCTTCATAATATATTCCGTATCGATCAGTGCAAATTTCTGTGCATTTGCTGCCATGCTGACAGTAAATAGCATCATAATTAATAGAACAGACTTTCTCATAACGTTTAGTTTTTGATGATACATTAGAATTCTTGTCCTAAGATAAAGTGGAACTGGCTTCCTCCATATTGTTTAGAACCAAATACTTTGTCGAAACCGTAACCCCAGTCAATACCCATCATACCAATCATCGGAAGGAAGATACGAACACCGACACCGGCAGAACGTTTCAACTCGAATGGATTGAATTTCTTGATATCATGCCATGCGTTACCTGCTTCAAGGAAACCTAACACATAAATGTTAGTACTTGTTTCCAGCATCAACGGATATCTTAATTCGATGCCGAGACGTGCATAGGCATAACCTTCAGAACCGTATGGCGTTAATGAGCTGTTTTCGTAACCACGCAAAGCGATACTTTCAGTTGCATAAGTTGAATAACCGGTCATACCGTCACCACCTACATCGAATGTACCGAACGGAGATTTCTTGTATTGGTTATAGTGACCCAACAGACCGAATTCCGTACGTGTCATTAATACCAGACATTTTGGATGAGCAACCGGATCCATCAGCGGAGTATATGTTTTGCCTTTGAATTTCCATTTGTGGTATTCTATCCATTTATGAAGTTTATTCATGTTGTCCTGGGTGATGCTACCTGTTTCAGGGTTGCTGTAATATCCCTTATAGTCTTTACCGTCCATCAACGAGTAAGGCGGTGTGAACTGAACTGACAGTGAGAAATCTGAACCCGAACGAGGGAAGATTGGGTTGTCAATAGAGTTACGAGCCAAAGTCAATGAAATGCTAAGGTCATTACATTTACCGTTGGTTACCGGGAAATACTGCCAGTCGCTCAAGTTATAGCGTTGGTAAGCTAATTCAGCGGAAAGAGTGAAGTAGTCATCCGGCCATTTCAGACGTTTACCCCAACCTACGGAAAGTCCCCACATCTTGATAGATTTATCCGGGTCATAATAGTTTTCGTAGTTGTTATAGTTACCATAGTTATACATACCATAACCACCGTAGCCGCTATACATACTGTTGTAGTAGTTGTTGAAGTAGCTGGAGTTATAGTAACGGCTGCTGATATCTGTTTGTACAGAGAAGAATGCCGATACGGAGAATGAGTTCGGACGTTTACCGCCAAACCATGGGTCGAAGAATGAAATACTGTATGACTGGTAGTATTTAGCATTCGTCTGTCCGCTGATAGTCAATGTCTGACCGTCACCTTGTGGAAGGATACCACGGTAGTTTTCACCCGGGTGCAACAAGTTGGCTACGGAGAAGTTGGTGAACTTCAAGCTCAACTTACCGATAATACCTGTCTGTCCCCAACCAGCAGAGAATTCCACCTGGTCGTTGGCTTTGGAAGTCAAAGGCAAGCCTATGTCAACAGTTCCGTTCATCGGATCCGGTTGAATATCCGGTTGCAGCTTTTCCGGGTCAAAGTGTCCCATCTGCTGGATTTCACGCAAGGAACGCATCAAGTCTTCTTTGCTGAACAATTGTCCCGGACGAATACGAAGTTCCCGGCGAACAACGTTTTCATACAAACGGTCATTACCACTGATCTTGATCTTATTGATAGTAGCCTGACGGCCTTCATAGATTCTCATTTCGAGGTCGATAGAGTCGCCGACAATATTTACTTCTACCGGGTCGAGGTTATAGAACAGGTAACCGTTGTTGTAATATAAGTTACCGATAGCGTCATCATCTGTAGAAACACGTTCGTTCAATAACTTCTGGTTGTATACGTCACCTTTCTTCATGCGAAGCAAGAAGTTCAACTGTTCTGACGGATAAAGAGTGTTACCCACCCATGTAACATTACGTAGATAATATTTCTGTCCCTCGTCTATATTCAAATAAACGTTTACAGTCTTTTCGTCATACTGTGAAACGCTGTCTTTTACAATCATTGCATCACGGTATCCCAACTCATTATACTTGTCGATAATCAGCTGCTTATCTGCTTCGAAGTTTTCCGGCACGAATTTTTTGGTGCGGAACAAATTGCGAAGTTTGCCTTTCTCATTGGTTTTCTTCATTACTTTCTTCAGCTTGGAAGCCTTGATTGCATGATTACCAACGATTTGGATTTCGTGTACTTTGATTTTTTCTTTCTTGTCGATATCAATGTCAACGATCACCTGATTTTCGCTGGATGGATCGTCTTTCTGCGAGATAATAACTTCTGCATTTTTGAATCCTTTATCGTCGAAATAGCGTTTGATCAATGTCTTGGCACGGTCTACGGTATTCGGAGTGATTTGCATACCTTTTACCATCCCTAACTTGGCCTCAAGATCGGTGCGTTCCGACTTCTTCACACCGTGATAGCGCACATCTGCGATACGCGGGCGTTGTGTCAGACTGATTTTTAACCAGATTTTGTCGCCTTCAATTTTCTCGGCTGTGATTTGTACATTTGAGAACAAACCATGACGCCAATAACGTTTGATTGCTCCAGTAATTTCGTCACCCGGCACAGTAATTGTTTGTCCTACCGATAGTCCGGATAGTCCAATCAATACATAGTCTTCATAATTCTTTACGCCTTCGACTTTAATATCTGCTATCTCATACTTTTTGGGTGTTCCAGAGTATAAGATGACAGGTTTCGAGTCTTCATCAGTGTTAGCATTTTGCGCAATGCCTGTTGTCGCAAAGCAGCACAGGCAGACAAACGTTATGAATATAAAGGAAATACGATAATGCATTTATGTTATAATTTGATGTTTCGAGTTATATTAGCTGATCTGTTCACTGGTTTTGCCGAATCGGCGTTCCCTTTGTTGATATTCCCAAATGGCTTTGTAGAGTTCTTCTTTGTTGAAGTCAGGCCAAAAAGTATCACAAAAATAAAGCTCCGAATAAGCGCATTGCCATAAGAGGTAATTGCTTAGCCGGATTTCTCCTCCCGTGCGGATCAGTAGATCCGGGTCGGGCATAAACTTAGTTTCCAGATGAGATGCGATGCATTCATCAGTTATTTGTTCGGGAGATATTTCTCCAGTTTTTATCAGTGTTGCTATTTGTCGTACAGCTTCGGTTATTTCCCAACGGGATGAATAACTAAGAGCTAATACCATACACATGCCACTATTTTGGGATGTGCGTTCTATGCATGATGCCAAACTTTTCTGAACTTCAACAGGTAACTTTTTGAAATCACCGATTACATTGAAGCGGATATTGTTTTTCATCAATGTCTCTTCTTCAATAGATTCTAGCAATAGATTCATCAGAGCCGCAATTTCGTCTTGCGGCCGATTCCAGTTCTCGGTTGAGAAGGTGTACAGTGTCAGGTACTTGATTCCCAAACGGGCGGCATCTTCGGTAATATTCTGTACCGTTTCTGCGCCAGCACGGTGACCATAAGTACGTTCTTCCCCTCGTTGTTTTGCCCATCGTCCGTTCCCATCCATAATGATGGCCACGTGTTGTGGTATCCGAGTTTTGTCTATTTGTTCTATATAGGACATCTTTTTATTTTAAACGTATACGTTTTTATTTGCCAGCTTTTGCCAAATCAAACCATAGCTGATTAAGACGGCCACGCCAAACTTCTGATTTATAAGAATAAGTATGGTGGTTCGTAGCTCGTGTACTATCGTCATCTTCTACTTCTTCATCAAAGCTAGCATTGCCTGCACTGAAAAGAATATAGATACTGTTGTTGTCTTTATTTACTACGGTTGAATAGCTTGTTCTACCCCTGAATTCCGGCTTCTCCGGACTTGGTTTAAAGTCTGACTCACTCCAATCCTGATAAGGTAGATAAAATTTCTTATTTGCCTTTTTCCATGCAATACCTGCTTCAGAAATATAGAAAGATTCAAATTTCTCTCCGAAAATATAGAACTTATTGTTATAATATATTATGGAAGGATTAGTCAATGCAGGACAACTTGTATCTACATTATTGGGTGGTAGTGGAATCCATATCTCTCCCATATATGCCCAAGGTACAATCGTTTCGGTTTCTCCAACAGTTGGTTGATCTTTATATTTACCGATTAACATGATACCTTCCTGGTTCGTAGCTGTTGTATAGGTAGTGTAGGAAATATTGCCAATCGGGAAGTCATCCGGTACTTCTTGAAGCTTCTTTTCTGCCTCTGCTATAGATGCGATTTCAGCGGTTGAATCAAATACTTTCTTGCCGTCATCAGTCTTGATATATGTTATTTTATTACTTAGTGGTGCCAGAAGCAAATTGACGTGATTGCCACTAAACAAATCTGACTCTAACCATGTTGTTCCGTCTGTAGACTCATATACCTTTCCGTCTTCTGTTGCAGATGTTGCATACAGTTTCTTCTTATATGATAAAATAGAAGAAGGGAGCTTGTCATCAAATTTAGATTTGCTGTCACTCACAACACTTGAGCTCCAATTCATCGTGTTACCTATTTGTGCACGATATACCATAAGGCTACCATTAACAACAGAATAAGTTAGGATATCATTTTCTAAAGCTACTGACTTTTGTTCTCCTGTGAGGTTAGCTTCGTCAATGTTCCCACAGTAATTCCATCTCAACGAATCAGGATCATGCCGATGTACATTTACCTTAATAGTATATTCCTTAGTCTGATTAGGAGATACTCCTGCCAAAGCTTCTGTCGACCATACCTTTATAATAAGTGGTTCTCGGAGATCAATAGAATCATTGATGTTTATGACAGAATCGTTACCGCTTTTGTCTTTCATTGTTACGACACCAGATGCCGTAGTTAATGTTTTGATTAAAATCTTGTCAATGATGGTGTCGGCATGAACAGGAAGAGAGTCTTCGTTATAAATTTCACGTGATAATTGATCAATAGTGAATTTATAACTCCCAAGGCCTGCTGTGTCAAGTTCAAACGCATGGATAGTTGCATCCGGGCTATATTCGATGTTATTATCGTCATCAAGACATGACGTTATAACAAATGACACCATGAAAAAACTCGCAATGAATGATAAAAACTTTATTCTCATTTGAAAGATTGTGTTTATTTACAAGTTGCAAAAATAGAAACATTTTTTCCGATAATGAACATTACAGGTAAGTTTTATATAAAATTATAGATAATAATACTGTTTTTATCGACGTAAAACCCCCTGAATAGAACTATCTTAGCTATATCCGGTGAACATAATGCCAAAATTGTCTTTCGAAGTGTTCTTCTATCGAATAACTATAATTATCGTTCATTTGGGGTGCTTTAACACCGGAATGTAGCCAGCTGGGGCACTTCTCGATATACGCCTCGTCCCATAGTTCATTATCGATGAATGATTGCAGCAATTGACTGCCTCCTTCTACCAGTAAGGATTGTATTTTCCGTTGATACAGTACCTCCATAATCTGCTCCAGTGGGTTATGATTGAAGTCGATGGAGATATATGTGATGTTGGTTCTTTCTGGCTGTTTCTTTTCAGTAAAGACTAATGTTGGCACATTTCCATCGAATATTTGTAAATCATTCGGAAGAGATAATGTGCGATCTAATACGATGCGTATTGGATGATGCCCATACCAGTTGCGTACCGTTAGCGACGGATTATCCAATAAAGCCGTTCGTCTGCCTACCATAATAGCATCGGCCTCCGCTCTTTTTTTATGTACTAGCATTGAAGTGAGAGGAGAGGAGAGTATCACAGGCATTCCACCTGTACGTTCTATGTCAATAAAATGATCGGCTGACTCTGCCCATTTTAACGTGATAAAAGGCCGATGAAGTGTATTGAAAGTAATAAAACGACGAATCAGCGATTGACATTCTTCCTCTAATATGCCGACTGTAACTTCCCGTCCGGCATCCAGTAATTTCTGAATTCCTCGTCCGGCTACTTCAGAAAAGGGGTCCTGACAGCCGATAACAATGCGTGGAATCTGTTTCTCTATAATCAGATCCGCACAAGGAGGCGTTTTCCCGTAGTGGGAGCAAGGTTCCAGACTGACATAAATCGTAGAATGTTTCAATAAAGACTCATCTTTGACAGAACGGATTGCATTGACCTCCGCATGTGCCTCTCCGCAACGAATGTGATAGCCTTCACCGATAATACGTCCGTTACATACGATAACAGCCCCTACCATCGGGTTTGGAGGCACATTGCATAACCCGTTCTTTGCAAGCTCAATGCAACGCCTCATGTATTTTTCTTCTTCCATTTTGGTGCTCTTCGCCATATTATTCTTACTTTTGCACTCCGAAATTGTGAAAATATGAATCGTATCACCGCTTACATTCGCCATTCTTTGCAGGAAATCTATCCGCCGGAAGAGATAAAAGCTCTTTCAATGCTGATTTGTTGCGACATGTTAGGCTTAGATGCGCTCGATATTTACATGGGCAAAGATATAATTTTATCCGAATGCAAACAGCGTGAATTAGAAAACATTATATTCCGTTTACAGAAAAATGAACCTATACAGTACATTCGCGGTTTTGCAGAGTTTTGTGGAAGGAATTTTAAGGTTGCTTCCGGCGTGTTAATCCCTCGGCCGGAGACCGCGGAACTCGTAGAGCTAATAGTAAAGGAGAACCCGAATGCACGTCGTTTGTTAGATATAGGTACAGGAAGCGGATGCATTGCGATCTCTCTGGATAAAAAACTTCCGGATGTAGCCGTAGAGGCTTGGGATATTTCGGAAGAAGCGTTGTCTATTGCCTGTAAAAACAATGAAAATTTAGAAGCCGGGGTGAGATTTCTGCAAAGAGATGTGCTGTCCGATGACTGGGAAAAAGTACCGTCTTTTGATGTGATCGTCAGTAATCCGCCTTATGTGACTGAAACGGAAAAGAACGAAATGGACGCTAATGTCCTTGAGTGGGAGCCGGGTTTGGCTTTGTTCGTTCCTGATGAGGACCCTTTACGGTTTTATAATCGTATAGCCTGTCTGGGAAGTGAATTGTTATTGCCGGGCGGAAAACTTTATTTTGAAATCAACCAGGCCTATGGCCGGGAAACAGCACACATACTTGAAATGAACCAATATCGTGATGTTCGTGTTATAAAAGACATATTTGGAAAAGATAGAATAGTTACAGCTAACCGATGAGTGCACAATTAACTGATGAAGAGGCTTTAAATCGCGTAGCCTCTTACTGCTCCACTGCCGAGCATTGCCGGGCAGAAATAAATGAGAAGTTACAACGTTGGGGGATTGCCTATGATACCATTGCGCGTATTCTTGACCGACTGGAATCAGAGAAGTTCATTGATGATGAACGTTTCTGCAGGGCTTTTGTGAATGACAAGTTCCGCTTTGCCAAGTGGGGGAAAATGAAAATAGTCCAAGGGCTTTACATGAAGAAAATCCCTTCTGATGTGGCATGGCGTTATCTGAATGAAATTGATGAAGAAGAATATCTTTCTATTCTGCGTGACTTGCTGACTTCCAAGCGGAAAAGTATCCATGCAGCAGACGATTACGAATTGAATGGAAAGCTGATGCGATTCGCTATGAGTCGTGGATTTGAATTGAAAGATATCAAGCGTTGTATTGACATTCCCGATGAAGAGGAACAAATTGACTGAAAAAATAAACGGATTCTTCTTTTTATTCTCATTCAATTTCTGTACTTTTGCGGCAAATAATTAATAGTTAGTTTAGTTATGAAAAACTTAGAGAGACTATTTGCGGAGAAACTGTTGAAGATTAAGGCTATTAAACTTCAACCCGCTAACCCTTTTACATGGGCTTCTGGATGGAAATCCCCCTTTTACTGTGACAACCGTAAAACTCTGTCCTATCCTTCTCTTCGTAATTTTGTGAAGATTGAAATTACACGTCTGATATTAGAACGATTCGGACAGGTGGATGCGATTGCTGGTGTGGCTACAGGCGCTATTCCGCAGGGAGCTTTGGTAGCTGATGCATTGAATCTGCCGTTCGTGTATGTTCGTTCTACCCCCAAAGATCATGGATTGGAAAACCTGATTGAAGGTGAACTTCGTCCGGGCATGAAAGTCGTAGTCGTAGAAGATTTGATTTCTACTGGTGGTAGTAGTTTGAAGGCTGTTGAAGCAATTCGTCGCGATGGTTGCGAAGTGATCGGTATGGTTGCAGCGTATACATACGGATTCCCGGTAGCTGAAGAGGCGTTCAAAAATGCGAAGGTGACTTTGGTAACATTGACCAATTATGAAGCAGTACTTGATGTCGCTCTTCGTACAGGCTATATTGAAGAAGAAGACATACAGACATTGAACGAATGGCGTAAAGACCCTGCTCATTGGGATGCTGGAAAATAAGATTCATTTTTTGATCAAACATATTTGGTAAAAAGAACTGTTCGGACAATATTTGGCCGGATTGTTCTTTTTTTGTTTTATACTAATAGAAATTTATGAGTAATTTTGAGAGTAGTGTCAAGGTAATACCTTACAGTCAGGAACGCGTATATAATAAACTTTCGGATTTGAGTAATCTGGAAGCTGTCAAAGATCGTTTACCGAAAGATAAGGTACAGGATTTGAGTTTTGATTCGGACACGTTAAGCTTTAGTGTCCCTCCTGTTGGGCAACTGACTTTGCAAATTGTAGAGCGTGATCCATGTAAATGTATAAAGTTGGCAACAACTAACTCTCCACTTCCCTTTAATATGTGGATTCAACTGGTTGAAACTGCAGAAGAAGAGTGCAAGGTGAAGGTGACTATCGGTATGGATCTTAATCCGTTTATGAAAGCAATGGTACAGAAACCTCTTCAGGAGGGTTTGGAGAAGATGGTTGATATGCTGGCAGTTATTGAATATTAAAAAACAAGTATTAAGTATTAGGTATTAAGTATTAACCGCAGTCACTTTGGCTCATGCTGTTGTGCTTAATACTTAATACTTAACACTTAATACTTAACACTTAATACTTAAACTTATTTTTTATGGCACAGAAACTTTGGGAGAAGTCCGTACAGGTGAATAAGGATATCGAACGTTTCACGGTAGGTCGTGATCGTGAGATGGATCTTTATTTGGCCAAGCATGATGTGCTCGGCTCTATGGCTCACATTACGATGCTTGAAAGTATCGGTTTGTTGACAAAAGAAGAACTGGAACAGTTGCTGGCAGAGTTGAAGAGTATTTATGCCTCGGCTGAAAAAGGTGAATTTATCATAGAAGACGGGGTGGAAGATGTACATTCACAGGTAGAACTGATGTTGACCCGTCGTTTGGGTGATATCGGAAAGAAAATACATAGTGGTCGTTCCAGAAATGATCAGGTCTTATTGGATTTGAAACTTTTTACCCGTACACAAATAAAAGAAGTTGCCGAAGCTGTAGAGCAACTTTTCCATGTACTGATTCGTCAGAGCGAACGATATAAAAACGTTTTGATGCCAGGGTATACCCACTTACAGATTGCAATGCCTTCTTCTTTTGGTTTGTGGTTTGGTGCCTATGCCGAGAGTCTCATGGACGATATGCTGTTTTTGCAGGCCGCATTTAAAATGTGTAATCGTAATCCATTAGGTTCTGCAGCAGGGTATGGTTCGTCCTTTCCTTTGAACCGGACAATGACAACCGACTTGCTTGGCTTTGATTCGATGAATTACAATGTTGTGTATGCTCAAATGGGGCGTGGGAAAATGGAACGTAATGTTGCTTTTGCATTGGCTACGATTGCCGGAACCATTTCCAAGTTAGCTTTTGATGCCTGCATGTTTAATAGCCAGAACTTTGGTTTCGTGAAATTGCCCGATGACTGTACCACGGGGTCCAGCATTATGCCCCATAAGAAGAATCCCGATGTTTTTGAACTGACACGTGCTAAATGTAATAAACTGCAATCGCTTCCTCAACAGATCATGATGATTGCGAATAATTTGCCTTCCGGCTATTTCCGTGATTTGCAGATTATAAAAGAAGTTTTCCTGCCTGCTTTTCAGGAATTGAAAGACTGTTTGCAGATGACAACTTACATCATGAATGAAATAAAGGTCAATGAGCATATCCTCGATGATGATAAATACCTCCTTATTTTTAGCGTGGAAGAAGTGAATCGTCTGGCGCGTGAAGGTATGCCTTTCCGTGATGCATATAAGAAGGTTGGTTTGGATATTGAAGCTGGAAAATTCTCTCATACAAAAGAAGTACACCATACTCATGAAGGTAGTATTGGCAACCTTTGCAATGCGGAAATCTCAGCATTGATGCAGCAAGTGATCGATGGATTCAACTTTTGTGGAATGGAGAAAGCGGAGAAAGCACTGCTTGGAAGATAAAATAAACTTTCGGAGGATAGTTTTTTAAACTTTCCTCCGAAAAGATTTGGCAGAAACAAGTAAACTGCTTATCTTTGCACCCGTTGAAAAAACGCGGAAATAGCTCAGTTGGTAGAGCATAACCTTGCCAAGGTTAGGGTCGCGAGTTCGAGTCTCGTTTTCCGCTCTTTCTTTGAAAGGATGCTCGAATGGTGGAATGGTAGACACGAAGGACTTAAAATCCTTTGGCCATTGCGGCTGTGCGGGTTCAAGTCCCGCTTCGAGTACGAGTATTCTTTATAGGCTTTATGAATCATTGATTCATAAAGCCTTTTTTATTTTTATGGGTGTGTAATCTACATTTGTTTTGTTTGAGGGAGCTTTGTAGTAATGGCTACTTGAAAAAATAAATCAAAAAACAGTAATAATATTTTTTTATTGTGTTATTAATCTTTTATTTTGCTTTCAGATTATAAGCTTGTAATAGATATTATATTAATCATTTCTTTAACCTTATACATGGTACATTTGATTTAACCGTTAACACTGAAAAATACTAGAGAGATGGAAAATAACGACAAGCAGATTGAATTAAAGTTTCAGAGGTTTTTTACTGTGAATTTTCCGAAAGTAAAAAACTTTGCTCAAATGCTGCTTAAATCGGAAAGTGATGCAGAAGATGTGGCTCAAGATGTTTTTTGTAAGCTTTGGCTGCAGCCGGAGTTATGGCTGAATAATGATAAAGAACTAGACAATTATATCTTTATAATGACTAGAAATATAGTTCTGAACATCTTTAAGCATCAACAGGTAGAGCAAGAATATCAGGCGGAGGTTATAGAAAAGACTTTTCTTTATGAATTGACAGAGAAAGAAGAGATCTTGAATAATGTATATTATAGGGAGATGCTGTTGATTATTCAGTTGACCTTGGAAAAGATGCCGAAACGTCGTCGGTTGATATTCGAACTTAGCCGTTTTCGAGGATTAAGCCATAAAGAAATAGCTGATAAACTCGATGTTTCTATTCGTACTATAGAGCATCAGGTTTATCTGGCATTGATCGAATTAAAGAAGGTACTCCTCTTTTTTATTTTTTTCTCCAATATTTTTAAGTAGTGTGTTCGTAGTAGTTGTATTTAGTGTATAAAGCCCAAAAAAGAAAGAAAAAGATTCATGAAAAATTATATTCAACAACTCATAGAATTGTTCGGCCATAACAACTATTCAGCCGATACACAGAAGAAAGTGCAACAGTGGTTGGCTGATGAGGAGCATGTTGATGAAAAGAATGAGGCTCTTCATGAGCTTTGGAAACAAGCAGAAGGACAGAGAGCACCTGATGGTATGCAACAATCAATACAACGAATGCGGCAGAATCTGGGAATGCAGTCTGCCACTTCGCAGAGAAATTACCAGTTACTTATATGGAGAGCTGCAGCTATTTTCTTGTTAGCTGTCTCATCCATTTCTATCTATCTGATGTTGGAAAAGGACCGACCAGAAAAAGATTTGGTTGAATGCTATATACCAACAGCCGAAACTCGTGAACTTACATTACCGGATGGTACACATGTCATGCTGAATTCAAAGAGTACACTACTATATCCGGAACAATTTACAGGAGAAACTAGAAGTGTATATTTGATTGGTGAGGCCAACTTTAAAGTGAAACCGGATAAGAAGCATCCTTTCATTGTAAAGGCGAATGATTATCAAGTTACAGCTTTGGGAACAGAGTTTAATGTAAATGCTTATCCTGACAGCAATGAATTAATTGCCACATTATTGGAAGGTCGTGTGAAAGTGGAATTTAATAATTTAATGTCAAATATTATTTTAAAGCCTAATGAACAGTTGGTCTATGACAAACATACGAAAGCGCACAATCTGCGGATGCCTGAGATAGATGATGTGACGGCATGGCAACGTGGGGAATTGGTTTTTAGTAATATGCATCTGGAGGATATTTTTACAAATCTTGAACGTAAATTTCCTTATGCCTTTGTATATAGCCTTCATAGTCTGAAAAAGAATACATATAGTTTCCGTTTCTCCAAACAGGCTAATTTGGAGGAAGTTATGAAGATTATATCGCAAGTTGTAGGAAATGTAAACTATGTTGTCAAGGGAAATAAGTGCTATGTAACTAGCAAAGAATAAATATATTGTAGAACCTTTTTTAATTTAATACGTAATGCAAAAAAATACCCGGAAGGAATGGCCGTTCCTCCCGGATATGAAATCAATTTCTTTTAATATTAGCGTAATATTGACGCTATTCTGAATGATCCTAGAATAATAACCAATTAACTAATACTAAAGATGCTACAAATCTACGAAAAAATAGCAGAAAAAATAGCTCATAAGCGGGTCTTTCTCACTTTTTTAAGTCTTATTCTTATACAGACTTTCGCTTTGGCTCAAAATGATAGTAAAATAACTATCCAGCAAAAGAACATCACTGTCATTGATGCCTTAAAGACTGTGGAAAAACAGTCCAAAAAGTCTATAAATTATAGTGATTCCGAATTAAAAGGAAAAGTAATAGCCCAGTTAAACTTGCAGAATGCATCCCTCGAAACCGCACTCGATACCATTTTAAAAGGGACAGGCTTTTCATTCCAGATTCAAGGTAACTACATCATAATAACTGAAAAGAAGCCTGTAGTTACGCAAACCCTTAAAAATATCAAAGGAAAGGTTACCGATGAAAGCGGTGAACCGTTGATTGGAGTAAATATATCTGTGGATGGTAGTTCTACAGGTACGATTACCGATTTCGATGGTAACTTTACGATCAAAGCGGCAGAAAAATCGATTCTCAAAGTATCTTATATCGGATATGCTACACAGACAATTCCTGTCTCCAAGAAAGATTTTTATCCGGTTGTAATGAAGCAGGATACCGAAGTGCTCGATGAAGTTGTTGTGACGGCATTGGGTATCAAACGCGCAGAAAAGGCGTTGTCTTACAATGTACAACAAGTCAAGGGAGATGCTTTGACTGCGGTAAAAGATGCTAACTTTGTAAACTCGTTGAACGGTAAGATAGCCGGAGTGAGTATTAATAAAAGCGCTAGTGGAGTTGGTGGTGCGACACGTGTTGTAATGCGTGGTGCAAAATCTATCGAAGGTGATAACAATGCTTTGTATGTGGTGGACGGTATTCCTTTGTTCAATACCAATATGGGAAATACCGACAGTGGTATTATGGGTGAAGGTAAGGCCGGAACAGAAGGAATCGCCGACTTCAATCCCGAAGATATTGAAAGCCTTTCTGTTTTGAGTGGTCCTTCGGCTGCCGCGCTGTATGGTAGTAGTGCTGCCAACGGTGTAATTTTGATTACCACTAAAAAAGGAAAAGAAGGAAAACTTTCAGTGCAGTTCTCTTCTTCTTCAGAGTTCAGCAAAGCTTATATGACTCCTGAGTTTCAAAATACGTATGGTAACAAAAAAGATATGTATGAAAGCTGGGGTGAGAAACTTTTGACTCCTACAAGTTATGATCCTAAGAAGGATTTCTTTAATACCGGAACAAACTTTATTAATTCAGTTACGTTGACCACCGGTACGAAATCGAATCAGACTTTTGCTTCTGTTTCTTCTACCAATTCCAAAGGTATTGTGCCTAATAATGAATATGAACGTTTGAATTTCACAATCCGTAATACGGCAACTTTCCTTAATGATAAATTACAACTTGATTTAGGTGCGTCGTATGTGAAACAGAAAGACAAGAATATGGTATCGCAAGGACAATATTGGAATCCGGTGATGGCCGCCTATTTGTTCCCTCGTGGTGAAGACTTTGATGGAATTAAGTCATTCGAGCATTTCGATGAAAGCCGTCAACTTCCGGTTCAGTATTGGCCGGTGGCAGATCCGGTATATGCTTCACAGAACCCTTACTGGACTGCTTATCGCAATGTAGCTACGAATGAAAAGAGTCGTTATATGTTCAACGTAGGGTTGACTTATAATATTACCGATTGGTTGAATGCGGCAGCCCGTTTCAGAATGGATGACACACATGTATTGTTTGAACGCAAGATTTACGCTTCATCCGACGATAAATTTGCGGAAGGCAAGAAAGGACTGTATGGATACAATAACTATGAAGACCGTCAGGAATATGCCGACTTTATGTTGAACGTAAATAAACATATAGCTGATTTCAGTATTTCTGCCAATGCGGGTTGGAACTATTCTAACTATTGGGCATTGGAGAGAGGATACAAAGGGACATTATTGGGAGTGCCCAATAAATTTGCAGCTTCTAATATCGATCCGGCTAATGGTCGTATTTCAGAAAAGGGTGGTGATAGTCGTGTACGTAATCATGCTGTTTTTGCCAATTTGGAACTTGGTTGGAAGAGTATGCTTTATTTGACGCTGACCGGACGTAATGACTGGAATTCACGTTTGGTGAATACCGATGAAGAATCTTTCTTCTATCCCTCAATCGGTCTGTCCGGGATTATTTCCGAGATGGTCAAATTGCCCGAATTTATCTCTTACCTGAAAGTTCGCGGTTCGTATACGGAAGTCGGTGCGCCTGTATCCCGTTCGGGACTGACTCCGGGTACGGTAACTACCCCTATTGTGGGTGGTGCATTAGATCCTACCGGTATCTATCCGTTTACAGATTTCAAGGCAGAACGTACAAAGTCATACGAATTTGGATTAAGTCTGAAGTTGTGGAATAAATTAAGTGCGGAGGTAACCTACTATCATTCTAATACATACAATCAGACCTTCTTGGGTGATCTTCCGGAATTTACCGGATACAAGCAGATTTATTTGCAGGCCGGTAATGTGGGAAATCGTGGTTGGGAGGCTTCATTAAGCTATTCCGATCAGTTTAAGTTCGGATTAGGAGTCTCTTCAACATTGACATTCTCTCGTAATATAAACGAGATTAAGGAGATGGTTGAAAACTATCATACGGATTTGATGGATGAACCGATTAATATTCCGGAGGTTTTGAAGGATGGTGGTCGTGTCATCTTGAAAGAAGGTGGAAGTATTCACGATATTTATGCCAACACCTTCTTAAAGAAAGACCACTTGGGATATGTTGAGGTAAAGAGCGATGGAACCTTTGGAATGGAAAAGGGGGAACCCGTTTATTTGGGAAAAACTTCTCCTGATTTCAATATGGGATGGAGTAATATGTTGACATACAAAGGCTTTGGGCTCGGATTCCAGATCAACGGACGTTTTGGTGGCGTGGTGACCTCTTCTACAGAGGCATTGCTCGATCGTTTCGGTGTGTCCAAACGTTCGGCTGAGGCTCGTGAAGCGGGAGGCGTATTGTTGAAGGGACAAGGTCTGGTAGACGCGAAGTCTTATTATCAGATGACAGGTACGGGAAATTATGAAACTTCCGGTTACTATGTATACAGTGCCACCAATATTCGTTTGCAAGAACTTACCTTTAGCTATACTATGCCTAATAAGTGGTTTGGTAACGTGTTGAAAGATGTTACAGTTTCGTTTATAGCCAACAATCCTTGGATGTTGTATTGCGAAGCTCCGTTCGATCCGGAACTGACTCCTTCCACTAGTACTTACGGACAAGGTAATGATTATTTTATGCAACCGAGTGTTCGTAGCTTTGGTTTCGGTATTAAATTTAAATTATAATACACCTTCTTTATTATGAGAAAAATGAATCAGTTTAAACTATTAGCGGTGATATGCGCAATGGCGCTATTTGCCTCATGCAATTTTGAAGAAATCAATACCAACCAATTTGAGATGAGCGACGGAGAAGGTGCGATGGATGGTTTTGAAGTCGGAGGGCTGATTACAGCTATGCAACGGACAGTGATTCCCGTAGGCACACAGGCTGATGATACAGATGTTATCAATGAATATCAAATAGCTTATCATCTATCGGCCGATAATTGGAGTGGATTTTTTGGCGAGAACAACAGTAACGGTTGGAACGCAGGTAGTAACAATACTACTTATTATTTGTTGGACAATTGGATAAAAGCGACCTATACACAGTCCTATACCAATGCTCTTGATCCTTGGAAGAAATTGAAAATAGCGTCCGAAAAAAATGGTACGCCCGAAGTCTTTGCTTTGGCTCAAATTCTGAAGATTTCCGCTTGGCACAAGACACTTGAAAGTTTCGGTCCGATGCCTTATTCTCATGCGGCGGACGCTACAATGAACATTCCATTCGATTCGGAGAAGGATGTTTATGAAGCTATGTTTCAGGATTTGACTGCTGCCATTGCCGTATTGACGGAAAAAGCTGAAAATGGGGTGAATGTGATGGGAGCTTATGATGCGGTATATGCCGGAGATGCTACTAAATGGGTGAAATACGGCAATTCGCTGATGCTTCGTTTGGCTATGCGTGTCCGCTTCGCTAATGCGGAACTGGCGAAAAAATATGCTACTCAAGCAGTAAATCATTCTATCGGTGTGATGACGGCTAAGGATGATGCGGCCCAAATGAGTCAAGGAGCAGGCATGACTTTCCGCAACAACATTGAATGGCTGGCAGGCAACTATAATGAAGCTCGTATGGGTTCTTCCATTTTTTCTTATCTGATGGGATATGAAGACCCGCGTTTGAGTGTTTATTTTTTGCCGATGGATGGTAATACCTCTTATGGTGTTGAGGCTTTCGACGGAAAAACATATCAAGCGGTGCCGGCAGGGCATGCCAATGCGCAGAATGATATCTACAAATCTTGCTCAAAGCCCAATATTCAAAGTGGGACTCCTACATATTGGCTGCGTGCGTCGGAAGTTTATTTTTTGCGTGCGGAAGCAGCTTTAGTCTGGGAAGGTTTCGGTAGTGCGGATTCATGGTATAAACAGGGCATTGATATGTCTTTTCAGGAGAATGGCGTGACCGATCCTGTAGATGATTATATGAATTCCAATTTGTCACCTCGGGCATTTGTGTTTTCCCATTATCAGTATGGGCAAACACTTTCTGCTCCGTGTGAGACTACTGCCAAGTTTGAAGGAACAACTGAGCAGAAGTTGGAAAAGATTATGATTCAGAAGTGGATTGCTTTGTTTCCTAACGGACAGGAAGCGTGGACGGAATGGAGAAGAACCGGTTATCCGAAGTTGAATGTCATTAAGACTTTGAAAGGAGCAGTGCAAGGCGCAACTCTTGAGGGCGGTATTCGCCGTATGATTTATCCCACCAGTTTTTCTCAGACTAACGAGGGAAAGGCTATCTATGAAGCAGCCTTGAAGTTGTTCAATAACGGTGCCGGTGGCGAAGATAGGTCTTCTACCCGTTTGTGGTGGGATTGTAAGAGATAACCTACATGTATCATTTTAATACAGATGAAAAATATGAAATCATTAAGAAAATTGTTATATATTATTCCATTGACAGGCATGATGGTAACTTCTTGCATGGATGTGGAGAATATTGAGATAGACCATATAGGCGGGTATGCCACAATGAACAATGCGGAGAGTGAGGCATATTATGCCAATCTGCGTGCCTATAAGGCGACTGCCTGGAATTACAATCGTCCCGTAGCTTTCGGATGGTATTCCAATTGGGCGCCTGCTGGAGCTTATCGAAGAGGATATCTTTCTGCTATGCCCGATAGTATGGATTTTGTTTCTATGTGGAGTGGCGCTCCAGGACGTTATGAAATCACTCCGGAGCAGAAAGCTGATAAAGAGTTTGTGCAAAAGGTGAAAGGAACGAAACTGTTGCAGGTAAGTCTGCTTTCTTATCTTGGTAAGGGTGCGACACCAAATTCGGTATACCTCGAAGTGGAAAAACAAGCGGAGGAAGAAGGCTGGTCGGCGGCTCAATTGGAAACAGCGAAGAAACAAGCCCGTTGGAAATATTGGGGATTTGAAGGTCAGTTTGAAAGTGAAAACCATTATGCATGTCTGGCGAAGTTTGCCAAAGCTCTGTGCGATTCTTTGTATGCAAACGAATGGGACGGTTATGATGTAGACTGGGAAATCGGTAGTGGTGTGTTTGATATGGATGGCACATTGAGTCAGAACAAGCATTTGATTCATTTGGTTAAAGAGATGAACAATTACATTGGCCCGAAAAGCGATCCGGAAGGTAAAGGACATAAAATGATCTGTATTGATGGAAATATTTATGGGCTTACCAGTGAATTGGATGAGTATGTCGATTATTGGATTATACAAAGTTATGGTAGTTCCAACCCCAATTTAGATGGTTATGGCGTTGATCCTAAGAAAATAATCTGTACTGAAAACTTTGAAAAGTATGCCACAAATGGAGGTCAATTGCTGAGACAGGCTGCTGCTATGCCGCGGAAAGGTTATAAAGGTGGAGTAGGAGCTTATCGCTTCGATAATGATTATGACAATACACCAAATTATAAATGGATGCGTCAGGCTATTCAAATCAATCAGCGGGTTTTCAATGAATGGAAAGCGAAACAAAACGAAGCGGAAAATAAACCGCAGGAATAAGTGGATTTATAAAATTCTAAAACAGTAAAAAGATGATGAATAAACATATATTCTATTATTTGATGGTAGGTAGTATGGCATTATTGTTGGGCGCTTGCAACGACAGCATGAATGACCTGCTGGAGCCTAAGGTTTATTTCGAAAGCAAGGAATATAATTTCTCGGTGGAAGATGAGATGGATGTAATGACATTTGATCTGGTTTCAAGACTCTCGTCAGCAACTTCCTCTCAGGTAGACGTATCATATAGTGTAGCCGAACCAAGTGTAGTAGACGAATACAATGCAAAGTATGGCACAAATTATGAGATGCTTGATGTTTCGCAGGTAAAGCTAAGCAGTACGACATCTTCTATTTCGAGTGGAAAATTGTATGCGAATAATGTAGAAGTCGAACTTTCCGGGTTAGAAGCCTTGAAAGCCGGGAACTCGTATGTTTTGCCTATGCGGGTACATTCGTCTTCGGTGTCGACTCTTTCCGGAACAAACATTGCATATTTCTTTTTCTCCAAACCGTTGAAAATTACCAAAGCTGGTAATTTCAGTAATCACTATATTTCTGTGAAGTTCCCTGTCGGTACTTTCTTCTCGTCATTCACTTACGAAGCATTGATTAATGTGGATTATTTCCTCGATAATAATACGATTATGGGAACCGAAGGTGTGATGATTCTCCGTATCGGTGATGCGGGAGGAGGAATTACTCCTAAAGATTATTTGGAAGTGGCCGGAGGACAGAACTACCGTGTAACGAAACCGTTGTTAACAAATCGTTGGTATCATGTAGCGTTGACTTATGATCAACCGACAGGAAAAACCGGCATTTATGTAAATGGTGAAAAATGGGCTGGTTCAGATTGGGGTATTGACGGTTTTGATCCGAATTCGGATATGGGTTTTTATATTGGTAGAATCTATGGTTTCAAATGGGGTGAACGTCCATTCCATGGTAAAATGAGTGAAGTCCGTGTTTGGAGTGTAGCCCGTACGGAAAATCAACTTAAGCAGAATATGCTAGGGGTTGACCCTGCTTCAGAAGGCTTGGCACTTTATTATAAACTAGACGGATCGGAGACTCAGGAAGGTGGAGTTATCAAAGATGCCACAGGGCGTATAAACGGTACTACAAATGGAATTACTATTAAGACGTTGGATGCTCCGATAGCTATTAATTAATGGAACACACAAATTTGTGAGAGTTTTGCTCTTTGCATTTTTGAATATGAGTGAAAGCCTGCTTACTGAAAAGATAATATTCTTTTGGTAAGCAGGTTTCTTTTATTTATGTTTGTTTTATGAAGAAGTTACTATTTATCCTGTTTATATCTTTTTCATCTAAATGTTTTTCTCAGTACATCAGAAGGGGATTTAATGCTGACGTGCAAATTATAATCAGCACCCCTTTTCTTCTTTATATGAAAAAGGAATTTTAGCCAAATTTAAATTTTCTCTAAAAAGTTTTCTTATTATAAGTAAAATGCATTCCTTTGCAACATTTAATACTTATGGATATACTGGCGAATGGCTCAAATCAACTTCAACTCGATATATACTGCTTATTATAGGAAAGCCTTCCTATTTACCTTGTCCTATGTCCATAATGACTTAGTAGCAGAAGATATTGTATCAGAAGCCATTATCCATTTATGGGAACTAAGTAAAGAACGGGAAATCCCAAGTGTTGAAGCGATCTTAATTACTTATATTCGCAGCAAATCACTCAATTACCTGAAACATATACAAGCACAGGAGAATGTTTTTCAAACTTTGCTTGATAAGGGACAGCGTGAATTGGAAATTCGTATATCAACATTGGAAGCCTGCGACCCAAAGGAAATATTATCAGAGGAATTACGGGCAAAAGTGCACGCATTACTGGAGAGTATGCCGGAAAAAACTCGTACTGCTTTCATCCGCGATCGCCTGGATGGAAAATCCCATAAAGAAATAGCCGAAGAACTGGGCATTAGTGTAAAAGGAGTAGAATATCATATCAGCAGAGCAGTTAAAATACTGCGTGATAATCTAAAAGATTATGCTCCATTCCTTTTCTTTTTCATCTGAAAAGAAGGAAAATACCTCCTTGCTTGCTATTTTTTTTAAGCAATAACAAAAAAAATCACATTTCTTACTAGGGAATCTCTTTAGTGAGTGGTATTCTTAATGAAAGGAGAATAATACCCCTATTCTCATTACTCATAAATTATTTATTATATGGATAAGGAATTACTATTAAAATATATTGCAGGCAAGGCATCTCAAAAGGAAAAGGAAGACGTTGCTACATGGATTGATGCGGATGCAGCCAATCTTAAAGAATTCATTTCTCTTCGTAAGAGTTATGATGCATTCATCTGGCAAGACACAGGCGCATTCTCAAAGAAGACAAAAAAGATAATTTCATTGCATCCTGTTACACAACGAATCTTGCGGATTGCGGCAGTGTTTGTCGTAGCTTTCGGATTAAGTTATGCAATGATACAGGTTCTCCAAAAAGAGGATATAGAAATGCAGACTGTTTATGTGCCAGCCGGACAACGCACATTCGTGACACTTGCTGACGGAACTACAGTATGGGTAAATGGAAAAAGTACATTGACTTTCCCGAGCCATTTCTCTTCCCGTACACGTACTGTGGAACTTGATGGAGAAGCCTATTTTGATGTCCGGAAAAATCCGGAAAAACAGTTCATAGTCTCTACCGCTCACCAGTCTGCCATAAAAGTTCTGGGTACAAAATTCAATGTAAAGGCATACAAAGAAGCAGATGAGGTAATTACTACTTTAGTTGAAGGGAAAGTTAATTTTGAATTCAACAATGCTAGTCAACAACCGCAGTATATTGTGATGGCTCCGGGACAGAAACTGGTCTATTATTCCCAGAATGGAAAGACGGAACTCTATACGACTTCCGGCGAGAGAGAACTTTCATGGAAAGATGGCAAAATAATTTTCCGTCAAACGTCATTACGGGATGCACTGGATATCTTGGAAGATAGATACAATGCCGAATTTGTCATACAGGAGAATGTACCTCATGACGACTCATTCTCCGGGACATTTACTAACCGGAATCTGGAACAGGTACTTAATTTTATCAGTGCCTCCTCGAAAGTTCGTTGGCGTTATCTGAATAATAACGCAGATGCCGGTAAAGAGAAAATAAAGATAGAGATATTTATTTAGTACTAAAAGATAAAAACCTTAATTCCCAAAAACTTATTGCCATGAAAAACAAAGATCCCTAGCAACCAAAAAAATACGGGATGATATTGGCCGTATCCTCCCGTATGAGCTTCAGTAATTGTGAACCTACTTGTTTCCCGACAAGTATAACTACCAATTTTCTAATTAAACTCGTTACAAATTTATGCAAAATTATTGTATCGTCCAATTTCTTGGAGGATTAAAGTCCTTTGAACGAACCTTTAAAGAAATATCATTGACTATGAAATTACTGTTTATACTTTTGATTTGTTCTGTTGGATTAGCATATGCGTCAGACGGATATGCACAAAAGACTTCTATTACTTTGCAAGTAAACGATTGCGCAATAGAAGAAGTGCTGCACAGGATTGAGCGTGAATCCGGATTCAGCTTTTTTATAAATAGCAAGAATCTAAATCTTAATCGCCGGGTATCGGTTTCTGTATCAAAAAAGAATATTTTTAAAGTGTTAGAGCAAGTCTTCGCAGGTGTGAATATCGAATATAAAATATTGGATAATAAGATTGTGTTGGCTGCAAAAGCAACAGAAAGTGTGCAACAGAAAAAAGAACGGCTTATTGTAGGCACGGTAAGCGACAAAAATGGCGAGCCATTAATCGGGGTTTCCATCATTGAAAAAAGTTCTGATAATGGAACTATTACCAATCTTGATGGTAGCTATCAGATTGTGACACAATCAGCTTCTCCCATTCTTGTATTTTCTTATGTAGGTTATAAAACAAAAGAAGTTCCTGTAAAAGAAAAAAATGTAAATGTAATTTTGGAAGACGCAACGCAAGAGTTGAATGAAGTAGTTGTTACGGCATTGGGCATTAAACGGTCAGAGAAAGCATTATCCTATAATGTGCAGCAATTGAACGGCGATGAACTAACTGCTGTAAAAGACGCCAACTTTATTTCTTCCCTGAATGGTAAAGTGGCAGGTGTTACTATCAATTCATCTAATACTACCGGTGGTGCTTCCCGCGTCGTGATGCGTGGTGTTAAGTCTATCACTTCGTCTAATCTTGCTCTTTACGTAATTGATGGGGTACCTATGTACAACATGATGAATGGTGGTGGCGGAGGTATCTATGACCAACAAGGTACAGACGGTGCCGCTGATATTAACCCGGAAGATATCGAATCTATCTCTATGTTGACAGGTCCTTCTGCAGCAGCCCTTTATGGAAATGCCGCTGCTGCCGGTGTTGTGCTGATAACTACAAAGAAAGGTTCTGTAGATAAGACCTCTGTTACAGTTTCTAACAACACTACTTTCTCAAAAGTGACTATGATGCCCGAGATGCAAAGTAAATATGGAAACTTACCTAACAGTTTGGACAGCTGGGGACCAGTGGTAAACAGTAGTTATAATCCACGCGATTTCTTCCGGACAGGAGCTAATGTTATCAATTCGTTTGCTTTGTCAACCGGTAATCAGAAGAACCAGTCTTATCTGTCGGCTTCTACTACTAACACGACAAATATCTTACCTAATAGTGGGTATAACCGTTATAACTTTACGGTGCGCAATACGACTAGTTTTTTGAAAGACAAGATGACGCTTGATGCAAGTGCAAGCTATATTCTTCAAAATGACAAGAATATGATGTCGCAAGGGTATAATTATAACCCTTTACCGGGACTTTACCGTTTCCCACGTAGTGAGAATTTTGATGATGTGCGTATGTTTGAACGCTACAATTCCGGTATGGACTTGATGGAACAATATTGGCCTTATGGAGGTATTTCAAGTGGACTTGCCAATCCTTATTGGATACAGAACCGCCAATTGCGTGAGAATAAAAAGACCCGCTACATGGTTAATGCTTCTCTTAAATATCAGATACTTGATTGGTTGGATGTTGTCGGACGTGTGAAAGTTGATAATTATGAGAATCGTAGTACTTACAAAGCGTATGCTTCTACAGGCAGCTTGGTGTCAGGTGACCGTGGAACATATAGTGACACATCTTCACAATCAAAGAACACCTATGCTGATGCGATTGCTACGATGAATAAGAATTTCAATGACTGGTCTGTAAATGTCAATCTAGGTGTTTCACTGAATGACAGCCGTTATGAAATGATTGGATATGATGGTGGCTTGAAGCTTATTAATTTCTTTGCTGTTCATAATCTTGATTTCAATAAAGCTTGGAAAGCCAAACAGGATGGATGGCATGACCAGACACGCGCTATATTCGCTAATGCAGAAATTGGTTGGAAATCGATGATTTATCTTACTGCTACTGGTCGTAATGACTGGGATTCAAGACTTGCTTTCTCCGATTACAAATCATTCTTCTACCCATCTATAGGTTTATCTGCCATCTTGACGAGCATGTTCAATGCTCCTGATTGGTTGTCATTCTTGAAAGTTCGTGGTTCGTATACAGAGGTTGGCAACTCATATGGACGTTTCATGACTACTATTACTTATCCGTATGATGAACAGACACAGAATTGGACCAGTGCTTCTTCTTATCCGAATACCAAACTAAAACCGGAACGTACTAAATCATGGGAAATAGGTTTGGATGCCCGGTTCCTCAATGACATTAGTTTTAATTTGACTTATTATCGTTCTAATACTTATAATCAGACATTCTATGCAGACTTGTCACTTTCTTCTGGATATTCTAATATTCCTATTCAGAGCGGAAATATAATGAATGAAGGTGTTGAGATGTCATTGGGCTATGACAAGCATTGGGGAGATTTCTCTTTCAATACTAACTATACACTGACTTGGAATAGGAATGAAGTGAAACGTCTGGCCGATGGTGCATATAACTATGCTACTGGTCAACCTATTCAGATGCCAGAATTGTCTCCGCTTACTTATGGAAATACAGATGCGCGTCTTATCTTGCGTGTCGGCGGCTCAATGGGAGACGTATATGGTCAACGCGTTCTTAAACGTGATTTGAATGGCTACATTCTCAATGAAGAAGGTACAGGTTTGTCTATGGAGAACAAAGAAACTTATCTGGGGTCTATTCTACCTAAGATGAACATGGGATGGAATCTTGGCTTTGGTTATAAAGGTATTAATTTGGGCATGACTTTCACAGGACGTTTTGGAGGTATTGTTATCAGTGAAACCCAATCTGTTCTTGATGCTGCGGGGGTATCTAAAGTTAGTGCAGATGTACGTGATGCAGGTGGTATACAAATCAATCAGACTAAAGTAGATGCACAAACCTATTTCCAGACTATTCAAGGTACTTCTGCTTACTATACATATAGTGCTACTAACGTACGACTCGGCGAACTCTCACTCAGTTATACATTACCTAAGAAATGCTTCAATAACAAAGTGGGAATGACTGTTGGTTTTGTAGGAAAGAATTTGTGGATGATTTACTGTAAGGCTCCTTTCGATCCGGAACTGACTACTTCGGCCTCGTCTAACTTCTATCAAGGATTTGATGCTTATATGCTTCCGAACACAAGAAATATCGGATTCAATGTAAAATTTCAGTTTTAAATAATAATAGGTATGAACAAGATAATAAAATATATTGGAGCAAGTGCAGTCGTATGCATAATGGCAGGGTGTACTACCAATTTTGAAGATTTTAATACGAATCCTTATCAACCGTCAAAAGTGCCGGCAAGTAACTTACTGTCAACGATGTTTAATGTATATGCTTGTCCACAGCAGAATGCTTGTCAGGAGATTAATTGTATGTGGGCTAGTTTTAGCGGACAAGTAACGGCAACGGCCAACTGGAGTTTTGGAACCAATATCTTTGCCTATTACAATGCATTAGATAAGCACAATGATAGCTCATGGGGAAGAATCTATGGCTATGTTTATCCTTCTTTCTTCCTAGTTGAAAACTCTACAGAAAAGAAAGGTGTTATTTATGCTATAGCACAGCTGACTCGTGTTTATGGTATGCAATTACTTGCTTCTCTGCAAGGTCCTATTCCTTATACACAGATGAAAGCTGGTGATACGGAAGCGCCTTATGATAACGAACAAACAGTTTGGCATGCCATGTTCGATGATTTGGACAATGCGATTACAATTTTGAAGTCTGCGGCTTCACTCGGCACCAATCAGGATTTAGCTGCTGTAGATCAATTCTACAAAGGGGACTGTACTAAATGGCTAAAATTTGCTAACACATTGAAACTAAGAATGGCTATTCGCATTTCGGGAAAAGAATCGGGCTATGCTCAAACGAAAGCGCAGGAAGCCGTACTTGATGGTGTGTTGGAAAGTGTGAGTGAAAGTTCTTATGATACCACTAACGGAGGTATTAATGAGAATGGATATGCTATTGTTAGTGGATGGCCTGAAGTTAGAGCTAATGCTTGTCTGGTATCCTATATGAATGGTTATAATGACCCACGTCGTCCTGCTTATTTTACTCCGCAAACTCAGACTGCTGTTGGTGGATATGTAGGTGTGCGTTCAGGATCGGCGGAAATTCCAGAACCTACCACATATTCAAACTATAGTAAGCTTTTTATTGCTACTGATAAAACATTGCCGCAACCGGTTATGTATGCTGCTGAAGCTGCCTTTCTGCGTGCAGAAGGTGCTTTGAAAGGATGGAGTATGGGGGGCGATGCAAAGACTTTCTATGAAAAGGGGATAAGACTCTCTTTTGAAGAGTTTGGTATATCAGGTGTAGATGCTTATTTGGCTGATGACACATCCGTTCCGGGGAATTATGAGGATAATTTAGTTAGTGGACACACTGGAAATAATTATACTAACCAATCGTCTGTCACTATTAAGTGGGATGAAAGTGCTGATCCTACGGAAAAACTAGAGAGGGTACTTACGCAGAAATGGATTGCTTGTTATCCGGATCCAATGAATGGTTGGGCTGATTTTCGTCGCACAGGGTATCCTAAGATTTTCCCGGCTACTAAATCTATGAATCCTGATTGTACTACGACACGTGGACAGCGTCGTATCCATTTCACCCTTAGTGAATACAATAATAATAAAGCGAATGTGGAAGCTGCTGTCGGTATGCTTAGTAATGGAAAAGACTCTAACGGAACCGATCTTTGGTGGGCTATGAAAGAGGATGGAACTTATTAACTGTTAAACTTAAAAAATACATTATGAAGAAATTACTATATGTCATTCTTGCGTCAATGGGTGCACTGATGTTCATCCAATGCAGTGATTGGACGGAAATGGAACCTAAATTCACAGAACCTGTAAATATCAATGGTGAAGACTATTATAAAGCATTGAGAGAATATAAGAAAAGTGACCATCAGGTTGTTTTTGGTTGGTATAGTGAATGGACAGGAACCGGTACCAATATGAATAATCAACTGAGAGGGATTCCTGATTCGATGGATATAGTCTCTTTGTGGGGAAATGCTTTCAATTTGACTGAGGCTCAGAAAAGTGATCTAAAGGAAGTGCGTGAGAAAAAAGGTACAAGAGTATTGTATTGCCAGCATATTATGGATATCGGTAGAGCACATACCCCTGCATCTGTTGAAAATGATTTTATAGTGGATGGAGTGCAGTATGCTTCAAAAGGCGAAGCTATGGCTGCTTATTGGGGCTGGTATGAAGGTTGGCCGAATAGAAACGGTTATGGTGATACTTCACCTGAAGGCATTGAAAAAGCTATTCGTAAATATGCACGTGTTATTGCGGATTCTATCATTAAATATGGATATGATGGTTTTGATATTGACTTTGAGCCGAATTATACTTTCCCAGGAGATATTTGCAGCTATTCTGATCGTATGCACATTCTCCTTGATGAATTATCGAAAGACTTTGGTCCTAAATCAGGAACAGGACGTTTGCTTATGCTTGATGGGGAACCACAGACCTTGATAACTGCATCCGGTCCTTTGTTGGATTATTATGTAGTTCAGTCTTATTATTGTTCGGGAGATGCAAATTTAGATTATCGTTTTGGCTTATTGTTAAACAAGTTCGGTTCTGTAGAAGATGAAGCTACCATTCTTAAGAAAACGATATGGTGCGAAGATTTTGAAAAGCATAAGGGTGATGGGGGACCAGTATTTACGACTCGTGATGGTGTCGTGACTTATTCATTGAAAGGAATGGCTATGTATTATCGTCCGGGAGTGGATGCACGTCTTGGCGGAGTCGGTGCTTACCGTTTTAATTTATGCCGTCCGGTAAACGACTATTTATTTATGCGCGAGGCTATTCAGGTATTAAATCCGGCCAAGCATTAAAAACATGATTAAAAAAGAAGACTATGAAGATGATTAAATATTCCAAATATCTTGCGTTGGTGGCAGTCTTAATATCTGCTGCCGGATGCGATGATGCCAAACTGTCAACCATTGATAACGGTTTATATATTCAGGAAGCTGCTCCATCCAATACTTTTGGGCAACAAATAGAAGCACAACTGGTAGATGATGGTGATGTGACGAAGACACTAACTGTTCGTCTGGTTCGTGCCATAACAGAAGACGTGACAGTAACTTTAGATATAGACCAACAACTTATTAATGACTATAATCAAAAGCATGAGGCTGCTTATGAACTTTTGCCTGAAGAGTTTTGGAGCTTTCAACGTACGGTTACAATTCCTGCAGGAGAAGTGTCTGCTCCGGTTATAAATCTTACGATCAAGCCATTTACTACTCCTAATAATGAAGCTTATGCCATTCCAGTACGGATTACTTCTGTAACAGGAACAGTAGGAATAGTAGGAAATGCTAACCATATTCTTTATCTGCTTACTTCCCCCAATAAGCAGAAAACATTGGTTCTGAAATCGGGAAATAAAACGACTACGGTTTTTAACAGTGAAATGCCTGCTGCTCAATGGACAATAGAATATTGGATAAGGTTTGATAACACCACAGGACAACCTACTGGAGCTTGGGTAGGGCCGGCTAACATCGGCTTTAGAAGAAATATCTTTGCTGATAATGCTGCTCCTATATACTTCAATGATATCTTGCTACGTTATTGGGCGGATGGAGCAAAGAAGATAGCTCCTACTTTACAATGTCAATTGAATGGAAACTATTTTGATAGTGAAGAATTTTGGTATCCTGATACATGGTATCATATCGCTTATACTTATGATGGATCTACTATTCGTTTGTATAAAGATGGTACATTGAATAACTACAAGGCTGATACAAGGGACTTTGTGTTTAAAAACATTAGCTTTGCCGAAAGCTTTGGATGGAGAATGCAGGTAGAATATGCTCAGATTCGCCTTTGGAAGAAATGTTTGACGGATAATGCTATTCAGGAAGGAATGTCACGCCAGATACCAGGAGATGCAGAAGGTTTGATTGGTTATTGGAAGTGCGACGAAGGAGAAGGTAATGTTTTGAAGGATAGTAGTCCAAGTGGCAATAACATCACTCTTAACGGAATCCCTAGTTGGAGTAAACAGTATAATTTTTATCATCCTAATGATGATGAAGACTAGTTGATCTTTTTTAAGAGAGGGAATCCTTGTGAGGTCCCTCTCTTTTTTGATAATGCAGAACTTTCCGAGCTGTTCTACAAAAGAAAGGATTGCGGGCGGCAACGATGACATTCGGCATTAACATGGGAGTATGGGCATTCGATCGCTATATTCGGAAAGCGGATTTTGCCTATATTGACTTTCATACAATTAAAGACAATATCAAGCACGGTTTCGTTTGGGATAATGATGCAATGGGAACAAACATGTTTATGCATCCTTATCATGGCAGTTTGTATTTTAATTCGGCCCGGTCAAATGGATATAATTATTGGCAATCCGGGCTATATGCCTTTGGAGGAAGTTTCATGTGGGAGATGTTCGTGGAAAATGAATATCCATCTACCAATGATATTATAGCAACACCGATTGGAGGGATGGCGTTGGGAGAAGTGTTCTACCGTGCATTCGATTTAATCCTTGATGACAGGAAAACAGGAGCATCCCGTTTCGGGTTAGAGTTTGCTTCGTTTGTTGTTTCTCCTATGCGTGGACTCACTCCTCAAGATATGGATTGGGAACATTATAACTCAAAGACGCTGAATGCACAGGGAGATCGTTCAATGGCAATTCTTCATGCAACAGGGCTGCGGTTGGATATCAAACTGCGAAAAGGATTGTATCTCACCGGAGATTATATGAACTATACCCATCATACGCGGTATAAACATTATGAGAATATTTTTCCAGTACATCAGAAGGGAGATTAATGTTGACATGTAAATTATGAGACAGAGGCTGAATTTCTTAGAGGGAGATGTCGATATACATACCATTAATGAATATTTGAGAAATATATATTCATAAAGAGAAGTAGATAAGGATGCAACTATCCGGAAAAAACTGATAGTTTAAAAAGAAGATAATCGGAATATTTCTCGTGAAGTTTAATTTCAAATCCTACAATTACTATGATTTGTACCTGTTTTATTGTCATACTGTCAGAATTCTATTCAAGTAGATGAATATCAGTACTCTATCACCTGATAATAACCATTGATAATAGGCTGACAATAAAATATCTCTACTTTTATTGTCAGCCTTACTTTTATCTCTTATGATACCTTTATTACCTGATAAACAGTACCTTTATAAGTGTGTTTCGAGGTAATTCCGCATTTTTGCAGTAATCTCCCGAAGTGATATACTTTATTGTCGGACAATGAAATACCGCTTTTTTTCTTCAGATAATTCAGAATTTCGACCGGAGTAAGAAATTCTCCTTCCTCTTTCGTTTGCGCAGCCTTAAAATATTGATAAAACAATTGCAGCATAGCCGGTGTTTGCTCAAACTCACGGTTGTTTTCAGTCATAATCTGCTCATCTTCGCTATCAAACCAATAACGCTCACCATGATAAATCTCGTGCATGGCTTGTGCATAAAGCTGTTCATAATCTATTGGTTGTGTAGTGTCGATGTTTCCCGTCACTTCAATGCAGATAAAACGACGGCTTCCCGAAGGATCAGTCAGCAAATCCTTCTGATTGCTTGTGCCGATAAATGAAGCATATCGTTGCAATTCAAGTACCGAGCGACCATGCGGTTTCCGAAGATTGACCACGGGCTTTTGGAGAATATGTTTCAGAAATCCCTGTTGCGTCAGAGTAATCTGGTCGAACTCATCAATGTTGATGAGCGCGAACCGATTCAGATACAGTTCCGCATCCCGTTTCTGGCTGAAATCAATGCTGTCCGTATAGTAAGCTCGAAGTGCAGGCGGAATCATTTCACGGCAGAAAGTTGATTTATGAGTTCCCTGTGCCCCTACTAATATGGGTGATGTACTATTCGCGTGCATTTTATCTACCCCTCTCCAATGCGAAACCATATTCAGGAACCAACGATGGAAAAGCAATTCCCAATGTGGATTGTTGCAAGGAACCCTGTTTGCCAAAGCATGAATGCGGTCTTTACCGTCCCAATGCGGCAAATGAAACAGAAATTCTTCCAATGGATTATAGATAGGCACACGGTTGGAATGTAAGTAACGGTCTATATCCCTGTCCCATACCCCGATTCCTTCAGATTGGGCGTCCAGCATAATACTGTTTTGCGCCCGTTTGTCGATGGGATGGAAATAGAACTGAAATGAGAAACGCTCCCGGTATTCCACCTCCCCGATCTGCGTATTGTAGCGAAACTCATAACGACGATTCATAAATTCGTCCATTTGCAGGCTAAGGCGTTGTTCTTTAGTCAGGCAGTTGCCTTTGGGCACTCCCTTACATTCCTTATACACGTTTCTTATCATTTCGCGTACCAGCATCGGATTTTTTCTTTTGTAATAACGCATGATGGTGCGTCTGGTTGCCTCCTCTTCCGGAATGCCTGAATAGTAGCAGTTTTCGGCAAGCGGGACTACTAAAGTTTGCAAATCATGATCGTTCCGGTGCCAATCTGTTTCCATTTCTTCGAATGTTTTCCGCAATGCCGCTTCATAGAGTAATGCTACAGTATCTTCCGTATCATATCCCGGCAAGGCACGATTCAATGGAGATGTTTCAGAGCTCGATTTCTCATGATAAGTCATCTCGCCGGGCATACCGATAGGTTGTGAAAGATAGAAAGGGACAGGGGTGGAACGATAAATCAGGTCCGGATCATAGCTAAGACGTGAGAATTGTTCCAGTTTCGGCTCTTTTAGCAGAATATTAAAAGGGAGTTGAGGCTGATAACATTTGATGGCGAGGCGATAGGCATGCGCTTGAAATACTTCGGCCTCTTCCGTTGTTTGTGGCAAAGTGCCGTCCGGTCGGGTGAAGCAAGTCCATATCTTGACACTTTTACCGCTTGCCCCCATGAAAGCCAACATTGTCTGGGGAAGTTCGGCAGCCTTTTGCTTCACAATATCCACTTCTGCTTTTCTGGCTAACGGACCAATGGTCAGTTCTACAATACCATTGTAGGTTTTCATTCGTTTCACTCCGTTCACTCGCCCGAAAGCTGCGGCAGGAATCACTCGTGGTAGTTTGCTGGCGAGGGAACAAGGTTCATCGGGCAGAACAAAATGCAGGGCCTGACGTAGTCCGGATACCGGGCGGAGCTTGGTTTCTTTCTTCATTTTCTCTATCAGCAGGTCAATGTCCATCACGCTTAGTGCTTCCGTATCTCCGTTTTCCCTGATTTGTGTAATCTTCATTTCTTTTTATCTTGAGTTTTATAGACTTGTAAGTGTTTGTTATTGGTTTCAAAGGTACGGATAAGGTACTCGTAAAACAAGCTATTTGGGCTTTATCATGACAAAGAATGAACTTTTTTAATTCGGATTTTTTTAATTTGCAACTAATGACGTTCGGAACTAATGATGCTGGGACTGATACATTGGAAAGTGGGTATGGATGTGCTGTCTACCGTGTATTGTTATGATAAGAAGCAGGTATACTTCCATTCACCTGCCGGTATAGTTCCGCTAAAGTGTTGGTATCTTTAGTTCGTCACGGCCATGATGAGATCTTCCCACGGCCGTGGTAGGAACTTGTCACGGCTGTGGGAAGAAGTCACCACGGCCGTGGGAAGGTAAAGATACCGTTACTCTAGCCGAACAATACCTACTTGTTAAGTGAAAGATACTTATGGTGCTACTTCTATCTGACTCAGTTTCTTCATTGCTATCATAATATCCGGTTTTAGGAAGTATAATAGTATTATTTGTGATTGTTGAAGTTATCATCCATGTCTCCACATCCTCTACGTAATAAGATTCACCTGTTTCATGATTATACCGGCGAATTTTTTAGCTTCCAGCAACTTTTTTACTCACCTGCAGGATATTACCTTCCCCCGGGAAACGAAATAGCCAATAGGACAATGCCTGCCACAAATTCTCCCCAACATACCGAACGGAAGATTGCAAAAGAAGAATATGCAGCATTCATTTGGATATGTGTTGAAATATATGTTAATTTGCGGTCTAAGTCATAATAAAATGGATACTTCTCACATCAACGCCGATATCCTGCATAAAAATATAAAAGATATATACAACGAATATCATGACTCTTTATTGGCATTCGCCAAGAGTTATGTTATGCGGGAGGATATTGCGCAAGATTTAGTACAAGAAGCATTCATAAGACTATGGGAAAAAGACCATGACTTTTTCTCGGAGGTGGCTTTGCGTTCTTATCTGTTTGCTTCAGTCAAAAATCTTTCTCTCGACTATTTGAAGCATTTGGATGTAGAGACCCGTTATGCAGAAGCGTATATGGAAAAAACATCCCAAGAAGATGTGATTGATGAACAGTTCGACAAAGAAGTAATGGAGCTCCTTTTTAAGACAATCGACTGCCTGCCCAAACGTTGTCGGGAAATCTTTTTATTGCATCTGGACGGATTAAGCAGCACAGAGATTGCTGATAAACTCTCCCTTTCGATTGATACCGTACGGACACAAAAGAAACGCGCCATGAAATTTCTAAGAGAACATTTTCAAAGCCAGTCTTCTCCCAATATTTCATTTACTTTTATCTTTTTTAAATTACTCTGCTCCATTTAAGAAGCAACTGACAGCTATACATCGTTGTCTTTCAGGTCTTTCAGTTTTCTTCTAGTTATCTGAACAATAGCGGATTGCACTGGAACCCTGATTCCATGTCTTTACTGATGGAAAGTCTCTGTATTACTCAATGACTATCAGATGATTGCCGGATAAACCTAAAAAACATCACCATTCTTCATTTTTTTTTAAATTCTTGTACCCAATTTAAGGAAGTTTGTCGTTTTAATAATAAAACGATAGTCAACATGAGAAAAAAAGAACTTTTAGTTAAGTATATCTTAGGAATACTTAGCACAAAAGAACGACAGTTATTGGACTTGTGGATGAAAGAATCTCCGAACAATGCTCTTTATTTGGAAAAACTTAAAAAGAGAAACTATAGCGAACGATATCAAGAATATAAGCGCTCCCATCGGAATTTCAGCGTCCGGCAATCCGGTTGGAAACACGTGCTTGTGCAAGCGGCTTGCTGGACGATCCCTGTGCTAGTAGCATTCAGCCTATATCTCGGACTGCGCTCGGACAAAGAGATACAAATAGAACCGGGCACCTCAAAGGCGATTCTTTATCTCGACCCAACTACCAAGATTGAGTTGGGAAACTCTAAGGAATTTGAATGGATACGCTTGAACCGGCTGGATATGGTTGCTGAGAAACAAGGCATTCTGGATTACCACCAAACTTCTTCCCGACAAGACATACACCAGAACAACCTTTTGGAAACACCGCGCGGAGGCGAATATCGTGTCATTCTGGAAGACGGAACCCGGATACACCTGAATTCACAATCCACCCTTTCTTATCCGGTCTGTTTTGAAGCGGACAATCGAACCGTAGAGCTTACCGGAGAGGCCTATTTTGAGGTAGCCAAAGATCCGAAACGTCCTTTCATGGTGAAAGTGAATGGAGTGACCGTACGGCAATATGGAACAAAATTCAGCATCAACGCGCGTTCTCCCCAAAATACGATGATTGTTTTGGAAGAAGGTTCCATCGGAATGATTTCTCCCGATGAAGATGTAAGAATGCTCAATGCCGGCGATGTGGCTGTTTGGGATCGAGTTCACTCTACAATTTCAATTACTGCTCCCGAAAGCTTTGAGGCTTACGTGGCATGGCATCGCTCCCGTTTTGTCTTTGACGATCAATCATTGGGAGAAATCATGGAAAATCTTTCACTTTGGTATGACATGAACGTACAATTCGAAGATGAGGCTCTCTCTAAAATACATTTCACCGGTAGCGTGGGACGCTACGAGAACGTCAACATTCTTTTGAACGCGATTGAAGCAACGTCTAGCGTCAAATTCCACATAGACGAGCACCAAATAACCGTTATGAATAAATATTAAAGAATACACAATGAAAAAAACAGCGAGAAAGAAGAAGCTAATGTGGATAGCTACATTAGTTTCAGGACTTTTATTATGTCAACCGACAAGCGTATGTGCACGGGAGGTGAAAACAGACGTGCATGAGACGGATTGGTCATGGGATAAGGAAAGGACGGTGACTCTAAATTTGAAAAGAGCGACAGTCAAACAATTTTTTGATGCTGTGCATCAACAGACCGGATTGGATTTTGTGTACAACACGAAGCAGATGGCTGCTATGGAACCTATCAGCATTTCGGTAAAGAACGAACCGATAGAGAAACTGCTGAACTTGGTCTTCGGAAAGAAAGGATTCACTTTCAAAAGAAACGGGAACATGGTGACTGTCGGTCTGGAAACGCAAAGTCAGAAAACCCCTGTTCCGTCGGGGGCAAAGCTGCAGAAACAAAAAGTGACAGGGCGAATCTATGACCAGCAAGGAGAGCCTCTAGTCGGAGCGAGTGTCCGCATAAAAGGGACTAACATTGGCAGTGTAGCGGATATCAATGGAGTGTACGAAATAGAAGCGGAACCCAATGCCGTATTGCAATTCAGCTATATCGGAATGGAAGCTCAGGAAATCACCTATAAAGGAGGGAATAAACTGGATGTATCGCTCAAAGCTGATAATAAAACCGAATTGGAAGCGGTTGTCGTAACCGGTATTTTCCAAAAACCGAAAGAGAGTTTTACAGGAGCTGTCTCTACCATCACTTCTGAACAACTGAAAATGTACAAGGGACAGAATATGCTGCAAACATTACGCAATGTAGACGCTTCCATCAATCTGGCTGTCGATAATATTTCGGGTAGTAACCCTAACAACCTGCCCAATATCAATATCCGCGGTACCTCCTCCCTGCCTATGAGCGTAAAGGAATTTAACGAAGGTGTAAAGGGAGAAGTCAATACTCCGCTGATCATCATGGATGGTTTTGAGATTTCACTCACCAAACTGATGGACTATAATGACAATGATATTGAATCCATCAATATCCTGAAAGACGCATCGGCTACAGCCTTGTATGGCTCACGCGGAGCCAACGGAGTCATTGTAATTGTTTCAAAACGCCCGGTTTCCGGTCGGCTGAAAGTGACAGGTACGATAGGACTCAACCTCGAAATGCCCGATCTTACTTCATACGATCTGCTGCATGCCGCAGACAAACTAGAGCTGGAACGCCTGACGGGACTTTATGTATTGGAAGGTTATCCTACGACAACGATAGAGCGACAGGAAATCTACAACGGACGTTTACGAAAAGTCCTTTCCGGTGTAGACACTGACTGGTTGAGCAAACCGCTACGTACAGGAGTCGGGCAGCGTTATAATCTGCGAATGGAAGGCGGCAATGAAGAATTTCGCTGGAGCACTTCCGCTGACTATAACGACACGCAAGGAGCTATGAAAGGTTCTTCACGTAAAGTTTTCAATGGAAGCATTACCTTAATGTATTCCATTAAGAATCTAATTTTCAAAAATCAGACCAACATAGGGATAACTAACAGTAGGGAAAGTAATTACGGTTCATTCAGCAATTATGCCAATCAACAACCTTACAATGCTCCCTATGATGAGAATGGTAATATTGTGCGTTATTTCGACGACTTCTATGCCAATCCGAACTCAAGGACGCAGAATCCGCTTTATGACGCGACTCTCAACTCATTTGATAAAAGTAAATATCAGGATATAAGCAATAATTTCTCTATTGAATGGAATATCTTTGACGGTCTGAAATTACGTGGACAATTAGGAATCAGCGGTCAGACACACTCCAGTGATTATTTTTTGCCGGCAGAACATTCCAAATTCAATACCGATGAATACAAGAGCGCCAGTGGATATTTTCGCCGGGGACTTTACCGCTACGGTACAGGAGAGAACCAGAATTACGATGGTGCCCTCACCCTGTCTTATACCAAAATTATTGCCGACAAACATCAGTTATATACAGGTCTGGACTATTCCATTACCGAATATAAGTCACACTCGTATGGATTTGAAGCGGAAGGTTTCAGCAATGAGAATATGAATTACATAAACAATGCATTGCAATATAAGAAAGACGCGACTCCTTCAGGTTCTAAAAGCACCAATCGCCGCATTGGTCTGACAGCCAATGTGAACTACACTTATGACAACCGTTATTTCCTCGATTTATCTCTGCGTATGGACGGAAGTTCCAATTATGGGACCGACAAGAAGTACGCTCCTTTCTGGAGTACCGGTATCGGATGGAACCTGCATCATGAGTCATTTCTGAAAGAAAACGATGTGCTCACCCAACTGCGTTTAAAAGCCTCCTATGGAGAAACCGGTTCCATGAATTTCTCAAGTCTGGCGACGGAGACCTCCTACAAGTATGTAACCAACAACAAATACCTGAACTGGACGGGAGCTTACCTCGTTGGTTTAGGAAATCCCGACCTGACATGGCAAAAGACGGCTCAATACAATGTCGGTCTTGAGGTCGGTCTGTGGAACGGAAGATTTTCAGGAACCTTCGATTACTATGTGAAACAGACCAACAATCTGCTGTCTTCTATGAATATTCCTCTTTCAATGGGCTTTTCTTCGTATGCCGCCAATGTGGGGGAGGTGAAAAATAACGGGTTCGAAATAGGATTGAACGGTATCATACTCCGTAATCCTGCGCATCACTTTTCATGGTCAGGACGCGCCCAATTGGTATACAACAAGAACCGTATTGTCAAGGTATCCGAAGCTATCAAAGCTCAAAATGAAGAATACTTGAAACAAAATGTAGATGTAAGCAGTCTTTTCTATGAAGGACGCCCGCAAAACGGTATCTATGCCGTGCGATCATTGGGCATTGATCCCAGCTCGGGTAAAGAAATCTTTTTGGATAAAAATGGGAAGATCACTAGCACATGGAATCCGTCGGATAAAGTGTATCTTGGTTCCGGTGAACCACTCTATCGGGGCATAGCCGGGACGATGGTCAGTTGGAAAGGCTTGAGCGTTAATCTCTCATTTGCTTATCATTGGGGTGGAAAAGTCTATAATCAAACATTACTCGATAAAGTGGAAGTGAGTACCTACACCATTGCTTCACAAAATGTAGACTCACGCGTATTAAGTCAAAGATGGATCAAAGAAGGTGATTTGACCTTCTTCAAGGGATTCTCAAACCAAGCCACTCGTGCCACGTCTCGTTATGTGATGGACGACAATGTTTTTGAATTGCAATCACTTGATATACAGTATCGTTGGGACTCTGCCGCCTTTCAGAAAGCTACCAGATTTAGTTATTTGATATTCGGAATCAATATGTCCGACTTACTTTATATCTCATCCGTCAAACGTGAACGTGGAACTGGTTATCCTTATGCCAGAGGCATCAGAGGTACTCTTTCCTTTGCTTTTTAGTTCAAATTAAATAAGAAAAGATATGAAAATAAATAAGAAACTGATAATCATACTGTCCGGCATTACTTTCATGTGTACATCTTGCCGCGATTGGCTGGACATCAAACCGGAGGACGAGGTGTATGGAAAAGACCTATTCTCTTCGTACCAGGGTTTCAAAGATGCTTTGAACGGCTGCTATATGGCATTAGCCGACTGTAACGCTTATGGTGAGAGATTGACAATGAGCAATGTTGAAAGTCTTGCCGCACAATGGAATCTGACCAGTGACTACTATCGTAAAGCTGACTACTATTTTTTACATCACAATTATACCCAGGATGATGCAAAGAATGCCATTAAAACGATATACAGTCAATTATTCAATGTGATTACCCAGGCGAATATGATTATCGGAGCTTGCGAGCAATATGGCAACAACATTGCGGATCCGGCGAGTCGTGCCATGATAGAAGGAGAAGCGTATGGCATACGCGCGTTTTGCCAATTGGATATACTGCGTCTCTTCGGGCAGCTTCCGCAAAATGCGACGCTCACAGTGTCGCTCCCTTATTCAGAAAGTGCTGATATAAAGATTATGCCGGTGTATTATTCTTTTGAGGATTACGTGAAGAAGTTGGATGAAGATCTGGACAAAGCTTGTTCTCTACTAAAAGACTATGATCTGATCTTTAAATACACATTCGACCAACTGAATACTCCTTCAAACATTAATTTGAACGATGATTATCTGGCTTATCGCCAATTACACTTCAACTACTGGGGAGTGAAAGCCTTAAAAGCGCGTCTCTATTTATATATCGGAGATGTGACAAAAGCACATGATAACGCAATGGAAATTATCAACGCAAAAGGAGCGGATGGCAAGTCTCTAATGAAATTAAGCGGAAGAGAAGATCTCCTCAAAGGTCTTTATGCCTGCCCGTCAGAATGTCTGCTTGCTATACACAAGTACAATTTACGGGACTATTCTCCTACTGTACTAGGCGGTGACGCAGACCGTAAGATAAATCCATCGGAACAACTTTGTCTGAACGGCACATGGAATTTGCAAAGGCTCTTCACAGGCTTTTCTATCACGTCACACAACAGATACATTTACCAATGGGAATTGAATACGGAGTCAAGTTCCAATGGACAAAAGTTTCCAACACTTAAGAAGTATTATAGCAAATACAGCAGCGATAATGATATGGTGAAAGGACAAATTATCCCTTTGCTTCGTATTTCCGAACTGTACTTGATTGCTATGGAAACTACCACTAGTCTGGAGGAAGCCAATGCGTTATATAAAGAATATATGGCTTCTCATGACATATCTATCTCTGCGGAGGACAGTTTTACTTCTTTGGATGCTGTGGCGAATTTCATGTTGGCAGAGTATCAGCGTGAATTTTATGCGGAAGGTGTCATGTTCTATCAGTACAAGCGTCGTAACTCAACGTCTATGACTTTTCTTTTTGGTGAAACCATGAATGAAGGACTGTACGTCTTACCATTACCGGAAACAGAATACAATCCAAATGCAATTCAATAAAAAACAGAATTTATGAAACATTATAATCATGCATTCCTATCATTGCTTTTAGGGGGGATATTTGCCATGCTAATGAGTGGATGCGAGAAAGAACTACCTGTATACAGTGATCCGAATAACCGTCTGATCTTTGATTATTCCAATCCGGCGGACACACTGAAGCGATACTCGTTTGTCTACGAGAAAGCCACTACCACAACAGATACTCTGTGGTATAAAGTACATACTATGGGTTTTGTCACCCCCTATGACCGTCCTTTCCAGTTAGAGCAAGTAACTTATGGAGTGTCAGATAACGCTGTACCGGGTAAACATTACGTAGCTTTCGATGACCCTGAATTGCTAAAGAAATATTATTATATTCCTGCAAACTCTGCCGGTACTACTATTCCAATAGTACTTAAACGGGATGCTTCTCTAAAATCACAAGGCTTCATGCTTGTATTTACCATCAAAACCACAGATGAGTTTTCTGCCGGATACACCAACAAGAGCTTCATGAGCATTTATATTGCGGACTTTTTGGCTAAACCTTCCGGATGGAAAACTTTATCAACCTATTATTTCGGCGAATACGGAGTAGCAAAACATCAATTTTTGATAGACACGACAGGAGATAAGTGGGATGATGACTTCCTTGCCAACGAACTGTCTATTGAAGATGCCGCTGTTTGTGATAAATATTATATTGCTTATTTGGAAAGTGTTTTACGCGAGGCTCTTGACAAACTGAATGCGGAACGTGAAGCGCAAGGACTAGGAAAACTGAAAGAGGCAGACGGGACGGAAGTCTCCATTCCCCTGATATCACTATAGAAAAAATGAAATGAATCAAAATAGTAAAGATATGAAAAGGCATTACTTTATAACATACATGATTATAATGATGGCGATACTCTCTGCCTGCTATAGCGACAATAGCGAGGAGGCTTCCGTTGAAGTGGGAAACATTTCCATCAGCGGGATAAAAGAGAAATATTCAGCCATGTCCGATAATGGTGAAGTACTACAGATCAATCCCGTTATCAAAAGTGACTATCCCAAAAAAGACTTGGAATACCATTGGTTCTTATATGAAAAATCGAAAGAGAATGCATCTACAGATAATGATGGAAACCATTACGAAGAAGTCCTTATCAGTGAAGATGAGAATCTGTCCTATCCTGTCAATTTGGGGGTAGGCGACTACACCATTGTGCTTCGGGTTAAATCCCTAAGCAATGGCTGTGTGGCCTACCAACGTACATCACTGAATGTATCTACCCGTTATACAGAGGGATTCTATATACTGAAAGAAGTGAACGGAAACACGGAATTGGATTTCCTGTCCCCTTCGAATGAAAAGATAGACAATGTCTTTACTCGACTGCACCAAGCACCGGTAAGCGGAAAGCCTAAAAGCTTGTCGGTCGTATATAATCATGCGTACATTGATCCGGAGACTAACAAAGCGTCTTACGACCATTCATTGTGTGTCATTACTGATGACAGAAAAGTACGCTTTCTGCGTGCACCGGATTTAGCGGTAGTACATGATGAGAAAACCATGTTTTATGCATCGGATGGAATAGACGAGGTTCCTTATACAAGTGTGAACACTACTTTTAAAAATCTCTATCTTTCCAGCAGGGGAGCATACATTACCGCTTGCGGCGACGCCACTGCAAAACCCATGCCTATTGGTAAATTCAGTCATCCGGAAGAACCGGCGGGCGCCAGTCCCTTTGTGGTAAAAACCGGAACATACGAAACTGTCTTCTGGAATGAAAAGAACCATACGATTTATCGTATAGACATGAATGGAGGTATAAAGACTCCTAGTCCAAAAAAGAATGCATATCAAGAAGTTGCAGTAGAAAACCTGACCAATTATGAATGTGTTTCTGCCGGACAGACTTACATTAACTATGATACCAAACTCTTTTTCTTGTTTAATGAAACATCTACCGGCGATAAGATTTTCTACCGCATGACAGCCAATTGGAGTAATTGCACTCCGGATACCATGCTCACCGTGAATCCCGATATGCATTTCGCCAAAGCGACTTATCGTTCTTACAATGCTCGTTGGGCATCTATAGCCTACTGTGTAGATGGTGGAAAACTTTATGCCTATTCGTTAAATTATCAACAAGATCCTAAGAAATCGATAGAAGAGATAGAGAAAGAGGCTGAATGGGAATTAAAGCCGGAAGGCATTCCTGCAGGTGAAGAAATTGTATATGCAGAAACAATCTATTGGGAACAATTCAATCAAGACAGGTATGGAGACAGTTTCAGATACCTTGCAATAGGAACTCAAACGGGGGATAGCTATCAATTATATTTATATAATATGTTAGGTGGTTCTCCCGATGGGGAACCGGTAAAAACGATTAGCGGAACCGGTAAACTGAAACGCGCCGTATATCTTGCACCAAAATATCCGGGAAATGATTCCGGTCCATTCATGGGATATCCCTACTAATATTGATTTATCAAAAGAATTATGAACCGACTGTTAAAGCATATCATAGTAACATTACTTGCTTGCTGGACTACCATCACGTACGCCCAGCAAGGAGAAGGGGTTTCTTTCCTCGACAATCCCGCATGGCAATCCCTGCTGACGCAAGCGCAGGCTGCCAACAAACCGATTCTGGTAGATTGCTACACCGCTTGGTGCGGACCATGTAAAATGATGGTAAGCCAGGTTTTCACCCAGAAGAAGTTGGGAGATTATCTGAACGGGCGCTTCGTATGCGCCAAGATAGACATGGAAAAAGGAGAGGGGCCGGAACTTGCCAAAAAGTTCAGCGTAAAAGCCTTTCCTACTTTTCTCTATCTGACCAAAGAGGGGACGTTGATGAATTCCGCCGTGGGCGGTTGTACAGCCGACGAATTTATAGAACGTACGGAACGCACCCTATCCGGCAAAACGCTGGAAGTCCTGCAAACGAAGTATGAGGGAGGGGAACGCAGTGAAGAATTTATGGTGCAGTATATTGTGACTCTCGATGAACACATGAAACGTAAAGAGGCTATGCAACTTGCATTGGAGCTGCTGGAAGGGAAAGAGAAGGAATTGTTGGAGAGCAAAGGTCTTTACGACCTTTTCTTCCGCTATATCCGCGAACCGTTTCATCCTCTTTTCCGCTACGTGCAGGAACATCAGGACGAATTTAAAGCCCAATATGATCCGCAACAGTTAGACGATAAGTTGTATCAAGTGTGGTCGGCACATGCAAGCGACTTCTTTAAACAGGAAGGCTCTGTATATAAGATTGATGAAGAAGGGTTAAAACGCTATTTCGAAGAGATGACCCGCTTCCCACTCTTCAAAGGAGACGAAATAATGTTGCGCAACCATCTGCTGGTGGCGGAATACCAAAGAGACTGGAACAAATATGCGCAAATTTGCAACGAAGCAATCCGCAAACAAGACGTCTCGGATGGGATTCTTTATAACTGGGCTTCACGCATAGGAAACGGAACAATCACCTCCGCCACCCGAAAAATGATAACGGGCTGGGTGAAGAAACGCCTTTCCGAGATTCGCAAAAATACGACGGCGGAAAACTACCGATACATAGCATACTATGAACAACTACTGGCAAGCTTCAATCCAAAGAAATAATATTCAAACTTAAAAGAAAGTATATCGTATGAGAAAATTACTACTAGTGTCATTGGCGGCATTTTGCATCCCCATGCTTGTATTTGCCGGACCTAAGTCTGACAAGAAAACGACCAAAAAGAAAAAAGGTAAAACAGAAGCCGTAACGCCTCCCGCCGACCCTAAAAAAACGGAATATGACAAACTGATAGAGGGCATGAAAAGGCAGGAAGGCATGCTCTGCGCTTATACCAAAGAGGGAAAGCTTCTGCTGGAACTCGGTTCCGAAGCCTTTAAGCATGATTATCTGTTGGCTACCCGATTGGCGGAGACCAGTAATACTGGGGTAGGAGTGGCGGGACAAATGCAGTGTGAACCACTTTGCTTTTATTTCTCTACTGACAGCATCAATGTGTACATACATCAGCGCCAACTTGTATTCGCTGTACCGGAAGGGGACCCTGTACTTCCATCGTTCCATAAGAACTTTACCAATCCCGTGGTAGCTGCCTTCAAAGTGAAAAGCAAATATCAAGGGAACTTGACGATTGATGTTACCGATTTCTTCACCACCGACCAACGCATCATCTCTCCCATACACGACGGTATACGCAAGTCCTACTCCTTTGCACCGGACGCTTCCATTATCAAAGGAGTCAAACTGTTTCCGTCCAATATGGAAGTACGCACACAAATGAATCTCCGCAACAATCAAAACGGCCAGTGCATCACGCTGATGCTCAACCGCTCGATACTCCAATTGCCGGATACGCTGATGGAACAGCGCTTTCAGGACAATCGTGTGGGATATTTCCATTCATTCCGTAACCTATTCGACACCCAGGAAGATAAAGTAACCACCTATAATTTTATCCATCGCTGGAGGCTGGAACCTAAAGACAGGGAAGCCTATTTCCGTGGAGAGCTGGTAGAGCCCATAAAACCCATCGTATTTTATGTAGATACAGCATTCCCTCAAAAATGGCGTGAAACAATCATACAAGGTATCTTAGACTGGAACACTGCCTTTGAAGCTGCCGGATTTAAAAATGCCGTCCAAGCCAAGATGTATCCGAACGACCCTAACTTCGATCCGGATGATATGCGCTATAGTTGTGTGAAATATGCCACATACGCGATACCGAACGCGATGGGCCCCAGTTACGTAGACCCCCGTTCGGGAGAGATCCTTACAGCCGATGTCATTTGGTATCACAATGTCATCCAACTTGTACACAACTGGCGGTTTGTACAAACCGGTGCCGTAGATAAACGGGTACGTGCCAATGTGTTTCCTGACGATGTAATGTGCGAATCACTGCGTTATGTCATCTCTCATGAAATAGGACATACGTTAGGTTTGCTCCACAACATGGGAGCTAGCCATTCCTACCCCGTGGAGAAATTGCGCGATCCGGCTTTCACACAGAAATACGGTACGACTCCCAGCATCATGGACTATGCCCGCAACAACTACGTTGCCCAACCCGGCGACTTTGAGAAAGGCGTGAGACTGACGCCTCCTATTTTAGGAGTGTATGACATATATGCCATCAATTGGGGATATCGCCTTATTCCGGGCAATAAGACTCCCAAAGAGCAATCTAAGGTTCTAGCCAAATGGATTGAAGAGAACGCCGGTGACCCGATGTACCAATTCGGATTACAGCAAATGGGGATTATTGAAGACCCGACCGCCCAAACGGAAGATTTAGGCAATGACCCGATAAAGGCGGGTGATTACGGTATCAGCAATCTGAAAATCGTCTATAAGAACTTGGAAGACTGGATGGGCGTGAAGGGAGATACTTATCAGGATTTAAAAGATTACTTTGCCAGCATTGTCGGACAGTATTCTAATTATTTGGGACATACACTGGGGTATGTGGGAGGAGTTGTATATACTTACAATCGTGTAGGAGAAAAAGACGGCGTACGTGTATTCGTACCCAAAAGTCAACAGTCCGCATCCATGAAATGGGTTGTCAGCCAACTGCGGGAAGCAAACAATTGGCTGATTATACCGGAGAAAATAATCCGCTTCGGATTTGACTTGAATGGTGCCGACGGTCTGATTCAAGGAGGTGCGGCAACACTTTACGATGCCCGTCGGTTGCAACGTATTTATGAAGGAGGCGTAGTAGACGCAAAGAACAACTATACACTCACGTCTTATTTGGATGACGTCTATCGTACTATATTCCAATCTACCATTGCCGGACAGGCACTCAATTATACTGAGATGAAAATGCAGGCGGCAGCCATCGAAGCACTGGCTACCAATGCGGGATTTATACAACCACCCATGGGGGGACTTCGAATCGGATTGGCCGATTCATTCTATTCGGAGAAATGGCGCTGCTGCTGTTCCGCCGCATCCGAGGAACAGTCAGCCACCATGCGTATGCCTGTCATTCCTCCTTTGAATCAGAAGTTGTTGCAATCTTCCTCTTTCGGGCAATTGCAGAAAATACTTCAGCTCTATAAGGCGAATAGTTCCGTAGGCAATCAGGAAAGCCGTGATTTTTATCGTTTCCAGATACAATATATCGAACGCTTGATGAAAAAATAGGCGGATGAGGGATCATTCTCTTTAAACTGAGAAAGCGATATTACAGTTCATATAATATCGCTTTCTTATTGATTAGAAACTATTTTCTACTTACTTGTTGTCATTCTCGCGAATCTCTACCCGGCGAATCTTGCCGCTGATCGTCTTCGGAAGTTCTTCCACGAACTCAATCACACGCGGATATTTATAAGGAGCAGTCACTTTCTTCACATGATTCTGTAACTCCTTAATCAGTTCTTCGCCGGCACGTGCTTTATAATCTTTAGATAGAACAATTGTGGCTTTTACTACCTGACCGCGAATCTCATCGGGTACTCCGGTGATGGCACATTCCACAACAGCCGGATGAGTCATCAATGCACTTTCCACTTCGAATGGGCCGATGCGGTAACCGGAGCTCTTGATAACGTCATCTGCGCGACCGACAAACCACAGGTATCCGTCTTCGTCTTTCCAGGCAACATCACCGGTATAATAAATACCGTCGTGCCAAGCTTCGTGAGTGCGTTCCGCATCCCGGTAGTATTCTTTGAAAAGTCCGAGAGGTTTGCCTTTGCTGGTGCGGATTACAATTTGTCCCTGCTCACCGGCTTCAACAGAGCGACCTTCATGGTCGATCAGGTCTACATCATATTGAGGATTCGGCAGTCCCATGCTTCCCGGTTTCGGTTCCATCCACGGCATGGTAGCGATGGTAAGGGTTGTTTCCGTTTGTCCGAAACCTTCCATCAGTTTGATACCAGTCAATTTCTTGAACGTTTCAAATACGGCAGGGTTCAATGCTTCTCCGGCAATGGTGCAGTATTTGAGTGAAGATAAATCGAACTTCGTCAGGTCTTCGTGAATCAGGAAACGGAAGATGGTAGGAGGTGCACAAAGGGAAGTGACATGATATTCCTGGATTTTTTCAAGAATAGCTGCCGGGGTAAACTTCTCGTGGTCGTAGACGAAGATATTGGCTCCGGCAATCCATTGTCCGTAAAGTTTGCCCCATACCGCTTTCCCCCAGCCGGTATCGGCAATGGTGAGGTGAAGGCTGTTCTCATCCAGATTATGCCAGAAGCTACCGGTAACGATATGTCCTAGCGGATAAGTGAAGTCGTGTGCCACCATCTTAGGCTCACCGGTAGTGCCGGAAGTAAAATACATCAGTGAGATGTCGTCGTTAGTGTTCGCATGGCGGGGACGTACAAACGGGGCGGCATGTTCGATACCCTGATGGAAGTCCTCGAAACCTTCCGGAATATCCGGACCGACACTGATTAACTTTTCTACAGTAGGACATTCGGGAAGAGCATCTATGATATGTTGCAGGATGATTCCTTCACCGGCAGCTACAATCATTTTGATATCGGCAGCATTGCAGCGGTAGATAATATCCTTTTTAGTCAGCAGGTGGGTAGCCGGAATGACGGTTGCTCCCAGTTTGTGGAGGGCGATGGTGCTATACCAGAACTCATAACGCCGTTTCAGAATCAGCATCACCATGTCGCCACGGCCGATACCCAGACTCTGGAAGTAAGAAGCGGTCATGTCTGTATAGCGTTTCATATCGGCAAATGAGAACTGGCGGCTTTCGCCTTTGTCATTTGTCCAAAGCAAAGCGTTCTTGTCGGGTTGTTCGGCAGCCCAGGCATCTACTACGTCGTAGCCGAAGTTGAAATTCTCCGGAACGTTTATTTTTAAGTTTTTGATAAAGTCCTCTTGTGAACTGAAAGAGGTCTGTGATAAAAATCTTTCTACCATGATGTTATTACATAATTACTGCCAGAAAACGTACCGTTTTGCCATCGAGCGCTTTCATGCCATGTGGAAGTTTAGAGTTAAAATAAATGCTGTCGCCTTGGTTGAGGATGATTTCTTTGCCTTCGATGTTGATAAGCATACGTCCTTCGATGACAAGGTTGAATTCCTGTCCGTTATGTTTGTTATAATGGATCGGCTCGTCGATTGCTTTCGGTTCAACGGTAACGATGAACGGGTCGGCGGTACGGTTCATGAATCCTGAAGCCAGCGATTGGTATTTATAAGCTTTGGTACGTTCGATGCTGACACCTTTGCCGGCACGGGTCACAAAGTAGCTGCTCATTTTAGGCTCTTCGCCAAACATCAGGGCGTCGAGAGCTACATTGTACGTACGGGCTATTTTTTGTAACATACTGACGGAGATATCGTACTCTCCAGTTTCCGCAAGCCGGTATTCCTCAGCAGAAATGTCGCTGTCGCGGGCAATGTCTTCAGAAGTCAATTCGAGTACATCACGTAGTCCGCGAAGGCGTTCTGCTATCTGTTTAATTTGGTCATTCATATTGTTGAAGTTATAAGTGATTAGTTATAGTAATTTTGCGAAATGATTTCATTTTATTCAGGCACGGATTACACGGATTTCACGGTTTTTAGTATTATAATTGTATAAAGCAACAGCGTAATCCGTGTAATCCGTGCCTGAACTTACTGACAGTCTTATTGTTATTTCGACGCTTTCATCGCTCGGATGATAGCGGAAGTGAAGCCGTTATGCTCCAGTTCGTTGATTCCCTTGATGGTGATTCCGCCCGGAGTAGTCACCTTGTCGATTTCTACGCTGGGGTGGGTGTCATTGTTCTGAATCAGTGCGGCCGCTCCTTTTAAGGATTGGGCTATCATCTGCATGGCATCTTTAGGACGGAGTCCCATTTCAATTCCGGCTTGCATGGCTGCCTGAATGTATTTCAGAACGTAAGCGATACCGCAGGATGCCAATGCAGTGGCTGCCGCTATTTTATCTTCGGGAATCAGCATCACTGTTCCCATCTCGCTGAATAGCCGGAGGACGAATTTGTCTTGTTCATCATTCGTGTTGCGGGCAGCGACAAGCGTCATGCTTTCCAGTTCGCTGATAGCGGTATTCGGAATCAGACGGAACATCGGCATTTCCGGTGCAACGACACAATGAGCCAATTCTTCAAAGCTGATGCCGGCGGCTACAGAAATTAGTATCTGTTTGCTTTTCAGTTTCAATTCGCGCATCACAGGTTCCATAAACCACGGTTTGACGGCGAGGATGACAATATCTGCTCCTGCGGCAGCTTCCGCATTATTGTTCGTGATAGAGATACCCGGAAATTCATTCTTCAGTTTCTCTAGTTTTCCGGCACTGGGATTGGATACAATGATATCCGAATCGTCTATCAGACTTCCTTTTGCCAGGCCACGGGCTATTGAACCGCCCATGTTTCCTGCACCGATAATGGCTATTTTCATATACGCTTGTTTTTAATGAGTTGTTACAGACAAAGGTAACGGTTAATTACGAAAAAACAAAAAGCAGCCAGAATAAGAACTAAATTTCTAATAGAGGCTGCTTTTATCGTTGGCTGTTTATTAATCAAATGAGCGGTTAGAGTACTTTCTTGAACCGGGCAAGGAACTCTTTTGCTTCCTCCATGCTAAGACAAAGAGGGGGCAACAGGCGAAGTACATTCGTGCCGCTTGCTCCGGTGAATACGTGCTCGTCGTAAATGAGTCGGCTGCGCAGTTCCTTGATTGGTTCTTCAAATTCAAGTCCGATCATGAGTCCGCGTCCGCGCACTTCCTTAATTTGCGGGAATTTCTTTAGTTCTTCCAGTAAATAGTCACCTACAGCTTTTGCATTCTCTACCAGATTTTCCTGTTCAATGACATCCATCACGGCGAGAGCTGCCGCACATGCCAGATGGTTCCCACCGAAGGTAGTTCCCAGCTGACCGTATACCGGTTTGAACATCGGGCTGATTAGGACACCTGCCATCGGGAAGCCGTTACCGATTCCTTTGGCTACAGTGATGATGTCCGGTTTGATATCGTTATATTGATGAGCGAAGAATTTGCCGCTACGTCCGTATCCGCTCTGAATCTCATCCAGAATCAGGATGGTTCCTGTCTCGCTACAAGTTTTGCGGAGTTCCTGCATAAATTCGGTGGTCGGTATTTTGATACCGCCTACACCTTGAATTCCTTCAATGATAACAGCACAGGTGTCTCCTTTAGACAATTCCTGCTTCATCGCGTCAATGTCGTTGAGCGGAAGGTAGGTGACATGACCGTTATTGTTGATAGGAGCGATAATGGAAGGATTGTGAGTTGCTTCTACTGCAAGAGACGTACGTCCGTGAAACGCTTTGCTGAAAGATACGATTTTGGTACGTCCGTTGTGGAAAGAAGCCAGCTTCATGGCATTTTCGTTTGCTTCGGCACCACTGTTAATCAGAAACAGGCTGTAGTCTTCGTAACCGGAAATCTTTCCCAGTCGTTCGGCTACCTCTTGTTGAAGCTTATTGATGACGGAGTTCGAGTAGAAACCAAGTTTTGATACTTGATTGCTGATCATCGCTACATAGTGGGGATGCGCGTGTCCGATGGAGATAACGGCGTGACCTCCGTAGAGATCCAGATATTCTATTCCGTTCTCATCCCATACCTTGCAGCCATCACCTTTGACAATGTTGATATTGTATAAAGGATATACATCGAATAAATTCATAATTCTTCTGTTTTTTAGAAAGCTGAAGGCTTCAAACGTAGTCCTATGGTTTCTTCCAGGTTGAACATCAGGTTCATGTTATGAACAGCTTGTCCGCTGGCGCCTTTCAGCAAGTTGTCGATACAAGAGATAATCAATAGCTTGTCGCCATGCTTTTCCAGATGTATCAGGCATTTATTAGTATTAACGACTTGTTTTAAGTCAATATTCTTATCTACGATGTGTACGAAGGAGTCTTTGGCATAATATTCCTCATACATACGAACGATTTCTTCCTGCGCTACTTTGGTCTTGACTACCAGCGTTGCAAAGATACCACGAGGGAAGTCTCCACGGTATGGAATGAAGTCAATATCTGCATCGAAGCTGTTTTGCAGTTGCTTCAGCGATTGCTTGATTTCCGGAACGTGTTGGTGTTCGAATGCTTTGTACACACTCATATTGTTGTTTCTCCAACTGAAATGACTGGTAGCACCCGGTTTCACTCCGGCGCCCGTACTTCCTGTAATGGCATTTACCATCACATCATCCGTCAGCATCAGGTTCTTGGCGAGCGGAAGCAAACCAAGTTGTATGCAGGTTGCAAAACAACCGGGATTGGCTACGTGCTTCGCCGTGCAAGTGGCCCGGCGGTTCAGTTCCGGCAGACCGTAGATAAAGTCATGGTCATCGCTTTTGATACGGTAGTCCATGGAGAGGTCGATAATCTTCAGGTCTTCCGGTATGTTGTGGCTTTCCATGAATTTCTTTGTGTCGCCGTGGGCGGTACAGAAGAAAAGGACGTCGATTTCGTCCAAAGGTAACTGGTCGGTGAATCTTAAATCTGTTTCTCCATACAAGCCTTCGTGTACGTCGGTAATTTTGTTTCCGGCATTACTGCTGCTGTTGATAAATACGATTTCAGTTTCCGGATGGTTGAGCAGCAGACGGATTAATTCGCCTGCTGTATATCCTGCGCCACCAATGATTCCTGCTTTAATCATATCTCTTCGTCTTTGTGGTTATTATAATAAACGCGGAGCGGAGTGGAGGTCACTTTGATAAAGCCTTTTGCATCTTCGGCTGTCCAGCCTTTCTGCATTTCACCGTATTCTCCGAATTTAGTCTTCACCAGATCATCTTCCGATTCTACACCTACGGTAGAGAAAGAGAGCGGGCGAAGTTCGAGGATCGCTGTACCGTTCACATTGCGCTGGCTTTCCTGCAACATGGCTTCGATGTCACGCATGACCGGTTCCAGATATTGACTTTCGTGGAGGAACATACCGTACCAGTTAGCTACTTGGTCTTTCCAGTATTGTTGCCATTTGCTCAATGTATACTTTTCAAGGAAACGGTGAGCGCCGATAATCAACATCGGGGCAGCTGCTTCGAATCCTACACGGCCTTTGATACCGATAATTGTATCGCCTACGTGCATATCACGGCCGATACCGTATGCTGCACCAATCTCTTCCACTTTCTGGATAGCTTTGATCGGGTCGTCAAACTTCTCGTCGTTGACAGCTTTCAGTTCCCCTTTTTCAAAAGTCAGGCGGAGCTGTTCGCTACCTTCTTTTTCAACATGTTTGAGGTAGGCTGTTTCCGGGAGTCCTTGCGCGGAGTCGAGAATTTCGCCGCCACAGATAGAAGTACCCCACAAACCAACGTTATAAGAGTATTTCAGCTTAGTAAAGTCTGCGCTGAAACCATGCTTGTTCAGATAATCAATTTCTTCCTGACGGCTCAATGCCATGTCACGGGTCAATGTGATGATTTCCACATTGGGAGCCAGTACGAGGAAAGTCATATCGAAACGGATCTGGTCGTTACCGGCTCCGGTAGAACCGTGTGCGATGGCGTCTGCACCAATCTCGTTGGCATAGCGTGCGATAGCCAATGCCTGGAAGATACGTTCGGAACTGACTGAAATAGGATAAGTACCGTTGCGCAGCACATTTCCGAAAACCATGTATTTCAGACTCTTTTCGTAGTATTCTTGGGTAACGTCCAGTGTTACGTATTTCACTGCTCCCAGTTTATAAGCATTTTCTTCGTTTGTCTTCAGTTGTTCTTCACTGAAACCACCCGTATTGGCACAAGCTGCATATACTTCGTAACCTTTTTCTTTGGCGAGGTACATGACGGTGAACGATGTGTCCAGTCCGCCGCTGAATGCCACCACTACTTTTTTCTTCTTTTCTTCCATAGTGCTGTATCTTTTAAATGTTATTTCTTTCTTGTTCTTTTTTTATGTTCCGCGGGTCTGTCGGATCGTACAGCATGGCTGTGCAGATGCAGAACTTACGGTTCTTCGCTACCAGAATGTCATGGTTGATACATCCTTCGCATCCTTTCCAGAAAGCTTCATCGTCTGTCAGTTCATTGAAAGTGACAGGTACGTAACCCAGTTCGGTGTTCATCTTCATGACTGCTGCTCCGGAGGTCAGACTGAATATTTTTGCTTTCGGCCATCGGAGACGTGCGAGTTGGAAAGAAGCCTGTTTGATACGTTTTGCCAACCCTAATCCACGAAAATCGGGATGAACGATCAGACCGGAAGTAGCTACGTACTGCTTGTTTCCCCATGATTCGATATAGGTGAATCCGGCGAAAGTGTCACCGCAAAGAGCAATAATCGCCTTACCTTCTTTCATCTTTGTCGCTACGTATTCGTGTGTGCGTTCCGCAATTCCTGTTCCTCGTACGGCGGCAGCATTTCTGATAGTTTCCAAAATAGTGTCAACGTAAACCTCATGTGAGGCGTCGGCTACCATAACATCTATTTGTTGAGTGTCCATTTCTTTATTATATAATAATAGGTATAATTATTCGATATTGGGAATGATGAGTGACAAAAGCTGGCGTATCTTGCTGGTTGCAACTCCTTCACGCAATACCAGCATAATCGTGTCATCACCGGCAATGGTTCCCAGGATTTCACTGAATTCATTGTTGTCGATGTCATAAGCCATGCTGCTGGCATAACCGGGACGGGTGCGGATAACGGCGATGTTACCGGAAAACTGCAAAGAGATAAATCCGTTGTTGCGTAACATTTCACCGGCACTCTGGTCGGTAGAACGTTTATACATAATGTTGTTCGGCAGTACATATACGTACTTTCCGTTCATACTGGCAGCCTTGGCTACTTTCAGTTGTTTCAAGTCGCGGGAGAGGGTGGCCTGTGTCAGTTCGAAGCCTTCGCGGTTCAGCTCTTGCAGCAGTTCTTCCTGCGAACCGACCTCCTTGCTTGAGATAATCATTTTGATGGCGTCTAACCGATTTGCTTTCTTCTTCATTGTATAATTATTCTAAGAATGGCGCAAAAGTATGCATTATTTCGGAGAAAATATGCATAAAACCAAAGTTTTTTTGCATAAAAGTGAAAAATATGCTAAACGATGAGAGCCTGTTTTTCTGTTTTGTGTCAAAATGTATACCCTTTCAATCAAAATACATAAGGAAAGGGAGGAGGGAATCGCCTATCTTTGCCATGTGGGTAAATGTATACCTTAAACATATAGACAGAATACCATGAAACAAAACTTTTTTGCAGTCGACCTAGGCGCAACGAGCGGTCGTACAATCTTGGGAACTTTCATTGAAGGCGGATTAAATCTGGAAGAGATTAATCGTTTTCCTAACCACCTGATTGAAGTGGGTGGACATTTCTATTGGGATATTTATGCATTATATCGTCACATTATTGACGGATTAAAGTTGGTTGCTCACCGTGGCGAATCTATTGCTTCTATCGGCATCGATACTTGGGGAGTGGATTTTGTATGTGTCGGAAAAGACGGTAACTTGCTCCGTCAACCTTATGCATATCGTGACCCGCATACGGTAGGAGCACCGGAGGCTCTTTTCTCCCGTATCTCCCGTAGCGAAGTGTATGGCAAAACGGGTATTCAGATTATGAATTTTAATTCACTTTTCCAATTAGATACTTTACGTCGCAATCACGACAGCGCATTGGAGGCGGCAGATAAAATTCTGTTTATGCCGGATGCGTTGAGCTATATGCTCACTGGAGAGATGGTGACGGAATATACGATTGCTTCGACAGCCCAGCTGGTGAATGCACAAACACGACGTTTGGAGCCGGAGTTGCTGAAGGCGGTAGGATTGAGTGAGAAGAATTTCGGCCGTTTTGTATTTCCGGGTGAAAAGGTGGGAGTATTGACGGAAGAAGTGCAAAAGATTACCGGACTGGGGGCGATTCCTGTGATTGCTGTAGCCGGACACGATACCGGTTCTGCTGTTGCTGCCGTTCCGGCATTGGATCGCAATTTTGCTTATTTGAGTAGTGGAACCTGGTCGCTGATGGGAGTTGAAACGGATGCTCCGGTGATTAATGCCGAAACGGAAGCGTTGAACTTTACCAATGAAGGCGGTGTGGAAGGAACCATTCGTCTGTTGAAGAATATTTGTGGAATGTGGCTGCTGGAACGTTGCCGTCTGAATTGGGGAGATACAAGTTATCCTGAATTAATCAGTGAGGCGGATGCTTGTGAACCATTCCGTAGTCTGATTAATCCGGATGATGATTGTTTCGCGAATCCTGCGGATATGGAAAAAGCCATTGCTGAATATTGCCGGGCTACCGGACAATCGGTTCCCGAGAAACGAGGACAAGTGGTGCGCTGTATCTTTGAAAGTCTGGCTTTGCGTTATCGTCAGGTGTTGGAGAATTTACGTTCACTTTCTCCCCGTCCGATTGATACATTGCACGTGATTGGCGGAGGTAGCCGGAATGATTTGCTGAACCAGTTTACTGCCAATGCGATAGGCATTCCTGTGGTAGCCGGCCCGTCTGAAGCGACAGCCATCGGTAATGTGATGATTCAGGCTATGGCGGCAGGCGAAGCAACGGATGTTGCCGGTATGCGCCAGTTAATTAACCGTTCTATCCCGTTGAAGACTTATCAACCGCAAGACACGGAAGCTTGGGATACGGCTTATATCCATTTTAAGAACTGTGTTCGGAAATAAATGGAACAACCGACAGAATAATCATTTTTAAAACTAATAGAATATCATGAAAAAAGAAGAACTGATTCAGAAAGCGTATGAAATTGCTGTGGAACGTTATGCAGCAGTAGGTGTAGACACCGAAAAAGTATTGAAAACTATGCAGGATTTTCATCTGTCACTCCACTGCTGGCAGGCTGATGACGTTGCTGGATTTGAAGTACAGGCCGGTTCGTTGACCGGAGGTATTCAGGCAACCGGTAATTATCCGGGCAAAGCTCGTAACATTGATGAACTGCGTGCCGACATCTTGAAGGCTGCTTCTTATATCCCGGGTACTCATCGTTTGAACTTGCATGAAATCTATGGAGATTTCCAAGGTAAGGTGGTAGACCGCGACCAAGTAGAACCGGAACATTTCAAGAGCTGGATTGAATGGGGTAAAGAACATAACATGAAGCTCGACTTCAACTCTACTTCTTTCTCTCATCCGAAATCAGGTGATTTATCACTTTCTAATCCTGATGAAGGTATCCGTCAGTTCTGGATTGAGCATACCAAACGTTGTCGTGCAGTTGCGGAAGAAATGGGTAAGGCACAGGGCGATCCGTGTATCATGAACCTTTGGGTGCATGACGGAAGCAAGGACATTACCGTGAACCGTATGAAATATCGTGCATTGTTGAAAGATTCTTTGGATCAGATTTTCGCTACCGAATATAAGAATATGAAAGATTGTATCGAATCTAAGGTGTTCGGTATCGGTCTGGAAAGCTACACGGTAGGTTCTAACGACTTCTATATCGGTTACGGTGCTTCTCGTAATAAGATGATTACGTTGGATACCGGTCACTTCCACCCGACAGAAAGTGTAGCTGATAAAGTTTCTTCACTGTTGCTTTATGTTCCTGAATTGATGTTGCACGTAAGCCGTCCGGTTCGTTGGGATTCAGACCACGTTACTATCATGGATGACCCGACTATGGAACTGTTCAGCGAAATCGTTCGTTGTGGTGCTTTGGATCGTGTACACTATGGCCTTGACTATTTCGACGCATCTATCAACCGTATCGGTGCTTATGTGATCGGTAGCCGTGCAGCACAGAAATGTATGACTCGTGCTTTGCTCGAACCGATTGCGAAGTTGCGTGAATACGAAGCAAACGGACAGGGATTCCAGCGTCTGGCTCTGCTTGAAGAAGAAAAAGCGCTGCCTTGGAATGCAGTTTGGGATATGTTCTGCTTGAAGAACAATGTTCCTGTAGGTGAAGATTTCATCGCAGAAATCGAAAAGTACGAAGCCGAAGTAACTTCTAAACGATAAGTTATGGATATTTTAATCGGCTTATTGATTATAGCCATCGGTAGCTTTTGCCAGTCCAGTTCTTATGTGCCTATTAAAAAGGTAAAGGAATGGAGCTGGGAAAGCTTCTGGTTAATACAAGGTGTATTTGCCTGGTTAGTGTTCCCGTTCCTGGGTTCACTACTGGGTGTACCCCAGGAAAGTAGTTTGTTCGACTTATGGGGAGCGGGAGGTGCTGGAATGAGCATCTTTTATGGTATATTATGGGGAGTGGGAGGTTTGACTTTCGGGCTTTCCATGCGTTATCTGGGGGTTGCGCTGGGACAGAGTATCTCATTGGGTACTTGTGCCGGTTTCGGAACTCTTCTTCCGGCTCTTTTTGCAGGTACAAACTTGTTTGAAGGTAACGGGTTGATTCTTCTGTTGGGTGTTTGCATCACATTGGCGGGTATTGCCGTTATCGGGTATGCCGGTAGCTTGCGTGCACAAAACATGAGTGAAGAAGAAAAACGTGCTGCCGTAAAGGACTTCGCATTGACAAAAGGTTTGCTGGTTGCACTTCTAGCCGGTGTCATGAGTGCTTGTTTTGCTTTGGGACTGGATGCGGGAACACCTATCAAGGAAGCTGCCTTAGCCGGTGGAGTAGAAGGGCTTTATGCCGGACTTCCGGTGATCTTTCTGGTTACATTGGGGGGATTCCTGACAAATGCAGTTTACTGCCTGCAGCAGAATGTAGCGAATAAATCGATGGGTGACTATGCTAAAGGAAAAGTATGGGGCAATAATTTAGTTTTCTGTGCGTTGGCTGGTGTACTATGGTACATGCAGTTCTTCGGACTGGAAATGGGTAAGAGTTTCCTTACGGAAAGTCCGGTATTGCTGGCTTTCTCCTGGTGTATTTTGATGGCATTGAATGTCACATTTAGTAATGTTTGGGGAATTATTCTGAAAGAATGGAAAGGCGTGTCAAACAAGACCATAACTGTGCTGATAGCTGGTCTGATCGTACTTATCTTCTCATTAGTGTTCCCAAATTTGTTTTAAAAAAATCAGGCACGGATTACACGGATTACACAGTTTTTTTATAACTTGCGACAAAATCAGTGTAATCTGTGTAATCCGTGCCTAATTAAAAAATATATATAGAATGAAATCAATCTTAGAGAATCGTCCGGGACTTGCCAAAGAAGTAAACAAGGTAGCGGAAGTTGCCGGATACTTGTGGCAGAAAGGATGGGCTGAACGTAACGGTGGTAATATCACTGTTAATATCACAGAGTTTGTAGACGATGAAATCCGTCAGATGAAACCGATCAGTGAAGTTAAACCTATCGGTGTAACTCTTCCTTATCTGAAAGGATGTTATTTCTACTGCAAGGGAACTAATAAGCGCATGCGCGATTTGGCTCGTTGGCCAATGGAGAATGGTTCGGTGATCCGTATTCTGGATGACTGTGCCAGCTACGTAATTATTGCGGACGAGGCTGTGGCTCCGACATCGGAATTGCCTTCTCACTTGAGCGTGCATAATGACCTGTTGAGTAAAAACTCTCCTTATAAAGCATCTGTGCATACACACCCGATCGAACTGATTGCCATGACGCATTGCCCGAAGTTCCTGGAAAAAGATGTAGCTACCAATCTGTTGTGGAGTATGATTCCCGAAACAAAGGCATTCTGTCCGCGTGGTTTGGGTATCATTCCTTATAAATTGCCTAGTTCTGTTGAGTTGGCGGAAGCTACCATCAAGGAATTGCAGGATTACGATGTTGTGATGTGGGAGAAACATGGTGTATTTGCAGTAGATTGCGATGCGATGCAGGCGTTCGACCAGATTGATGTACTTAATAAATCGGCTCTCATCTATATTGCGGCGAAAAATATGGGCTTCGAGCCGGATGGTATGAGTCAGGAACAGATGAAAGAAATGACAGTTGCTTTTAATCTCCCTAAATAAAAAAACAATAGCACAACCATGAATCGCATTATTTTAAACGAAACTTCTTACTTCGGTGCCGGATGCCGGAGTGTGATTGCTGTGGAAGCAGCCAGACGTGGCTTTAAGAAAGCCTTTTTTGTAACGGATAAAGACTTGATTAAGTTTGGAGTAGCTGCCGAAATCATTAAAGTATTTGATGAGAACCAGATACCTTACGAACTTTATAGTGATGTAAAAGCTAATCCTACTATTGCAAATGTACAAAACGGTGTGGCGGCCTACAAAGCTTCCGGAGCCGATTTTATCGTTGCTTTGGGTGGTGGCTCTTCTATCGATACTGCCAAAGGGATCGGTATCGTTGTGAACAACCCTGACTTTGCAGATGTGAAATCTTTGGAAGGTGTGGCTGATACCAAACATAAAGCTGTACCTACCTTTGCACTGCCTACTACTGCCGGAACGGCTGCCGAGGTAACGATCAATTATGTGATTATTGATGAAGATGCCCGTAAGAAGATGGTTTGCGTAGACCCGAACGACATCCCTGCCGTGGCTATCGTAGACCCTGAACTGATGTACTCGATGCCGAAGGGACTGACTGCCGCTACCGGTATGGATGCTTTGACGCATGCCATCGAAAGTTATATTACTCCGGGTGCTTGGGTAATGAGCGATATGTTCGAATTGAAGGCTATTGAGATGATTGCACAAAATCTGAAAGCAGCCGTAGACAATGGTAAAGATGTGGCAGCTCGCGAAGCAATGTCGCAGGCACAATATATTGCCGGTATGGGATTCTCGAATGTCGGTTTGGGAATAGTTCACTCAATGGCTCATCCGTTGGGTGCATTCTATGATACTCCTCATGGGGTAGCCAATGCTTTGCTGTTGCCGTATGTGATGGAATACAATGCTGAATCTCCGGCAGCTCCGAAATATATCCATATTGCGAAAGCAATGGGAGTGGACACTACCGGAATGAGTGAAGCAGAGGGCGTTAAAGCTGCTATTGAAGCTGTGAAAGCACTTTCTATCAGCATTAATATCCCACAGAAATTGCATGAAATCAATGTGAAAGAAGAAGACATTCCTGCATTGGCTGTAGCTGCTTTCAATGATGTTTGTACAGGTGGTAATCCTCGTCCTACTTCGGTAGCGGATATTGAAGCCTTGTATCATAAAGCATTCTAAATCTCGTCATAATAAAGTTTGTTTTTATATAAACATCCGGAGATACTTGAAAGTATGCTCCGGATGTTTTTTTATACCCTTGCGTGTGTTTTCTGAAAATAATTCCTATTTTTGTCCAACTCAATTACATGAAAACACTCTGATATGATCGAGGATAATAGTTTGGGATTGGAATTTAAATATCTGATTGTAAATGACATGGACCGTAAATTCGGGCTATGGGTAAATACCGTCGGCTATCAGTCTATCCCTCCCGACTCACCTTATCCATTGAAAGAGCATCCCTCCGGTTACTTTTTTAATGCGGAAAAAGGAAGGGTGCTTCGCGAATATCAGTTGGTCTATATCACCAAAGGGCGTGGTTTGTTTTCATCCGATTCCACTTCTGAAAAGCAGGTTTGTAAAGGCCGGCTGATGGTGCTGTTTCCCGGTCAATGGCATACTTACCGCCCGTTACGGCAGACTGGTTGGACGGAGTATTATATTGGTTTTGAAGGACCAATGATAGACGCCATCGTGAACGATGCTTTTTTGTCGCAGGAACAGCAAATACTCGAAATTGGTATTAATGAAGAGTTGGTTTCCTTGTTCTCCCGTGCCCTTGCTGTGGCAGAAGCGGATAAGATTTCCGCGCAACAATATCTTTCCGGCATTGTGCTCCACATGATAGGAATGATTCTTTCCGTTTCTAAGAATAAGTTTTTTGAGATGAGTGATGTGGACCAGAAGATAGAGCAGGCTAAAATTATCATGAATGAAAATGTTTCCGGTAATGTGGATCCGGAAGAGTTGGCTATGCGGCTCAACATCAGTTATTCATGGTTCCGACGTGTTTTCAAGGAATATACAGGTTATGCTCCCGCCAAGTATTTTCAGGAATTGAAACTACGTAAGGCCAAACAAATGCTGGTCGGAACTTCCCAATCCGTGAAAGAGATTTCTTTTTTCCTGGGTTTCCAGTCTACCGAATACTTTTTCTCTTTTTTCAAGAAGCGTACAGGGCTTACTCCGTTGGAATATCGTTCGTTCGGACGGGAAGAATGAATAGGGTGAAAGTCTATATCTATCAGTAATTTTGCTCTGATTTTGGGAATATCATAAAAACTGTTACTTTTGTGACGAGATTAATGTGTGCTATAAACCATCATTCTTGATATGCGCGGACAAAGACTATCTAATATCCATTTTTTGATTCTGCTATCTCTTTTTGGATTTGTATTTCCACTCCGGTCACAGGAATACAAGTTCAGAACATTGGGTGTGGAAGATGGATTGTCGCAAATAACGGTGAGCGATATTTGCCAGGATGAGAAATCGCGTATATGGATTGCCACTCTGGACGGGCTGAATTGTTTCGATGGCAATCACATCAAAGTCTTCAACCACTTTCATAACGACTCTATCAGTTATGGTAATTTATATGTGACTCAAATGGTGGAAGACGGTCAGGGAAGTCTTTTCCTGTTGGCTTCTACCGGACTTTTCCAGTTCGACCTTGAAACGGAGAAATATTATATCCTTCCGGTGACTTCTCCCTCCACTCTTGCCAAAGGAAAGACGGGAGTGTGGATTGCAGAAGGAGGGAAACTGTTCTTATACGATAAGAATACCCGCCTCTTGAAACCGATGTATGCCGATTTGCAGCTGCCGGACAGTGGCCCGACGATGGTGGAAGGTTCCGAGGGAAGCCTCTGGATTGCTTTGAAAGAGGGTGGGGTGATGCGTGTAGACACTTGCGGAGCGATGTCACTTCACTTGCCCGGAATTAAAGTGATGAAACTGATAAAAAGTAACGACCAGAATATCTGGATAGGTTCGCAGGATCAGGGCGTTTTCTGTTTTTCACCTCAAGGTGCCATCATACATCACTATGAATACAATGATAAGAGTGTTTACACGGTTCGGGATGATATGGCGAGAGCGTTATGTCAGGACTTGGAAGGGAATATATGGGTAGGCTACAGAAGTGGATTGAGTAAGATTGAAGTGGCTACCGGGAAAATATTCCATTATCAGGCAGATCCTAACCGGGTGGGTGCCATGTCCAATCGTTCGGTGACGTCTCTTTATACAGACAATCAGGGAACTGTTTGGGTGGGGACTTATTGGGGAGGGGTAAATTTCTTCTCTCCGGAATATCAGCATTTTGTGCATTATCATGCTTCGGACACCGGATTGTCTTTTCCCGTGGTCGGTGCTATGGCGGAAGATAAAGCCGGAAATATCTGGATTTGTACGGAAGGAGGCGGATTGGATTTATATCAACCGGAGCAAGGGAAGTTCAAGCATTTTAATACGCATACGGGATATCATTTCAGTACGGACTATCTGAAAGATGTTGTTTTTGATGAGGCTAATAATTGCTTATGGATTGCTGCTGACTTTACCAATAAGGTGAATTGTTTTCATCTTGATAACTATCGGAATGATATCTATAATCTCGAACCGCTTGGAGAAGAAAGTGTAGGAGAAGCCCTGTTTGCTTTGGCAGATACGCCTCGTAAATTGTATGTCGGGACAACATCAGCTATTGTGAGTTTGGATAAACAGACCTTGAAACCGGAGGTGTTGTTTCATCAGAAGGAATTGTTTACACATAACTACAACACCCTATTGCTTGATTCGAAAAACAGATTATGGTTTGCTTCCGATGACGGTTGTGTAGCTTATGTGATTGAGGAAAAGCGGTTTGAAACCTATAGGATAAGTCTGAAGAAACGGGTCAGATCTCAAAAAGAGCTGGTCAATGTTATCTATGAAGATCGGAAAGGAAATATTTGGGTAGGGACACATGGAAACGGACTTTTCTTGTTGGATAAGAAAGACCGTTCATTTCATTTGCATACTCCTGAAAGTGTATTGTCAGGAGAAAATATCAGGGTATTGGGTGAAACTCCTTCCGGAAATTTGCTGATTGGTACCGGGCATGGATTGTCAATGCTGGAGCAGAAAGAGGGAAAAGTGATTAACTTCAATTCGAAAACAGGGTTTCCTCTGACTCTTGTGAACCGGAAATCCATGCATGTATCGCGCAATCATGATATTTATATGGGAGGGGCCACCGGACTGGTTACCATTCGTGAAAGTAGTCTGTATTATCCTCCGAAAATATACGATCTGGAGTTGGCGCATTTGTATGTCAACAACAAAGAGATAACAACAGGCGATCAAACTGGTATTTTAAATAAATCCTTTGCCTATACCGACCGGATCAAATTGAATTACTTGCAGAATGTGTTTTCTATCGGCTTCTCGACAGATAATTTTTTGCATATAGGCGGGGGTGAGGTAGAATACCGGTTGATGGGGTATAATGATGAATGGAGCGAGAACCGTTTGGGAAATGATATTACTTATACGAACATCTCTCCGGGCGATTATGTCTTTGAGATCAGGCTGAAGAACTTCCCGGAAGTAATCAGATCGCTGAATATAACGATTACGCCACCTTTCTATGCCACTTGGTGGGCCTATACGATTTATGTATGCGTGATTCTTACTATGCTATTCTTTATCGTGAGAGAATATAGAATCCGTCTGTTCCTGAAAACTTCATTGGATTTTGAACTTCGCGAGAAGCAATACATTGAAGAGATGAATCAATCCAAACTTCGTTTCTTCACGAATATCTCGCATGAAATCAGAACTCCGATCACTCTTATTCTGGGACAGGTTGATCTGTTGCTGAATTCCGGCAAATTGTCTACCTATGCTTATTCAAAACTGTTGAATATACATAAAAATGCAGGTAACCTGAAATCATTGATTACTGAATTGCTTGATTTCCGGAAACAGGAACAGGGACTTTTGAAACTGAAAGTTTCTCAATTTGACTTATATTCTTTGCTCAAAGAGCATTATGTATTGTTCAAGGAGTTGGCTGCTAACAGGAATATTTCGTTTGCTTTGCATGCCGACTGCGAGCAATGCCTCGTGTGGGGAGACCGGATGCAAATACAGAAGGTGGTTAATAACCTGCTGTCTAATGCTTTTAAATATACTTCAGACGGTGGAACTATCCGTATGGAATTGGCTGATGGAACGGAGGAATGTATGTTTTCCGTTTCCGATAATGGTGCGGGAATCTCCGAGGAAGACTACGTTAAGATATTCGAGCGGTTCTATCAGGTTGAGAATATAGGACAGTATGGAGGAACAGGTATCGGACTGGCTTTGAGTCAGGGTATTGTGAAAGCCCATCAGGGGGATATAACAGTAGAAAGTCAGTTGGGAAAAGGCTCTTGTTTTAAGGTCATTTTGAAAAAAGGGGATGCTCACTTTGATTCTTCTGTTGCCCGGGTTGAACCGGAGCGGGATAAGGAATATATTTATTATTCGGAAGATAAAGAACTGTTGGTTAAGGAGGTGCGGTCAGCCCAGAGTGAAAGCGGGACTACTGACTGTAAGTTATTGGTAATTGATGATAATGAAGAGATCAGAAATATCCTTGTGGATATTTTCTCTCCATTGTACACGGTTGAAACTGCAAGTGATGGCAAGGAAGGATACGAGAAAGTAAAGGTGATGCAGCCCGATCTGGTTATTTCGGATATCATGATGCCCGGAATGCCCGGAACAGAGTTATGTGCCAAGATCAAGAACAATATAGAAACCTGCCATATACCTGTCGTTCTTCTGACTGCCCTTAGTGCTCCCGAACGTGAGTTGGAAGGATTGAGAATTGGAGCGGATATTTATGTGGTGAAGCCATTTAATATGCGGCGGCTGGTGATGCAATGCAATAATCTCATTAATACCCGCAGACTTTTACAGAATAAATATGCCCATCAATTGGATAGCAAGGCGGAGAAGATTGCAACGAACGAACTCGACCAGAAGTTTATCGAACAAGCTACTCAAGTGGTGGAAGATAATATGGAAAATCCCGAATTCAGTGTAGATGCTTTCTCACGGGAGATGGGGGTGGGGCGTACTGTCTTATTTCAGAAGATAAAAGGTATCACGGGAAGTACGCCAAATAATTTTATCATGAATCTCCGTCTGAAAAAGGCTGCGTATTTTCTGCTGAATGCTCCGGAGATGAACATTTCGGATATTGCTTACCGGTTAGGATTTGGAAATCCTCAATACTTCAACAAATGTTTTAAAGAACTTTTTGATATAGCTCCTACACAGTATAGGAAATCTCATGATGCCCCTTCCGATCCCTCTGTAAAGTGATTAAAATAAGTCATCTGAATTTTTAGACTAGATAAAACGAACAATTCGATAGGGTGCAATATGCTCAAATGCGATACTTTTGTGGCGTTGGATCATGCCAGCTTGTACTTGAGTTTTCTTTAATTAGGTGTGTCCGCACACACTTTTATTTAGCAGACCAAGTATGATATAATCTTTATTCTAATATAATAATTATTGTATAGTATTATGAAAGACAATCATCCGTGTAATAAATAAAAGATAACATCTTACAGGAGAGAACCAATGTATTTCTCCTAATTAATTAAGTAGTGAGTAAAACCTTGATAATTAACCAATTTAATTTTATTCTAGTTATGAAAAATTTGCAGAGTAGGACAAAAGTGCGGTTGTTGCAGTCGTTTCTTTTGATTTCCTTGAGTCTCCTTTTCCTTGTCCATCCGGCTTATGCTCAAGGCGGGTTTGCAGTGAAGGGAGTTGTTGTGGATAAAACAGGATTTCCTTTGCCTGGCGCTAACGTGATGGAGAAAGGAACATCTAATGGGACAATTACGGATTTAGATGGTAATTTCTCATTGAATGTTTCAAAGAAGGGAGTTACTTTGACTGTATCATTCATGGGATATACCCCTAAAGAGGTAGTAGTGAAAGATAAAACAATGAATATTACGCTTGAAGAGAACTCTAAGTTACTGGACGAAGTAGTGGTAGTGGGTTACGGTACGATGAAAAAGCGTGATGTGACGGGAGCTATTACTTCCATCTCAAGTGAGGCTATTGAGCAGAAAATGGCTACTAATGTTTTTGAAGCACTGCAAGGTACTACTGCCGGTGTACAGGTAGTGTCAGGTTCGGGACAGCCCGGTGAGTCTTCTTCTATTAAAATTCGTGGTACTTCCACTTTCTCCGCCGAAGGAGTGACTCCTCTTTATATTGTAGATGGTGTGCCTTTGGAAAGTATCGACGGTATCAATACCAATGATATTACTTCTATGGAGATTTTGAAAGATGCTGCTTCTGCAGCTATCTACGGTTCCCGTTCGGCTAACGGTGTGATTATTATCACTACCAAGAGCGGTCAGGAAGGTAAAGCCCGTATTGATATCAAGTATAATCACTCATGGGGTACATTGTCTCATAAGGTGCCACAGGCAAATCGCAAAGAGCGTCTGTTGTACGACCAGTACCGCAAAGAGTATTTTGAAACATACGGCGGAGGTAATCCTGACGAAAGTAGTGATATACTGAATGATCCGTTGAACTCTTTCTTTAATGTAGACAATGATTATCTGGACATGATTACGAGCACTGCGCAGAAAGATCAGGTGGATATCAGCGTAGGTGGCGGTACGAAGAAACTGAAATATTTCATCAATACCGGTTATTATAACGAGAAAGGTATTATTTCCAATACCGGTTTTCAAAGATTAAATACTCGTATCAACTCCGATTATTCACCGACAGACTGGATGAATATGGGTAGCCGTATTTCTTTGACTTATTCTAAGAAGAAAGGTCTGAATGAAGGTACATTATTGAGTGCGGTATTGACTCGTCGCCCTTATTTCAATACTTATTATCCGGATGGCTCTTTGGTTGGAGTGTTTAATGGTCAGAAGAACCCTATTGCACAGGTTAATTATACAACTGACTTTACAGACTCTTATAAGGCGAACTTTTTCCAGTTCTTTGAAATCAAATTCAACAAATATCTGAAGTTCAGAGCCAATATCAATGCCAACTTCTATCTGGACAAGCGCAAAAAACTCGAACCGAGTCTTATCACCGATGAATGGCAGAAACAGAATAAGGGCTATTCTTATAATTACTTGAACTGGAACTGGATGAATGAAGATTTCATCACTTATGCACGTAAGATCAAGGGACATAATTTCAGCGCAATGGTGGGTGTCAGTGCTCAACAATGGCGTTATGAAAATGAAACCTTTGTAGGTTTGAATTCATCCACCGACTTTATTTATACGATGAATGCCTTTGCTGCTAATTTGGATTTGTCTTCTACGGGATCTACCTTGAGCAATCACTCCATGGCTTCTGTCTTTGCACGTGTGACGTATGATTATCTGGGAAAATATCTGTTTACAGCGAATATGCGTCGTGACGGTTCTTCCCGTTTCGCGAAAGAAAACAAATGGGGAAATTTCCCGTCAGTGTCAGTGGGATGGCGTTTCTCTGATGAGAAGTTCATGAAGTTCTCGAAGAAATTCCTGGAAGATGGTAAGATACGTGTAAGTTATGGTATTACGGGTAATGAAGCGATCGGAAACTATGACTATATTTATTCTTATTCTCCGAATTCTATCTATGACGGAGTGGGTGGTGTTATTCCGACCCGTATCGGTAAAGACAACCTGAAATGGGAGGAAACCAAACAGTTCAACCTTGGTTTGGACTTGAATTTCTGGAATAGCCGTTTGACGATTACTGCCGATTACTACGATAAATATACAGACGGTCTGTTGGCAAACTACCAATTGCCTAAAGAATCCGGTTTTGCATATATGAAGACAAACGTCGGTGAGATGAGTAACCGCGGTTTTGAAATTGCCGTTACCGGTGATATTATCCGCACAAAGGACTGGAAGTGGAATGCTTCTTTCAATATCTCCAGAAATATCAACCGCATTGAGAAACTGTCTGAAGGTAAGGCATATATGGAAGGTGATATCTGGTGGATGCAAGAAGGCGGCCGTGTAGGTGACTTCTATGGATTTAAAAGCGCCGGTATCTTTGCTTACGACGAATCGAACGCTTTTACAGATAAATGGGAACAACTGACTCCGGTATTTGAAAATGGTGTATTCCAATACAAGTATTTATTGAATGGAAAGGAATATGCAGGTGATATCCGCCAGAAAACGTTACCGAACGGCAAACCGTTCCGTGGTGGAGATTACAACTGGGAAGAGCCGGAAGGAACTCGTGATGGTGTGATTGATGATAATGACCGTATGGTGATTGGTAATGCCATGCCTGATGTGACCGGTGGTTTGAATACAACCGTGACTTGGAAAAGCGTAAGCTTGTATTTGGGATTCTATTATTCTTTGGGAGGACAGATTTATAACGCTGCCGAACATAATCGTAATATGTTCAAATATACCGGAACCACTCCTTCACCGGAAGTCATTCATAATATGTGGTTGCATCCGGGCGATCAGGCCATCTATCCGCGTCCGTATAACGATGATTTCAACAATGCGCGTATGGGTAACTCGTTCTATTTGGAAGATGCTTCATTTATCCGTTTGCAGAACGTACGTATAGCCTATGATCTTCCTGAAAACTGGATAAAGAAGCTGATGTTGAAGAATATAAACATCTACGCTTTTATAAACAATGCATTGACATGGACCAACTATTCGGGATTCGATCCTGAATTCTCTACAAGTAATCCTTTGCAGGTAGGTAAAGACTCTTATCGTTATCCGAGAAAGAGAGAATATGGTATTGGTTTTTCTGCTAACTTTTAATTGAAAATATCGTATGAAGAATATAAAATATTTTGTTGGAGCTGTATGCCTGGCTCTATCATTGAATAGCTGTTCGGACTTTCTGAATGAGGAACCGGTGAGTGAAATCCCGGCAGGTGACATGTGGCAGACCGCTCGTGATGCTAAGGCAGGTATAAATGAAATCTACGGATTGCTGCGTTCCACTTTACGCGAGAATTATTTTTATTGGGGTGAATTCCGTTCGGATAACGTAGCTCCCGGAGCACCGGTGATGGCCGATCAGGCACGTGTGATTAATAACCTGATGTCTACGGACGAGAAATGTGCGAAATGGACAACCTTGTATCAGATGATTAACCAGACCAATCTGGCCATCAAATATGTTCCTAATATCAGTATGCCCGACGTGGCAGACCGTAACGATTACCTCGGACAAGCGTATGCGCTACGTGCTTTGTCCTACTTCTATGCTATCCGTGTCTGGGGAGACGTACCTTTGTTTATAGAACCTACTGAAAAGTATTCGGAGGCTATTTACAAGGAACGTACAGATAAGAATTATATTATTGATAATGTAATTCTTCCGGATCTGAAGAAAGCGGAGAGTCTGATTAACCGTAACAAAAATTACGAACGCAAGCGTATCTCTATCTGTGGCGTTTGGGCCATCATGGCTGATGTTTATATGTGGACAGAGCAATATAATTTGGCTGATCAGACCATTGATAAGATGGCTGATATAAAATCTTCCAAAGGGCGTCTGGTAGATTTTGAACCCTCTATTCAAACTTGGCATACAATGTTCACAGAGGAATTGAATAACAAGCCATCGGATGATACTCCGGAAAATGATGAGTATTCTACAAAAGAGTTTATTTTCCTGATTCATTTTAATATGGATGAAGTGGGAACCAATGGTTATAGTTATATGTATCAATGGTTCTCCGGCTCTGGTAACCGTGCTGCCGTTTTGTCGGATAAGTTGATGAGTGTTTTCAATGAACCGGATATGCAGGGTGATTTACGTAAAGCTTATACTGTGAAAGATTATCAGAATGGAAACGAATTACGTAAATATATGGCCGGTGATATTAGTAACTCATTAAATAAGACTTGTGAGGTTGCTTATCCTATTTATCGCTACACGGATATGTTGTTATTGCAGGCCGAAGCACGTGCCCGTTTAGGAAAATGGGAAGAAGCTTTGGATTTAGTGAAGAAAGTACGTGACCGTGCCGGACTGGTTACTCCTACTGCACTTAGTTTTGCATCGGAAGATGAAGTCATTAATTATATTCTGCGTGAACGGCAGGTAGAGTTAGTGGGTGAAGGCCGTCGTTGGTTCGACTTGTTACGTACAGGGAAATGGAAAGAAGTGATGAAGCCTATTAATGGCATGAGTCAGGATGGAAATGAGCTGTTCCCGATTCATTATTCTCACATATTGGAGAATCCGAAGATAACTCAGAATGCATATTATGGTAACAATTAAAAAGATTGAAACGATGAAAAAGACAATATATAGAACGCTTTTCTTTTGCTTGAGCGTTATTGCGCTAGCTGGGTGTGACTTGGAATTGCAGAAGAATTATGATTATGAAGCATCAGTAGATGATCCTCATGTAAATGTAACAGCTTGGGAGTATTTTCAGGATCATCAGGATATGTTCTCTGAATTTACTACCGCTATAGAGTATACAGGTTTGAAGGATTATTATACTCAAACCGAAAATAAATACACTTATTTGGCTTTGAATAATACGGCAATGCAATCATACCGTGAAAATGCCTTTCCGGGGATAGCCTCTATTACGGACTGTGATAAAGAAACGGTGAAAAATATGCTTTTATACCATATTGTAGATGGTGAATACAGTTCCTATGGTCAACTGCAGGTGGAAGCTATGTTTGTTTTGACGATGCTTCCCGGGGAAAAGGGATTGATGACAATGTCTGTCTGGAAGAACCCGTGGCAGGCTGCCGTAGGCAAGATCTTGGTGAATGAAACGGGTAGTAATGGCAAATCACCTCAGCGTAATGCCAAAACTAGTAATATTTTGCCGACGAATGGTGTCATTCATATCTTCGAGAAATATTGTTATTACCAGAAATAATCAGTATTACATTAAAATGAGTTTATTATGATTCGTAAATTATATACCATCTTATTAATCGGGCTTTGTTTAAACTTAGTAGCTTGCGGCGACGACAATGAAGGCATTGATCCTAATGCGTCTGCTCCTGTTATCAAATTCCCGATGGAACAATTGGATGTTGATTTGAATAAAGTCGACAATCTGCCAGTAGTAGCTGTAATCAAGTCCCAGGCTGGATTGCAGAGCGTAACGATGAAAATCCAGACTGTAGAGGGTACTGTTGAGTATAAGACTGTCACGGATTTTTTTAATCCGAACTCTTATAGTTTGTCGGAAAACTTAGAATATAATGCAAATTATCAGGCATTTATTATTGAAGCGACTGATAAACTGAATCATGCTATCACAGGAACACTGCCCATATCTGTGACTGATGTGGTAGAACGTCCGGTTATCACTTTTGATCCGGAAGAGATTATCTATGATGAAATGGATGAGAATCCTACTATTCCTCGTACTACATTTAAAATAACTTCGGAGGCTGGTTTGAAAACAGTTGAAATGTATTTGGTTTCGGCTAGTGGACAGGAAGCGAAAGGAACGATAAATTTGAGTGGGGAGAAAGAGTACACGTTTGACGAAATGATTAATTATAAAGAAGGCGACAGAGGTTTTAAAGTAAAAGCGGAAGATACCTATGGTTATATTACGATTTCAACGTTACCTGTAACTTATAAAACTATCCCCGGACCTTCTTTGACCTTAACAGAATCCGCAATTTTTGCAGGTACTGATGCTAAAAAAGGAGTATCTATGCAGATAGAGTCAGTACGTGGAGTGCACGAGGTTGTAATTTACCGTATTGAAAATGGAGCGGAAGTTGAGGCCTTGCGTGAAACTAGAAGTGGAGAACATACTTTGAATTATGCTCCGGAAATAGATTTTACCGAAGCTACTTCAAAACTTAAGGTAGTAGTCTCTGATGGAAGAGAAGGCAAAGAAGCAACAGGCTATGTGAAAGCGTATGTTAATATGGAGGTTGCTACACTGAATGTAGGTAGCCAGCCTCTTGCTAATAATGCACATGAGAAATATCCGGATGCATTTGGAATGGTGTCTTTGAATGATTTGAAAACATACTCTGTTGATTATGCAATCGCTAATGAGGCTAATGCGAAGAATATAGACTTTAAATTCTATTGTTTTGGGGCGGCAGGTACTCCTCGCTTATACTCTATGGATAATACAGGAAAGGATAGTGAGTTTTCCGGGTCTACTGGTAAACTGTCGGCTATAAAGGTGAAAAACTTAACACGTTTTGCTATATTATCTAACTTTGATTATGAGAATGCAACTGTGACTTCTATTTCTTCGGAAATACTTTCAAGTAGTATAACTCAAAGTCTGTTGGATCCTATTGCTGTTGGAAATATTATAGCCTTCCGCACAGGAAGTTCTTCTACAGCAGGTGGAGGAAGAATTGGAGTTATGAAAGTTATTAATATAACGGAACCTAAGGATTTGGTTTCCAATAATGCAACTGCCCGAGTAATGACTGTTGAAATCAAATTCCCCCAAAAGAAGTAAAGATGCTCCCGTTCGCAATGTATTGAAACAGGTGGATTGTATAGGGATAAGAGGTTAGTTGTTGTGTACGAGATGAATGTCTCGTACACGATACTAACATTAACTGAAAGTAATATGGAAAAACATACATACAGGTATTTTTGCTCTTTTTGTTTAGCCAGTTTGATATTATTGTTCGCAATAAGTTGTTCTGGCAGTGCAGAAGAACCTTCAGAACCAGAAACTCCTACTACTCCAGCAGATGAGTATACTTATCTGAATGTAGAGTATAGAAAGTGGCAGAATGGGACTTTTCAATCGTGGACTACTGCAGATTCCCGTGAGACCCGTATCATTGATAATATGAACCGATACGCTCCTTCGGGAGATTATAGCAGGACTGCATGGGGAGGACGGATCGGGTTGCAACCTTCTTCTGTAACAGGAAAAGAAGGGTTCTTCCGGGTTGCCTATTGTGGAGGACGAGCTTACCTGCTTGATCCAGATAATGGAGCTGTTATTTTGCATGGAATTCAGCATGTTCGTCCAGGGGAGTCTACAGCTCACCAGAAAGCTTTCATTACAAAATATGGAAGTGAAGCCCGATGGAGTGAGGTGACTGGTAAAATGTTGGCTGACAATCATATAAACTATATCTCATATGGTTCAAACCGTATTGAAGCATTTCCCGTAGCGGTACGTGCCAATCTGTTGACTCCGAAGACACAGAAAATTGCTTATGCGGAAACGCTGTATCTACTCCGCACTTTTATGTGGGATATGACTAAGAATTTGGGATATGCTTTTGATGATGATAAATATAATCGTCTGGTTCTTCTTTTCGAACCCACATTTGCAGCATATATTGATAATCTTGTACAGGAGAAATCAGCATTGTTTGCAGGTGATAAACATTTTATCGGATATTATCTTGATAATGAATTGCCGTTTGCAAGTTACCAGAATGGTGATCCAGTAAAGGGAATTGAGTTGAAGCATTTTCTATCCTTGCCCGATCGTTATAAAGCTGCCCGGATTTATGCGGAGAAGTTTATGCAAGAAAGAGGGATTGCTTCTTCGGCGGCAATAAGCAAGAAAGATCAGGAAGACTTTCGTGGAGCTGTTTCTGATTATTATTATCAGTTAGCCACAACAACTGTTCGCCGCCATGATGCGGAGCATTTGATCTTAGGTACGCGTCTTCATGACTGGAGCAAATATAACCAGAAAGTGGTAGAAGCTTGTGCCCGTTACTGTGATGTTGTTTCTGTTAATTACTATGGACGTTGGCAACCCGAAACCGACTTCCTTGCTAATTTGAAAGTATGGTGTGGTGCGAAGCCATTTCTGGTATCAGAATTTTATACGAAAGCAGAGGATGCCAGTTATCAAGGGGTTAAATATGTAAATACTGAAGGCGGTGGTTGGCTTGTCCGTACACAAAAGAACAGAGGAGAATTTCATCAGAATTTCTGTCTTCGTTTACTTGAAACGCAGAATTGTGTTGGATGGGTACATTTTGAATACAACGATGGTTATGCTTCGGATGGCAGTGCCTCAAATAAAGGAATCGTTTCGCTGGAATATGAACCCTATGAATCCTTCCTCTCATATGTACGACAACTGAACTTGGCTGTATATCCATTGATTGATTATTATGATGCCAAGCAATGAGTAGGATAGTTTATCGAGATTTTGATAGAAAAAGAAAATATAATTTGAAATAGTTACTACAATGAAGAAGATCAGTTTATTAGCTCTTTTTTTAGGCTTTAATATAGCTTTAGGTGCTTGTTCAGATGACGACGCAGCTCCGATTGTGAAAAATGAATCGTTTCAGCTTCCCGCAAAGGCATATGTTTTGGCAGAGCAAACAAAACGTGCTATTGTGATAAGAGATGCAGAAACCCAACGTAATGTATGGAGTTGGGATCCTTATACTGCTCGTGTTCCTTCGGCACATCAGGATTGGTTTATTAATCCGAGCGAAGTAAAACCGGTATTTAATAAACGCTATATTCTAATGACTGCTTCCGGTGGGGCGGTAGCTTTAATTCGCTTGTCAGACCATAAATTAATGTTTTATGCAAACTGTGGACAGAACCCGCATTCTGCAGAAATTTTGCCGGATGGAAATATCGTTACGGCAGAGTCGAAATCCGGTGAAATCAATACCTTTGTAGTAGATACGGTAAAAGTATTAGGAATGAAAGCTAATACCATAAAACTGGGTAATGCCCATAATGTAGTCTGGGATAAGGAAAGAGAATGTATCTATGCTACGGCTACCATACAGGCGGGTGTAACAGCTTTGTTCCGTATGAATTATAATGGAAATCGGAATAATCCGCAACTTACTAATCAGACACGTATATATACCTTCGACAAGGAATCTGGAGGACATGATTTGTTCCCGGTGTATGGTGAAGAAGATAAATTATGGTTGACAGCGGCTTCGGCAGTTTATAAGTTTGATATTTCTACGGATGTTCCGACCTGCGAGAAAGTGTATAGCATAGCCGATATAAAAAGTATCTGCAACGGACCGGATGGAATCCTGATGTTGAAACCGACTGAAGAGTGGTGGGCAGAAGGACTTGTAAATGAGAAGGGAGAAGAACTTTTCAAAATGGACGGAGCCAAGATTTATAAAGGCCGTTGGATGATAGACAATACCTTCAGTTATCCGGAAAAGCATGATTTCGTGTTGGGTGAGGATTGATTAAGTATCACGGAAGATTGATAGAGTATATAAGTTGAATAATTAAGTTTGGAACAATGAGGAAGCTTCTTCTATTTTTATTGGTATCTATCGCATTGCCGGCTTTGGCGCAGAATGGAAAGAAAGTGTATGCCGACTTTCACGGTGTACGCTATACCCGGCAGCATGACGGAAAGTTGGGCCGTTGGGAGATGTATGCCAATACGGAGAAATCAAGTACCGGAAGAAAGTCGCTGTGTTATAATGCCGACCTGATAGACAGTGAAGGGCGGCATGAAATAGCGGCAGTGGCTTATCCGCAAGTCGGAATGCAGTCCAATCTCGATCCCGATTATATCGAATATCAGATTTTGTCTGCGAAAGCAGCCAAGATAGATGGATTCTTTATTGAATGGGGATTCAAGCCTCACGAAAATGACATCTTGTTGCGTGAGATGCAGAAAGTGGCGGCGAAGTATGACTTTGAGATCGGGGTAAACTGGTGTGACGGTTGGTTGTATTATGACTGGATTACTAAACTTTATCCGGAAATCAATACCCGTGAGGCAAAGACTGAATACATGGCTAAATGTTACCAATATTTGGTAGATAGCGTCTTTACTGGTCCTACAGCTCCTATGGTGAAGGGAATGCCTGTTTTTTATCATTTCGGTCCCGGAGCGAAGGTGGATGAATATAAGAAAGTATTATCACTGGCGAAGTTACCGCAAGGAATGAAGCAACCGGTTGCTTTACGCCGTTGGGCGGATTGGGGAAAACTGGAAAACGATAAATATATCCCCGTCACTCGTAGCGATGAAATGGATGCTTGGAAAGAAGTGGGAGAAATTCCGACTGCATGGCTTCCTGCCCGTGTCCGTACAAGAGATCAGGCACATGCCGAATGGGATAATTACGCCACACAGGATGATGTTATCGAGTTTATGAAACCTTTCCGCGATTCTATCTGGCATAGTAACAATCCTGCATATACAATAAAGTCGGGATTTGCCATGCCGGGGATGGATAACCGGGGGTGTGCAGGCTGGGGACGCGGACACTTCTATTATATTCCTCGCAACAATGGAGAAACCTACCAAAGTATGTGGAAGTTCTGTATGGCGGAGAAAGACAGCTTAGATATGATGTTTATTGCTTCGTGGAGCGACTATACCGAAGGACACGAAATAGAGCCAACCATTGAAAACGGCGACCGCGAATTGCGTACTACTTTAAAATATGCGGCAGAGTTCAAAGGTGAACAGGCGGATGAACGTGGATTAACCTTGCCTTTGATGCTTTTCCGTTTGCGAAAAGAAGCCCGTTTCCTGGAAAAGACAAAGATGGACGTATCCGGTTGTCATCGTTCCCTCGATAAAGCAGCATTGTTAATCAGCCAGGGACGTTATCCGGTGGCGATAGGTTTGTTGTCGCAAATAGAAAATGATGTCAAGACGGCAAAGTCGGCTTTAACGGTTGAGATGATGCGTTTGCGTGAGTCGGACATGAAGATTCAGGGAAAGCGGAAATCCGGTGGCTACAGTGCCGAAGAGACTCTCTCTATCTCTTTGCCTAAAGAGTTGGTTTCCAAACTACAAATGAATAACTATGTAGGATATCTCTATTTTGAGTATCTGGATAAAGGAAATGAATCTCTTTTTATACGTTCGTCTACGCTGCGTGAACCGAAAGAGCCGTTTAAAATTGTATCCCGGATACGTACCGACAATACGGGCGAGTGGAAAAGCGCAAAAGTAGAATTGTATAAGGATAATATCGTGAATGGATTCAATATGCCTACTTTTTATTTAAAAGGAAATGTCGTAGTCCGTAATTTGTCATTGGGTTATACGATCTACACAGTCAAATAAATGCATGGATGAAGAGCTTAAATAATTGGTTATTAGTTTTATCGGTACTATCCTACTTCGGCTGTTCCTCTCCGGTTCATGAGGATGGCAGAGGATGTGCTTTCGTATCTGACAGTATTCAATATCGGGTTGAGTTTATGTCGGCGGGATGCGTACGGATTTTGTCTTTTCCCCAAGGTGATACGTTGATAACAAAAAGATTGGTGGTCGATGCGGAAAAGCCGGCTTTCAAAGACTATAAATGGGAAGATACGGGACAGAAGCTGTTCTTTCGCACCCGTGAACTTTCCGTAGCTTTTGATAAGGCAGATGCGGCTTTCACTTTTCAGGAAATATCCACAGGTAAGTTGTTACTAAAAGAGAAAGGGGATGGAAAGGCACGGAACTTTAAACGTTCGGTTGCCGGAGGTGAACAATGTCTCGAAGTCACTCAATGCTTTGTTCCTACCGAGGATGAGGCTATTTACGGGTTGGGACAGTATCAGAACGGAATCATGAACTATCGGGGGAAATCCGTACTTCTGTTGCAGGCCAATATGGATATTGTCAATCCGTTCCTTATTTCGACCAACGGATACGGTGTCTTATGGGATAATTATTCTTCTACGAAGTTTGAAGATACGAAGGAGGGGTACTCGTTTACTTCCGAAGTAGGTGATGCTTCCGACTATTATTTTGTCTATGGCAAGAATATGGATGAAGTCGTTGCCGGTTATCGGGAATTGACGGGGGAAGTGCCGATGTTTGGAAAATGGGTATATGGCTTCTGGCAGTCCAAAGAGCGTTATAAGTCGTTCGATGAATTGAAGGCAGTCGTTAAAGAATACCGTAAACGGGAAATTCCGTTGGATAACATTGTGCAGGACTGGGAATATTGGGGAGACAAACCTCATTGGAACAGCCTGACTTTCCATCCGGCAAACTTTAATCATCCCCGTCAGGTTATTGATGAACTGCATCAACAGGACCATGTTCATTTTATGCTTTCCGTATGGCCCGGATTCGGACCGGAAACGGCTGTCTATCAGTCTTTGGATTCTATCGGTGCATTGTTTAGTGAACCTACATGGGCAGGCTATAAGGTTTTTGATGCCTATAATCCTGTTGCACGGGATATCTTCTGGCAATACCTCAAGAAAGGACTCTATGATATGGGCGTGGATGCCTGGTGGATGGATGCAACGGAACCTTCTTTCCGGGACGGATTCACACAGTTGAAACAGGAAGAAAAGACCAAATCGGCAGGTAATACTTATCTGGGTAGCTTCCACCGTTATCTGAACACCTATTCTTTAGAGATGCTGAAAGATTTCTATCAACGCCTGCGAGCCGAAAGCGATCAGAAACGAATATTTATCCTGACTCGTTCCGCCTTTGCCTCGCAACAACATTATGGTACGGCTGTATGGTCGGGTGACGTTTCGGCTTCATGGGAGAATATGCACAAACAACTGGTTGCCGGCTTAAACTTGTCCATGTCCGGTATTCCGTATTGGACTTCCGATACGGGAGGATTCTTCGTCACAGAACGGGATGCGAAATATCCCGACGGACTGAAAAGTAATGATTATAAAGAGTTGTATTCCCGTTGGTTCCAGTTTAGCGCATTTACTCCTATCTTCCGTGCTCACGGTACGAACGTGCCGCGTGAAATTTGGCAATTCGGTGAAAAGGGGACATTATTCTATGATAATCAGGTGAAATATATCCATCTGCGCTACCGTCTGTTGCCTTACATTTACTCAATGTCTCATCAGGTAACCGCCAATAACTATACCATGTTGAGAGGCTTGGCAATGGATTTCACGACAGATACCCGGACTTTTGATATTGATAATGCCTATATGTTCGGTACTTCCTTATTGGTGCGTCCGGTATTTCGTCCGCAATCGGAAGAAAAGAACATCAGCATTTATCTGCCGGAACACAGCGGTAAATATTGGTATGACTTCTGGACCGGAGAAGCTTTTGAAGGAGGAAGAGAACAAATGCAGACAAGTATCCTCGATATACTTCCGCTCTATGTGAAGGCAGGTTCTATCTTGCCTTTGGCAGAAGTAAAACAATATGCGATGGAATATCCCGACCGTGAATTGGAACTGCGTATCTATGGAGGAGCGGACGCTTCTTTTTTATGGTATGAGGATGAAGGTGATTCCTACCGCTATGAAGAGGGTGTATGTTCGAAAGTGCCGGTGCAATGGAAAGATTCGGAACGGACATTGATTATTGGCCTGCGTGAGGGAACTTATCCCGGTATGCCGGAACAAATAAAAGTGCATATGAAATTATATCTGCCTGAAGGTGCTGCTTTTGAGAGTAAAGAGTGTGTCTACACAGGTAGAGAGGTAAAAATAAAGTTTTAATTAGATGCATATATCGATTATGAAGAAGTTTTTCTATATCTTTATTCTATTGCTTATTGTGGGATGGGCGCAGGCGCAACAACGCGTGGTATACACAATCAACGACGGATGGAAATTTACAAAAGGATCTCCGTTTGAAGCGCAGCTGGCCGGCTGTGACGACTCTTCTTGGGAGACGGTCAATATTCCTCATACATGGAATGATAAAGATGCCGACGACGAAACTCCGGGATTTTATCGGGGGCCGGCTTGGTATCGGAAACAATTATTTGTAGACAAAAGCCAGGAAGGACGTCAGGCAGTGATCTATTTTGAAGGAGCCAATCAGGAAGTGCAATGCTATCTGAACGGTCAGTTCGTGGGAGAGCACAAAGGAGGGTATACCCGTTTCTGTTTTGACATTACTTCCCATTTGCGTTATGGACAGGAAAACCTGTTTGCCATTTATGTGAACAATGTCTATAACCCGAATATCCCGCCTCTGTCTGCCGATTTTACTTTCTTTGGCGGTATCTACCGGGATGTCTATCTGCAGTTTATGAATCCGGTGCACATTGCAACGAATGATTATGCTTCGTCAGGAGTTTATATCCGTACCCCCGAAGTGAACAACTCCGCAGCCTCGATAGAAATCACTACGTTACTGACGAATAATACACTCCAACCTGCTGAAATCAGGGTGGAAAATATAATCTGCGATGCGGATGGCAGGGAAGTGAAAAAGACTCATGCGGAAGTAAAGCTGGCATCCGGCGAAACAAAGACGGACATCTCTAAAAAGATAAAAATAGATTCTCCCCGTTTGTGGGATATAGACGATCCCTATCGGTATATGGTATATACGCGTATTCTTGATAAGAAAAAGGGCGCTTTACTGGATGAAGTGGTGAATCCGTTAGGTTTGCGCTGGTTCAAGTTTGATTCGGAAAAAGGCTTTTTCCTGAATGGCAAAGGACGTAAACTGATCGGAACTGCCCGGCATCAGGATTGTTTTCAGAAAGGAAATGCCTTGCGCGACGAGTTGCATGTACAGGATATATTGCTGTTGAAAGAGATGGGAGGGAACTTCCTGCGTGTGTCACATTATCCCCAAGATCCTGTAATCATGGAAATGTGCGATAAACTGGGTATTGTGACTTCGGTTGAAATCCCCGTTGTCAATGCTGTTACGGAAACCGAAGAGTTTCTGCAGAACTCCGTTGAGATGGCTAAAGAAATGGTGCGTCAGGACTTCAATCGCCCTTCTGTTATGATTTGGGGTTATATGAATGAGATTTTCCTGCGTCGCCCTTATACCGAAGGCAAGCAATTGGAAAATTATTACCGCTTTACTGAAAAAGTAGCCCGTGCCTTGGAGGCGACCATCCGAGAAGAAGATCCTTCAAGATATACCATGATGGCTTATCATAATATGCCTCAATATTACGAAGACGCCCATCTGACCGAGATACCGATGATTCAGGGATGGAACCTGTATCAAGGCTGGTATGAACCGGATATCAATGAGTTTCAGCGTTTGCTCGATCGTGCCCATAAGGTATACAAAGGAAAAGTACTGATGGTTACGGAATATGGACCGGGAGTAGATCCGAGACTTCATTCCTACCAGTCGGAACGTTTCGACTTCTCACAGGAATACGGTCTGGTATATCATAAACATTATCTCCGTGAAATGATGAAACGTCCGTTTATAGCCGGTTCCAGTCTGTGGAATCTGAATGATTTTTATTCCGAATCCCGTGTAGATGCTGTTCCTCATGTAAACAATAAAGGAGTTGTCGGATTAGACAGGGAGAAGAAAGATGTCTATTGGTTCTATAAGACAGCTTTGTCACGTCGTCCGATACTTGTTATAGGTAATCGGGAGTGGAAAAGCCGTGGGGGAGTGGTGAATACTGCACAGAAAGAGTGTATTCAGTCTGTCCCTGTATTCTCTAATGCGGAAGAAGTTGAGCTGTTTGTGAACAACAAGAGTCTGGGAAAGAAAAAGGTAGAAGATAATTATGCTTTGTTCGACGTGCCGTTCGTTGGTGGAGAGAATCTGCTGGAAGCTGTTGCTGTGGCTAGTGGTCATAAATTGCGTGATATGCTCCGGATTCAGTTCCAGTTGGTAGGTTCACAATTGAAAGATGAAGCTGTGCCATTCACGGAAATCAATGTAATGTTAGGTTCTCCAAGATATTTTGAAGACCGTTCGGCAAATGTAGCATGGATTCCCGAACAGGAGTATAAGCCCGGTAGCTGGGGATTTGTTGGCGGAACTTCTTATCGCCGCAAAACAGGGTTCGGCAGTATGCTTGGCTCGGATATTGATATTCACGGAACAGACATGAATCCGGTTTTCCAGACCCAACGTGTCGGAATAAAATCTTTTAAAGCTGATGTACCGGATGGAGAATATTCCGTATATTTGTACTGGGCAGAACTGGAGTCGGACAAAGAGCGGGAAGCATTGGTTTATAACTTGGGAGCTGACTCGGAACAGACATTTGCCGGAAACCGCAGCTTCGGAATTTCAATCAATGGAACAACCGTTTCTGATGATTTTAACGTAGCCCGCGATTACGGATATGCCCGTGCTGTTATCAAGAAGTTTGTGATAACAGTAAAGGATGGAAAAGGATTGAGTGTCGATTTCCATAAAAAGGAGGGAGAACCAATTCTGAATGCTATCCGTATTTATAGAAACTATTAATTATAAATGCTATCAATATGCTTAGGTCTATTTATTTACTGTCTTTTCTCCTCCTGCAATCCTTGTTTGCTTTTGCCGGGAATGTAAAGGAGAGTGTTCCGTCCTCTTTTGATTTGTATGTATGCATCGGACAATCCAACATGGCGGGGCGTGCAACATTAACTCCGGAAGTCATGGATACCCTTCAAAATGTGTATCTGTTGAATGATAAGGGGAATTTTGAACCGGCAGTAAATCCCCTCAATCGTTATTCAACAGTCCGGAAAGATTTGTCTATGCAACGCTTGGGACCAGCTTATGGTTTTGCCAAAGAATTGACGCGGAAAACGAAACGCCCTATCGGACTGGTAGTAAATGCACGTGGTGGTTCTTCTATCAACTCTTGGCTAAAAGGAAGTAAAGACGGATATTATGAAGAAGCACTCTCCCGGATTCGGATTGCGATGAAACAGGGAGGTGCTTTAAAAGCAATACTTTGGCATCAGGGAGAAGCCGACTGCTCCAATCCGGAAGCGTATAAACAAAAACTGATTTCTTTGGTGAAAGACCTGCGGGAAGATTTGAATCTGCCGGAACTGCCGATTGTTGTAGGACAGATTTCTCAATGGAACTGGACGAAAAGAGAAGCAGGTACAGTCCCCTTTAATCAGATGATTAAAAAAGTTTCTTCTTTTATTCCCCATTCCGATTGGGTATCATCGAAAGGATTGGGATGGTATAAAGATGAGAAGGACCCTCATTTTAATACGGAAGCACAATTGTTATTAGGGAAACGTTATGCAAAAAAGGTACTGAAGTTCTATAAGCATCCATAGAATACCCTTTTTCGAAAGAATACAAAAGCCGGCTGATTCATGAGGAATCAGCCGGCTTTTGTATGGTGAATAACTAAATACTGCCTTGTTGATAGAAAATGACTATATGTAGTTAATTATCTTGTTATAAACAAATTAACCTGTTAATAACTTTGTTAATATCCTTGTTGATAACTGAAATGAGGTTGTGAATAAAGTCTGTAGAGAAGAGTCGTCATAAAAAAGAAGAACCGCATTTTGCGATTCTTCTTTTCTTTAGTTGCGGAGATCCGACTCGAACGAATGACCTTTGGGTTATGAGCCCAACGAGCTACCAACTGCTCCACTCCGCGATGTTTAACGGGTGCAAAGGTACGGCTTTTTTTGAAACAAACAAATATATTGCTGAATATTTTTCGAATAAATCTTCACTTTTTTCTTATTAGGTTGAGAATGAGCGAAATAATGATGAAACTTTTTCTTAGCACCTATTAATATACAAATGTTAATATTCTCTCTATTTTCTTGTATGGTCTAAAGAAAAGAATTACTTTTGCTCAAAATATTCAGCAATGTGCAATTTGTAACCTATGACCGTATCCAAGACAAAAGCCAAATTAGTAGATGTAGCCCGTCAGCTTTTTGCGAAGATGGGAGTAGAAAACACAACTATGAACGATATCGCTCTTGCTTCTAAAAAAGGTAGACGAACACTCTATACTTATTTCAAAAGCAAGGACGAAATTTATTTGGCTGTTGTGGAGTCGGAATTGGATATTCTGTCGGATATGATGAAGCGGGTAGCCGAGAAAAACATCTCACCGGACGAGAAATTGCTGGAGATGATATATACCCGGTTGGACGCGGTAAAAGAGGTAGTCTATCGAAACGGAACACTGCGTGCTTATTTCTTCCGTGATATATGGCGGGTAGAGAAAGTCCGCAAGAAGTTTGATGCAAAGGAAGTCCAGCTTTTTAAAGCCGTTCTCCTGGAAGGACAGGCAAAAGGAGTTTTTCATATTGACGATGTGGAGATGACTGCCGACTTGATTCATTATTGTGTGAAAGGAATTGAAGTTCCTTATATCCGTGGTCATATAGGCGCGCATCTGGATGAAGATACAAGAAATAAATATGTGTCCAACATCGTGTTTGGCGCACTGCATAGAACAGAAATTTAATTAAATAACTTTTAGTATGGGATTATTAGACGGAAAAACAGCCATTGTAACCGGTGCTGCTCGCGGTATTGGTAAGGCTATCGCTCTTAAGTTTGCCGCCGAAGGTGCAAACATCGCATTTACTGACCTTGTCATTGACGAAAATGCAGAAAATACAGCTAAAGAACTTGAAGCAATGGGCGTGAAAGCCAAAGGCTATGCATCTAACGCTGCTAACTTTGAAGATACTGCAAAGGTCGTAGAAGAAATCCACAAGGACTTTGGACGGATCGATATATTGGTAAACAATGCCGGTATCACTCGTGACGGTTTGATGATGCGCATGAGCGAACAGCAATGGGATATGGTGATCAACGTGAACCTGAAGTCGGCGTTTAACTTCATTCATGCTTGTACACCTGTCATGATGCGTCAGAAAGCCGGTAGCATTATCAATATGGCATCTGTTGTAGGTGTTCACGGAAATGCAGGACAGGCTAACTATGCTGCTTCCAAAGCAGGTATGATTGCATTGGCTAAGTCTATCGCACAGGAGTTGGGTTCTCGCGGCATCCGTGCCAACGCTATCGCTCCGGGATTCATCCTGACAGACATGACAGCTGCTCTTTCTGATGAAGTAAGAGCTGAATGGGCAAAGAAAATACCTTTGCGTCGTGGTGGTACTCCTGAAGATGTGGCAAACATCGCTACCTTCCTTGCTTCTGATATGTCATCTTATGTATCGGGCCAGGTGATTCAGGTAGATGGTGGTATGAATATGTAATCGAACAGAATGACTGTTGTATACGAAGACAACCATATCATTGTAGTCAATAAGACCGCTTCCGAGATTGTCCAGGCAGACAAGACGGGTGATACGCCGCTTTCGGAGACTGTGAAACAGTATCTGAAAGAGAAGTATCAGAAACCCGGAAATGTTTTCCTCGGTGTGACACACCGGTTGGACCGCCCCGTAAGCGGTCTTGTTATTTTTGCCAAAACGAGTAAAGCGCTTACACGACTCAACGAGATGTTTCGCACCAGTGAGGTGAAAAAGACTTATTGGGCGGTTGTGAAAAATGAACCGGAAGAACCGGAAGGCGAACTGATACATTTTCTTGTGCGTAATGAAAAGCAAAATAAAAGTTATGCATATGATAAGGAAGTTCCGAACAGTAAGAAAGCGATTTTGCATTACCGGTTGATCGGTCGTTCGGAGAATTACTATTTGCTCGAAGTCGATTTGAAGACCGGACGTCATCATCAGATTCGTTGTCAGTTGGCCAAAATGGGATGTCCTATCAAAGGAGATTTGAAATATGGTTCTCCACGCTCCAATCCGGATGGGAGCATTTGTCTGCACGCCCGGAGAGTGCGATTCATACATCCTGTTTCCAAAGAGCTGATAGAGCTTGAAGCTCCCCTTCCCGAAGGGAATTTATGGAAAGGATTCATCATAGATTAACACGGATTTCTATAATAAATTTAAGCACGGATTTCACGGATTGGCGCTGTTGCTTTACAATTCATTATTCTAAAAAACATGGAATCTGTACCTAATAATATACGATTGTTTAGCAAGAGTGCTTGGTATACAGCTTTTTCTATGGAAATTCGGGTAAGTCTGTGATTGGAACTCTTGCCAAAAGAGTAAACTTGCCTGCCATTTTTCTAGTAAACTCCAGCGACATTTAGTAAATTCCTGAATAGGTAGTATATTTGCATCATTCGCTAATTGTTATTATCAATCATACCAAAGAAGAATACGAATGAAAGCATTTAAACTACTTGCATTGACTTCCTGCTTCTTGTTTGCAGCGGGAAATGGAGTTGCGCAACGGGACTATTCAAAAAGTGAAGGATTATTGCAGTACGTCGATCCGTATATCGGATCCGGTTATCATGGACACGTTTTTGTTGGGACGAGTGTTCCGTATGGAATGGTGCAGCTGGGCCCTACTAACATCCATAAAGGTTGGGACTGGTGTTCGGGTTATCATTATTCCGATAGCATCTTAATCGGTTTTTCACATACCCATTTGAGCGGTACGGGCTGTACTGACTTATGTGATATTCTCATCATGCCATTGAATGAAATCCGTACGCCTAGAGGCAATCAGGATGATATACGAGATGGCTATGCTTCCGGATATTCCCATACGAATGAAATTGCCCGTCCCGAATATTACTCTTTGCTTCTCGACCGTTACAATATCAAAGCTGAGCTGACAGCTACAGATCGTGTAGGCTTCCATCGTTATACTTATCCTGAAGGAAAACCTGCTTCCATATTGATCGACTTACGTGAAGGGAACGGCTCGAATGCTTACGACAGTTATATCCGTAAAGTAGATGATTATACAGTAGAGGGGTATCGTTATGTGAGAGGCTGGAGTCCTTCCCGCAAAGTTTATTTTGTGTTGAAAAGTGATAAGAAGATAGAGCAGTTTACTGCCTATGACGATAATACCCCGAAACCTTGGGGGCAACTGAAAGTGGCATCAGTGAAGAGTGTCCTCACTTTTGGTAACGTGAAAGAAGTGAAGATAAAAGTCGCTCTTTCTTCTGTCAGCTGTGACAATGCGGCGATGAATCTGCAAGCCGAACTTACCCACTGGGATTTTGACAAAGTAGTGGATAGGAGTGCCGCCCGATGGAACAAGCAACTGGAGAAGATGACAGTAGAAACCGACGATGAGGCTTCCAGACGTGTGTTCTATACCGCACACTATCATACCATGATTGCCCCTACACTTTTTTGTGATGTGAATGGAGAGTATAGAGGAATGAACGACATGATTTACACGGATCCTAAGAAAGCCAACTATACAACTCTTTCTTTGTGGGATACCTACCGTGCATTGAATCCTCTGATGACTATCACCCAACCTGAAATGGTGGACCATGTAGTCAATTCGATGATTTCCATCTATCGTCAGCAGGATAAACTCCCCATCTGGCCTTTGATGAGCGGCGAAACCAATCAGATGCCGGGCTATAGCTCCGTGCCGGTGATTGCCGATGCGTATCTGAAAGGATTTACCGGTTTCGATGCGGAAGAAGCATGGCAGGCTATGAAAGCTACGGCTACTTACGAGAAACAAAAGGGAGTACCCTATGTGGTAGAAAAAGGATATATTCCTGCCGACAAAATCCATGAGGCGACTTCGATAGCAATGGAATATGCGGTGGACGATTGGGGAATTGCTGCTATGGCATATAAGATGGGAAAGGTCGAAGATGCTGAAACATTCTCGAAACGTGCTCATTATTATAAGAACTATTTTGATTCTTCCATCCATTTTATCCGCCCGAAATTGGAAGACGGCTCTTGGCGTACTCCTTACGATCCGGCACGTTCCATCCATACTGTCGGAGATTTCTGTGAAGGAAACGGATGGCAATATACTTTCTTTGCTCCACAAGATCCGTATGGACTGATTGCCTTGTTTGGCGGTGACAAACCCTTTGCGACGAAGCTTGATAGTTTCTTTACCAACACCGACAGTATGGGCGAAGGAGCATCGAGCGATATAACCGGATTGATCGGACAATATGCGCACGGAAATGAACCGAGCCACCATGTTGCTTACCTTTATGCGTATGCCGGTGAACAATGGAAAACGGCGGAAAAGGTCCGTTTCATCATGAGTGATTTTTATACAGACCAACCGGATGGTATTATCGGCAATGAAGATTGTGGACAAATGTCAGCTTGGTATCTGCTTTCATCCATGGGACTCTATCAGGTGAACCCGTCGGATGGTGTATTTGTTTTCGGTAGCCCCTGTTTTAAGAAAGTAGAAATGAAGGTACGTGGTGGTAATACTTTTACTGTAGAAGCACCAAATAACAGCAAAGAAAATATCTATATCCAGAAAGTGTATTTAAATGGCAAGCCTTATGATAAGAGTTATATCACTTATCAGGATATAATAAATGGCAGCACATTGAAGTTTGTAATGGGGAAAAAGCCGAATAAGAATTTTGGTAAGGCTCCGGCAAACAGACCGGTTGTTTTGAATAAGATAAATAGATGAAAGACAGCTTATAAAAGATAAGTCCTTATTGAAAGGAGGGAAAAGTCTCCGGCAATGAAAGAATAAAGTTAGTTCCCGAGTATTAATTCAGTTTTCAATAGGTATTGTAAAGCTTTCCGGTTGTAACATTTAGTTCAGCTTCGGAAAGCTTTATTTTATACACTAAAAACGGCTGAAAAGTAAATCCTTACAGGAACTTACCGTTTTCAACCGTTTGAGAGGATGTAGTTTTAAGAAATAAGTTAGTCGTGATTACTTTCTTTCTTTTAAAGGAGGATGTAATCCGTGTCTGAATGATTATATAAACTACTTGTGTGCATATACTTAATTATGGCAGCGGATCAGCTTTTGCCGGCCGTTTCGGATCATAAACGGCTACTCCTACTTTGGAGTCGGCACAGCCATAATACAAATACCATTTGTTTTTGAAATAGACCATTCCTTCGATAAATACGGTTCCGTCCACATATTGTCCACTCTTTTCGAAGCTATCCATCGGGCGGAAAAACGGTTCGTCGAGACGGGTGATAAAGCGGGTAGGATCTTTGGCGTCGAAGAGCGCTTGTCCGGCAGCATAAACATTGGCAGTATAACGTTTGTCACCTCTTCCTGAATGGTTCTTACCATTGTAAAGAAGGACGATTCCTTTCGGAGTGTAGATGGCCGGTGGTCCACATTCGGTGAGATGGCTGTCAAAGTAGCCGTCACGGGGAGAAAACAGCTTCTTCAGGGAGCCGTCAATGTTGACAATCGGAGTCCAATGGATTAAATCATCAGAAGTAGCCGCAAATACGTGTTCTTCGCCCCAGTACATAAAGTATTTTCCGTTGATTTTCTTGATAACCTGTTTGCCTTTGACAACCTCCGTCAGGATAGAGCCGGATTTACAGCCCAGATTAAAGAACTTTCCGTTGTATGCCGTGGCAAAAGCAGGCCCATGCTTTGTCCAATCTTTTAGATTGCGGGAGGTCGCTACTGCCAGCCGAGGCACATGGCGGTTCCATTGGGTGTACATCATTACATAAAGTCCGTCATCGGTTACAGCAATCCGTGGATCTTCACAGCCGCCGGGCCATTCCAATTCTTTTTGTGAATCGTCATCCGGATAGAATACAGGAGTCTTTTCCCGTTGGAAATGTGTGCCATCAGTAGAGGTTGCATAACCGAGGCGTGAAGTACGGCGTCCGATGCCGACCCCTGATTTATCCTCTGCACGGTATAACACGACAATCTCTCCATTGTAGATTGTAGCTGCCGGATTGAATGTATCATTCGATTCCCATGCAATGGAGTCTTTTGTGAGCGGACAATAAAATTGGGTGTTTTCGATGGGGGATATTACCGGATTTACGCTCTTCGGACGTTCGAAACCACCGAAAGCCCAATCGGGTAACTGGTTCTCTTTATGATTGGAAGACTGGCCGTTGGCAGCACAAGTCATCACTGTCGTAGCAAGTAAGAATAAAAAAGTTGATTTCATATTGTCTATATTATATGGGTTGTTTATTTTCAGGAGTCATATAACTCTCTACATATAAATTGAAAAATGAATAAAATGCTGTCATCTGTCACCTGATTGGATATAAATTATTGATCCTGAAAATATTACGGTGTGACAGCATGGTGTGATGGCAAGGTGACGGCATGGTGTGCTGTCACTTTGTCGAAAGCTGGGATTTTATTGTTTTTCTGCTATGAGGGTACTTGTTTCTCTATTCGGAGTTGTATTCGCTCATTATCATACTATTACAGGTGAGAGAAGGTTTCATTGCTTGAAACTTTAGTTTCATCAGTAGGAAACTTTAGTTTCATTGGTGAGAAACTTTAGTTTCTGTTGCTTGAAACTATGGTTTCAAAGGCTTGAAACTAAAGTTCTTCTGCCTTGAAACTATCTTGGAACCGTAAGTGTCAATGTTAGAAACAGTTATTCCGTAAGCAGGAATACAATAATTCCTGATATGAGCAATCGGCTACTCCATCGCTTGCATACCGGCACTGCCGGAGAGGAGGATGGATAAACCAACTATTTTAGTTATATTCATGGTAATAATAATGGATGAAGTTAATTTATTTCGGCAAAAAACTCAATGAGGCAGGCATTGTCGAGCAACCATTTATACGGTTCCTCCTTATGTCCCGACCAGTCTCTTCCCAATAGTCCGTTCTCATCCCTGTAGTTTTCCCAAGCATGAAGAACGTTGTTCACCATGGCATCTACATAAACCGGATTGTTGTCAATCTTGTACAGAGCTTTCAATCCCCTGAACAGAATCACATTAAACCAAGCCATATCTTTGTGTACTTTGATTACCGGATCTTTCTTGTCGGCTTGCGTACGGAAAAAAGCGTCTGTTCCTGCAGCTGTTTGTCCGGCATCACGCAGATATTGTTCGTCTCCTGTTTCCTCATAGAGCAACACGCCTGCCTGAATCATCTGCCCACTGTTGTAGGCATACTTCTCTTTGGACACTTTTCCTTTCAGGTTGACGTTATCCCAATAAAGATGGTCGTCGGGGTCACAAAGATGTTCCCTGGTCCAGGCATAGGTAGCCTTTGCTTTTTCCAGATACTTGGCATCTTTTGTCAATCGGTATAACTTGACACCGAGCACAGTTGACGGGGCATTCGAACAAGTGTGTTTTGCTTCCTTTTGCTGTTCGCACCAGAAAATACCTCCACCCAGTTCGTCAGTCCAGCCGCTGTAAATGTATTGATACAATGCGATGGCTTTTTTCAGATAAGTTGGGATGTGGGTGAGCTGGTAATAGTCGCAATAATCCAATGCAATCCAGATGTTGTCGTCATAATAACGTCCGTGCTGACCATATTTGGCCGGATATGACTGATAACAGGCTGGTTGGCGGCTGTTATCCCAATACTGTTCCATTCCCGGCAAGATTCTCTTTTCGAGTAATTTCTTGTACTTCTTGTTACCGGTAGCTTTGTACAACGCCACACAACCTGACATCATCCCGGAGTAAGGCCATAGAAAAGAGGCTTTCAGCGTTCCGTTCTGTTGCATTCCTCCAGCCAGATAAGTGATTTTCTGGTCGGGATTGACAGGATAAGTCTCTGTCAGTAATCCGTCCTTCGTCTGATAAAGATTCAATACATTGTGCAGAATCGAGTCGGCAATGGAAAGATAGCGATTGTTTTCCGGTGTCTTTCCCGTTGCGGACGTAAGGAAAAATAACATACAGGCTAGGGTGTATATATTTCTCATAGGAATATCAGGTTGTGTGGTGAAACTTTTCAGGTTATTTTTAACTAATAAAATTATTTCTGCCGACGTTCGTCAAACTCTAACTCTACCTTTACAGGAAAGTGATCGGAAGGAGTGCGGGCTTGATATGCTTTGATGTCGATTTCTTCCGGACAGTCGGTTGCATTTTTTTTGTCTCCGTTTCCTACGATGCTCCGGTAAGTATCTGTCAGTACGCCGTATCTTTTCACATGGAAAGACGGAGATACGAATACATGGTCGATGCGGCTTTCTGTAAAGCTGTTCGGGTCGAAGTCATTGAAGGTTCCGTTGATAGCATAACGGAAATCGCATTTTTCGTAGGAATCGCACAGCACGCCTTTGCTTACAAAAGCATCGTATGACTGATGAGTCTGATCGACATTGAAGTCACCGGTCAGGATAGCCGGAAGATTCTTGCCTTTGCCCAGTTCCTTCATCTTCTCCTGTACAAGGAACGCACTTTCCACACGGGCTTTCTTCCCGATATGGTCCATGTGCAGGTTGAAGAACAGGAATTCGAAACCGGTATCTTTGCATTTGAAGTGTCCCCAACTGCAGATACGCGGTAGCACGGCATCCCAGCCTTTGCTCGGCACATCGGGAGTCTCCGACAGCCAGAAGTCGCCTTTCTCTACAAGATCGAACTTGTCGGTACGATAGAAGATTGCAGAATGTTCACCCTGATCTTTACCGTCGTCACGGCCCACACCGATATAGTCATAACCGGAAAGTGCTTCCTTCATGTCTTTCAGCTGATGAAGGAAACATTCCTGTGTGCCGAAAATATCGAAATCGTGGTATTGCACCATCTTGGCAATGACCGGATAACGTTGTCCCCAACCGTTTCCGCGAAGTGAATCGCTGCCGTTGGCATTTCTTAGGTTATAAGAGGCAACAGTAAAGGTGGTAGGCTGATAGTTACTCTGGCAATTGCAGAATACGATCGCAACAAGGGAAATTAGTAAAAGACTTTTCAGTTTCATGTTTTTATAGTTTGTTTGGTAGATAATTCATTGACCTCCAAAAGTACAATATTTTATTCAAATGAAAGAGAGTAAGGTACATCTTTTTCTGTGATTCCCCGCTGTTTATTGGGTACGGGGCTCATTTGGAATTGGATATTAGCACCTTTTGTCAGCTGGTCATGTGTAAGGAAATTGCGGGTTTGTGATTTCCCGTTCACCTTCATTTCTTTAATGTAGCGGTTGGCAAGCTGGTTGTTATCTGCTTTGATCGTAATGGTCTTTCCGTTTTCCAGATGTAACTTCGCTGATTTGAAGAGCGGAGTTCCTATGATATATTCATCTGTTCCCGGACAAACTGGATAGAAACCGAGTGCGGAGAATACATACCATGCGGAAGTTTGTCCGTTGTCTTCGTCGCCGCAATAGCCGTCGGGACCGGCGGTGTATAGCTTGTTCATAATCTCACGTATCCAGTATTGGGCTTTCCAGGGTTCGCCTGAATAGTTGTAGAGATACACCATATGCTGAATAGGCTGGTTTCCGTGCGCATATTGCCCCATGTTCATCACTTGCATTTCACGCATCTCATGAATCATGCCGCGGCTCTCCATTCCCTGTCTGCCCGGAATGACGAAAACGGAATCCATCATCGTATTGAATTCTTTCTTGCCTCCCATCAGGTTGATAAGTCCTTGCGGATCGTGGAATACGCAGAAGCTCCAGTGCCAGCTGTTTCCTTCACAAAATTCACCGCTCCAGTCTACAGCGTCGAATTTCGGATTGAATACGCCTTTGTCGTTTTTACCTACCATCAGTTTGTGTTCCGGATGATAGACATTTTTATAGTTCAATGCGCGCTTCTTGTAAATATCGGTTTCGCTTTCCGGTTTACCGAGTTTCTTGCCTAATGTATAAATCGCCCAGTCGTTATATGCATATTCCAATGTACGTGCAACGTTTTGTCCTATGCCGATATTGTTGGCGACATATCCCAGTTGGTTGTAAGATTCGTAGCCGAGACGTCCCGAAGCAGTTCCGCTAAGATGTGCATTGGCTCCATGTTTCAATGCTTCCCAAAGAGTTTCGATGTCATACCCGCGCAACCCTTTGATGTAAGCGTCGGCCACTACGGAAGCCGAGTTGTTGCCCACCATGCAATCCCTGTGTCCCGGGCTGGCCCATTCCGGCAGGAAACCGCTTTCTTTGTAAGCATTCACCAGTCCCTCCTGCATCTTCTGATTCATTGACGGATACATCAGGTTGAGGAAAGGAAACAAGCAGCGGAACGTGTCCCAGAATCCGGTGTCGGTAAACATATAGCCGGGACGCACTTCGCCGTTGTAGGGGCTGTAATGCATGACTTGTCCCTTAGCGTCTATTTCGTAGAAACTGCGTGGAAAAAGCATCGAACGGTACAGGCAGGAATAAAATGTACGTAAATGATCAATGTTGTCATCTTCTACCTCTATCTTGCTCATTTCACGGTTCCAGACCTCTCTTCCGTTTGCTACCAGTTGGTCGAAACTGTTTTTGCCAAGCTCTTTGAGATTCAACTCCGCCTGTTCGGGACTGATAAAGGAGGAAGCAACACGTGCGTGTACAATTTCTCCTTTTTGGGTGGCGAACCCGATCACGGCACCTGTGTGGTTTCCTTTCGCTTCTGTTTCATTCGGAAGAATGTTATTTTCGGAAACTGCGGAAAGGAATGTGAACGGTTTGTCGAACTGAATCACAAAATAGTTTTTGAAGTTTTCCGGCACGCCACCGCTATTCTTGGTTGAATAGCCGATAATCTTGTTTTCTTCCGGAATCACTTTCACGTAAGATCCCTTGTCGAAAGCATCTACAATCACGTAGGCATTCTTTGTCTCCGGATATGTGAAACGGAACATGACGGCACGCTCCGTAGGAGCAAGCTCGGTTGTTACATCATGGTCGGCAAGGTACACCTTATAATAATAAGGTTTGGCAACTTCCGCTTTGTGAGAGAACCAACTGGCACGTCGGTCTTGATCGAATACCAGTCCGCCAGTGATAGGCATGATGGCAAACTGCCCGTAGTCGTTCATCCAGGGACTGGGCTGATGTGTTTGTTTGAATCCCCGGATTTTGTCGGCATCATACGTGTATGCCCAACCGTCTCCCATTTTACCGGTCTGCGGTGTCCAGAAATTCATTCCCCACGGCAATGCCGTAGCCGGATACGTGTTTCCGGTAGACAGTTCAAACTTGGATTGAGTGCCTACCAGTGTACTGACATAGTCTACCGGATTCTTAACGGCAGAAGATTGCAGGCTGTACAACACGGCACCTCCAAGAAATAGCAAGTGTTTAAATGAAAAAGGTGTTTTCATGAACCAATGAATTTATAGATTTGAAAATAATTTCTACGACGAAAATAGGGAGAAAAGGAATGCGCTTCTAGTAATAGGGAGTTTAAATCGTCTCTTGTCACTGAAATTAACTACTCTGGCACGGATATTTACTTATATCTCGGCCAAAAAAAAAGCTCGGAATGTTTTTTTGTTTACCTTTGTCATATAGCAAATCTAAGAATAATACACTATGGGGAAACAGTCGTTTTTTATTCTATTCTTTTTTCTTAATCTGTTGATACATAACGCTTATGCTTATAATTTGAAGCAAGTTGCAGATAAAGAATATATGTCTAATAGTTCGATTACATCTCTGTGCCAGGATGAACGTGGATTAATGTGGATCGGGACCTGCGACGGACTGAATATTTATGATGGACAAGAGATTGAGGAATTTAAGACCCGTGACAAGGAGGATTACTTATCTGGTAATCTGATTGACAATATTGTGTATACGGGTGAAGACATTTACTGGATTCAAACCTACTATGGGTTGAACCGTTTGAACCGGAAAACCAATACAATCACTCACTATAATGAATTTCAGAAACTCTTCTTTATGAATAAGGATAGTCATGGTAATCTGTTCATTATCCAGGATAGTAACTGCATTTATTATTATCATAAAAAAGAAGGCGTCTTCAAGAAAATCAATATCACGGGAATTCCGATTTCCGATATCGTAAACTTCTTTATCGATGGTAATAACCGGATGTGGGTAGTCATGAAAGGATACAACCGTTGTTATGACATACAGCAGGAAGCCACATCGGGAGATATCACCCTGTTACCCCAAAAAACGAATCTGATTTATCAGACCTCCTTGATCTATTGTTTCAATGACGAGCAATCTCTTTATTACATAGACAAGGAATTTAATTTTTATGCTTTCCATATTCCGACCCAGAAGAATGAATTTATTGCCAATCTGGGTAAGGAAATACAGGAACGTGGCAAAATCTCTTCCATCGTTCATTATCATAACAGCTATTTTGTGGGTTTTTTGATGGATGGTATTCTGCTGTTGGAGAAACAGAAGGAAACGAATCATTATCAAATTCAGCCGTTGCCAATCAACAGCGGTGTATTCTGTCTCAAGAAGGACCGTTTTCAGGATGTTGTTTGGATTGGTACAGACGGGCAAGGTGTTTATCTTTATTCGAACCCGCTTTATTCTATCAAATCAATGGTGCTTAGCAATTACACCGAGAAAATAGAACGCCCCGTGCGTGCCATCTATCTTGATGATGAACGTACTTTTTGGGTGGGAACCAAAGGAAACGGAATTCTTAAAATCTATGATTACGAATTCGATAAAAACATCTCTGACTGCCGATCAGAGGTGTTGACTACCTCTAATAGTGCTTTGAGTAGTAATGCCGTTTATTGTTTTGCCAAAAGCCACCGGAATTTGCTTTGGATAGGAGACGAAGAAGGATTAACTTATTATTCATATCGGGAAAAACGTATCAAGAGTATACCAATACGGATCGGCAACGAAGATTTCAAATACATCCATGACATTTACGAAACAGCAGATTCCGAACTGTGGCTGGCGAGTGTCGGCATGGGAGTGGTGAAGGCTCGTATTGCCGGAACACCGGACAATCCGGTGATTGTGGATGCGCAACGTTACATCATTAATGATGGCGAACTGGGATCGAACTATTTCTTTACTATTTATGCGGAGAATGAAACCAACCTGTTGTTTGGTAATAAAGGATATGGGGTGTTCCGCTATAACGAAACGACGAACGGCCTGGAACCGGTGTCTACTCACAAATACGAAAACATGACCCTGAATAATATTCTCGCCATCAGTAAAGACAGCAGCAATAACTATCTTTTTGGAACGAGCTACGGATTGATAAAGTACACTTCGGAAACTTCTTATCAGCTCTTCAATGCCAAGAATGGTTTCCTGAATAATACCATTCATGCAATTCTTAGAAACTCGTCCGACAATTTCTGGTTGAGCACCAATCTCGGATTAATCAATTTCGATACGAAACGGAATGTCTTTCGTTCGTATGGTTTCGGAGATGGTTTAAAGGTGGTAGAGTTTAGTGACGGTGCCGCTTTTCGGGATTCCCGGACTGGTACTCTGTTCTTTGGAGGAATCAATGGAGTCGTAGCTATCCGGGCGGATGGCCGTCCGGAGCAGCTTTATATGCCTCCTGTTTATTTTGATAAGCTGTCTATCTTCGGTGAACAATACAATCTGGGAGAATTTCTCACCCGGAAAAAAGAAGCTGAAGTCTTGAATTTACAGTATGACCAGAATTTCTTTTCAGTTTCATTTGCTTCTGTGGATTATCTGAATGGTAATAACTGTACCTATTTCTATAAACTGAAAGGATTGAGTGACCAATGGGTAAACAATGGTTCGGAAAGTGGAGTCTCTTTTACGAATATGGCTCCTGGTGAATATACCTTACTGGTGAAATATTACAATAGTGTCTTTGATAAAGAGAGTGATGTCTATTCCCTGGTCATTCGTATAGGCGATCCGTGGTATGCTTCCTGGTGGGCTTATTTGATTTATGCCTTCTGTCTGCTTTTACTGGCAGCCTTACTGATACGTTCTTTTATACTGCGCTCCAAACGTAAAAAGCAGGAATTGCTGAACGAGATAGAGAAACGCCATCAAAAGAATGTCTTTGAGTCCAAACTTCGTTTCTTTACTAATATCGCACATGAGTTTTGTACTCCGCTGACTTTGATTTATGGTCCTTGCGGACGAATCCTTTCATCGAAGGGACTTAGTAAATTTGTCGTGGACTACGTACAGATGATTCAGACGAATGCGGAGCGTCTCAACAACCTGATTCATGAGTTGATTGAATTCCGTCGGATTGAAACAGGAAACAGGGAAGTACGGATTGAGTCATTGAATGTGTCTTCTATTGTGAAAGGAATAGCCAAAACGTTTGTCGAAATGGCTAAATCCAGAAACATCACTTTCTTGAGCAAGATACCCGAACAGGTGATGTGGAACTCGGACAAGGGATTTCTGAATACGATTATTATTAATCTGATTTCTAATGCCTTTAAATATACTCCCGACGGACAGAGTATCAAGATTGAAGTGGATACGAGTGGGGAAAACATGCTGACTCTTCGTGTAGCAAATGAAGGAAGTACCATCAAGGAAAAGGATTTCCAGTATATTTTTAACCGGTATGCCATTTTGGATAATTTCGAGAATCAGGATGAAAAGAACTTTTCACGGAACGGACTGGGACTAGCCATCTCTTATAATATGGCAAAGTTACTGAATGGTACGTTGAAAGTGGAAAATACTCCTGACGGATGGGTGATGTTTACACTCACCTTGCCGGTCGTGGAACTGACTACCGGAGTGTCGGAAACCAAGCGGCTCACAGCGGAATACATCCCTAAGATAGATACTCAATCGATACTGAAACTTCCACAGTATGAGTTTGACAAGATGCGTCCCACGCTTTTGGTGGTCGATGATGAAATTGAAATGCTATGGTTTATTGGAGAAATATTCTCGGCTGATTTCAATGTGGTAACCTTGCAAGATCCCGAACGGCTGGATCAGGTGATGAATGAGGTTTATCCGAATGTGATAATCTGTGATGTCATGATGCCGGGAATGGGTGGCATTGAACTGACCAGGCGGATCAAATCGGTGAAAGAGACGGCGCATATTCCTATTATTGTGGTTTCCGGACGGCACGAGATGGAACAACAGATGGAGGCTCTTTCTGCCGGTGCGGAAATGTATATCACGAAACCGTTTAGTGCGGAGTACCTTCGTATTTCTGTCTGTCAGGTGATGGAACGGAAAGAGGTGTTGAAGAATTATTTCAGTTCGCCGATTAGTTCTTTTGAAAAGTCGGACGGGAAGTTGACGCATAAAGAGTCGAAGAAGTTCCTACAGTCGGTTTTGAAGATTATCAATGATAATATAACGAACAAAGATTTGACTCCGCGTTATATCGCCGATCGGCTGGCAATCAGTCCCCGGAGTCTTTACCGGAAGATGGAAGAGATAGGAGAGGATAGCCCGACCGATCTGATTAAGGAATGTCGTTTGCACATAGCGAAAGATTTATTGCTGACCACTAAAAAGACGATTGATGAAATTGTATTCGATTCGGGATTCTCGAACAAAGTTACTTTCTTTAAGGTGTTCCGTGAAAAGTATGAATGTACGCCAAAAGAGTTTCGGATGAAACATTTGGAAGAGGTTCAGCAGTAGTCTGTGGCGGGAATTTTTAAAGAAAAAGAAGAAGTAAATATCCGTGTTAATGTAGTAAATATCCGTGCCAAAAGGTAAAAAAAAGCAGTTAATTTTCTTTTGGTAGAGTTTAGTGATTTTATCTTTGTCTCATCGAAGTTTTAAGTAGATAAACTTGAAAAGTATTAATTTATTAATCTTTAATCTAATGAAAAGGAAACTTAGTTTTTTATTTCTTTCAGCATTGACTATCCCATTTTTTATGGTATCGTGCAGTGATGATAAAGAAGAACAGGAAGTGAAACCGGCAACAGATCTGGTTGTCGATAATAATTCGGTGACACTGCTACAAGGAGATGAGATTACGGTAAGTATCACTTCCGGTAATGGAGATTATTATGTGAAGCCATTTGATGAAAATGTGGCGACGGCTACAATCAATGGTAATAAGGTGACTATTAAAGCTACCGAAAATAGTCAGTTGGAGGAAAATAACCGTACGGAAACCACTATATTAATAGTAGATGGGCGTAAGAAAGTGGCTAGAGTGCTGGTTCGGGTAGCAAAACTTTGGGATTTGACGGTAGATGCACCGGAAGAAGGGTTTGACCTCTTTATCGGTGAAAAGAGACTGGTGAAGATTTTGACCGGTAACGGAGATTACCAGATTTCCATACCGGAAGGTGCTGATAAGTTTCTGGAAGTGGGCGAACTATCGGGACAGGTTATTCCGTTGACTGCCAAGTTCGAGACTGGAGATGATCCGGTAAATGTTACGATAACAGATAAGAAAGGCAAAACGATCATCCTTCCTGTGGTAGTGAACATCGTGGATCTGACACTGAAAAGTAATGAAGCCATTTTTGTCGAACCGGATGCCGAATCTCAATATATATCTATAGAGAAAGGTAATGGTGGCTATAGTTTTACTTATCAGGTAGGAGATGGCGAGCCTACTACGGATGCAATGATTGTGGAGGCCACTGAAAAAGAGAATCTGATTACCTTGAAACCCAAAGCCAGAGGTGATGTGAAAGTGATTGTGACAGACCAAAAAGGTTCCATGGAGGAGATTGCGGTGAAAGTGAATCCGTATAACCTTAAATTGGAAAATGAAGCAACTTCTTTAATTATTGGTGGCTATGAGGCATCTACAGAAATTGCCATCGCCAGAGGAAATGGCGATTATAAGTTGGCACAACTCACAGATGATAATAAAACCTATTTGAAAACCGCTGAATTGATTACGGAAGACGGGGCTACCAAGTTAAAACTAACAGGAAAGAAGCTTGGAACTACTACACTGGAACTGTCTGATGCGGCAGGTCAGAAATTGACTTTACCAGTTTATGTGAATCCGGTATGTTATCGTTTGGAATATGACGTATGCTTTAAAATTGATATTAAGAAGTATGCGGAATCACATTCAGAGGTGAAAAGTATGAATCAGCTTACTCTTGAGGTTGTTTTCTATCCGACTTATACTCGTTCTTTGCAATCGTTTATAGGTTTGGAAAGTGTATTCCTGCTTCGTGCAGAAGCTAAGGATGTGAATCCGCGTTTTGAAATAGCCACTAAAATTAATGGTAAGAGTGACCCCCGTTTCCGTAGTCAGCAGACTATTTATTGTGATGATTCGGAAGGTGGACGTAAGACTCCGGGTAAATGGTATCATATAGCCATTGTATATGATGGAACGAAATCAAGTACAAAAGAGGCTTATAAAATGTATATAAACGGAGTGAGAGAAACGTTGACTCCTGCAGATAACTCTTATGAAGATTGTGCCCCTAATTCATCTCTCAATCTGACAGATGTAGGTGGAAATGATAAGGCGTTGTTGATAGGACGTTCCGGAGATTCATATCGGGTAGGATATTGCAAAGTTTATCAGGCACGGATGTGGAAGAGAGCGTTGGACGAAAGTGAAATTAAAGCGAATATGTGCAAAATCCTTAATGCAGAAGAACACTCTGACTTGATGGGATATTGGGTATTCTCGAAAGGTGTCGGAGGTTCTACAGTTTTTGAAAATTGGGGAAATGGCGGTAGCGGATTGGATGCGCAAGTTTGTTTGCAGAATATAAGCGAAAATAAACCAGCTTGGGGAGCGGAACTTCCTGCAACTTATAATGGAGATAAGAGCCGCTTTGAACCAATTGGATGTCCTCATTCATACTAAAACTAGGAATATAATATGAGAAACAATATGATAACAAAGAAACTAATCAAATTTGCCCTGCTGTTTTTTCTTATCGGACTGACGGCCTGTGACAATAAACTGAATCCGGGCTTTGATCCGGATGATTATGAACCGATTGTTCCGCCTGAACCAGTCAGAACAATGGATGCAATGGCTAGCGGTGAGCGGGTAGTACTTTCGGGTGCTTCGTTAACGGATATTATCTTAAAATGGACGCCTACCGAGAAGCACGGAAATACTGTATATCGTTATGAAGTATTGATTGATACGATCGGGGGCGACTTTACCAAACCGGTAGAAACTTTTTTTTCGGATAATAATGGGCTGGAATCACAGCTGACTTTTACCCATTATCAGGCAAATACAATAGGTAAACTGGCTAAGTTCCGTTGCAATACCAACGGCACACTGCGTTGGAAGGTACGTGCTTATTGCGGATTGGATCAGGCTCTTAGTAGTTTGGAAGGCTATTTCGTAATTTTTATGATGGACGGCATCGATGATATGCCTTCTGAAAACGAGCCGGTTTATATCACTGGAGCAGGTACAGAAGATGATGGCGATGAAGCGGAAGCGCAGCAGATGCTTCGTCAGAATGAGGGAATTTATCAGACATTTACTCAATTGAAAGCTGATCAGCCATTTGTCTTTACATCTACTGTTGAAGGTCGCAAGTGCTATTATTATGTAGATGATAACGGAGTGTTGCGTGAACGTAATGACGGTGAAGATTATACAATTACGGTTCCTCAATCAGGCATCTACCGGATTACTATCAATATGGGTGAGCAGACAATCAGTTATGATGAAATAGGAGAGGTGTATCTTTATAACCATTCAGGCGGGTATAGACAGAACTTCAACTATCTGGGATATGGCAAATGGGGTGTGAAGAATTATACTGCCCGGAAACAAACGGAAAGTTGGGCAGGAAGCGGTGAAACCCGTCATAGCTTTAAGATGGAGATCAACGGAACAACCTACCGTTGGGGACATAAGGAGAAAGATAAAGGGCAACCGAATCTGACTACCGACAACAGCTATTATAATTTATATCAACTGGCATTGGGCACAGATCCATGGGATTACAGTTTCCGTTTTTGCGACGAGTTACTGCAATGGGGCGAAAAGCAGGGAAATGTCTATTATGCTACGGTGAAAACCGATGTGACCCTCTATTTCAATGCAGAGTTTGGAACGTATACCCACCGTTGGGTAGCTTCGGAAACGAATGAAGATTAAAACTGAATAATAATATGAAGAACTATATAGTATCATTATCAAAAAGAGCTTTGCTGTTAAGCGGTGCACTGGCAATATTTACAGCTTGTGACGACGGCGATTTGGGAGATATCTACAAGGGCAATTCGTCTGGCGAATATGTGTCGGATGTGAACTGGACAGATGCAGCCGACAAAAGTACGGGAACTTATATCAAATATTTTTATGAGAATGCCAGCGGACGGGATACCTTTTGCGGAAGCATTTACTGGGAAAAACCGAATACACCGGAAACCGGAGAACCGGCAAGCACAGGCGGTAGCGGTGGATGGTCGCAGGGACATGCATTGGATATCGTGATCGATGCTTATATCCGTCATGCAAATAATCCCGAATATCAGGCTCATTTGTATGAAAACATCATGAAACCTTTCCTGCCGGCTTTTGATGACTGGAATGAACATTGCGGTTATGGTGGCAAAGACTTCTGGAATAACTTCTATGATGATATGGAATGGATGGCACTGTCTTGTCTGCGGGTTTATGAGTTGACTGGCGATCAGGATTATTACAGTGCGTTGATGAAGATGTGGAACCATATTAAGGGAGCGAAGAATGCCTATAAAGGGGTAGGAGGAATGGCATGGAAAACGGATGCGCCGGCTTCACGTATGTCTTGTTCTAATGGTCCCGGTTGCCTTCTGGCTATGAAATTGTATCAGCTTACCGTTAAAGAGGCTAAAGACGGCTGGGAAGAGCAGGCTGCTTATTACCTGAACTTCGCCAAAGAGGTATATAACTGGATGACGGCTTATCTGTGTGATATTTCCACCGGACAGGTATATGATAATCTTAGTATTAAAGATGACGGTACACCGGGAGATCCTGATAAAGTAGCCTTGTCTTATAATCAGGGAACATTTATGGCGGCTGCTCTGGAGTTGTACAACGCTACCGGTGAGGATGAATATCTTCGTAATGCAGTTGCTTTCGGCTCTTACCAGGTGAATAAGAAAATGGATTCCAACTATCCGGTATTCAGTGGTGAAGGAAATTCGGGAGATAATCTTTTATTCCGTGGAATATTTGTCCGTTACTTTTTGGATATGGTGAAACAGCCGACTAGCAGCCTTTATCCGGAAAAGACCAAGAATAAGTTTATTGCTGCATTGCGCAGCTGTTCTGATGTGCTTTGGACGTTGGCTCATCCCGAAGGCTATTATGTGTGGGAGTACGACTGGGCAAAAGCACCGGTCTTCGGTAATCGCGACAACAGGGAAGATCGTCTGACAATCTCCTTGAATGCGGAAGTCCCGGGAGCAACAATGATTGAAATCCGTGCCCGTTATGAAGACTGGGTGCAAGGTAAAGCAACGGAAAAAGCCAACTGGGTCGGACCGGATTTCGGTAAGAAAGCAGAGGAATAAGATTGATTTATTACACATAGAAAATCGAAAAGAAAGATGATACATATAAAAAGAAATATTTGTCTGGTGGCTGTTTCTTGCACTCTTCTTGCAGGTATACCTTTGCAGGGGGTGGCGCAAACGGGAAGAACGGCAAAGGTGCAGGCCACACAAAGCAATAAGATAACAGTGTCAGGTACGGTATTGGACAAGACGACAAATGACCCGTTGATCGGTGTGTCTGTTGTCGTGAAAGGAGTGGCCAATGCAGGTACGATTACGGATATGGATGGTAAGTTTACATTGAAACTGCCTTATGCAGAAGCTCCGTTGGTGTTTTCCTATCTGGGTTACCAGCCGCAGGAAATTGTTCCCGGTGCAAAGAAGGAACTGACTGTCTTACTACAGGAAGATACGAAAGCCCTGCAGGAAGTGGTTGTGGTAGGTTATACCAAACAACGTAAAGAAACCATGATCGGTTCTGTTGCTACCATTACGACAAAAGATTTGACGCAGAGTCCTACGGCTAATATCAACAATGCACTTGCCGGACGTCTGCCTGGTTTGATTGTAAACCAGTATGCGGGTGGTGAACCGGGTGTTGACCAAAGTGAATTGTTTATCCGTGGTAAGGCAACTTACGGTAATCAAAGTGCTATTGTCATTGTCGATGGAATCGAACGTGACATGAGTTACCTCGCACCAGATGAAATTGAAACATTCACTATTCTGAAAGATGCTTCCGCTACTGCCGCTTATGGTATCCGTGGTGCAAATGGTGTAATCGTTATTACCACCAAACGTGGTAAGGCAGCGGAAAAGGCAACCGTGAACCTGAAAGCCTCTATCGGTATTAACCAGCCGATCGGTTTCCCCGAATATTTAGGTTCTGCCGATTATGCAACCTTATATAATGAGGCCAGATTGAACGATGCCAAGATGACGGGTGCAGACATCAGCAGTTTGAACCTCTTCTCTCAACAGGCGATTGATAACTTCCGCCGCGCCAAAGGAGATAACTCCGATGGCTTGGGATATGACTGGGATTATTATGATTTTGCCTTTAAACCGGGCTTGCAGGAAGATGTAAGCCTCTCCATCCGTGGAGGTACGGACAAGGTACGTTATTATGTATTGGCTAATTACTTCTCACAAGGAGGTAACTACAAATATGCGAATGCTGGTGAATATGACTCACAGACCAAATTCACCCGTTACAACTTTCGTTCAAACATTGATATTAACATTAATCGTTATTTGAGTACCCGTCTGGACTTGGGAGCCCGTATTACTGACCGTAATGCACCGGGTACAACGGCTAGTCGCCTGATGACCATCTGTGCAACTCAACCTCCCTATCTGCCCATTTTGGTGGAAGAAAACTCGCATCCGCAGAATGAGGAATATATTCAGCAGAACCCTCGTGGAATGCTTTATGGTGACAACATCTATCGCTACAATCTTTTGGGTGAATTGAGCCGTACGGGTTATTTGAATGAGAAGAATACTTATCTGAACGGTAGTTTTGCGATGAATCTGGATATGGGATTTCTGACGAAAGGATTAAAGGCGGAACTGATGTTTTCTTATGATGCTTCCGAAGGACGATGGATTAACCGCAAACTGGATACTTACAAGGATGGATATCGTGAATATCCGAAGTATGCAACGTTTATGCCGATTGAAGGTTCAGATGCTTATATGACTGGCGGCCATTATACCGGTGCTTATAAAACAGGTAACAAGTATGATATTGACCAGACTATCGGTAACGGATTCAGTCATAATGCTTCTGATGGACGTACTTATATACAAGCACGTTTGGATTACAACCGTTTGTTTAGCGATCGTCACGAAGTGACAGCCATGTTATTGGCAAACCGTGGTAATCGTACCGTTAACAATGAGCTGGCTTATCATAGCCAAGGTATCACCGGGCGCTTTGCTTATTATTATAATCAGAAGTATCTGATGGAATTCAATTTCGGTTACAATGGTTCCGAGAATTTCGCTCCGGGCAAACGTTACGGATTCTTCCCCGCGGGTTCAATCGGTTGGGTAGTCTCAGAAGAAGAATTTATGAAAAAAGCTTCCTGGGTTGATTTCCTGAAAGTAAGAGCTTCTTATGGTTTGGTAGGTAGTGACAATGTCAGCAGCCGTTTCCCTTATCTGGCTTTCTATGGTGGTGGTAGCGGTTATGATTTCGGTAATAACTTTGGTACAAATGTAGGCGGTAATTCCGAAGGTAATCTGGCTAATGCAAGTTTGACTTGGGAGAAAGCTCGTAAACTGAATGTCGGTATTGATTTTACTACCCTGAATCAAAGGTTGGCATTGACGGTAGATGCATTTTATGAATATCGTTTTGACATTATTACGGATATGAACGGTGACGGTATCATGGGATATCCGGACATTGTAGGTAAGGATGCGGCTTTACAGAATCTGGGTGAAGTAAGCAACCGCGGTGTGGATATCGAATTGAGCTGGAACGATAAGATTGGAAAGGATTTCCGTTACTATATCCGTCCGAACCTGACTTTCTCCCGCAACCGTCTGGAATATAAAGCGGAAGTTGCCCGTAAGAATTCCTGGCGTAAAGAGACCGGTAAACGTTTATACGAAAACTTCGTCTATGTGTTCGATCATTTTGTAGCCGATCAGGAAGAAGCTGACCGCCTGAACAAAATCGGTTATCAGCCGTGGGGACAATTAATTCCGGGAGATGTTGTTTATAAGGATTTGGATCGTAACGGAGTGATTGATGATGAAGACCGTACGGCAATGGGAAATCCGCGTAGTCCGGAACTGATGTTCGGTATTCCTTTCGGTTTCCAGTATAAGAACTTTGATTTTAGTGTATTATTGCAAGGTGCGACAAAATCATCTATTCTGTTGAATGGGGCTGCTGTATTTGACTTCCCGCAATTTGAACAGGATAAGATCGGACGTGTGAAGAAAATGCATCTGGACCGTTGGACACCAGAAACGGCTGCTACTGCCAAATATCCGGCATTACATTATGGAACACATGATAACAACAAGAATGGAAACAGCAGTTTGTTTTTGTATGATGCTTCATACCTGCGTCTTAAGAATGTGGAAATTGGTTACAATGTATCGCCCAAATTATTACGTAAATTCCATGTGCAACAGGCACGTATCTATGTGCAAGGTCTGAATCTGTTGACTTTTGATAAACTGGGTGATGTGGATATCGATCCGGAAACGAAATCCGGAGACGGAGCTTCCTGGTATCCTATTCAAAAGGTATTCAATTTTGGTATTGATATTACATTCTAAATAAGATAGAAATATGAAAAAGTTAGATAGATTTTTAGCAATTGCTTTATTGGTCCTGCCTTTGGTCTTTACTTCCTGTAGCGATTACCTGGACCGGGACGATGATGATAATATTACGGAAGCGGACGTTTTTGCCCGTTACGAAAAAGTGAACGGACTAGTCTCCGACGTATATGCGGCTGCAAAGAAAGCAGACCGTCCGTTGGTATTCTTCGAACACTTCAGCAACAGTGCCATTACGGACGAATGTGAAGGAACCAACGTAGAGGGAAACATAACGAATAACTTCAATAACGGCGCTTGGAACCCGAACTCTTTGCCCGGTAGTTTTGGACAATATTGGGAGGCTCTTTATGAAGGAATCCGTAAAGCGAATCTGATTATAGAAAATGTACAAAAATATAACACTCCTGATAATCCTCAACAGGATGGTGATCTTCGTAACCGTATCGGTGAAATGTATTTCATGCGTGGTTATTTCCACATGTTGTTAATGCGTATGTATGGCGAAGCTCCTTATATTGATCGTGTGATTAATGCCGGAGATAATATGGACTTCAAGAAAGAGTCTGTTCATTCGATGGCCGAGAAGATTGTGACGGATGCGCAAACAGCTTATGGCATGGTTCCCAATAAATATGTGAAAACTTCTGAGAATTTCGGTCGTGTGGATAAGGGAGCCTGTCTGGGATTGATTTCTTTTGTTCGCTGGGTAGCAGCTACTCCGTTGTGGAATGGTGCTTCTCAATATGGATATAACCTGCGTCGTGTGTTCGAAGATGAGTATGCTTACGATGCTACTCGTTGGAGAAAAGCAAAAGAAGCGGCCAAAGCCGTTTTGGATTTCGAAGTCGGTGGCACCAAGCGTTATTCTCTCTATACGAAACATGACGCAAATGATTTCAAGGATCCGGCTGACGGTAATCTGAATGACAGCCGTGTATATGCTCGTTTGTGGGATATGTTTTATGATATGGATGCCTTTGCCAATGAGTATGTGTTCTTTATGACGAAGAGCAAGGATCAGGCATGGCAGGGAGATATTTATCCGCCCAGCCGTGAGGGAAGTTCGCGCCAGCAACCGGTGCAGGAACAAGTGGATGAATATGAATATATCGTAGGTGATTATGGTTATCCGGTGTATTCGGCAGAAGCCCGTAAAGGTGGCTATGACGATGCTAATCCGTATGTGAAAGGTACTCGTGACCCGCGTTTCTATCGCGACGTAATTTATCACGGAGCTCCTTACCGTAATAACAAGAACGAGTCGAAAACGATCAATACCGCGAGTGGTTCCGATAAGATTGGTGCTACCAATGCAACTACTACTGGTTATTATTTACGTAAATTCCAACAGGAGTCATGGAACAAATCCGGTAATTTCAGTATCAATGCGCCCGCCATCTGGCGTCTTCCGGAGTTTATATATATTTATGCGGAGGCTTGTAATGAATTGGGAGAGGATATTGATGAAGCTTATAAATTGGTGAATATGGTTCGTGAACGTTCTTTTATGAAACCGATGCCGCCGGAAGTAAAAACGAATCAGCAGTTGATGCGTGAATACATTCAGCGCGAACGTCGCGTGGAACTCTTTTATGAGGGAAAACGTCCGTGGACTTGCCGTTTGTATTTGGAGCCGACAAGTAAGGAAGAACTGGCAAAGGAAAGCCTTTGGAAATCTAGTGGAAGCGACAACTCAAAACGTACACAGAAATACTGGGCTGCCAATAACGGTGCATTGCCTCGTTGCCAGCGAATGATTAACGGAATGCGTCCGGTACAGGATGAGAATGGAGCGATTACGGTTGACGGTGTAAAATATAGAATGGAGCGTTTCTGCGTGGAAGAACGTACTTTCTCTATTCAGCATTATCTGTTCCCGATTCGCCAGAGTGAGTTGCAGAAGACACCGACCATTGAACAAAATCCCGGATGGTAAACCGGTAGGAATGTATAACTTTAAAAAGAAAATCAGATGAAACGAATCTATACATATATGTGTCTGTTGCTTTTGTCGGTATTATCGTTTGCCGTTATAGGTTGTGATGACGATGATGATGACGATGTGGCTAAAGACTTGATAGAGTTGATTGTGAATAAACCGGTGATACGTATCGGGCAGAATGAGGAAGCCAAAGTGAATGTAGTGGTTGGAAACGGAAACTATACCGTGAGAAGTTTCAACACTGCCATTGCAACGGCTACTGTTTCCGGTGAATTGATAACTGTAAAAAGTGGCTCACAGAATGGAGCCACTACCATCGAAGTAATGGATGGAGAAGGAGTAGCTGCCAATATCTCTGTGAATGTAGGTGTATTTGAACTGGAAGTGAATGAGCCGGAGGTGATCTTGGAAGTTTCCGGTGAAAAGCAGTTGATTGTCAGCATGGGGAATTTTTCCAGCAATGATGAATTATCTTATGAGGTGGAGGACGAAACGGTTGTCAGCATGGTCAATACAGACCAGTTCCGTCCTTTCTATACTTTGACAGGCTTGAAGAACGGACATACAACAGTGACTTTTACAGACCATAAAGGAAAACAGGCAGTGGTTCAGGTGACGGTAAATCCGATTTCTATTGATGTCTCCAATCTGACACCGAGAGTGGGAGTCAACAATAAGATCATGATTACGGTAGAAAAAGGAAACGGAGGTTATAGTCTGACAGCAGAGAATGAAGAGATTGTAGCTATTCAGCAGGTGGATGACACTCGTTTCAATTTAATAGGTAAAAAAGCGGGTATCACTACCGTGTTTGTCAGAGACGAAGCGGAGCAGGAATTAAGTCTGACTGTAACGGTGGTACAGGCAGATAAAGTAGCGAACCTGGGTAGCGGTAATTACTTTAAAGTACCGTTTGAATATAATGGTACGGCAGATGAATCGCTAAAGAATTTGAGTACGATCACGTTTGAAGCCCGTTTCAACATTGAGTCGTTGAATGGAGATGACAATGGAAATGCCCGGATTAATACAGTGATGGGTATAGAGAAGAAATTCCTGCTGCGTGTCGATGTGCATAAAGGAGGAAGCAATAATGAGGAACGTTTCCTTCAGCTTGCTGCAGATGATAAAGGCAGTATCCGCTATGAAGGTTCTACCAAGATAGAAACTAATAAATGGTATGATGTGGCTGTGGTATTGGATAATAGTAAGAGCGGAAGTGAACGGATTGCATTGTATGTAAATGGTGCCAAAGAAACGCTTCAATTATCAAACGGTACGCCGGATGATTTGAAAGAGATCAATCTTACTTCTGATTTCTACATCGGACAGTCTGATGGTAAACGCCGGTTGAACGGAGCTATCAGTTATGCCCGTATTTGGACAAAAGCCTTATCGGAACAACAAATTTCCGAGCAGAGCGGCAAGTTGTTGAGTGAGGATAAGGATGGAATGGTAGCTAATTGGTTGTTCAATAATGGAAATGGCAATACTAAGACATTTGTGTCTTTGGTAGGAAAGAGTTTTGAAGCAGAGGCGGCAAATATTGTTTCAAGTTGGAAAGCTGATCCGATATTGGAATAAAAATAAAAAAAAGCCATCCCCGGAATAGACGAAAGTAGGGATGGCTTTTTTTGTAGTGTGCTTACTATTGTTCAGCAGACTATGTCCTGCTTGTTGTTGGCAAGGTTATTCCTTGACAGGCACAGCCGGTTTGTCTTTAGATGCAGTGTCTGTGACAACTGTATCATTGACATTAGCGGCTAATGCAACCAGTGATGCCGTTGCAGGCTCGTCTTTTTTAGTTACAGTATCTTTTACTACTGTATCATTGACAACTGTCGCATTGACTTCTGTCGGGGCTGTCACAGCTTCTGCAGAACTCTGAGCCTTTACAAGGAATGAACCACCACAAACAAACATAAACATTGCTACTACTAATACTAATTTTTTCATAATCGTTTGCTTTAAAGATTATTAGACATATGTTTTCAATTCTCTACTTTTGTGTTAAGGAATTGGTTATTACTTTTTCGCTAACGTTTTATTAAAGATCAAAGCGCGTGCCAAAAAAAATAGCGATATGCTAAGTGGTTGATAAATAAAGGTGTATGTGCTTTCGAAAGGCGTAGGACTGTGTAGAACCGTATGTGGAATGTGTGGAAATAGTGGCGGGGAGTGTGGAATTATTCCACACTCCCTGCCACACTCCTTTTGTTTGGGCAATCTATTTTATTTCGTCCGGCCAGGGACAAGGATTGCCGGTAGCTTTGGAAGTAGGTCGTTGTGCATCTACTTTTCTTAGATAGTCTCCTAACTCTTTGGAAAGTTTTTTCACGATATCCGGATGTTGTGCACTAAGGTCGTTGCTTTCACCTATGTCATCAGGGATATTGAACAACTCTTTCTTGCCTGTTCCATAGTAATAAATCAATTTCCAGTCGCCGTTACGAACGGCACAATTGAAGTTGATTCCGGGACCGTCATTTCCCCAGTTGTTAGGCATATTCCAGAAAAGGCTCCGGCCTTTGGAGGGATTGCCTGTCTGTTTCAACAGAGGTATGAAGCTGATTCCATCTATTGGCTGGACTGTTTTGTATTTTTTGATTCCTGCCATTTCGAGGATAGTGGGGTAGAAGTCCTCTATCAGCAGGTAATTGTCGCATTTGCTTTCTGGAGCCACTACACCCGGCCAGCTGACAATCATCGGTTCGCGAATACCACCTTCATAGGTAGAGCCTTTGCCACTGTTCAAAGGGTAATTCTGTGTATTCAATTTGCCGTCACGCCATTGGGGTTCGGAGGCAAGTCCTCCGTTATCACTCATAAAAATGATAATCGTGTTATCAGCTTCTCCATTCTTTTCCAGCCAGTTCATTAAGTCGCCAAGACTCTTGTCCATGCCTTCAATGAGCGTTGCATAGGCAGCTTCGTGGTCAGTCATCCCTTTCTTCTTGTATTTGTCATAGAAACGTTTATCTTTGTTCAGCGGGATATGGATGGCGTATTGAGCCATATACAGGTAGAAAGGCTGGTTGTATTTCTTTGCCTTATCCAATGCTTTAATAGCTTCCAAAGTCAGCGCTTCGGTTACAAAAGTTTCTGTACCCCAATATTTTTCAAGCCCGGGAACAGCCATCAATGAAACCGGTTTCCCTTCTTTGGTATGTCCGTAATTTTCTTCTCCAAGATAACTGGCAAGCCCTCCGGCGGCATGTCCGGCGATATTGACTTCAAATCCCCAATGATGTGGATCTTCTCCCGGCGTGTCTATGGCACCGAAGTGGGCTTTTCCGCAATGGATGGTATGATAACCGCTGTCTTTTAGGAGTTGTACGAAAGAGGTTCCGACAAAGGTGTTATTAGTGCCGGCTACTTGACTTACTCCGTTATAGTTCCAATCCGGAACATCCAGTAATTTGTCTTCGCGATCCGTCTTTGTATTCTTTTGTAGTGTCCAATTGGTTACCCGGTGGCGGGCTGCATTCGTTCCGGTGATAAGACTGCACCGGGAAGGAGAACTGATGCTGCTGGCATACGCTTGGGTAAACATCATTCCTTGCCGGGCGAGGCGTTCCATATTAGGTGTTTCATACAGTTCGTTGTAACGTGTCTTTTGCGTCCAGAATGGGAGGGAAGTGTCTTGCCATCCCATATCATCCACCATAAAGAGGATGATATTCGGACGTTTGTCTGTGCATTCACTTCGGAGACTGCCGTTGTTCTGTGCCTGCAAATAAGTTGCGGCCAGCGGCAAAAGTGTGAGAGGAAATAGAGCTTTCTTGTTCATGGGGGGGGAGTTTTTGGGTGTTATTTCTTTATTTCAATTATGCCTATCTTGTTGATGGGGATACTTCGTAATTACTGCTTTCCGTTAGAATCAACCCATACTATATTCAAAACATTCTGTACCATACAATTCATCAATCCCAGCTGCATACGATGGGCTTGATGTTCTAATGCGAGGTTACAGTACTTTGCCTGTCGAACGGCCTGCGTTCCGTCCATATAAAACGGGAGCGTGAAAGATTGGTTATCTATCTTTAAAAAGTCAAATCCATACTCTTTCATGGTGCGGATGGTTCTTTTCATGTTTCCGATTTTATTGGACGGAGTATGCACTGAAATTGATAATATCCGGTAATGCGGTAGATTCGAGTACAGTCAGTCTTAGTGCCGTTGCTTCTACCGGTTCAAACTTTTCAATCCGTTTGTGGCCTACGGATTCTCCTGTGCAGACGGTTTTCCATTTGCCGTTCACTTTCGCTTCTACTTTATATTGACGGATGCGTTCTCCATTTTTGATGTTTTCCTGGATGATGCAGTAGTTTACGGGTTGCTTTTTGCCAAACTTAAGGGGCAGACTTTTCTTCTGTCCTGCGGTTTGTGCTATCGGTGAAGCGAACCGGCGATTGATTTCATCTCCCATTTCTTTGAGCCGTTGCACGTCTCCGGTGGGAAGTAACCCTGTGGGGTCGGGCGTAAGTCCAAGGATTAGCGTGGCGTTTCTTCCTACCGATTTTTCATATTTGTCCATTAGCACGTCCACCGGGTAAATATTGTTTTCGTCATCTGGTTCCCAAAACCATTCGTGACGTCCGTTAGCCCCTCTTAATGGAGTGTCTGCCATGGCGGGAACCCAATATTTGCCGTCCTTGCTTCCGTGTTTTAGCAACTCCAAAAGGTCTTTGTCTTGTTCCAAACGCTTATGGTGCGAGCAGGGAGCGGGAAAAGTAGACCAGCAAGGATAGCCCACAGTACCGGTTTCCGACCCTCCCCAGCGGAAGTCGGCACGGTCTATATTATGGTAAAACAAACAATTCGGTTGGTATTTGTTCACGATAGGTTCCACATCCGGACCGTCACCGCGCGGGTCATCGGCTCCACCGTCAAACCATATCATATAGAGATCGCCGTAGCGGGTGCACAGCTCGGTAACCATTCTCTCGCACAGGCGTTTATACCATGTCTGGCGGTTGACTGCGAATTCTCCTTCTCCTTCGGCTTTGAAATTGTGGATGCCTAGCAGAGCATTCCATCGTACACCGACATAAATGCCCGGTTGCACACCATATTTGCGGCAGGAGTTCACGAAGTCGCGTACAATATCTCCTTTGCCGTCCCGCCATTTCACGGCTTTCAGGCAATAAGGGTTGACATCACTTTGCCAAAGACAGAAGCCGGTTTCGTGACTGGTTGTCAGCACAGCGAATTTGCATCCGGCAGCTTTGGCGGCTTGCACCCATTGGTCGGTATTCAGTTTGGTAGGATTGAATATGTTGTAATCTTCGATGGGGTTAATGCGGTTGTTGCCTTGCTCATAGCGGATGCCGTCGAACACATGCAGGTCGTAGTGGAAGACGGCTCCTAATTCCGCCTCATGCCATTTTAGTTGGTGAGGCTTGGGGACAGGGATGTTCTGCTGTTGTGCGAGACAGGTAACTGTGCAAAAGATAAAAAGAATAAAGTAATGTAGTTTCTTCATGGTCTTTAATTTATTTATTAGGGGGTCAGATAATTGGCAAATGAATCATGGGTATGGTGTAGCCATTTCTTGAGTTGTTCCCGGAACTGCCGGACTAACTTGGGGGAGTGTTCGGCTATATTGTTTATTTGATATGGGTCTTTTGTGCGGTCGAAAAGAACTGTTTCGTCTATAATACCATTTTGGGCATGTACTACAAAGGTATGGGTTGCTGTGCGTAGTCCGCGATAACCTGTGGCATGATTGTCGAACTGTACGAAATAATAAGGTTGTACGACCTCTCTTCTACTTTCACCGAGGATTTCCCGGGATAAGTCGAATGTTTGTACCGTTTCGGGAATCTCTTTCCGGAATCCCATCATGGATAGGAGAGAAGGATATAAGTCGGCGAAAGCAATCATCAAATGTTCGTCTTTACGCGGCTGAATTTTTTCTGGCCAGGAAATAATCATGGGGATACGCATAGACTCTTCATAAAAAATATCTTTCCCTGCATGGTTGTGAGCACCCATACAGATGCCGTGGTCGGAAGTAAACACTATAATCGTATTCTTGAAGAGCCCGTTTCTTTTTAATTCGTCTACGATACGTCCTACGTTCTCGTCCACTCCTGTAACACATGCATAATAGTTACGTATGTTGTCTCTGAAATAGTCACCCATTTCAGTCCCTTTGGCAGGTATATCGGGGCGATTGGCACACAAGGCTTCTACATTCAAGTCCCTATACATGGCTTTATAGTTGTCGGGAACCAGTTCATAACCTGTATGTGGAGGATTCATTGAAACGACTAATGCGAAAGGCTGTTTATTCTCTTTTTGTGCCTGAATGTATTCGATGGCTTTATCTGCCTCATAGGCAGGTCCCCATTGGTTTACATAATAGAAACTATCGCGTGGGGCGGTAGTATCCCAATACATGGGCTTTAGATGGTAATCGTACGTCCCGTAGGCTATCCAATGATCGAAACCATGACGACGTTCGGGCGGACACCATTCGTTCCATGCTACTTTACCGCGGTTGTTGTAGGTGTCTACATAAGGTTTATGAGGAGAATCCAAGTGCCATTTGCCTATATATCCGGTCTGATAGTTCATTTCTTTCAGTACGTCGCTCCAGCAGCGGGCTTCTTGAGGAAGTTCTACATCATAGGGGGCAGTTTGTGAATTACAATTGCCTACCACCTTATTGTGGAGCGGATACATACCTGTCATCAGCATGGCCCGTGCCGGTGATGAAACGGGATAACTGCTGATTGCATTGGTCAACAGGATTCCTTCGGAAGCAAGTTTATCCAGACAAGGGGTTTTTACAGGTTCTTTGCCCACACAACCTAATGCATCTCCCCGATATTGGTCGGCCATGATAAAGACTAGGTTAGGGGGGACCTGTGATGAAACTGGAAGAATCGGAGCAGCAAGTGCTGCTCCGATTATCCATGTCCGGTGATATATCATACTTGTTGTAATACTCATAATGGCAAAAATAGCTTTTTATTTTTAATGGATTATGATTTATATTGAATTGCTACTGATTTGCATAGAGATTGGAGCCTATCGGCCATCCCGGATTCTGATATACAACCGAAGTGGTTGGGTCTCCTCCTTTCACTGGTGTCGACATGCGGAAGATGTCATAAGAAATCGGGGTAAGATAGTTTGCTTCTTCAAAGTTATAGCCATTGTTGTTGATAATCAACTCGTTGAAGGCATATGGCCGCAGATATTTGCTATCATAGATTTTCAATCCCAGTTGCGTCTGATGTACATAATACTCCTCTTTCTTATATTCTTCCCAGTTGAATCCTTCCACTATATAATTCTTCATTTTATCTAGTGAACGCCAACGGAATAAATCGTCTTTGCGCATACCTTCAGCTATAAACTCACAACGGCGTTCACGTCGGATATTATAAAGCAGTCTGCTAACTTGTTCATTGCCCGACCATACAGCCAGGTCATTTTCTTTGTTCAGGTCAGTGTTGTCTATGGTCTTTTGATAATCATCTGATACTCCCGCGCGTTTTCTTAATGCTTTCCAGTATTTCTGGCTGTTTGCATCTATGGAAATTCCTCCGTTTTTCATACAATCGGCTTCCATATAGTTGAGGAATGCTTCTGAAGCACGGAAAATCATATAAGCCAATGGCGAATTATCATTCATAGTAACGTTGCTGTCTCTCCATCCTTTGCGTACCATATAACCGGTAGTGGAATGAGATACGCTTTCATATGAATTCAGCAAGTTGACATATCTCATGATACCTGTCTGGTCAAGGTTTGCTCCCCTCCATATGAGATCTCCCGGTTTGGAAGTTGATTGTACCAGACGCAGATCTCTGTTTTTCATCACATCTTCAATACTTGCGTCACCCTGATATTCTGTGTTGCCGGTTGCGTAAATAGGCAAACCGTTAGTGGTCAGGAATGTTTCCATTAATGAGCGTGTGTATCCTCCGTCTTTGCCGGCACAACCTTGGGCTTCTGTTTTTTCTCCGTAGTAGATACTATGATACGTACCCTCCACCTTGCTGTTGACTGTTGCATCTACGGCATACATACGCCATAACAATACTTCTTTATTGGATGATAAATCATATTGGTTGAACAAATTCATGTAGTCTTCAATTTTATCGGTAATATTGGGTAGAAATGCTTCTGCTATAGGTTTTGCTGCCTCCATTGCCTGTGTCAGGAAAAAGTCTGTTTCTGTGTCCAGATTACCATCAAATGTTCCTCCCGGCCATCCCGGACCACCCGGTACGCGGGCTGTTCCTTTGTGATAAGTCTCCCAACTGGCTTCATAAAGAGCAACACGTGACTTAAACAATAATGCGGATTCCTGATTCAACCGGTGATTGGTTAATGCATTGCTACGGGGAAAAAGACGGCTGATAGCTTCATCCAGATCGCTAAGAATAAAACGTGCTACCTCATTACGTGGCTTACGTTTGTTTGCTTCCACATTGGCGGCATAGTCATCAGCGGTAAGTTCTTCCGTAATGATAGGGAAGTCTCCAAACTTTCTTAGGTATTCAAAGTAAATATAGGCACGGAAGAAATACATTTCGCCTATATATTGCTGTGTTTCATTGGTATTATTAAGTCTTCCGCTTTTCAGGTTCTCAAGAGCATAGTGCAGGAAGTGGTTACAATCCCGCAAATGTTCCTGCCGGTTATAGCTGCCATCTGTTGCTACTTTGATGCGCTGGGGCAAAAAGAGATCTTTCGGTGCGTCTGCTGCCTGATTATCACTCGTTTCGTCATCATTGAAAAGATTGACATCTTTATAATCGGGGAGCAAATCATATTTTTTATTGCAATATGCCTGCAATTGAATCGGTTCGGTGAAGAATCCTTCGTCCGTATTGTCTGTCAAGGGTTGCCTGTCGAGAAAGTCACTGCATGAACTCAAAGTGAATGAGGCAGCCATGAATGAAAAGAATATATATTTTAGTTTCATAATAATCTGTTTTTAAGGTTTATAATGTGATGTTGACACCGAAGGAGAGTGTATAGCTTAGTGGGTAACTCATACCATTCTGATATAATAGCTCCGGATCAAAATTCTTACTCATTTTACTTCCTGTCCAAAGATTGTCACCAGAAAAGAAGACCCGTATTTTTTGTAAACTGATTTTTTGTATCAGCGCTTTCGGTAAGGTATATCCGATTTGTAGATTCTTCAGACGGATATAAGCGGCATTTTGCAGGTAACGAGTCTGTACTTGTTGATTTTGCTTGCTTCCGATGATGGGACGAGGGAAGTAAGCGTTCAGGTTTGTTCCCAGTTCGTCACCTTCCGGGCGGAAGAAATCATAATGTTCTTCGTATCCTGTAGAGTCCCATTGTCCTCCGTTGACTCCCCAGAAAATCATACCTTTTTCATATACAGATCTGTCATCTCCACCTACCCATATATCGCGTTTGGCCACTCCCTGGAACATCATGCTGATATCAAAACCTTTGTAATCTGCTCCCAATGTGATGCCAAAACGATAGCGCGGTGTACTGTTGCCGATAATGCAGAGGTCCTTCGGGTCGTTGGCGGAAGTCCCTTTTTCAATAGCAGCATTATCATCGAGATTCGCATACATGATGTCACCTGCTTTCCAGATGTTATTGCCAACATTGGGAAGTCTGCTTTGGTCATGGATAGCTATATAATCTTGTATTTCCTGATCGGTTTTTGCCATGCCTACTGTCTTGAATCCCCAGATTTCACCTAGTTTTTTTCCTTTCCAGTAACTTTCTATTGTATTACCATCAGAGTCTTTGGTATAGAATGTCTTGTCAGGGTTAGGATATTCTGTCACTTCAGTCTGCGCATCGGATAAGTTGAGAGATATGTGATAACCTACCTGACCGATTCTATCCTGCCAATTTATTTGTAATTCCCATCCTTTGGTTCGTAAAGATGTATTGTTCAGTTTCGGGGCTGACGCACCTACAATCGGAGAAATCTCTTCGGCAGGTCCTACCATGTCTTTTGTGTCGCGGACATAATATTCAGCATATCCGGTCAAACGGTTGTTGAAAGCTCCGAAGTCCAGACCGGCATTGTAACTGGTGATCCGTTCCCAAGTGAGCAATGAACTTACAAGTCCGGGAGTAGTAGCTATACTTGACTTGTTGGCCTGCTCAAGCAACCAACGGCCTCCGTCGTCTGCGCTACCTACTGTAATGTCCTGAATGGAATAGGTAGGGTAGAAGCTCTCTGTGTTCTGGTTTCCCAGACTACCATAAGAGAAACGGAGTTTCAAAAGATTTACTTGTTGTTGTATCGGTTCCCAAAATGCTTCGCGTGCGATATTCCAACCGACGGATACGGAAGGGAAAGTTCCCCAACGTTGATCTCCACGGAAACGGGAAGTCGCGTCACGACGGATATTTCCTTCAATCAGGTATCTGCCGTCGTAGTCATAGTTGACGCGTGCGAAATAACCCATTGTAGCCCATTCTCTTGTGAAGGCTTTCAGTACGCTCGTTCCTGTTGCGGTATTGATACTGGGGACCAGTTCGTTGACTACGTCATAGCGTTTGCCTACCATGTTGTTGATGCGGTAATATTCCGAATTCATACCTGCGGTAGCTTTGAAATTATGCTTCATCCAAGAGTATTCATAGTCTGCGTAAAGAGCCGTAGTTACCATGGAAGTTTGTTCCGTTTCGCTTTGTGCAGATGTTCTTCCGGCGGCAAGATCGTCGTCACCACCCAACCATTGCTCTTCAACCGGCTGATTGTCACGAGTGTATAGATATACTTTGTTAATGTTGTATTGATGTTGATAGCTTTCGGTACGCAGACTGGCTTGCCCGTGTATGCCTAATCCTTTGATGGGGGTTAAATGAAATCCTCCCTGGGTGAAGTAAGTATCTTTCGTTGAGTTGGAACGCCCTCCGGAAGTTAACTGCATTAACTTGGGATTACGTGTATAGTGTCCGTTGTTGTCATATAATGGCATTGTAGGATATAACTTGGTTGTTTCTGCAAAGAAACGGTCGCCATAGAGATTGATAAACGTAGGCATTGCAATATCTTCACGGATAAATCGTGCATTGAAGTCAAGGTTTAACCATTTGGTTACCTGTCCGCTGACTTTTCCGCTGATATTAAAACGTTTCTTTTTCTCGTCAGAGTAGTTCATTTGTCCTTCTTGCGAAAGAAAAGCACCGGAGATATAATACTTGACCTTTTCACTTCCACCGGAAATACTTAAATTATGTTCTTGTCCGAAAGATGTTTTGTCTATGAAGTTTCGCGGCCAGTTTTGGTTATCATTAGACGCTCCATTGAAAGGGAAAAAATTACTCCCTTGAGAACCTTCCGGATCAGAGGTGTATGGATACTCGCCTGCCATGTATCGTTGGATACGATCAATAGTGTTGGCATCGAAAATAAATTTCTTGTTACCATCTCCTGTATTAAGTTGCGCTGCATTGAAATATCTGGCAAAACGATAGGAGTCAAGCATGTCGGGTATATTGGTCGGACGAGACCAACGGAAGTTATCTGAATATTGGATCGTTGTCTTTCCTGCTTCTCCGGATTTAGTAGTAATCAATATCACACCAAACGGAGCGCGAGATCCGTAGATAGAAGAGGAAGCTGCATCTTTTAATACGGAAATATTAGCAATATCCTGTGGATTAAGCGTGTTAATATCTCCTTCGGCACCGTCAATCAAAACAAGTGGTGAAGCACTGGAACCTGTTCCCAGGTTACCGACGCCACGGATGTTCATTGTCGGATTCTTATCCAGTCGTCCGCCTTTATCATTCACGTCAATGTTCAATCCCGGCATGACCCCTTGCAGGGCCTGTGATACGGAAGTGACCGGGCGGGATTCCAATGTTTTGGTATCTACTGTCGCTACGGCTCCGGTTAAGTTCACTTTCTTCTGCGTACCGAATCCTACTACAACCACTTCATCCAGCGTTTGTGTATCTTCGGTCAGCATAATATTGAAAGTCGTTTGATTGCCGTCGAATGTCAGGCGTTGAGGCTGATATCCTATATAAGATATGATCAGCACATTTCCTTTAGCGACATTTTTGAGAGAGAAGTTACCATCTATATCTGTGATGGTTCCGTTGTTTGTGTTTTCCACTAATACACTGGCACCGATAATCGGCTCATTAAGCCTTTTGTCTGTAACGGTACCTTTGATGCTGACTTGCTGCGCATACACGAAACTGATACCTAGCAATAGCATGGTGAGTAATGATGTTAGTTTTCTCATTGCATTTTATTTAAAGTTATACATAAGGTTATTGTACTGCAAATGTACGCGAACAAAGTCTTTACGGATATGCATATTTCTTTCATTCAGTGTACATGTTTAATTCATGCGGCATTTCTTTATTCTTTTTTTTTGTATGTTTTGACTTTATTTCGTTTATTTGCCCTAAATTGATTAATATGACAAAACGCTTAAATCTAATCTTACTAGTTCTGATAATAAGCAGTATTCCTTTGGTTTCCGTTTATGCTTTTTTTGATAAGGATATTCGTTTGTTGACAATGCAGGATGGACTGGCAGACAATACCGTTTCTTGCATTTGTAAGGATGCGGATGGATTTATGTGGTTTGGCACGAATAATGGCTTAAGCCGATATGATGGTAAAATAATTAAAAATTTCAGACCGATGGAAGTGTCTGCTCCGTTTGAAAAGATTGTGAAATTATCAAAAGACTATCTGGGTGTTATTGCCGGAAATAAACTTTATTGTTTCAATAGAAAATCCGAATGTTTTACTCCTGTCATATCCGGAAAGGAGACGGATGGAGTCAGGCTCTGGGGATTGTTGCCTTTGAATGAAACTTCTTTTTGGGCTATATTCGAAGATAAATTATTGTTGTATCAATGGAAAGAGCATAAAGATCAGTCAGGCGATGCAGACTTTATTTGTGCGAACCTTCAGAAGGAGTTTAAGCTACTATCCGCAAAAGGAGAATTTCTTTCTGCTGTTTGCTTTGATGAAAATAGAGGGTTGTGTCTGGTTACCAATTTCAGTAACTTGCTGTTATTTCATCCGGATAGTGAGAAGTTGTGCCGGACGTTGATTCCATTAGATACAATAAAGTCTACTCAGATTACGTCTGTCATGTGTAAGGATGATATTGTATGGATTTCAACCATTGCCCGGGGGATTATTCGCTATCATTTGCGGACTCATCAGATTGACCGGATCTCGTATGACGGGACAACTGAGGAAAATCAGCTTTCCCATACGGATGTCTATCAAGTCATACCAATAGATAATAACCGTTATCTGGCGGTAACTTGGAGTGGTTATACACTGTTGATACCGGATAAGGAACATCCACAGAAACTCACTACTGAAATTTACAATAATACAGCTTCACAAGTTCAGCAAAACTTGGAAACCCGTATGATTTCATCCTATTATGATCCGAATGGGGTGCTTTGGATTGGGACAAACGGTGGAGGAGTGATGTGTTCGGACTTGCGGTCACAGTTCTATAACCGTTTTTATCAGGATAGGCATAATGAGATTTGCAGTATAACGATGGACGACGACTGTTTTGTATGGCTGGCCACTTTTCATAAAGGTATTATGCGAAGTGATGAACCTTATGAATCAGGTAAGAGGCTACAGTTTTCTACTGTATATTCCGGTTCGGGAAATAGTAGTAAAACTGTGCTCTGTTCTTTGAAAGATGGACAGGGTAATTTATGGTTCGGGAATAGAAATGGGACATTGACCGTTTATGATGTTAAATCCCGCCGATTCATAACTTATACTTTGCTGGTGGATGGTATCATCTATACTTCGGATATTTGGGCTATCTATATAGATGCTGAAGGAGTTATTTGGGTGGGTACTGAAAAAGGACTTTTGCTCTTTGAACCTAAAAAAAGAATGTGCAAGCGTTTGCCGGTTGAACAGAAACTAGATAAAAAAGAAGCACTTGCCATACGTTCTATTGCTGTAACAAAAGACGGGGGTATCTGGCTGGGCACAAGCAATCAGGGAGTATGTAGGGTGTCTGTCTCTGCTTCCGGTGAAATATCAGCCAAGTCTGGCTATGAGCAGAAAGCAAATGTAAAGAATCATTCAGTGCGGTCATTGTTAGCTTCTACAGATGGAAATCTGTATGTAGGCTATATGGATGGTTTTGCAATTCTCTCTCCTCAACAGGATTCGATTCGTGAATTTTATACAACTGCTGACGGATTGTGCAGTAATTTTGTCGGTTGTATTACGGAAGATGCTAAAGGACATATATGGCTGGGCAGCAATTCGGGAATTTCCCGTTATAGCCGTCATCAGCACCTTTTCTATAATTATTATATTGCAGGTAGTAACCGTTCGGCTTTATTCAGTAACCATACGTTGTTCTTTGGGAATAATCAGAGTATGACTTACTTTCATCCGGATGATGTAGATGTGTATCCTGCAAATGAACGGGTATTGATAACGGGATTGGAAGTCGACAACCGTCCGGTGGAAATAGATAAGGAGATAAACGGTCAAATAATACTTCGGGAGGGAATCTCTTATACCAATCAAGTTATTTTGAATAATGATAATCGCGATTTTTCTTTGACTTTCAATAATCTGTCTCATTCCAATGAACAACAAAAGTATAACTACCGGCTTTTGCCCTATCAGGAGAATTGGCTGATATCTGATGATGGAGAAAAAGCCTCATATACTAACTTGCCGGAAGGGGACTATGTATTCGAGGTAAAGAATATATTTCCGGATGGACAGACGGGAGCAGTGACTTCCCTGAATATAAAGATACTTCCTCATTGGAGTCGCACAGTGGCTTTTCGGTTGTTTATTCTCTTTGTGGTGATTGGCATGATAGCTTATTTTGTGCGATTGTTAAGATTGAGACAACGGCGTCTGGAACATGAAATGCAGATGAAACATGAATTGCTGACTGTTGGTCTGGAGCGTGAGAAAGAACGGCAGATACGTATGGAACGTGAAAATTTCTTTACTGGTGCTGCCCACGAACTGCGTACTCCGCTAACTTTGATTCTTGCTCCGTTGCAGGAATTGATGAAACAAGCTAATCCGTTGGAACCTTTTTATAAGAAATTGCAGATAATGCATAAGAATGCTACTTCCTTGCATACTTTAGTAGATCATTTACTTTATGTGCAAAAAATAGGGGCAGGAATGGTTAAACTCCAATTGTCCGAGACCGACTTGGCTCGGGTGATAAAGAGTGTGTCGGAACCATTCCGGCAAATGTCGGAGATCAAGGATTTGCGCTTTGAGGTTAATCTGCCTGAAGGAAAACTGTTGTATTGGGTAGATGAACCCAAAATTACTTCGGCCATGCAAAATCTTCTTTCGAATGCATTTAAGTATACATCTTCGGGTGGTAGTGTCCTGCTCTCTGTCTCCCATACAATGAAAGATGGACAAGGATATTGCCGGATTGCTGTTTCGGATACAGGGGCAGGGATTCCGAAGGATTTGCAGAAACATGTTTTCGAATCGTTCATAACAGGAGAAAATATACCGGAAATATCAACAAAGATAGGGATTGGATTATACATTGTGAAGAATACGATGGATTTGCATCATGGCAAAGTGACATTGGAGAGCAAAACGGGTGAAGGGAGTACGTTTGTTTTATATATTCCTGATGGCAAGGAGCATTTTGCAAAAGATGATTATGAACTGGTTGACTGTCAGCAAATGAGTACGAAACCGAATGAAGAGTTGGAGTCGGAACTATTTCTTTCTGCATCAGAAAATAGTCAAGAAACAACATCCAAAAAAAGCTTGTTGGTTATTGAGGATAATGAAGAAGTCCGTGAATATATCCGGAGTTTGTTTATTTCTAAGTATTTAGTATATGAAGCCGGCAATGGTGAAGAAGGGGTGCGTATGGCAAAAGAACAATTGCCCGACCTCATTATCTCGGATGTGATGATGCCTGTAAAAGACGGCTTTACTTGTTGTCGGGAGATTCGTGCACAACAGGAAACGGCGCATCTTCCGATTTTGATGTTGACTGCAAAATCGGAAGATGCTGATATCTTGCATGGTTCTTATAGTGGAGCGGATGATTATATGCTGAAACCTTTCAATCCGGAGATTCTTCTTGCCAAAGTGGATAACCTGATTTTACAACGAGAACGGTTGAGACGGATTTATACAAAGGCCTTGATGCTGAAACAAGAATCGGAAGAGGGAGGGAAAGAAGATACTTTCCTGCAACAGCTTATTCATGTTATAGAGGTTAATCTTTCCAATGAAGATTTTAATGTGAAGATGTTGGCGGAACAATTAAATATGAGCCAGCCTACGTTGTATCGGAAAGTGAAGCAGCGTAGTGATTTGTCGGTCATAGATATGATCCGCAGTATACGTATAAGCAAAGCGGCGTCATTAATTCTGGAAAACCGCTATTCTATTCAGGAGATTTCGGAAATGGTCGGATATTCTGATACTCGCACTCTTCGCAAACATTTCACGGAACATTTTGGAGTATCTCCTTCTAAATATATGGGAGAAATATAGAAAGGTAGCCAATTATTAGCAGGTTATTACGCAATCATTCTAATCAACCTGTAACAAGAATAAAGAAAGAACTAGTCAAATAGTATCAGGGAAGTACAATCTAAAGTGTTCTCACTGTGATGAGAAAAAATACTCATTATAGTGAGAACTTTTTCTCATGCCTATGAGAGTTTTTTCTCATCACAGTGAGAATGCTTGAGAAATATAAGATTGTAAATTGCTACAAATCAATATTATATAATTTCAATTTATTATATAATGTCTTCCGGTCAATATTCAGTAACTGTGCAGCTTTGCTCTTATTATTTCCGGTTTGGCGCAATGCTTCCAGAATATGTTCCTTTTCGGTATCTTCATTGCGTAATGCTATGCTTGTGACACTGGATACGGGAGTTTCCAAAAGTTCGGTCCCAAGTTCAAGGAGAGTGATGAAACTGCCTTGTGCCAATAAGGTCGCTCTTTTCACGATATTCTTCATTTGGCGTAAGTTACCTGGCCAATGATAGTTCAGTAAAGCCTGTGATGCTTTTGCATCAAAGCCTATCAGATGCTTGTCCAGCTCCTTATTTGCCTGATCAAGAAAGAAATTTGCAAAGAGCAGGATGTCCTCTTCCCGCTCTTTTAGGTCAGGCATTTTCAACGTAAATTCATTAATACGGTGATAAAGATCTTCACGGAAAGTTCCTTTTTCGATAGCTTGTTCCAGATTTTCATTTGTTGCAGATACCAGACGGATGTCTACTGATATTTCCTGCATGGAGCCTACCGGACGTATCTTTCTCTCTTGCAGGGCACGGAGCAGTTGTATTTGTACTTCGTAACTAAGATTCCCGATTTCATCCAAGAAGATAGTTCCGCCGTTGGCAGCAACGAAAGCCCCCGTCTTATCTGTCAAGGCTCCTGTGAACGAACCTTTTACATGACCGAAAAATTCGGAGGCCGCCAGTTCTTTGGGGATAGAGCCACAATCTACGGCAATAAACGGCTTGTCATTCCGTTTGCTAAGTTGGTGGATGCGGTGTGCCACATATTCTTTTCCTGTTCCGCTGGAACCGTTGATAAGTACGGACATATTGGTAGGAGCTACCAGACCTACATAGTTGTAAAGTTGTTTGGCTGCATCACTTTCACCTTCCAGATAGGCATGATGATTTTCTGTTGAATCTTTAGATGAAATGGAGGTGCTTTTTTTAGAAGAAGATTTGGCGGTATTATGAGTCACCGGAACCTTTCCGACCTGTAAGGATTCTGCGATTTTCTTCAGCAACTCTTCCGGATTCACAGGTTTGGCGATATAATCACGTGCTCCCAGTTTCATTGCTTGCACAGCCGATTGTATATCTGCATAACCGGTCATGATAATTAAAGGAATATCAATGCCTTGTTCGTTCATCCATTTCAGTAGATCAATGCCCTCGTGGTCGGGGAGTCTCAAGTCTGATAAAATGAGGTCGACGCTTTGGCTTTCAATATGTTTTCGGGCGCGGGCAATATTACTCACTGATGATACTTCAAAGCCCTTTTTGCCTAACCAGGTTTTTAGCATCATTCCAAAAGTGATATCATCTTCAACGATCAATATGGAGCTCATCATGTCAGGTTTTGATTCTTTTAAGTCACAAAGGTAAGAGGATTTAGGCGAAAATGGTATATTTGCAAACTTAAATTAAATAAAAGCGTTATGAAAAAGATTTTATTGATCATATTAACCATATCGTTTTGCGGACTTACTGCCTGCAAAACCGGAACAAAAAAAGGAGGAGACATGGATAAAGAAACGTTGGTAAAGATTGAAACCACTTTAGGAGACATTGAGGTAAAGCTCTATAATGAGACACCGAAGCATCGCGATAATTTTATCAAACTGGTGAAAGACGGAGTTTATGAAGGTACGTTGTTTCATCGCGTTATCAAAGATTTTATGATTCAGGCAGGTGACCCGGACTCAAAGAATGCGCCGAAAGGAAAAATGTTGGGTACCGGAGATGTAGGTTATACTGTTCCCGCAGAATTTGTATATCCTAAATATTTCCATAAGAAAGGTGCCCTGTCCGCTGCTCGTCAGGGAGATAATGTGAACCCGAAGAAAGAATCTTCCGGTTGCCAGTTTTATATCGTGACGGGTAAGGTGTTCAATGATTCTACCTTGCTGGGTATGGAAAGCCAGATGAATGAGAATAAGATTAATGTTATTTTCAATACGCTGGCACAGAAACACATGAAAGAAATCTATAAGATGCGGAAAGAAAATGACGAGAACGGTCTTTATGATTTGCAGGAAAAACTGTTTGCACAGGCACAGGAAATGGCTGCCAAAGAACCGGAATTTCATTTCACTCCGGAACAGATTGAAGCCTATACAACGGTGGGAGGAACTCCGCATCTGGATGGCGAATATACCGTATTCGGCGAAGTCGTGAAAGGTATGGATATTGTGGATAAAATCCAGCAGGTGAAAACCGACCGTAGCGACCGTCCCGAAGAAGATGTAAAAATAACAAAGGTGACAATACTTGACTGAAATATATGAAAATCAACAGGCATATTCTTGATAATGGGTTACGTTTGGTACATTCGCAGGACGAAAGTACGCAGATGGTTGCCCTTAATATATTATATAATGTGGGAGCCCGTGACGAAGATCCCGAACATACCGGTTTTGCCCATTTGTTCGAACACCTGATGTTCGGAGGATCGGTGAATATTCCCGATTATGATATGCCGCTTCAACTGGCGGGTGGAGAGAATAATGCCTGGACGAATAATGATATAACCAATTACTACCTCACTGTACCTCGTCAGAACGTAGAAACCGGCTTTTGGCTGGAATCCGACCGGATGCTGAGTCTTGATTTTAGTGAACGGAGTCTGGAGGTACAGCGGGGAGTAGTAATGGAAGAATTCAAACAGCGTTGTTTGAATCAGCCCTATGGAGATGTAGGGCATCTTTTGCGTCCTCTGGCTTATCAGACGCATCCTTATCAATGGCCTACTATCGGAAAAGAGTTGTCGCATATAGCCAATGCTACGCTGGAAGAAGTGGAGGCATTCTTTTTCCGTTTTTATGCTCCCAATAATGCTATATTGGCTGTGACCGGCAATATCTCTTTCGAAGAAGCGGTTGCTTTGACGGAAAAATGGTTTGCCTCTATTCCTCGTCGGGAAGTTCCTCAACGGAACCTGCCACAGGAACAGGAGCAGACGGAAGAACGTCGACTGACAGTTGAGAGAAATGTTCCTCTTGATTCCCTGTTTATGGCTTACCATATGCCCGATCATCATCATCCGGATTATTATGCGTTTGATATTCTGTCGGATGTGTTGAGCAACGGGCGTTCCAGCCGTTTGAGCCAGCGTTTGGTACAGCAGAAACAATTATTCTCAAGTATAGATGCCTATATTTCCGGCAGTGTAGATGCGGGGTTATTCCATATTAGTGGCAAACCTTCGGCAGGTGTCACCCTGGAACAGGCGGAAGCGGCAGTACGGGAAGAACTGGATTTGTTGCAACAAGAATTGGTTGACGAACAGGAACTGGAAAAGGTGAAGAATAAATTTGAGTCTACCCAGATATTCGGCAACATCAATTATTTGAATGTGGCAACCAACCTGGCTTGGTACGAATTGCTTGGCCGGGCGGAAGACATGGAAAAAGAGGTTGATCGTTATCGATCTGTCACAGCTGACCAATTGCGGGCGGTGGCTCAATCTGCTTTCCGTAAGGAGAACGGAGTAATACTTTATTATAAGAAACAACAAAATTAAATTCTCCCTTTTATAATCTACCAGTGAAAGGGAAAAGTCCCTTTGCCTGAAAATGGAGATTCGTTTAGGTAACGAAAAAGTAAATGAGACATATTTATAGTACATATAAAGAGCATTATAAAGCACTGATTTTTCTCGGATTGCCGATTGTGATCGGTCAAATAGGAGTAATCGTTCTTGGATTCGCGGATACGTTAATGATCGGACATCATAGTACGATTGAGCTGGGAGCAGCTTCCTTCGTCAATAATGTGTTCAATCTGGCGATTATTTTCAGTACGGGTTTTTCGTATGGGCTGACTCCCATTGTGGGAGGTTTGTATGGAACCCGGCAGTATGCCCCTGCGGGACAGGCTTTACGCAACAGTTTGCTGGCAAACCTGATGGTTGCATTGCTGCTGACTATCTGTATGACTGTTCTTTATCTAAATATAGAACGTCTCGGACAGCCGGAAGAATTGATTCCTCTGATTAAACCGTATTATCTTGTTTTGCTCGCTTCGCTAGTGTTTGTCATGCTTTTCAATGGATTTAAGCAGTTTACAGACGGAATTACGGATACTAAAACCGCCATGTGGATATTGCTTGGTGGAAATGTCTTGAATATCATAGGAAACTATATCCTGATTTATGGAAAGCTCGGATTGCCCGAATTAGGTCTGTTGGGAGCAGGTATCAGCACGCTGTTCTCGCGTATCGTGATGGTGATTATATTTATCATAATCTTTATGCGTAGTCCGCGTTTTGTCCGCTATAAGATTGGCTTTTTCCGTTTGGGATGGTCACGAGCTATATTTGGACGTTTGAATGGGATCGGATGGCCGGTTGCCTTTCAAATGGGAATGGAGACAGCCTCCTTTAGTCTAAGTGCGATCATGATCGGTTGGCTGGGTACTATCGCTCTGGCTTCCCATCAGGTTATGCTGGCTATTTCGCAGTTTACATTTATGATGTATTACGGTATGGGTGCCGCTGTGGCTGTTCGTGTCAGTAACTTCAAAGGTCAGAATGACATCATCAATGTACGTCGTTCTGCCTATGCAGGTTTTCATCTGATGATGACATTGGGTGTTGTGCTTTCTTTGATTGTCTTCCTTTGCCGGAATTACTTGGGAGGCTGGTTTACCGACAGTCAGGAAGTGGCTGCTATGGTGACCTCTCTAATCTTACCTTTCCTCGTTTATCAGTTTGGCGACGGACTGCAGATTACTTTTGCCAACGCTTTGCGTGGAATTTCAGATGTAAAACTAATGATGGTGATTGCCTTTGTCGCCTATTTCATTATTTCCCTTCCTGTAGGTTATTTCTGTGGCTTTGTGATGGGATGGGGAGTAGTAGGTGTCTGGATGGCGTTCCCTTTTGGTTTGACGAGCGCAGGATTGATGCTTTGGTGGCGTTTTCATCACATGACGAAACTCCCCGAACCCCATCCCAAAACCTGATACTAAATACTTGATACTTAAAACTTAATACTTAACCCCAATGGCTTCCTTCCGTTTTACAAAGTTGAAAATAACCGCCGGTTACACTTTGTTGCTGGCGATCCTCCTTTTCTCGCTGGTGTTTGTACATCGTGAGATGGAAGCATTGTCGGCCGCCGACGATCAACAGAATTTAAGAACAGACAGTCTGTTGACCCTTCTCCATGAGAAAGATCAAAACACGATTCAGATGTTGCGGGTGCTAAGTGAAGCAAACGACAGTCTTCTCTCTGCTTCGGAAATCGAAGAAATCATTTCCGAACAGGATTCAGTTATTACCCAGCAGCGGGTACAACATCGGGTCATTACCAAGCGTGACTCTTTAATCACTACGCCTAAAAAGAAGGGATTCTTTAAGCGACTCGCCGAGGTGTTTTCCCCTTCTAAACAAGACAGTGCCGTATTAGTAAATACATCGTTGGAAGTCGCTACCGATACCATTCTTCAACCGACCACTTCCAAAGATTCTCTTCAGCAGAAAATCCGCATGGCTACCGAAGAAAAACGACTGCAACGGAGGAAAACAATCCGGCGTACCAGTACAAAGTACCAGCGGATGAATACGCAGTTGACGGCACGGATGGATAGCCTGATTAAACAATATGAGGAAGAAATGACCTTGCGTGCCCGTCAGGATGCCGAACTTCAGCAGGAAGTGAGGATGCGGTCGGCACGTATCATCGGCGGTATCGCGGTTGGTGCCGTACTATTATCTGCTTTTTTCCTGATATTGATTATGCGGGATATTTCCCGTAGCAACCGTTACCGTCGGCAATTGGAGGTAGCGAATAAACGGGCGGAAGATTTGCTTGTTGCCCGCGAGAAATTAATGCTTGCCATTACCCATGATTTTAAAGCTCCGTTAGGCTCAATTATGGGATATACCGAGCTTCTGTCCCGGTTGACAGAAGATGAACGGCAACGATTCTATCTCGACAATATGAAAAGTTCTTCGGAACATTTATTGAAGTTAGTCAGTGACTTGCTCGATTTCCACCGGCTTGATCTCAATAAAGCGGAAGTGAATCGTGTAACCTTTAACCCCTCCCAGCTATTTGATGAAATTTATGTCAGTTTCGAACCTCTGACTGCTGCCAAAGGATTAGCCTTGCAATGTCACGTCGCTTCGGAACTGAACAGAGGATATATTAGCGATCCTTTGCGACTTCGGCAAATTGTGAATAACCTTTTGTCCAATGCTGTAAAATTTACTCAAAAAGGCGAGATTAGCCTGACAGCCGGTTATGATTCTTCAAAGTTAACCATTGCTATAGCCGATACAGGAAAAGGAATGGCATCAGAAGATCGTGAACGTATTTTCCAGGAGTTCACACGTCTTTCCGGTGCACAGGGGGAAGAAGGATTCGGACTCGGACTGTCTATTGTGAAGAAGCTGGTAACCTTGCTTGAGGGAACAATCGACGTGCAGAGTACATTGGGTGAGGGGAGCTGTTTTACGGTCGTTCTGCCTCTGTATCCGGTAGGTAAATCCCTTGCGGAGAGTGAATCTCCGGAAAGTGAATCATCGGAGAACGAAAGTCCATACGCTCCCAAACAGTCGGCTGGCATTCCTCCCATGAAAGTCATTCGTGTGCTCTTGATTGATGACGATAAGATTCAGTTGAATCTGACTGCTGCCATGTTGAAACAGCATGGTATTGATGCAGTGTGCTGTGAACAGCTGGAACAGTTGATTGAGCAACTTCGCTCTTCCGTCTTCGATGTATTGCTGACAGATATACAAATGCCTGCCATTAACGGGTTTGATCTGGTAAAACTATTACGGGCTTCTAATATACCACAAGCAAAAACAATCCCTGTTATTGCTGTGACTGCCCGTAGTGAGATGGATAAAGCCGCTTTACATGAACATGGTTTTGCCGGTTGTTTGCATAAACCGTTTACAGTAAAGGAATTGTTGCTAACAGTAAATGAAGGTCAACTTTCGGCCGATGAAGCGCATATTACAGAAGATATGGGAACTGTCGGGATCAACTTTTCTGCACTTACTGCTTATTCTGAAGATGATCCGGAAGCAGCATACTCCATCATTCATACTTTTATTGAAGAGACAGGTAGGAATATCGAACGGATGCAACAAGCATTGAACGATAAAGAAGTGGATGGGATAGCTGCCATGGCGCATAAACTTCTCCCTCTCTTCACAATGATCGGAGCGGAGGAAACCATCGCTCCGCTAAAATGGTTGGAGGCTTGTCGTGGAGAAGAATTCTCGGAAAAAATAGAAGAAATAACATTTAATACATTAGAAGCTGTCCGTAAAATAATTAGTGAAGCGGAGCTTTATTTGGAGACAATGAAGAAGCCCCAATAAGCTGGTTTCTCCTACTCCTTAGCTACTATTTATATCTTTCTTACTATTACCCAAACCTTTTTTCAAAATAATTTGTTTACTTTGTGTCACCTTATTTACACTGACACATTTTACATGAAACGAAAATGGATACGTTGGGTAAGCTGGATACTGCTTACTCCTATAATACTCTTTGTAATACTAATGGTATTGCTTTATGTTCCTCCCGTTCAGAATCTTTTGCGTCGGGAGGTTACTGCATACGCCTCTAAAGCAACCGGCATGCAGATTCAGGTGGAGCGGATAGACCTTCGTTTCCCACTTAATCTGTTGGTACGTGGTGTGGAGGTCATTCAACAGCCGGACACCCTTTTGTCTTTAGAAAGCCTCAATGTCCGTGTACAGGCATGGCCGTTGATAAAAGGAAAAGTAGAAGTGGATGAAGTGACTTTGAGCCGGGTAGCCGTTAATTCAGCCGATTTGATGGAGGGAATGAAGATTAAAGGCGTTTTGGGACGTTTCTTCCTGCAAAGTCATGGCGTCGATCTGTCTAATGAAGTAGCGGTAATCAATCAGGTCGAACTATCCGACACTCACGTGCAACTACTGATGAATGATACCACAACTACGCCCAAAGATACCACAGCTTCTGCTCCGATCAACTGGAAAGTAGCTCTTCATCAGTTGAAATTGAAAAATGTATCGTTCAGTATGCAGCTTCCTGCTGATTCCATGCGTATGGCGACCCATATTGGAGAAGCAGCCATCGATGATGCTCAAGCGGATTTGAAGAATCAGTACTACGACTTGAAGAAGTTCTTATTATCGGGAACCTCCGCCAGCTATGATACCGGAACTGCTCAACCGGCAGAGGGCTTCGATGCTTCTCATATTGCCGTCCGGGATATTCGCATCGCTCTGGATTCCTTGCTGTATAAAGGGAGGGATATGAACGCAGTCATTCGTGAATTTACCATGAACGAACGTTCCGGATTGAGCGTCACTTCCCTGACGGGTAGAGCCTACTCCAATGATTCTGTTATCTGTGTTCCCGGTTTGAAACTGAACACTCCCCATTCTGAAATCGATTTATCTGCCCATACCTATTGGGAACTGGTCAATATCCCCACTACGGGACGCTTATCCGCCCGTCTCAATGCCTATATCGGCAAAGAAGACGTCATGCTATTTGCCGGTGGTCTGCCTGAAAGCTTCAAAGAAGCCTATCCCTTCCGCCCGCTCGTCATCCGTGCCGGCACGGACGGCAATCTGAAAGAAATGCAGATTTCCCGTTTCACGGTAGATCTGCCGGGTGCTTTTGCATTGGAGGGTGGTGGTCTTCTGGAAAACCTTGCTGACAGCCTCACACGCACCGGAACCATCGGCTTGAAAATGACCACTCAAAACCTGAACTTCCTGACCGCTCTGTCGGGAGAAGCCCCTAATGGCACGCTTGTTATTCCTGACAGTATGAATCTGGTGGCGAAAGTAGATATCAAAGGTCCTGAATATAAAGCAAATCTCCGTTTGAAAGAAGGACAAGGAGCTATGGACGTGAATGCAGCCTTAAATACCGCTACCGAAGTCTATAAGGCTGATCTGAAAATAGACAATCTGCAACTTCACAGTTTCCTCCCGAAAGACTCTATCTATGAACTTTCTCTTTCGGCTGCGGCTAATGGTCGTGGATTGGATGTCATGTCCTACCATTCATTTGCCAAACTGAATCTTTCATTAGATCAGCTTCATTATGCTAAATACCATCTTTCCAATCTTGATCTGACGGGAGAACTTAAGGGCGCCTTGGTCACTGCACATCTGGCAAGTGATAATGCCTTATTGAAAATGACAACGGATGCTGAATACAATCTGGCACACAGCTACCCCGACGGTAAGGTAACGATTGATGTCACCCAATTGGATTTGCATGAACTGGGAATCATGCCGGAGCCAATGAAACGTCCGCTTGCTTTCAATTTTTTGGCAGAGGCTCGTCAGAACCGCGTATTCACCCATTTAATCTCCGGAGATATGAAACTTGATTTGAGTGCACGTTCCGGTGTTAATCCTTTGATTCGCCAGTCCACTCATTTTGTAGATGTACTGATGAAGCAGATTGATGAGAAAGCCTTGAATCACGCTGAATTACGCAAAGCATTGCCAACTGCTATTTTCTCTTTCTCCGCAGGACAAGAGAACCCTTTGGCATATTTCCTGGCTACCAAGAAGATAGCTTACCATGACGCTTCAGTGAAATTCGGAACGGCTCCCAACTGGGGAATCAATGGAAAGGCCGCTATTCATGCCTTGAAAGTAGATACTTTGCAATTGGATACCATCTTCTTTACCGTCAAACAAGATACCACACTCATGAAATTGCGTGCCGGAGTTATTAACGGCCCCAAGAATCCGCAATTCTCCTTCTCTACCACACTGACGGGAGAGATTCGTGACCGGGATGCCGAGTTGTTGGTAGACTTTAAAAATGGAAAAGGAGAAACAGGAGTATTACTCGGTGTCAATGCACGTCCCTTGTTTGAGGGCAAAGGAAAAGGCGATGGACTGGCTTTCACCTTGATTCCGGAAGAACCGATTATCGCCTTCCAGAAGTTCCATTTCAATGAAAAGCATAATTGGATTTATGTACATAAGAATATGCGCGTATACGCCAATGTCGATATGTGGGATGACGAAGGAATGGGATTCCGTGTACATTCCGTACGGGGAGACACCGTTTCTCTACAAAATATTGATGTGGAAATCCGAAGAATCAGTTTGGCTGATTTGAGCAGTGTACTTCCTTACTTCCCGGAAATAACCGGTTTATTCTCTGCGGAAGCGCACTATGTACAGACCGAAAAGGATCTTCAGCTTTCGGTTGAAGCGGCTATTGATGAGCTGACTTATGAACGTCAACGCATTGGTGACGTGACAGTGGGAGCTACTTGGCTACCGGGCGAACAGGGAAAGCAATACCTGAACGCCTATCTGAATCACGACGAAGTAGAAGTGATGGTGGCGGATGGTAAGCTGCTTCCAACCCGGACAGGAAAAGACAGTCTGGAAGTAAACGCTACTCTGGAACATTTCCCGCTACGTGTAGCTAACGTATTTATTCCTGATAAAATGGCTACGCTGGCTGGTGATATGGATGGTAATCTGAACATTACGGGTAGCACCGAACAGCCTTTGATTAATGGCGAACTGGTGCTGGATAGCGTTTCTGTCCTTTCTCAACAGTATGGTGCTAATTTCAGGTTCGACAACCGTCCGGTACTGATAAAGAATAATCGGTTGGAATTTGATAAATTCGCTATCTATACAACAGGAAAAACTCCATTTACGATTGACGGTTATGTTGATTTCAGGGATATGTCCCGACCGATGGCAAATCTGAATCTGCTGGCGCAGAACTATACGCTTCTGGATGCCAAACGCACTCGTGAGAGTCTGGTCTACGGAAAAGTCTTTGCCGATTTCCGGGCAACAGTGAAAGGACCGTTGGATGGATTGAACATGCGTGGAAACATGAGCCTGTTGGGTAATACAGACGTTTCCTATATCTTGACCGACTCACCGTTGACGGTACAGGATCGTTTGGGAAGTCTGGTAACCTTTACTTCGTTTAGCGACACCACTACGGTTGTTCAACAAGAAGTGCCGACTGTTTCTTTAGGTGGGTTGGACATGGTGATGATGGTACATATCGATCCATCCGTCCGTTTGAAAGTCGATTTGGATGCAAGCAATGACAATCGTGTCGAACTGGAAGGGGGAGGTGACCTCTCTATGAAATATACTCCGCAAGGTGATCTGACATTGACCGGACGCTATACGTTGAGCGGCGGTTTGATGAAATATGCTTTGCCTGTCATTGCCGCCAAAGAATTTGCTATCGATAACGGTAGCTATGTGGAATGGACAGGAAACCCCATGGACCCGATGTTGAACTTCAAAGCCACCGATCGTATCCGTGCTTCTGTTTCCGAAGGAGAGAACGGCGGAACGCGTTCGGTTAATTTCGATGTATCCATTGTCGTCAAGAACCGGTTGGATAATCTTTCCTTTGCATTTGATGTATCTGCTCCCGAAGATGCAACCATACAAAACGAGTTGACAGCCATGGGGGCGGAAGAGAGAGGTAAACAAGCTCTCTATATTATGGTTATGAAAACCTATCTTGGCACCGGACCGATTGGTGGCGGAGGTGGTGGATTGGGTAAATTGAATATGGGTTCCGCACTGAACTCCGTATTAAGCAGCCAAATCAATTCATTGATGGGAAATCTGAAAAATGCCAGTGTTTCTGTCGGTATCGAAGATCACGATTTGTCGGATACGGGTGGTAAGCGTACGGATTACAGTTTCCGTTATTCACAACGTCTCTTTAACAATCGTTTCCAGATTGTAATCGGAGGTAAGGTTTCTACAGGTGAGAGTGCGACGAATGATGCGGAATCCTTTATTGATAACATCTCTCTGGAATATCGTTTGGATAGAACCGGAACCCGTTATGTCCGTCTGTTTTACGATAAAAACTACGAGAGTGTACTCGAAGGCGAGATTACGGAAACCGGAGTCGGTCTGGTACTTCGCAAGAAACTGGACAAACTCAGTGAACTGTTCATCTTTAAGAAAAAGAAGTAAGCATGAAAGGGATATATAATAACATATTAGCAAGTTGTCTGATTGGTATCATTTTGTTTTCGGGCTGTTCGGTGACAAAACACCTGCCTGAAGGGGAGGTACTCTATACAGGAGGAAAAACGGTAGTAGAGAATAAGTCGGCAACACCGGTAGGAGAGACGGCCTTAACAGAGATTGATGCGGCTCTTGACAAAACTCCCAGTACAAAGATGTTAGGAGGCCTTCTGCCTATTCCTTTTAAAATGTGGATGTATAATGACTTTGTGAAATATAAAAAGGGATTTGGAAAGTGGATGTTCAACCGCCTGGCTGCCAACCCTCCGGTATTTATTTCCACTGTCAATCCGGAAGTGCGTATCAAGGTGGCTACTAACTTGCTCCGTGATTATGGCTATTTTAACGGGAAAGTGACTTATGAAACCTTGGTGGATAAGAAAGACAGCCTGAAAGCAAGCATTCTTTATACGGTTGACATGAAGAACCCTTATTTTATTGATACGGTCTATTATCAGCGTTTCACACCCCAGACTTTACGTATTATGGAACGGGGGCGCCGGATGTCCTATATAAATCCCGGTGAGCAGTTTAACGTGGTCGATCTGGATGAAGAACGTACCCGTATCAGTACGCTGTTACGTAACCGGGGATATTTTTATTTCCGTCCCGACTATATGACTTATCAGGCAGATACAACTTTAGTGCCCGGAGGACACATCAGTCTTCGTCTGATTCCTGTGTCGGGATTGCCTGCTGCTGCGCAGCGTCCTTACTATGTAGGAGATGCTTCCGTCTATTTATTTGGGAAAAATGGAGAAATGCCGAATGATAGCATGATGTACAAGAATCTGAATATTCATTTCTATAAGAAATTGCAGGTTCGTCCGAATATGCTTTATCGGTGGTTGAACTATCAGCAATTTGTGCGGAATACACAGATGCGTGCTTCCAACCGCACCCGGCTTTACAGTCAGTATCGACAGGAGCAGATTCAGGAGAAGCTCAGTCAGCTGGGAATTTTCAGTTACTTGGATCTGCAATATGCTCCTAAAGATACAACAGCCGTTTGCGATACGTTGCAGGTGACGATGCAAGCTACTTTTGCCAAGCCGCTGGATGCCGAGCTGGAATTGAATGTCGTAACCAAAAGTAACGACCAGACCGGTCCGGGAGCCTCATTCGGCGTCACCCGGAACAATGTGTTCGGAGGTGGAGAAAGCTGGAATGTAAAGCTGAAAGGTTCTTATGAGTGGCAAACCGGCGGAGGAGAGAAGAGTTCTCTGATGAATAGCTGGGAGATGGGAGTTTCTACTTCTTTGACTTTCCCACGGGTGGTTTTCCCGCATTTGGGAAAACGGGAGTTCGACTTTCCGGCAACAACGACTTTCCGCCTGTACGTCGACCAGTTGAACCGCGCCAGATATTACAAACTGCTATCCTTCGGTGGAAATGCTACCTACGATTTCCAGCCGACACGTACAAGCCGACATAGTATTACCCCTTTCAAGTTGACATTCAATGTCCTGCAACATCAATCGGACGAATTTATCGCAATAGCCGAAGCTAATCCGGCCTTATATATCAGTTTGAAAGACCAGTTTATTCCTGCCATGGAATATACTTATACGTATGATAACGCTTCCGCACGCGGTATAAAGAATCCGATTTGGTGGCAGTCCACCATTACTTCTGCCGGAAACTTGACCTCCTTGATTTACCGTGCTTTCGGTCAGCCTTTCAACAAAGAGGATAAGCGTTTGCTCAACGTACCTTTCGCACAGTTTGTAAAGCTGAATACGGAGTTCCGTCATTTATGGAATATGGACAAGAATAATAAGATTGCCTCCCGTGTGGCCTTGGGTGCTCTCTTCTCTTACGGTAATGCAACGATAGCCCCTTACAGCGAACAATTCTATGTAGGCGGTGCCAACAGTATTCGTGCCTTCACGGTGCGTAGCATCGGACCGGGTGGCTACCATCCGTCGGAAAGCCGCTATTCCTACCTCGATCAGACGGGTACTTTCCGTTTCGAGGCAAATGTAGAATATCGTTTCCGTATCTTTAAGAGTATCTGGGGAGCTACTTTCCTAGATGCCGGAAATGTCTGGTTGATGCGTAAAGATGAGGCTCGTCCGGACTCACAGCTCGAACTGAAAACTTTCCCGAAACAAATCGCCTTGGGTACTGGTGTCGGTATTCGGTATGATATGGATATTCTGGTGTTCCGTCTCGACTTCGGTATACCTTTGCATTTGCCTTACGATACCGAAAGAAGCGGATATTACAATGTCACAGGAAGCTTTATGAAGAATCTGGGAATACATTTTGCTATCGGTTATCCCTTCTAATGAATGATTTTTGTACGATTTTGGTAAATAATGATTGATATTTGTCCTGTTGGATTCAACTATTTTTGTAATTTTGCAACGAAATCTGATGCCGTTGACATCACTAACCTTTTAATATTACACAATTTATGAAACCAACTTTATTCTTATTGGCAGCCGGTATGGGTAGCCGTTATGGAGGCTTGAAGCAATTAGACGGACTGGGTCCTAATGGCGAAACTATTATGGATTACTCTATCTATGATGCTATCAATGCCGGATTTGGTAAGCTTGTATTTGTAATCCGCAAAGATTTTGAGCAAGATTTCCGTGATAAAATTATTTCCAAATACGAAGGTCACATCCCTTGCGAACTGGTATTTCAGTCTATCAACGATCTTCCGGAAGGCTTTACTTGTCCGGCAGACCGTACAAAACCATGGGGTACAAACCATGCAGTAATGATGGGTGCTGATGTGATTAAAGAACCGTTTGCAGTAATCAACTGCGATGACTTTTATGGTCGCGATTCTTTCCAGGTAATGGGTAAATTCCTTTCAGCTCTTCCTGAAAATTCAGAGAACGTTTATTCAATGGTAGGTTTCCGTGTAGGAAATACCTTGAGCGAAAGCGGTACGGTATCTCGTGGTATCTGTAGCACAGATGCTAAAGGATTGTTGACATCTGTAGTAGAACGTACGAAGATTCAACGTCTTGACGGTGAAGTGAAATATATCGGTGATGATGGCGAATGGACTGCTACTCCTGACACGACTCCGGTAAGTATGAACTTCTGGGGCTTCACTCCTGATTACTTCGCTTACAGCCAGGAATTTTTCAAGACTTTCCTTAGCGATCCGAAGAACATGGAAAACCTGAAGAGCGAATTCTTCATCCCATTGATGGTGGATAAATTGATTAATGACGGAACTGCTACTGTTGAAGTATTGGATACTACCAGCAAATGGTTTGGTGTTACTTATCCGGAAGATCGTCAGAGCGTAGTAGACAAGATTCAGGCATTGGTAGATGCCGGCGAATATCCTGCTAAGTTGTTCTAAAGAAGATACATAGGTAAAGATAGAGGGCAGTCATTCAATCAGAATGACTGCTTTTTTGTTTTTCATAACGTATAATACTAAGCTGTATCTAATAAATATTCAGTATCTTTGCAGTCCAAAATGTTATAAATCAGAAGCAGAAGTGATTTCAGTAGAAGGATTATCAGTAGAATTTAATGCGACGCCGCTTTTTGAGGACGTCAGCTATGTAATTAATAAGAAAGATCGCATTGCGTTGGTCGGCAAGAATGGTGCCGGCAAATCAACCATGCTGAAAATATTAGCCGGCTTGCAGTCGCCGACACATGGCATTGTAGCCACTCCGAAAGATGTAACCATCGGATATTTGCCGCAGGTCATGATTCTTTCCGACAACCGGACGGTGATGGGAGAGGCGGAACTGGCATTCGAACATATTTTTGAACTTCAGGCGAGGTTGGAACGGATGAATCAGGAACTAGCCGAACGGACAGACTACGATTCGGAAGAATACCATCAGTTGATAGACCGTTTCACACATGAAAATGACCGCTTCCTGATGATGGGTGGTACAAACTATCAGGCGGAAATCGAACGGACTCTGCTCGGACTGGGATTCAGCCGGGAGGACTTCGAACGTTCTACTTCGGAATTTTCCGGCGGATGGCGTATGCGTATCGAATTGGCAAAATTGCTTTTACGTCGCCCGGATGTACTCTTGCTCGATGAACCGACCAATCACCTCGATATTGAAAGTATCCAATGGCTGGAAAACTTTCTGGCTACACGTGCCAATGCAGTCGTATTGGTCAGCCACGACCGTGCTTTCCTCAATAATGTAACGACCCGTACCATCGAAATCACTTGTGGCCAGATTTATGACTACAAAGTGAAATATGATGAGTTTGTAGTTCTGCGTAAAGAACGTCGCGAACAACAGCTTCGTGCATACGAAAACCAGCAGAAACAGATACAGGATACGGAAGACTTCATCGAACGCTTCCGCTATAAAGCTACCAAAGCCGTACAGGTGCAGAGCCGTATCAAACAGCTGGATAAAATAGACCGCATTGAAATAGATGAAGAAGATAACTCCTCACTTCGTTTGAAGTTTCCTCCTGCCAGCCGTAGCGGAAACTATCCTGTGATTTGCGAAGATGTACGCAAAGCGTATGGCAGCCATGTTGTTTTCCATGATGTAAACCTCACTATCAACAGGGGAGAGAAAGTAGCTTTCGTCGGTAAGAATGGAGAGGGTAAATCTACATTGGTAAAGTGTATCATGGGAGAGATTGACTTTGATGGTAAGCTCACCATCGGTCATAATGTACAAATCGGCTATTTTGCACAGAATCAGGCGCAAATGCTGGATGAGAACCTGACTGTATTCGATACGATCGACCGGGTAGCTACAGGCGATATCCGTCTGAAAATACGTGATATACTGGGAGCTTTCATGTTTGGAGGCGAAGCCTCGGACAAAAAAGTGAAAGTCCTCTCCGGTGGAGAACGTACCCGATTGGCAATGATTAAACTTCTTCTGGAACCCGTCAACTTCCTGATTCTGGACGAACCGACCAATCATTTGGATATGCGTTCGAAAGACGTATTGAAAGAAGCGATCCGCGAATTTGACGGAACCGTAGTTCTTGTCAGCCACGACCGTGATTTTTTGGATGGACTTGCGACTAAAGTATATGAGTTCGGTGGCGGACTGGTAAAAGAACACCTCGGCGGTATCTATGAATTTCTGCAAAAGAAAAAGATAGATAGCTTGAACGAACTTCAGAAAGGGGCAGGCTTATCCACTTCTCCTACGGCATCTGCCAAAGGAAATAATGAACAGGAAGCCGCACAACCTTCGGAAAACAAACTCTCTTATGAAGCTCAAAAAGAACTGAATAAGAAAGTGAAGAAACTCGAGCGCCAAGTTGCGGATTGCGAAACCTCGATCGAAGAAACCGAATCGGCCATAGCCATTATAGAAGTGAAAATGGCCACTCCCGAAGGAGCTTCGGATATGAAACTGTATGAGCAGCATCAGAAACTGAAACAGCAGTTGGATACTATTGTTGAAGAGTGGGAGCGAGTTTCGATGGAACTGGAAGAAGTGAAAGGCTAGAACTTCCTTTCCAATAGCATGATAATTCTATAACATATTATATGAGTATGAAAGTAACCAAGTATTTACCAATTCTTGCCGTATGCCTTATGACAACAGGATGTAACAGTAAGAAAGAGGCCGTGCTGACGTCCGGTATCGACCTTGCTAATCTGGATACCACGGCTGTGCCGGGTACAAGTTTTTATCAATATGCCTGTGGAGGTTGGGTGAAAGATCATCCGCTGACAGACGAGTATTCACGTTTCGGCACATTCGATATGTTGCGCGAAAACAGCCGTGAGCAACTGAAAGCGTTGATTGCCGAATTGGCTGCAAAGAAAGATAACGCACCGGGCAGTGCTGCCCAGAAAGTAGGCGATCTTTATAATATCGCAATGGATAGCGTGAAACTGAATCAGGAAGGTGTAGCTCCGATCAAAGCGGAACTGGCAGCCATTGACGCTCTCAAGGATAAAGGAGAAATCTATGCATATATCGCCGAAAGCCAGAAGAAAGGCATCCGTCCTTACTTCACCATGTTCGTAAGTGCAGACGATATGAACAGTTCCATGAATATCGTACAAACCTATCAGGGAGGTATCGGAATGGGACAACGTGACTATTATCTGGAAGATGACGAGCAGACTAAAAATATCCGTAACAAATATCAGGAACACATCGCCAAGATGTTCCAGTTGGCAGGTTATGATGAAGCTACTGCACAGAAAGCGGTAAAAGCAGTGATGAACATTGAAACCCGTCTGGCGAAAGCAGCTCGTTCACAAGTGGAATTGCGTGATCCTCATGCTAATTATAACAAGATGGACATGGTAACGTTGAAAAAGAACTTCCCGACTTTCGACTGGGATACTTATTTCACCGTTTCCGGTTTGAAAGATCTGAAGGAAGTGAACATCGGTCAGCCTGCTGCCATGAAGGAAGTAGCCGATGTGATTAACACCGTATCGCTGGACGATCAGAAACTGTATCTCCAATGGGGATTGATAGATGCTGCCGCTTCTTATTTAAGCGATGATTTTGAAGCACAGAATTTCGATTTCTACAGCAGAACAATGTCCGGCAAGAAAGAAATGCAACCTCGTTGGAAACGTTCTGTGAGCACCGTAGACGGTGTGCTTGGCGAAGTGGTAGGACAGATGTACGTGGAAAAGTACTTCCCTGCTGCTGCTAAAGAACGCATGGTTACACTGGTGAAGAACCTGCAAACTTCTTTGGGTGAACGCATCAAAGGTTTGGAATGGATGAGCGAACCGACCAAAGAAAAAGCGTTGGAGAAACTGGCTACCTTCCATGTAAAAATCGGTTATCCTGATAAATGGAAAGATTACTCTGCACTGGAGATCAAAAATGATTCTTACTGGGCAAATATTGAACGTGCGAACCAATGGGATTACAACGAAATGATTGCTAAAGCCGGCAAACCGGTAGACAAGGATGAATGGTTGATGACTCCTCAGACTGTGAACGCTTATTATAACCCGACTACCAATGAAATCTGCTTCCCGGCAGCCATCCTGCAACCTCCGTTCTTCGATATGAATGCGGACGATGCTATGAACTACGGTGCAATTGGCGTGGTCATCGGCCATGAGATGACTCATGGATTTGACGATCAGGGACGTCAATATGACAAAGACGGAAACCTGAAAGACTGGTGGACGGAAGAAGATGCTAAAAAGTTCGAAGAACGTGCCCAAGTAATGGTGAACTTCTTTGACAGCATTGAAGTGGCTCCGGGCGTACACGGAAACGGTAGCCTGACATTGGGAGAGAACATCGCCGACCACGGAGGTTTGCAGGTTTCTTTCCAGGCTTTCAAGAAAGCAACAGAAGCTGCACCATTGGAAATTGTTGACGGATTTACTCCGGAACAACGTTTCTTTCTTGCTTATGCTAATGTGTGGGCAGGAAATATCCGTCCTGAAGAAATTCTCCGGTTAACTAAACTCGATCCTCACTCATTAGGAAAATGGCGTGTGGACGGTGCTCTTCCTCATATCGAAAATTGGTATGAAGCATTCAAAATTACCGAGCAGGATCCGATGTTTGTACCTAAGGATAAACGAGTGTCTATCTGGTAATAGATTTTGAATAGAGAACACATCTGCGAAGAGGCGTTGATTTTCCATTGAGGAGGGTCAACGCTTTTTTTTATTAATTCACACCTTATTTATTACGTACGATAAACAATATTTCGTAACTTTGCACACCAAATACTTAATAAGCAATTCAATGTCAGAGTCTAAAAAAATAAAAACTGCATTGGTATCTGTATACCATAAAGAAGGTTTGGACGAAATTATTACCAAACTTCATGAAGAGGGAGTAGAGTTTTTGTCGACAGGCGGAACTCGTCAGTTTATTGAATCATTGGGATATCCTTGCAAGGCAGTGGAAGATTTGACCACTTATCCTTCTATTCTCGGTGGTAGAGTAAAGACATTACATCCGAAAATATTCGGAGGTATCCTTTGCCGTCGCGGCTTGGAGCAGGATATGCAACAGATTGAGAAGTATGAAATCCCCGAGATAGATCTGGTGATTGTTGATTTGTATCCGTTTGAAGCTACGGTAGCTTCCGGTGCATCTGAAGCAGATATTATTGAAAAAATCGATATAGGCGGAATCTCTCTGATTCGTGCCGCAGCCAAGAACTACAACGATGTAATCATTGTGGCTTCTCAAGCTCAATACAAACCATTGCTGGATATGTTGATGGAGCACGGTGCTACTTCTTCACTCGAAGAACGCCGTTGGATGGCAAAAGAAGCATTTGCCGTTTCTTCTCATTACGATTCGGCTATTTTCAACTATTTCGATGCCGGCGAAGGCTCTGCTTTCCGTTGCTCGGTAAATAGCCAGAAGCAACTTCGTTACGGTGAGAACCCACATCAGAAAGGTTATTTCTACGGAAATCTGGAAGCGATGTTCGACCAGATTCACGGAAAAGAAATCTCTTATAACAATCTTCTCGATATCAATGCTGCCGTTGACCTGATTGACGAATTCGACGACCTCACTTTCGCTATCCTGAAACATAACAATGCTTGTGGACTGGCTTCCCGCACTACTGTTCTGGATGCTTGGAAAGACGCATTGGCCGGTGATCCGGTTTCTGCTTTCGGAGGTGTATTGATTACGAATGGCGTCATTGACAAAGAAGCAGCGGAAGAAATCAACAAGATTTTCTTCGAAGTGATTATCGCACCGGATTATGATGTGGATGCACTCGAAATCCTGGGACAGAAAAAGAACCGCATCATCCTCGTTCGTAAAGAAGCCAAATTGCCTAAAAAGCAATTCCGTGCTTTACTGAATGGCGTATTGGTGCAGGATAAAGATACTAATATTGAAACGGTAGCTGACCTGAAAACCGTGACAGACAAAGCTCCTACTCCGGAAGAAGTAGAAGATATGTTGTTTGCCAATAAAATTGTAAAGAACAGCAAGTCTAATGCCATCGTATTGGCAAAAGATAAGCAACTTCTTGCAAGCGGTGTAGGACAGACTTCGCGTGTAGACGCATTGAAGCAAGCAATTGAAAAGGCCAAATCATTCGGTTTTGATCTGAATGGTGCAGTGATGGCTTCCGATGCTTTCTTCCCGTTCCCCGACTGTGTGGAAATTGCAGATAAAGAAGGTATTACGGCTGTTATCCAACCGGGAGGTTCGGTAAAAGACGATTTATCCTTTGCTTATTGCAATGAGCATGGTATGGCGATGGTGACTACCGGTATCCGTCATTTTAAACACTAAAAAAATAAGTATTAAGTTTTTAGTGTTAACTTGCACTGCACAGTTATAATACTTAAACTTAATACTCCACTTTAATAAATTATTCAAGAATGGGATTATTTTCTTTTACACAAGAGATCGCAATGGACTTGGGCACAGCCAATACCATTATCATCACGAATGGGAAAATCGTGGTGGATGAGCCGTCAGTCGTTGCTTTGGATCGCCGTACAGAAAAGATGATTGCCGTGGGGGAAAAGGCGAAGTTGATGCATGAAAAAACCCACGAAAACATACGTACTATCCGTCCGTTGAGAGATGGAGTGATTGCCGACTTTTATGCTTGCGAGCAGATGATGCGCGGTTTGATAAAGCAGGTGAATACTCGCAACCATTTGTTTTCACCTTCTCTTCGCATGGTGATTGGCGTTCCTTCGGGAAGTACGGAAGTCGAACTCCGTGCTGTTCGCGACTCTGCGGAACATGCCGGTGGCCGTGATGTCTATTTGATTTTTGAACCGATGGCTGCGGCAATCGGTATCGGCATCGACGTAGAAGCTCCGGAAGGAAACATGATTGTCGATATAGGTGGTGGTTCTACGGAAATTGCCGTTATCTCTTTGGGAGGTATCGTTTCCAACAACTCCATTCGTACTGCCGGTGATGACCTGACAGAAGATATTCGCGAATACATGAGCCGTCAGCACAATGTGAAAGTCAGCGAGCGTATGGCAGAACGTATCAAGATCAATGTGGGTGCTGCTTTAACCGAACTGGGTGAAGATGCTCCGGAAGATTATATCGTTCATGGTCCGAACCGTATCACAGCTCTTCCAATGGAAGTGCCTGTATGCTATCAGGAAGTAGCTCACTGTCTGGAGAAATCTATTTCAAAGATTGAAACTGCTATCTTGAGTGCATTGGAAAATACGCCTCCTGAACTGTATGCTGATATTGTGCACAATGGTATCTATCTCTCCGGAGGTGGTGCATTGCTTCGTGGACTGGATAAGCGTTTGACCGACAAGATCAACATTCCTTTCCATATTGCGGAAGATCCTTTGCACGCAGTCGCCAAAGGTACAGGTGTGGCATTAAAGAACGTAGACCGTTTCTCTTTCTTAATGAGATAAACCGGGAATGAGGAATTTATTAAACTTCCTTCTGAAATACAATTACTGGTTCCTCTTCATCGTATTGGAGGTAGCCAGTTTTGTTTTGTTATTTCGGTTCAACCGTTATCAGCAGAGTGCATTCTTCACTTCTGCCAATACGGTTGTGGGGGCAGTTTATGAAGTTTCGGGAGGAGTTTCCTCTTATTTTCATCTGAAATCGGTCAATGAAGACCTGATGGACCGGAACATGGTGCTCGAACAACAGATTACTAATCTGGAGAAAGCATTGAGAGAGCGTCAGCTTGATTCTCTGACTATCAAAAGTATTCGGCAGGTGTCGCAAACGGATTATGAGCTGTTCAAGGCTCATGTGATAAAGAATAGCTTGAATCTCGTTGATAATTATATCACACTTGATAAAGGTTCTTCTTCCGGCATTCGCTCCGAAATGGGAGTGGTGGACGGTAATGGAATTGTAGGGATTGTTTATGAAACATCCCCTTCTTATTCGGTGGTGATTTCGGTACTGAACAGCAAGTCGAATATCAGTTGTAAGATTGTCGGTAGCGATTACTTCGGCTACCTGAAGTGGGAACATGGAGATTCGCGCTATGCTTATCTGAAAGACCTGCCTCGTCATGCAGAGTTTAATTTGGGAGATACGGTCGTCACCAGCGGTTTCTCGACTGTCTTTCCGGAAGGTGTCATGGTGGGAACGGTGGATGATATGTCCGATTCTAATGACGGACTTTCCTATCTGTTGAAGATTAAGCTGGCTACTGATTTCGGTAAGTTGAGTGATGTTCGCGTGATAGCCCGGACGGGACAGGAAGAACAGAAGAAACTTGAAAACAAGGTGACGCAAGAATGATAATTACTTATATACATAGAATCGGATGGTTTATCGGCTTGGTGCTTCTTCAGGTACTGATTCTGAATAATGTGCATATTGCCGGATACGCAACTCCTTTTCTCTATATCTACTTTATTCTGAAGTTCAGCTCCGGCACTTCCCGCAATGAACTGATGCTGTGGGCTTTCTTCTTCGGACTGACCATTGATATCTTTTCCGATACTCCGGGAATGAATGCAGCGGCTGCCGTGTTGCTTGCTTTTCTCCGACCCTCTTTGCTTCGTCTGTTCATGCCCCGTGATAATCCGGACAGCCTCATTCCCTCTTTCAAGACGATGGGAATCAGTCCTTTTCTAAAATATACTACTGCAAGTGTTTTTGTGCACAGTCTGGCATTACTCTCCATCGAGTTCTTCTCATTCACCAGCATTTGGCTGTTATTGTTGCGAGTGCTCCTTTGCACTGTTCTGACTGTAACCTGTATCATAGCTATAGAAGGGATTAAGAGGTAACGATGGCAAAAGATTATATCTTAGAGAAGCGCAAATTTGTAATCGGAGGTATTGCTCTCTCCATTGTTCTGATTTATCTGATACGTCTTTTTGTATTGCAGATCATGACTGATGACTACAAAAAGAATGCTGACAGTAACGCTTTTCTGAATAAAATCCAGTATCCTTCACGCGGTGCTATTTACGACCGGACCGGCAAACTGCTGGTATTCAACCAGCCGGCCTATGACATAACAATTGTGCCGAAGGAAGTCGAGAATCTCGATACCCTCGATTTATGCCAATCGCTGAATATCACCCGTTCGCAGTTCCTGAAAATTATGAGCGACATGAAAGACCGTCGCCGTAATCCGGGATATTCCCGCTATACCAACCAGTTGTTTATGTCGCAACTTTCGGCAGAGGAATGTGGTGTCTTTCAGGAAAAACTATTTAAGTTCCGTGGCTTTTATATTCAACGGCGTACCATTCGCCAGTATACCTACAACGCTGCCGCTCATGCTTTAGGAGATATTGGAGAAGTCTCCGCAAAAGAAATGGAGGCTGATGAAGAAGGATACTACATTCGTGGTGACTATGTCGGCAAACTGGGAGTTGAAAAATCGTATGAAAAATATCTTCGTGGCGAGAAAGGAATTGAAATTCTGCTTCGTGATGCACATGGCCGTATCCAGGGGCATTATATGGATGGCGAATATGACCGTCCTTCCGTTCCCGGTAAGAATCTGACATTGAGCCTGGATATTGACTTGCAGATGCTGGGCGAGCGTTTATTAAAGAATAAAATCGGAAGTGTTGTAGCTATCGAACCGGAAACCGGGGAAATCCTTTGTCTGGTATCCTCTCCCAATTACGATCCGCACTTGATGATTGGCCGTCAGCGTGGAAAGAATCATCTGGCTTTGCAACGTGATATGACGAAACCACTTCTGAATCGTGCCTTGATGGGAGTGTATCCTCCGGGATCTACTTTTAAAACAGCGCAGGGACTGACCTTCTTGCAAGAAGGAATTATTACCGAACAAAGTCCGGCATTCCCTTGCTCGCATGGATTCCATTACGGAAGATTGACAGTAGGTTGCCACGCTCATGGTTCTCCCTTGCCTCTGATTCCTGCCATTGCCACTTCGTGCAACTCCTATTTCTGTTGGGGACTGTTTCGTATGTTCGGCGATCGTAAATACGGTTCACCGCAAAATGCCATAACGGTCTGGAAAGATCACATGGTTTCGCAGGGATTCGGCTACAAACTGGGAGTCGATTTGCCGGGAGAAAAACGTGGTTTGATTCCGAATGCACAGTTCTACGATAAAGCTTATCGCGGACATTGGAACGGATTAACCGTAATCAGTATCTCTATCGGACAGGGAGAAATTCTGTCCACTCCTCTTCAGATTGCTAACTTGGGGGCGACGATTGCCAACAGAGGATATTTCGTGACACCGCATATTGTAAAGGAAATCCAGGATAACCAGTTGGATAGCATCTATCGTGTACCGCGTTATACCACTATTGAGAAGAGGCATTATGAATCAGTAGTAGAAGGGATGCGTGGCGCAGCCACCGGTGGTACCTGCCGTATGCTGTCCGTAATGGTTCCGGGGTTGGAGGCCTGTGGTAAAACAGGTACTGCACAGAATCGTGGGCACGACCACTCGGTATTTATGGGTTTTGCACCTATGAATAAACCCAAGATAGCTATTGCCGTCTATGTGGAGAACGGTGGGTGGGGAGCTACTTATGGAGTGCCTGTTGGTGCGTTGATGATGGAACAATATATAAACGGGAAGTTATCACCGGAAAATGAATTAAGAGCGGAAGAAATTAGTAACAGAGTGATATTGTATGGTAACGAGGAACGATAGTTTGTGGAAATCACTGGACTGGGTAACGATTTTTATTTACCTGCTCCTGATTGTTGGTGGATGGTTCAGCGTTTGCGGAGCCAGTTACGACTATGGTGAACGTGATTTTCTGGATTTTTCGACCCGTGCCGGTAAACAGTTTGTGTGGATTATCTGTTCCTTCGGGCTCGGATTTGTGTTGTTGATGCTGGAAGACCGTATGTATGATATGTTCGCGTACATTATATATGTAGGAATGATTCTCTTGCTCATCGTTACCATCTTCATAGCGCCGGACACAAAGGGTTCACGCTCTTGGCTGGTGATGGGGCCGGTTAGCTTGCAACCTGCCGAATTTGCCAAGTTTGCCACAGCCTTGGCTTTGGCCAAATACATGAACTCTTATTCATTCAGCATCAAAAAAGAAAAGTGTGCCTTTATCTTGGGATTTATCATTCTGCTTCCGATGTTATTGATTATCGGTCAGCGGGAGACGGGTTCCGCATTGGTTTATCTCGCCTTTTTTCTGGTTCTTTATCGTGAAGGAATGCCGGGGGTAGTGCTCTTTGCAGGCGTATGCGCGGTAATCTACTTTGTGGTCGGCATCCGTTTTGATGAAGTATTTATTGCCGATACTCCTACGCCGCTGGGAGAATTTATCGTATTGCTGTTGATTCTATTATTTGCCGGTGGCATGGTATGGGTATATCGCAAGAAATGGGCTGCTACCCGCAATATCATTGGTGGAAGTTTGATCATATTGCTGATTACCTATTTAATATCGGAATATTGGGTGCACTTTAGTCTGGTTTGGGTGCAATGGGGGCTTTGTGCTGTAATGATAGGCTATCTGATTTATCTGGCATTAAGTGAGCGGCAACGTACTTATTTCCTGATTGCTCTGTTTGCAATCGGTTCTGTCGGGTTCCTGTATTCTAGTAATTATGTATTTGACAATGTGCTGGAACCTCATCAGCAAGTCCGTATTAAAGTAGTGCTTGGTTTGGAAGAAGATTTGACCGGTGCCGGATATAATGTGAACCAATCTAAGATTGCCATCGGTTCCGGTGGATTAACAGGAAAAGGGTTCCTGAATGGTACGCAAACGAAGTTAAAGTATGTGCCTGAACAGGATACCGACTTTATCTTCTGTACAGTAGGTGAAGAGCAAGGTTTTGTTGGTTCGGCTGCTGTCCTGTTGGCATTCCTTATTTTGATTTTGCGATTAATCTTCTTGTCCGAACGGCAGACTTCGAATTTTGGCCGGGTTTATGGATATTCGGTCGTCAGTATTTTCCTTTTCCACTTGTTTATCAATGTCGGTATGGTGCTGGGCTTGACTCCGGTTATTGGTATTCCATTACCTTTCTTTAGTTATGGAGGCTCTTCTTTATGGGGATTTACGATATTGCTGTTTATTTTCCTGCGGATTGATGCAGGCCGTGGCAGAAGGCTTTAACTTTTACCTTTTACTGTTTTTCAATGCGGATGCCTATATCGCTCAATCCTTGTAGTTTTTCATCTTTCATTCCGTTTATCACTTTGATAGTATAGTTGCCGGAATGCAAGGGGAGGAGAGATTTAAAAAAAGTTTCCGATTGGTAAATGCTTCCCCATCCATGTCCAGTCCATTTTCCTTCAGAATCAGCCAAGCTGAAAGCGATTGTGTCAGTGCGCCATACCGTAGAATCCTGTAGATTCTGACTGATAAATAAGTGGAGGTCATGATAAGGATACTCTATTCTGTTGCGGACTTCTGCAAAAAGCCGGAGGGTAGTGGGAATACTGTCGGTTATGGATATTTGAAAAGAGAGTGTATCACTCTTTTCCCATCCCTCGTCAGGGAGGGATTGATAGGAGTGATACACCGTATTATCATTGCAGGCTGTCAGTAAGCAAGCACTGAATAGAATAAATAAACTATTCTTGAGTAGACTTTTCATTATTTGGCAGTTTCTCCTGATTCTGATTTCTTTCCGGTTTGGAAGGACGCTCCAGATTAGGACGACGTTCTTGACGTTCCTGTCCTTGCTGCTCCCGTTGGCGGTCTTGTTGTTGCGGGCGTTCCTGACCTTGCGGACGTTCTTGACTGGGGCGCTCTTGTCCTTGTGGGCGTTCTTGGTTCTGTCCCCTTTCCGGACGTCTGTTTTCGTTATTCCGTCCCTGGTTCTGTCCTCTGTTCCGGTTGTTATTGTTATTTCTCGGTCGATTGTCCCTTTCCCCTCTGTTGCCGTTTTCTGACGGCTGCGGGCGGTTTTCATTCTCCCGTTGAGGTTGTTGCGGACGATTTCCACCTTCCGTTTGTTGTTGCGGGCGGTTACCGTTATTATTGTTATTGTTTCCTTTCTTCTTCTTTTTATTGTTCCGGTTAGCGTTATTGCCGCCATCTTTATTATTCCGGCTACGGTCAAAGCGGGTAACGCTTTCCTGTTCCAGCAAGTCAACCGGTTTCTTCGGTTCCGGTTTCTTTTCTTCCTCGATCAAGCTGTCCGGTTTCATCCCTTTTTTATTCATGGAGATGACTTCAAAAGCGCGTTTGCCGCTGATTGTAACCAGATTGGCGGGGAAGTTCTTATCCGTAGAGTAAGAAACCTGATTGCTTAGAATATCTGCTTTGAAGAAATAGAAAGTACCATCTTTTGTTTCCAACTCTATCTCTCTCGAAGGAAGTCGTTTTTGCGCTTCTACATAACAGTCTACTTCATAGTTCAGGCAACATTTCAGTTTAGCACACTGTCCGGCAAGTTTTTGCGGATTTAGTGAGATGTCCTGAAAACGGGCGGCACTGGTAGACACAGAAACAAAACTTGTCATCCATGTGGCACAACACAGTTCGCGTCCGCAAGGGCCAATTCCGCCGATACGTCCGGCTTCCTGACGGGCACCGATTTGTTTCATCTCGATACGTACACGGAAAGCTTCGGCCAATACTTTGATTAACTGACGGAAGTCTACCCGTTCATCGGCGATGTAGTAGAAGATAGCCTTATTACCATCTCCCTGATACTCCACGTCACCGATTTTCATATCCAGATTGAGGTTCAATGCAATTTGGCGTGCGCGGATCATGGTAGCGTGTTCTTTGGCTTTGGCTTCGTTGAACTTCTCCATATCCACTGGTTTGGCTTTCCGGTAAACACGTTTGATTTCCGTATCTGCCTTGAAGTTTGCTTTCTTCATTTGCAGGGGAACAAGCCGGCCGGTTAATGTAACTACTCCGATGTCATGGCCCGGAGCAGCTTCTACGGCAACTATATCTCCTTTTTCCAGTTTGATCTTGTTGCTGTTCCGAAAATATCCCTTCCGGGTATTCTTGAATTGCACTTCTACCATGTCACTCTCCTCCGCATTGCCCGGTATGTCAGCCAGCCAGTCGTAGGTATTCAGTTTTTTATCTTGTCGGGAACATCCTTTGCAGCAAAGGCCACCGCTCCCATTATGAAGTTTATATTCCATAAGTTATATATTTATTATTGCTTCAACAGTACGATCATCTTCAGTGAGAAGTCGAAAAATACCATTTTAGCATTTACATTTTGTTCTATATGTAGTTGCGCTTCGCTTAATTCGTCCATGATACCCATCACATTACGTTCGTTGACAAAAGGTGCAAAGCGGGTTGCAAAATTCTGTTCGTTAATAGTCATATACGTCAGATCGCGCTGGTGCAGGTTGAAGATAAAGTTTTCGCGGATCATACGTTGGCAATATTCCAGAAAGTTTTTCTGGCGTTCGCGTCCCATGCTGGCCACCTGTTCACTCCACATCTTCATCTCCTTTATTTTCCGTTGATAGGATAAGCGCATCAGGTTGACAAAGAGCTCGAAGAATAACTGATTCTCCTCATTCAGATGAATCGTTTCGAGTGCCTTGACGAAATTTCCGTTTGCCAGATGGGCAATCGAGATGCTATCCGCAGGCTGAACATGATATTTACTCTGCAATACCCGGTCGATGCTGGCTTCGTCAATTTTCCGCACATTCATACGTTGAGTACGGCTCAAGATGGTAGGCAGAATCATGTCCGGAGCTTCGGAAACCAATAGAAAAATCGTCTTTTCGGGTGGCTCCTCAAGCAGTTTCAGCAACTTATTGGCGCATACCGGGTGCATTTTCTCCGGCAACCATACAATCGTAATCTTGAATCCACCCTCACTGGATTTCAGACTGAGCTTCTTCAGGATCTCATCGCTCTCTTTGGCATAAATCAGCGCTTGAGAGTTCTCTGCGTCCATTTCACTTAACCAATGGTTGAGGTTGAAATAAGGATGGTTGATAACGAATGGCCGCCAATCGGCAATATAATCATCACACACTTCTTTCTTGCCTTTCGCACTTTTCACGATGGGGAATACGAAATGCACATCCGGATGTACCAGCTTATTGAATTTCACACAAGACGGACAGACACCGCAAGCATCTTCCTCGCCCCGATTGGTGCAACTGATGTAGCGTGCGTATGCGATAGCCAATGGCATTTTACCAACTCCCTCGGGACCGCAAATGAGTTGGGCATGTGGAATACGCCCCTCGTTCACTTCCTGAATGAGTCGTTGCTTGATTTCTTCTTGTCCGATTACGTCTTTGAAAAACATATCAATAAATGATTTTGGCTACTTCCTTGATACTGTCTACTGCTCCGATGGAGTAGAAATGGATGCTCGGAACCCCATGTTCCATCAACTCCTTGCATTGAGCCACGCACCATTCAACACCCACCTGTTCGGCTTCCGCGTCATTCTTGCATTTCAATGCTTCTTTCACCAGAGCTTCCGGCAAATCCACCTTGAATGTTTTGGGGACCATGCTTAGTTGGGAGATTTTCTTGAAAGGCTTGATTCCCGGAATGATAGGTATGTTGATACCTGCTGCCTTAGCCTGCTCCACAAAATCGAAATATTTCTTATTATCGTAGAATAATTGTGTTACAGCATACTCTGCACCAGCTTCTACCTTCTTTTTCAGCCAGTAAAGATCTGTCTCTATGTTAGGAGATTCTTCATGCTTTTCCGGATAACACGCCACGCCATACGAGAAAGGACTGGCGGTGACTTTCATTTCTGAACCGTCAACGAAGATTCCCTTATTGAAATTATTAATCTGCTCCTGCAATTCAATCGCATGATGATATCCGTCTCCTTCGGGAGTAAAGACCGATTCATGTTTAGCCTTGTCCCCACGAAGTACCAGCAAATCAGTGATATTCAGAAATTGCAAATCCAGCAATACATATTCGGTTTCCTCACGTGTGAAACCACTGCACAGGATATGAGGAACCACAGTAATATTATATTTATTCTGAATGGCTGCCGCTACGGCAACTGTTCCCGGACGTCTTCTCAGGCGGTTTCTCTGAAAGAGCCCGTTGCCGAGATCTTTGTAGACATATTCGCTGCGATGCGTGGTGATATTGATATATTTCGGATCAAATTCTCGAAGAGTGTCGATTGTCTGATAGAGCTTTTCGATTCCGGTTCCCTTCAAAGGAGGGAGAATCTCGAAAGAAAAAGCTGTACCTTTACTGTTATTTATTAAATCAATTACTTTCATTCCTTTTCGTTGATGTTGTTATCTACTTGGATTAAACATGCATATTGGGACAAAAATACGAAAAAAGAAAGATTTCTTCTTGATTTGTTTGAAAATAGTTTGGTTTTTATCGCACTATTACATAAAAGAGGGCATATCCTGTATTTCGGACGCACCCTCTCTCACCTAATCATTATTAAATTAGAATTTACTTTTCGAGAAATGATTTCTTCATTCTGGCAATGTCAGTCAGATAATCTTGTAAATCTTGTTCATGTTCTTCCTCTTCGGCAAGAATATGTTTGGCGATATCACAAGTGGTGAAATCTTTCCCGTTAGTAAAGTCGGCAATTTCCTGATAACGGAGAATGGCACAGCGTTCGGAAGCAATATTATCCTTCAGCAAACTGACTGAATCGAAGCCTTGCGGAGCATCATATTTGCATCTTGCCAGTTCGAACCATTGTTTCGGATCAAGTACCGGAACCCCTTCCAGCTCGATGATACGGTCGGCAAGCAACTGTGCATGTCTACGTTCTTCTTCGGCATGTTCCTCGAACTCACCTTGTACGTCGGCACGCATGGCGCCTTCCACTACTAATGCACCTACCCAATATTGGTAATATGCCAACCACTCTTCAGCCAATGCTGCGTTCAACTGTGAAATTAAACTTTCTACATCTAATTTACCTTGTAGGATTTTTACACTTTCTCTAGCCATAATTTTAAAGTTTAGGTTACTATGTTTAAATCGCTAATGTAACAGACGGAGGTTCTTTTTGTTTGAGTATCCCGGAGGTTTTAACAGAAAGAATGCATTGCATTGTGCAGCTCCTTCTTTTTTAATAGAACATGGATGCTTTTAATATTTCATTTCAACTAAATTTTTGTATCACTTTTACCCTCACACCCTCACACCTTCGCTCAATCCCTTTATTCATCGTGGTTACAACGTGTGAGGGTAAGTGCGGTAGTAGGGTGAGGGTAACTTTTTACCCTCACCCTGTCTCGTCCTGATTCTATCTTAAACAGTTTATAATAAGTGTCTTGTCTATTCGCTTTTATCCTATACTCTCCTATACAATAGACGTCAATGTCTTATATAATAGATGTTTATCCCTCGTGATTCTTCTGATAAGCCCTAATGTCTTTTAACAGCTCACTGCAGTGAACGAATTTGTTTACTATCGTTAGCTTATTTGTTTACATCTGATAGCTTATTTGTTCACTGCAGTGAGCCCTTGCCAACTACTAAGCAAATGAATATTGAACATAAGAAGAAAGCCTATGAAGTGGTATGTCTTATAAAGAAAGACACCTGTATGCTGAAATTAGGATAGTAATTTATTTATTGATTAGTAGGAGTGAATTATAAACAAAAGTAGAGTGATAACGGATAACTATTCTCACTTTTTTATGTGTTCTTGTCCTGTAGAAATCTATTTTTTAGTTTGTTTCTTTAAGAGTACTTCTCTTTTTACCTTCTCTTTGCGAATATCTTTTTGCTATTTGCTCTATACGCGCGTATGTAATATAATAAGGTGTCCTTTCCTGCCTGTTTTCATATATATGCAACATATATGAAGAAAAATATATTCTACAACATCGTTATGATTCAGTAAGTTAGGATGAATACCCGAAAATAATTAGAAAAAATAGTCAGATATATTTGGAAGTTATTGATAACTTGTCTACTTTTGCACCCGCTTTGCTAGAGAGACAGAGCCTAATGATTGACATTCTGCTATAAGATGAAGGCCACAGAAAATAAAAACAAAAAACTTTGAAAAAAGTTTGGAAGTTATCTGAAAAAGTCCTTATCTTTGCATCCGCTTTCGAAAAGAAAGCAGGCGCGGCGGAAGCCACGTTAGTTCTTTGAAATATTGATAAACAATACAAGTAGTACAAGTAAAAATAGAACCGTCAATACTTGTCTTATGAAGTAGCGATACAATTAAGACTAACAGGTATTTGAATAAGGTCAATAAAATTACGGCGTCCTGAACAGAGCAAATAATCATCTTAACTGATGATAAAAAATACTTTTACAATGAAGAGTTTGATCCTGGCTCAGGATGAACGCTAGCTACAGGCTTAACACATGCAAGTCGAGGGGCAGCATTTCACTTTGCTTGCAAAGTGAAGATGGCGACCGGCGCACGGGTGAGTAACACGTATCCAACCTGCCGATAACTCGGGGATAGCCTTTCGAAAGAAAGATTAATATCCGATGGTATATCAATCCCGCATGAGATTGATATTAAAGAATTTCGGTTATCGATGGGGATGCGTTCCATTAGTTTGTTGGCGGGGTAACGGCCCACCAAGACTACGATGGATAGGGGTTCTGAGAGGAAGGTCCCCCACATTGGAACTGAGACACGGTCCAAACTCCTACGGGAGGCAGCAGTGAGGAATATTGGTCAATGGACGTAAGTCTGAACCAGCCAAGTAGCGTGAAGGATGACTGCCCTATGGGTTGTAAACTTCTTTTATATGGGAATAAAGTATTCCACGTGTGGAATTTTGTATGTACCATATGAATAAGGATCGGCTAACTCCGTGCCAGCAGCCGCGGTAATACGGAGGATCCGAGCGTT